>NKIK01000019.1 GCA_002256115.1 Burkholderiales bacterium PBB3
ACGCCTCAAACAAGGCCGAGCTGAACGGGAAAGCCGGAAAATCGCAGTCAGCGACCTCATATTGCATCGAAGAGGAGAAATTCAGGCTTTGCAACGGCCACGAATATTCTGCCGCGCAGACTCCTAGGCCGAATGTTTTACAGCCAGCTAAAAAGCGGCCTCTGAGGAGACTGGGCGGTAAAGCGTTTTGCTCCGTGTCCCCCCCCGCGTTGCGGGCTCCTCCTTTACCTGCGCAGAACGCATTACCGCCCTGACTCCGGCGCTAGCTACTCGCTGACGGCAGCGTTGGCCATCCGCTCACTTTTCCAATACACGTCGTCCCCCACCGTGCCATCCGTGCGGTAGCGATTCAGCACGCGGGACAGTACAAACATCAAGTCCGACAAGCGATTCAGATACTGGCGTGGCGTGTCTTTCAGCGCCTCCTCGTTGCCCAGCGCCACCACCGCCCGCTCGGCCCGGCGCGCCACGGTGCGGCACACATGCGCCAAGGATGCGGCCCGGGTACCCGCTGGCAGAATGAACTCTTGCAGGCGCGGCAGCGCTGCGTTGTGTTCTTCCAGCGCATCGTCCAGCGCAGCCACTGCCTCGGCCTTGAGCAACTCGTAGCCAGGAATAGACAGCTCACCACCCAAGTTGAAAAGCTGATGCTGAATCTCGACCAGCAGCGTGCGCAGCGCGTCAGGCATGTCTTCGCACAGCAGCACGCCGATGTGCGAGTTCAGCTCATCCACATCGCCCATGGCATGCACGCGCAAGCTGTTTTTAGAGACGCGGGTGTTGTCCCCCAGGCCAGTGGTGCCGTTGTCCCCGGTGCGGGTGGCGATTTGGGTAAGGCGATTGCCCATAGTGATGCTCCAAAAAATGCTGCGGTGAGCGGGCAAACGGGGCGCAACGCCATTGCGCAAGCTATGCGCCTTGACTCCGCTTGGTTATGCAGGCTATCGTAAACTGAGTCTACGTTTGGCGGCCCTCGCCAAGGTCTTTCAACCTCTATCACCCAAATCCCCATCGCTATGCAAACACGTGCCGCCGTCGCCTGGAAAGCAGGCCAACCTTTGACCATCGAAACCGTGGACCTGCAAGGCCCCAAATTTGGCGAGGTGCTGGTCGAGATCAAAGCCACCGGCATTTGCCACACCGACTACTACACCCTCAGCGGTGCCGACCCCGAAGGCATCTTCCCAGCCATCCTGGGCCACGAAGGCGCGGGCATTGTGGTGGACGTAGGCCCCGGCGTGACCACGCTCAAAAAGGGCGACCACGTCATTCCGCTCTACACGCCCGAGTGCCGCACCTGCAAGTTTTGCCTCTCCCGCAAAACCAACCTGTGCCAGCTGATCCGTGGCACCCAGGGCAAGGGCCTCATGCCCGACGCCACCAGCCGCTTCAGCCTGAATGGCGACCCCATCTTCCATTACATGGGCACATCCACCTTCAGCAACTACACCGTGGCGCCCGAAATCAGCCTGGCCAAGATTCGTGAAGATGCACCGTTCGACAAGGTTTGCTACATCGGCTGCGGCGTGACCACCGGCATCGGCGCGGTTATCTTCACCGCCAAGGTGGAAGCCGGTGCCAACGCCGTGGTGTTTGGCCTGGGCGGCATTGGCCTGAACGTGATCCAGGGCCTGAAGATGGTAGGCGCCGACAAGATCATCGGCGTGGACCTGAACCCTGAACGCGAAGCCATGGCGCGCCAATTCGGCATGACGCACTTTTTGAACCCCAAGGACATCGAGGCCGCAGGCGGCAACATTGTGGACGCCATTGTGCAACTGACCGACGGCGGTGCCGACTACAGCTTTGAGTGCATCGGCAACACCAAGGTCATGCGCCAGGCGCTGGAGTGCACGCACAAGGGCTGGGGCCGCAGCATCATCATCGGCGTAGCCGAGGCCGGTGCCGAAATCTCCACACGCCCGTTTCAGCTGGTCACCGGCCGCAAGTGGGAAGGCTCGGCCTTTGGCGGTGCACGCGGCCGCACCGATGTGCCCAAGATCGTGGACTGGTACATGGAAGGCAAGATCAACATCGACAGCCTGATCACCCACACCATGCCGCTGGAAGACATCAACAAAGGCTTTGATTTGATGAAGCGTGGCGAATCCATCCGCGGTGTGGTTATTTATTAGTCAAATGTGCCTTTCAGGCCGTGGATAGTGCGGGAGCAGCTTCCCTTTTGATAGCAAAGATATGCCAACAACACCCTTTGAAACTCTCAGCGAACACGCCTGTTTTGGCGGCGTGCAGCGTTTTTATCGGCACGCCTCCAGCACCATTGGCTTGCCAATGCGGTTCTCGGTGTTTCTGCCGGCCCAGGCCGCGCAGGGCCCGGTGCCTGCACTGGTTTACTTGGCGGGCCTGACCTGTAATGAAGAGACCTTCATGACCAAGGCCGGTGCCCAGCGCTATGCCGCCGAACACGGCCTGGCCCTGATTGCACCCGACACCAGCCCGCGCGGCGCAGATATTCCTGGCGAGGCCGATGCCTGGGACTTTGGCCTGGCCGCAGGCTTTTACATCGATGCCACCCAGGCACCCTGGGCGACGCACTACCGCATGGAAAGCTACTTGGTGCAAGAGCTGCTGCCTACACTTCTTGAGCATTTGCCGCTGGACGGTGCGCGCTTAGGTATCACCGGCCACTCCATGGGCGGTCACGGAGCGCTAACACTGGCGCTTAAATACACCGACCTGTTTCGCTCCGTGTCGGCGTTTGCGCCGATTTGCGCGCCCACGCAGTGCCCCTGGGGGCAGAAGGCTTTCACCGGCTACCTGGGTGCAGACACCACCACCTGGCAAGGCCACGATGCCAGCGCGCTGATGGCGCGCCAAAGCGCTGCGCCCTACCCCCAAGGCATCTTGATCGATCAGGGCTTGGCCGACAAATTTTTGGCCGAGCAACTGCACCCCCATCTGCTGGAGGCGGCCTGTGCCCAGATTGGCCAGCCGCTCACCCTGCGCCGCCATGCGGGCTATGACCACGGCTACTACTTTGTGTCGACCTTCATGGCCGACCATGTGGCACACCACGCAGCGGCGCTGCGCTGAACAGGACACGCCATGCAAGCCACCACCTATACCCCATTGCCAACCTCCCAGCCGCGCCCCATGCCCGATGCGCTCAAACTGGCCTTGCAAGAAGCCTTTGGCGACCAGTTTTCTACGGCGCTGGTGGTGCGCGAGCAGCATGGCCGCGACGAATCGGCCTTTGACATTGCGCCACCCGCCGCCGTGGTGTTTGCGCAGAGCACGCAGGATGTGAGCGATGCCGTGAAGCTGGCTGCGCAGTACCGCGTGCCGGTCATTCCCTTTGGCGTGGGTTCCTCGCTAGAGGGCCACCTGCTCGCCGTACAAGGCGGCATCAGCCTCGATGTGAGCCGTATGAACGCGGTGCTCTCCATCAACGCCGAAGACCTGACCGTGACCGTGCAGCCCGGTGTGACGCGCAAGCAGCTCAATGACGAGATCAAATCCACCGGCCTGTTCTTCCCCATTGACCCCGGAGCCGACGCCACGATTGGCGGCATGAGCGCCACGCGCGCCAGCGGCACGAATGCCGTGCGCTACGGCACCATGCGCGAGAACGTGCTGGCGCTGGAAGTGGTGACGGCCAGCGGCGAAGTGATTCGCACCGGCACGCGCGCCAAGAAATCATCGGCGGGCTACGACCTAACGCGACTGCTGGTGGGCAGCGAAGGCACGTTGGGCGTGATCACCGAAGTCACGGTCAAACTCTACCCCTTGCCCGAGGCCGTGATGGCTGCCACCTGCTCATTCAACAGCCTGGCCGATGCGGTCAACACCACCATCCAAATCATCCAACTGGGCGTGCCGATTGCGCGCTGCGAGCTGCTAGACGACAACACCGTGCGCATGGTCAATGCCCACTCCAAGCTCAGCTTGCCCGAAAGCGCCATGCTGCTCATGGAGTTTCATGGTTCGCCCGACAGCGTAAAAGAGCAAGTGCAGACCGTGCAAGAGATTGCCAATGACCACGGCGGCCAAACCTTTGAGTGGGCCGAGACGCCCGAAGAGCGCACCCGCCTGTGGACCGCGCGGCACAACGCCTACTTTGCCGGTGTGCAATCGCGCCCCGGCTGCAAAGCCATCACCACCGATGCCTGCGTGCCCATATCGCACTTGGCCGACGCGCTGCTGGACAGCGTGACCGAGGCCCAAGGGGCCGGCCTGCCCTACTTTTTGGTGGGCCACGTGGGCGATGGCAACTTCCACATGGGCTATTTGATCGACCCGGCCCAACCCGAAGAACGCGCGCTGGCCGAGAAGCTCAACCACCAGCTGGTGGCGCGCGCCCTGCGCTTGGGCGGCACCTGCACCGGCGAGCACGGTGTAGGCCTGCACAAGATGGATTTTTTGGTGAGCGAAACCGGCACGGGCGCGGTGAACATGATGCGCAGCATCAAGCACGCGCTGGACCCGCACAACATCATGAATCCGGGCAAGATTTTTTCTTGGTAGTGCGGCTACTTTGTACAGCGCACAAAGACCCACATCGGGTCTTTAAGCAAGGGCTCGTCACGCGCACCCTGGCGACCTGAATACCAATTACTGACGCCCAACCCTGCGACAAAAAGCCAGGCACCATGCGGCGCGTCCAGCGCACGCAGCTTGGCATCAAAGGCCACCACGCTATGGTTGTATTTGTCCTCACCTGTGGGGTCAACGAGTTCAAAGGCTCCGTAACCCAAGCCGTGGGAAAGCTCCCACTGCGAAATGACGCCTTTTTTGGCATGCCGCACAGTCACGCGGGCCAGCGTGCTGGCCAGGTCGGGCGACTCTGCGGACTTGGAGAACTCCAGGGTGAAGCCGCCTTGACCCGCATCGCGGTAAACGGCACGGTCTAGCGGGCAATCGGCCAGCGCCAGCGCGGGTGCCAACACCATGGCCGCGGAAACCAGCCCGGCGACGAAACAGCGTTGTTTGCAAACCATAAAAACTCCCTTATTTTTGTTTGTGGTGCAGCAAGCTGCGGTGTGCCTGAAGTTTCGCACGCCAACGCTTGCAGTCCAGATAGACTGTTGCCAACTTCCGCCAGACCCCTTGAAAAACCCGAATGATGATGGAAAAAAGTGTTTGGAAATCTACCTTGCAACTTGCGACCCATCGGCAAAGCGGGGGTGAGGCCGTGCCCATTTTCTGCTTGTATCCACAAGCACTAAGTCAGCAGACGCGACGGATCAAGGCGCACCTGCCCAACCCCTTCTATGCAGTAAAGGCCAATACGCTGTCGTCGGTGTTGGACTGCATCGTCGCTGAGGGGGTCCACCATTTTGACGTGGCATCCATGCTAGAACTTCATACCGTCTTAAAAGCCGACAAGGCGGCCGTGTGTGCCTTTATGAATCCGGTCAAGAGCGAAACTGACATTGGTGACGCCTACAAACTTGGTGTGCGCAGTTTTGCAATCGACAGTCTGGATGAGCTCGAAAAAACACTTCGCGCAACCGAAGGTGGTGCCGGATGTACCCTGATCGTGCGGATGGCGCTAGCTCCGAAGCAATCAGAGTACGACATGACAGGCAAATTTGGAGCAAGCCAGGCGGAGGCCATTGTGTTGCTGCAACGGATCGCCGCAATGGGAATCCCTGGCGGGCTGACGTTTCATGTCGGTAGCCAATGTGAACACCCAGCGTCTTTTGTTGAAGCAATGGAGGAAGCGGCCCAGGTCGCAAGGCTTGCAGGCGCAGCTTTGGCCGTGCTGGACGTCGGTGGCGGCTTTCCGGCTGGCTACCGGGGGATAGAACCACCATTGGCACTATTCGGACAGGTCATTGCCGAAACCTTTGCAAGACTGAGCTCTGCCTTTGGCCCTGATTGCACGCTTCAGTGTGAGCCGGGGCGATCGCTGGTGGCGGAGGCGGGTTCGGCACTCGTGCGGGTACAGCTACGCCGAGGCAACACTTTGTTTTTGAACGACGGGCTGCACGGGCTGCTCTCCGATTTGCGCTGGCTGCCCCGCTTCCATCCGGTCCGACGGGTGAGCGAAGCAGAGTTCGAGTCCCAACAAGGGCCTTTGACAGGATTTTCTTTGGCAGGCCCTACCTGTGACTCTGGGGACTACATGCGTGGCCCTTACTTTTTGCCACACGATGTGGATGCGGGGGACTGGATTGAGATAGGGTTTCTCGGTGCCTATTGTTTGGAGTTAGTGACACCATTCAATGGCTTCGGTAACTATGATATCGAGACGATTGAAGGTGTTCCCAGCTGGCACAGTGCCGGCACTAATCCTGTGAATTGAAAGTTAAGCATGCGTCTGAAGATCATCGATGAGCCCTTTGGTCAGGGCCTGAAAACATTGCAAGCTATTGCCAAGGATGCCATCGCAATCGAACTCAAAGGGAAATGGGTTGAGGCTCCAAGCAAGTACACCCTGCAACTCGGCGTGGACAAGCACCTAGAGCCAAGCGATCAACTATGGGCCATGATCAATCACTCCTGTGACCCCAATTTGTGGGTGGACGCGCAATCCCTCGCCATGGTGGCAAAACGAGATATCGCCGCAGGGGAGGCCTTGACCTTCAACTATCTGACAACCGAATGGGATATGGCAGAGCCATTTAGTTGCCAATGCGGCACAAAACATTGTTTCGGCAATATTTCAGGCGCACGCTACCTTGAGATACCCCAACGCAATGAATGCTCTTCATGGATTTTTGGCAACGCGCAAGCGGCATTGGAGGAGTTGAAGTGACGCAATATGACATGGTTAGCGACCACAGAA
Organism: Burkholderiales bacterium PBB3; assembly: GCA_002256115.1. Lineage (GTDB taxonomy): Bacteria > Pseudomonadota > Gammaproteobacteria > Burkholderiales > Burkholderiaceae_C > Allorhodoferax. The sequence continues at coordinate 6,752 of NKIK01000019.1, forward strand.
TCAGGGTACCCATCGCGACATCTATCAGGCACCGATGGGTACTTTTGTTTGCGGTGTTTTGCAGCTTTTTTGCATTGCTTACACCTAATGCTCACGCTGCGGCACCAGCCGCCAATACCGTTGACGTTGGCGTTTATTTGAATAATATTCCGGCCGTCAGCCTGAAAGAGAAAAAGTTTCAGGTGGATTTCAACATCTGGTTTCGTTGGCAAGACGACAAACTCAATCCGATGGAGTCGTTCAAGATATTCAATGGCTATGTGGATGCCAAAGATGGATTGATTAAGAAGAAGATCGGTAATGTCAATTACGCCATGCAACGGGTACAAGCCACGATCTTCAGGAATTTCGATGTGGAGCGCTATCCGCTGGACAACCATCTGCTGAAGATTCAGATTGAAGACTACAACCCGGAGGGGGCTCAGACCACGTTTGTTGCAGACATAGAAAACACGAATGTCAGCCCCAAAATTACGGTGCCTGGCTGGACCGTCGGTAAGTTCGAGAGTTACGCTTCAACAACGAGCTACAACACCAATTACGGAGACTCCTCTGTGGCCAAGGATACCGAGACAAAGTTGCCTCGCTACACCTTCGCAGTCGAATTGAAGCGTGCTGGTTTTGGGTATTTCTTCAAGTACTTCTCGATACTTTTACTGGCGGCGACACTGACTTTCGTCGCATTCCGAATTTCCCCAGAACTGATCGACACCCGTTTCTGGTTGATTACGACCAGCTTTTTCTTGGCGGTGATTACCGGCTCGTCCCTTGAAGCCAACCTGCCTCAATCCGAGTCGTTTGGCCTGGGCGACATGCTCTACAACCTGACCATGCTCTGTATTCTGGTCTCAACGGTGGTGATGATTTATCACCACCGGATGTTTGTTGTAGACCCTGAAAGAACTCTCAGGCTGTCACGGCTGTGGGCTTGGGGCTTACCGCTGGTGTATTTGGCAGCCGTAGTTTTTGTAGTCTTCAAAGGCTAGTTTAGAGACATGCATCTGCCACGCCTCCTTTTGCTGCTGCTTGTGAGCCCACTGGCGTTGGCGCAAACGGTACCGGATGCCGGACAACTACGCCAGCAAATTGAACGCGGCTTGCCAACCCCCAACAACCAGTCCATGCCGCGGGAGGCCTTGCCCCCTGCGCCCATGGCGGCGCCCACTGGCCCCATCCTGATCCAGGAATTTCAGTTTGCGGGCAACACCTTGCTGAGTAAACAAGCGCTTGCCGTGGTTACTCAAGCGTGGCTCAACAGGCCGCTGCAGTTCACCCAATTACAAGAAGTCGCCATCGCAGTAGCAGACGCCTACCGTGCGGCAGGTTGGGTGGTACGTGCCTACCTGCCACGGCAAGAAATTGTCAATGGTGTGGTGCGCATTCAAATTGTGGAGGCGCGCTTTGGTCGTGTCCAAACCGAAGCTCCCAGCACCTTGCGCCACCGCGAAATCGCGCCCTTTGTCGCCATCGCGCAGCGGGGTCAGAGCCAAGGTCGTCCACTTGACGCCAAAGCTCTAGACAGAGCGCTGCTTTTGCTCAGTGATTTGCCGGGAGTCGAGGTTGCAGGCAGCTTGACTGAGGGCCAACAGCAAGCCGAATCCGACCTGATTCTGAAGATCAATGACAAGCCCTGGTGGTCGGGTGATGCCGGGTCTGACAACACGGGTTCGCGTTCGACCGGTGCGGCGCGATTGACGGCCAACCTAGCCATCAATAGCCCTTGGGGCCGTTTGGACCAAGGCCAACTCAACCTGGCGCATACGCAGGGCAGTGACTACCTGCGACTCGCGTATTTTGTGCCGGCGGGCGCTGACGGCCTTCGCGCCGGGGCCAGCGCATCGGTCTTGCAGTACCGCCTGGTCGGTGCCTACTTTGATGCACTGGGTGCCCGGGGTGATTCATCGACTTGGGGTCTTGAGTTGAGCTATCCGGCGCTGCGCAGCCGCTATGCCAATATCTACGTGACAAGCGCCTGGGATCGCAAAGCATTTAAAAATCTATCGGCCGATGCCACCACCAGCGACTACCGCATCAGCACCTTGAGCCTGGGCATCAATGGCAACCGGCGCGACACTGGCAACGATGGCGGCCTGACCCAGGCCAGCGCGACACTCACCTTCGGCGATGTTGACTTACGCAACTCCCCGAACCAAGCCGGTGATGCGGCCACCACGCAAGTGGCTGGCCAATACAGCAAGTTGCGCTATAGCGTCAGCCGACAGCAGACCTTGTTACGCCAGTGGGCTTTGCTGGCGGCCCTGAGCGGACAGGTTGCTGGCAAAAATCTGGATTCCAGCGAAAAATTCTATCTAGGTGGCGCAAGCGGGGTACGCGCCTACCCGTCGGGCGAAGCGGGCGGCTCGGATGGACAACTGGTCAATCTGGAGTTGCGCTGGGCCTTGCCGTCCAATGTCGCACTGTCGGGGTTTTATGACTGGGGTGCCGTCACAGTAAACCACCACAACGACTTTGCGGGCGGCGCTCTGCGCAACCAGTTGCAGCTTCAAGGCGCCGGACTGGCCTTGGGCTGGACCAGTGATCGTGGCATCAGCACCAAAATCACCTGGGCGCGACGATTGGGCGAAAACCCCAACCCCAGTGCCACGGGCAACGACCAAGATGGCTCGCTGCTGCGCGATAGGTTCTGGCTACACGCCAGCGCCAGCTTTTAGTGACGTGAATAGCGATGAACCACATTTTTAAACTACTCTGGAACAGCACAGCCCAAGCTTGGGTGGTGGTGGCAGAGATAGCCAAGTCATGTGGGAAAGCTGCAGGCAGTACCGCCCTTTTGGTGGCTGTGGGTTATGCATGGGCCGGACCAGAAGCTCCGCCGCCGGTCAGCCAGTTGCCCACCGGTGGGGTGGTGGTGGCCGGGCAGGCTGCCATCACCCAATCGACCGGGCGCATGGATGTGCAGCAAACCAGTGCCCGTGCGGCCATTGACTGGGCCAACTTCAATGTGGGTAGCCAGGCACAAGTCCATTTCCAACAGCCGTCCAGTAGTAGCGTTTTGCTCAATCGGGTACTAGACACCCAAGCCAGCCAAATATGGGGCCAGATTACGGCCAATGGTCAGGTTTTTCTGAGCAACCCCAATGGCGTGTATTTCTCCCCTACGGCCTCGGTCTCCGTTGGCGGCTTGGTCGCTACAACGCACAGCATTTCCAACCAGGATTTCATGGCTGGGCGCAGCACATGGTCACGCCAGGGTGCGCTTGGCGCGGTGTTGAATGATGGCGATTTAAGAGCGGCGCTGGGAGGCTACGTGGCGCTATTGGCACCCGAGGTTCGCAACCGGGGCACTGTACTGGCGCAAGCGGGCACGGTCGCCATGGCAGCGGGTGAGAAGTTTGAACTTCAGTTCGACGGCAGTGGCTCATTGGCCAAGGTGCGGGTATCTCCTGCTGAAGTGCAAACGTTGGTAGACAACGGCAATGCCGTTCTCGCACCTGGTGGGTTGATCGTTTTGTCGGCCCAGGCGGCGAACCAACTCGCGGGCAGCGTCGTTCGCAATACAGGCACGCTGGAAGCCAGCGGCGTGTCGCAGCAAGGGGGGCGCATCTTTTTGGATGGGGGTGCGCACGGGCAGGTATCGGTCACCGGGCAAGTTCAGGCCAACTCGTCCCTTGGCCAGGGCGGGTCAATTACCGTATCTGGCGAACACATTCACATCGGGGGCAGTGCGCACCTGGGTGCGTCAGGCGCTACCGGTGGTGGCGAAGTGCGGGTGGGCGGAAGTTGGCAGGGCCAAGACCTGACTGTTCGCGCGTCAACCTCCACAGTAGTGGAATCCGGGGCGTTGATGGACGCCAATGCCACCAACCAGGGCGATGGTGGCACGGTCGTCGTTTGGTCAGATATCAACAATCCACAATCGTTAACCCAAGTTGGCGGCACGCTGCAAGCACGCGGAGCAGGCACCGCTGGCGAAGGCGGACGTGTTGAAACCTCAGGCTTTCGTGTCATGACCGACGGGGGGCTGCGCGTGGACACGCGGTCACCATCCGGGCGCAACGGCACCTGGCTGATCGACCCCAACAATTACACCATCGCAGCGGCGGGTGGAGACATTACCGGTACTGCGTTGTCGGCCAATCTGGACACTAGCAATGTCACCATCAGCACCCTAACGCAGGGTGTGCCGGGCAGCGGTGACATCTTGGTGAACGAGGCCCTCAATTGGTCTGGCACAAACATGTTGACCCTGTCAGCCGAACGCAATATTGCGATAAATGCAGATATCACCGCCTCGGGAAACGGTGCGGGTATTCAGCTTTTTTACGGCGGCAGCAATACCACTACGGCACCCGTGGCCAGCACGGGCTACACCCTGGGCACCGGTGCCAACATCACGCTTTCGGGCACCACGCCGGTGGTCTGGATCGGTAACAACCAGTACACCGCATTGAAGACGCTAACCAACTTTTCGGCAATGAACAATTCGAATGGCAAGTTCGTCTTGGTCAACGATATTGATGCCTCGGTCAGCGGCACCAAAAGTGGCCCCTGGGTAGGGCAGCTGGGCAGTGGCACAGGCTCAGTGGCGGTGTTTGATGGATTTGGCAACACCATCTCCAACATGAGCATTTCCTCGACCTTTTCTTATCAGGGTTTGATTGGCTACAACTACGGCACGGTGCGCAACCTGGGTGTGCAAAACTTCACTCTTTTGAGCCCCGGTGCCGATCAATCCTTGGGGCTCATTGGCCTCAATAGCAAGGGCAGCGTGAGCGGTATTGCCGTATCTGGCGCAAACAGCGTTGCTTGCAGCTACCAGTGCGGCACCATCATTGGCTGGAACGACGGCGGAACCCTGAACAACTTCACGCTGGCTGGCACTATTGCGCTCAGCGGCAGCAGCGTCGGCGGTGCAGTGGGGCGCAACACCACAAATGCGGGTGTAACGGGCACCGTAAGCAATGGCGTCAGCAGCGCGGCTGTCAGCTCCACGGACACAGGGTATTTCACAATGGGGGGCGTTGTTGGTGGCAATAGTGGCGATGTCAGCGCCGTGTCCAACAGCGGCACCGTTACCGTCAATGGCGCTCGCACCGGCTCAGTCGATACGCGGTTTGGCTCAGGTATTGGTGGCCTCATTGGAGAGAATGGAAACGGCACTGGAGCCGGACAGACCGCAGGGTTGCTGTCTAACTCCAGCTTTACAGGATCGGTCACGGTGGGCAGTGGCACGTCCCTAGCCACCGGGTTTTGGGGAGTGGGCGGCTTGGTGGGCTACAACCACACCAGCATTCAGGGCAGCACCAGCTCGGGCACCGTCACTGCGGGCGACTTTGCACAGTATGTGGGCGGCCTTGCGGGCAACAGCTCCAACGTTTACTCCAACAGTGCGGTCACCGCCATCAGTACGTCCACATCAACCGGCAACGTGAGCACCGGGCTTAGTGCCCAGTTTGTCGGTGGCATCAGCGGTGCAACCCCTAACTACAGCACTTTGACCACGGTAACCAGCCGCGGCAATGTCAGCACAGGCACGGGTAGCACCTATATAGGCGGGATTACCGGCTATTTGGCTGGCACTGGTACTTCACTCACCAATTCAGCTAGCTCCTCGGTCGTATCTGTGGGTGGTGTCGCGCCAGTGGCCAACTACGGGGTGTCGTCGACTTACCGTGGATTCCTGATTGGGTACAACACCGGCAGCCCCAGCAGTACATTTGCACAAACCCCGATCACGGTAAGCACTGTGCCGTTGACCATCACCTTTGGAAACGCGCCGGTGTATTCCTACGCCCTTGTTTCTGGCGTATTGACCGGCGGCGATACCTTGCCAGGTATTTTGACCGGCAGTGCGAACTGCGTCGCTTGTACCAATGTTGGCGTCTATGCCGTTACGGCGGGCACGGTGGCCTCAAGCAACAGCTATTACTTGACTTGGCAAAACGGCTCGCTCACGGTCAACCCATTTGCACTGACCGCCATTGCGGGCAGTTTGACGGGTAGTCTCAGCAAAACCTACGACGGCAGCACATCAGTCACGTTGGGACCCTCTAACTATGTGTTGACCGGATTCATTGGCGGTGACAACGCCAACATTACCAAGACCAGTGGCAACTTCAATGATGCCAACGCCGGGTCGGGAAAAAACATTACCGTGAGCCTGAGCAACACCGACTACACGGCAGTGGGGGCCACCAATCTTTCCAACTACATATTGCCCACTAGCATCAGCGGCAATATCGGCACGATCACCCCAGTAGCTCTGACGGTAACGGCTAATTCAACCAGCAAGACGTATGACGGTGTTGCCTTTGCGGGTGGCAATGGCGTGACTTACAACGGCTTTGTGGCCGGTGAGTCTAGTGCCGTATTGGGCGGCACACTGGCGTATGGAGGCTCTAGCCAGGGGGCCAAGAATGTGGGTAACTACAGCATCAATCCCTCGGGCTTGAACAGTGGCAACTACAACATCAGTTATTCCGCAGGTGGCTTGAGTATTTCACCGGCAGGCTTGTCGGCGCTTGCTATTGGTCTTACCGGGGTCAGTACCAAGCCTTACGACGGCACAACCCAGGCAACATTGGCACCGGGCAATTATTTGCTGAGTGGTTTTGCTGCGGGCGAAGGGGCCAGCATTACCCAGACACTGGGCACTTATGCCAGCCCCGGTGCAGGTACCAATAAGACTATCACGGTGGCTTTAGCACCCAGTGACTACGCCGCCAGCGGCGGCACCGTACTGAGCAACTACACCTTGCCCAGCACGGTCAGCGGCAGCATCGGCACGATCACCCCTGCGGCACTGACGGTGACGGCCAATTCAGCCAGCAAGACGTATGACGGTGTTGCATTTGCCGGTGGCAATGGCGTGACTTACAACGGCTTTGTAGCCGGTGAGTCCAGTGCGGTGCTAAGTGGCACGCTGGCCTATGGTGGCTCTAGCCAAGGGGCCATCACCGAAGGCAACTACGCACTCATTGCACAGGGTTTGAGCAGCAGCAATTACACGCTGTCGTATAGCGGCGCGACTCTGGTCGTAAAACCTGCGCCCTTTGTACCCACGGCAGTGCCGCCTACTATCACGACGCCTGCGCCGCCTGTGGTAAATCCAGCCCCACCGCTGGAGCCACCCCTGGTCTTTGCTACGCCTATCGCAGCTTTGGTGGCAGCGCCCTCCAACCCACCAACTGTGCCACCAGCCTCGCCACCCGCAACAACGACCAGTCTCGCCACCCCCAACATCGCGCTGGCCATCCCCGCTCCAGAAACCAATAAACCGACGGCCCCAACACCCGCTGGCAACCCGATTGCTGCGCAAACCGTTGACGCACCCACACCCGTACGGCAGCAAGACGCACCACTGCCAAGCAGCGGCCGCAGCGTGTTGCGCATGGAAGATCTGGCGCTGCCAAGTAGCGCAGCGCTGGTTGCTTTGCCCGAGCTGCAAACCGAACTTTCCCAACTTCAACAAGGCATTGCTGGCAGCGCGCCCACTGGCGAGGCCTTGGATGCATTGACTTCATCATTGATTCGCAGCGCCAGCAGCCAGGGCTTGAGTCCTGAGCAAACCCGCTCAGCAGTCAAGGCTTTTGACACGGCGCTTGGCGTGTTGCTGGCCAACGGTATGCCTTTGGATGACGCCGTACTCCGGGCGCAGGGCAGCTTTGCCGCCGAGCGCGACTTTCCGTTACCCAGCCTAAGCCCGCAAGCAACAGCGCTCTCTGCACTGGTAATGGGCACCGATGCAGACACCCAGCTCACCACCTTGGCCCAAGCGCAGAGTAGTCGTGGCTTGAGCGCGTTTGACAAAACACTGGGGGTCACTTTGGCCAAAGGCCTGTCTGTCAATGAGGCACTGCGCTTGGCCCAACAAGCCGCTAAGCTGGCCGACCAATCCATCCAGCTGGACCAGTCCCCTATGGCCAGCCTGTCCAACAGCCAAGCGGACACCAGCGCCGCATTTGCCGATACGTCGCCTGCGTTTCAGCAGACATTGGGGGCCTTGTTGAGCAAGGGCGTGCCGCTAGCCCAAGCACTAAACCAGGCCGACGGTGCCTCCAAAGCTTTTGCAGCGGCAGCGCAGGCTGACAAGCGCGTGCCCGCAGCTGCACTGGCTTCAGGCGACGCATCGTTTATAGAGGGCTTCTCTCTGGACGGGGCGTTTGCCAAGGTATTGGGCAACAGCCTGGCACGCGGCGTAGGCGTGGCACAAGCTTTTGACAAAGCCCAGTCTGCCGGCTTGGCAGAGCAGCAAGGCAAACAAGCCGATGCCCGCAACGATTTAGCTGGCTTCTCCTCCGGTGGTGCCAACCTACCCCAGGGCTCGCAAGATTTTGACCGCGCTTTGGCCAATGCGCTGAACCGCGGTGACGCGCCCACCCGCGCCTTGGCCGTGGCCCGAAAGGCAATTGAAAAAATGCCTGCAGAGGTTCGCAGCGCTAGCACCGCACTGGCCAGTGGCCAAGACGTGGACAGCTTGCTGGCATCCCCTGGCAACAGCCGGGCCTTCAAGCTGGCACTGGGCAATGCACTCAGCAGAGGCATGTCTGTAGAACAGGCCCTAAAACTTGCCACCAAAGCGGAGCTGGCGTCTGCTTTCCGCTTCCCGCTGACGGGCCTGGCGGCACGGTTGATAGACGTTAAAAACGTGAAGACCAGTTTCTCACTGGAGGACGGCAAACCTCTTCCACCGTGGTTGCGGTTTGCCCCGGAGCTCAAAAGCCTGCTGATCGCAGATGCGCCCGATGGCGCATTGCCCATGAATGTCGTCGTCAGTGCCGGAAAGCAAACGGCACGTATCACGGTATCTGAAGGCCGCTCGCGCTAGTAGTTAGTAGCCGCCCCACCATCTCTCTTTAGTTCCAACCAAAGCCAACTATGAACCGACTCCTCACCTTTTTGCGCAGTGGCCAGAAGTGGAAAATTTTCGCTCTGATCCTGCTGACGATTCTGGTGCTGGGCACCCTGCTCTCCTTGATCACCCGCATTGCCCTCATTAGCGATGACGCTAAAACGCGGCCACGCATCGCGGTGGTTGGCCCCATGCAAGGTACCCAATCGACGGTGGGTTTGGCCTTGCAGCAGGGTGCCGCGATTTATGTAGAAGGCCTCAACAAGACGGGTGGCCACAAAGGCAGGCAGGTCGAGCTTTTGCCGTTGGATGAGAGCGCACAAACCGCAGCGCTCATCGCAGCAGACCCCCGCGTGGTTGCCGTCATCGGCTATGTCAGTCTCACACGGCTCAAAGCTGCAGCACCCGTGTTGGCGGCGCGCAAGCTGCCCATCGTCACACCCCTGTATTTGCCAGAACCCGTGGCTGGGGTGCGCTCTTTGGGGCTTGACCCGAAAGAACAAGCGCGCTTTGCCGCCAACTATGCCCGCAACGTGGTGCAGCAGCGCCTGATGTATATCGTGCGCGAGGCCAGCACTGACTTTGACCCACTGGTTGAGCCCTTTCTCGATGTTTACAAGCGCTTTGAAACTCCCGTACGCAACGTCTGGACGATTACCCCAGGCGAGACACAAGACGAGCAGGTCGCGCGCATTCTGGAGAGCATTAAACAAATCGATGTCGGTGCCGTCTACCTGGCCACGGGCCCGGAGCTAGCAGCCCGCTTGGTCAAAGGCATCCGTGCCACAGGCAATGCGCTGGAGATATTCGGATCCGAGCAGTTGTCCTCGGGCATTTTTGGACGCAGCATGCAAGCCCTCTCGGGCAAAGATGCTGCGGTACAGAGCCATGGCATCGTGGCGGCAACACCGGTTCTGTTTGACACCGCCAATGACGAAGCCCAACAGTTCCAAACGCGCTACCAGCAAAAGTTCAACGCATCCCCCGACTGGCTGGCCACCTTGGCCCACGACGCCGCCAAAGTGGCCCTGTCTGCAGATGCGGACGATGCCGACATCCGTGGGCTGAGCGGCCCTTTGCGCTTTGCGAACGGGCAGGCTCAGTTGCCGATTCAGATGGGTATCTACAACGGTGACAAGTTCATCTCGGCACCGGTTCAGTTATTGCCCATTGCCAAGGGTGCCAGCTTCAACTACATCGAAGCCCTGCGCCAAGGCCGGGTGCTGTATGTGAACGACCGTTTCATGTTCAAAACCAATGTGGTCTATACCGGCGTGCGGGTCAATGAGATCAGTGATTTAGACCTGCAGAAAGAAACCGCCATGCTGGACATGTCGATCTGGTTTCGCTTTCGCGGCAACTTCAATCCCCAAGAGCTGCAAATCTCCAATGCACTGGAACCCGTCAAATTTGACAAGCCCGAAGAGAGCAAATCGACAGATGAGGTTCAGTACCGACGCTACCGCATTAAGCAAAAATTTCGCCTTAACTTTACGAATGCCAAGCGTGCTTACGGCCAGCACATTGCGGGGCTGAACTTTAGGCACCAGCAACTCAACCGCAGCAACTTGCTGTATGTGGTGGACGTGCTCGGTATGCCCACCGGCAACGATCTGCTGGGGGAAATGGTCCGCCAAAAAGTGGTTAACGCCAGCACGGGTTGGGACATAGACAACGCCTGGTTTTCCCAAGAGCTGGTGCGCGAACACAGTGATGGCGCGCCACAGTACGTTGGCCTGACGGGTGAGCAGCCCCAGTTTTCCAATATCACGCTGGGCGTTTTGCTCAAGCCCGCCAACGCCAATGCCCGCGACATCATTGCCAGCGAATACTTCATCTATATCGCCATCTTTGGCGCGCTGGGTAGCTTGGTAGCCCTGTTGTTGGACCGCCGCAAGCTCAACCGCTATTGGGTGGCACAAACCTGGTTGTTGCGGGTCATCTTTTGGCCCCTATTGCTGTTGGCCGCTGGCAACCTGATTTTGGACTACGCCTTTACCCACTTTACCCAGAGCACCACGCGTTCGGTGGTCAACCTGTATGAGAGTCTGTGGTGGATTATTGGTGCCTGGCTGATCGCCATTGCCGTAGATCGCTTTGTGTGGGATACCCTGGAGGAAAAGACCCAGCGCAAGGTCCCCAATGTCATCAAATTCTTTACCGCCTTGGTCTTGTTTGCCTTGGCCCTGGCCTGTATCGTGGCATTCGTCTTTAACCAACCACTGACCAGCTTGCTAGCCACTTCAGGGGTGTTTGCCATGGTGATCGGCCTGGCGATTCAGGCCAATATCGCCAATGTGTTTTCGGGCATTGTTCTCAACATTGAGCGCCCCTTCCGGGTGGGGGATTACATCAAGATCAACAACACCTTGGGTAAAGTCATCGACATCACCTGGCGCACCACCCGCATAGAGTCCAACGATGGCCAGATGGTCAGTCTGGCCAACTCCAAAGTGTCTGAGGCGGAGATGCAAAACTTTAGCACCACGCCCAATGGCATTGCTGCAGAGACCGTGTTCCACCTGGACCCCCAGGTCGATCCTGCACTGGTACTCAGCATCATTGGCGAGGCGGTAGCCCAGTCCAAAGCGATTGCCTTGAAAGACGACCCCTTGTTTGCACCCATGGTGCGGTTCAAGGGCATTGTCTGCGACAACGGCTATTGGGTTGCAGAGTACTCCGCCGGTTACCGGGTCAAAATTCTGCCCAAAAAATCCAAGGCCAAAGAAGAGCTGTGGTCCTATGTACGCCAGCAGTTTCAGGCACAAGGGCTCACCCTGTTCCCACCACCCAGTGCACGTTTGCCTGGTAACGCTTGAAAGAATATGGGTATGAAAATAACCTCGGCCGCTCTCTGTGTTGCACTGAGCGCGTGGCTATCCGGCTGCGCAGTCACTGGCGTCGTACCCAGCTATTGCGCACGCATTGAGCAGTCCGGATCCATTCAGTGTTCAGCCAACACAAGCACTAGTTGCGAATTGTCTGCGGTGGCCTGGGTAACCGGGGTGCGCGGGGGTGAACTCATTTTCGGGAACGACAAAGCTCCCGAAGATCCAACCGAGTCCAGTGTGTTCTCCATGCCGTATGCGGGCGCAGTTTTTGATCCAGAAGGAGAGAAAACTTTTTATGCCTACCCACCCTTTTCGCAAGTCAGCAAGTTCGAATCCATGGCCGTGTCGCCCGATGGCCAGCACGTCATAGCCATGAATGCCTTTGACCGCTTCTCTGCCAAGAACAGCAGCCTGGATGCGTTCAATGTGCTGTTGGCCTGGAATGCACACACGCCGGAGCAAGCACAGGTGATTTCTCGCAGTGAACGCGAAGGAGTGAACAGCTCCCTGGCACTGCGCGAAAGACTGGCCAAGGCACTGCTAAGCCACTTTGGCGCGCGTACCGCGTATTTCAAAGTTGAGGGCGTTGCACTCCTGCCCGCTGGGCGTATCTTGTTTGGCGTGCGTGAGATGGGGCGTACCCATACAGATTTTGATTACCGCGTAACCCTGATTGCCGGTAGCTACAGGATGGTGAACGGTGCATTCTCTTTGGACATCAACACAGACTTCAAAGTAGTCCGCGATTTCACAGAACTATCCAATCAAGTGGGACGCAAAGTGGGCCTATCTAGCATTGAATACGATGCGGCGGGCCAGCGCCTGTTGTTGTTGACCTCTTATGAAGGCGCGGGTGAAGTGGGTGCCTATGTGTGGGTGCTGCCCGATAGCGCTGACGGCAGTATCGGCAACACCCCGCATTTGGTGCGCGATGCCGCTGGCGCACCTTTCTTGCTGACCCACAAAGCCGAAGGCATGGCTGTCGTGGGCCCTGGGCGCATATTTGTCATCCACGATGACGACCGAGTGGCCACACGCATCCATAATTCTGGACCAGGCAAGCACACCGACCACGTGCGGCAACTGAACGCAGCCGCCTTTGACATTGTGCAGTTGGGCTCTGGTACGGCTGCTCTCAACGCGTGTCCGGCTGCACAACAATAGACTTGTTGGTTTTTCAAATCTAATTATTAAGGAGCAAATCATGAGCAACGAAGCGGAATCCACACCCTCAAAATCCGACAGCTATCAAATGCGATGTGGTGTCACGCTGGGTATATTGGCTGCCATCATGGCTGCCAATTCCATTGGTGGAGCACGCTGGGGCGCGGCGGCGCTCAAAGGCGCTGGCGAAAAGGGCACAGCCTACGCCTGGTACCAGTCCAAGAGCATCAAGGAGTCCATGATCGAGGGCAACCGCGACAACGTACTGGCGCTCTTGGAGACCTCTGACGCGAAAGGTGCTTACAAGGAACGGTTGCAGGCCAACCTCGACCGGCTTAACAAAACCCTAGTGCGCTACGCCAAGGAGAAGCAGGAGATATTGGTAGGCTCCCAAGGCGTTGGTAAAGAGAACTGGGTCATCAAACACAACGGCGAAATGGGTAAAGTCAAAGGTGCGCAGGAATGGGAAGTTGCCGTTACGCTGTATGAAGAAGCGGGAGATATTTTCGATTTGTCCGCTCTGTTCTTGCAACTCTCTCTGGTGCTTGGCTCTATCAGCTTGTTGCTGAATCGGCCCTCCGTTCGCAATTCGTTTTACGGCGGTATGGTCGGTTTGGGTGTTGTCGGTTTGTATTTCCTGGTGCAGGCCTTTGTCATGGTCGGTGGGCTTTAAGACCTCCGCGAATAGGCCTCACCGCTTAGCGCAACGCACTCCACAATTGCTCCACATTTAGACGCCAAAGTTCATCCACCGGTGCCCCCGTGGCCCGTCTTTTGGAGATGAACATGGCGCTTATCGGTTTCAAAATTCAGGCCTTACGGGCTGCAATTTGGGTGGGTGCATTGGCTGGCCTTTCTGGTCTTTCCGGCTGCGGTGGCGCGGGTGGCAGTACTGCGGATGCCACCGTTGCTACAACAACAACAACAACGGCAACTGCAGCAGCAGCTACTCCAGACGACGCGGAAGCCGCAGCCATCGCTGCGGCCATCCGGCCAGCACCCAACCCCGCTATAGCACTGGGCAACCGGGCGCGCTTGGGCCAACTCATATTCAACGACCCCAATTTATCAGAACCCCGCGGCACCGCCTGCGTGGCCTGCCACCAAGCCAACCAGGGCTTTGCCGGTAATAACGGATCACGCATTGGCGTGGCGCAGGGCAGCACGCCGGGCGCTCTGGGCCTGCGCAATGCCATGACCAATAGCTATGCCGGGTCGATTCCAACATTCAGCTTTGTAACCACCGATGGCGAAACCGAAGCCGTAGGCGGCCACTTTTGGGATGGCCGGGCCGACACGCTGGCGCTGCAGGCGCTAGGGCCTTTTTTAAATCCGCTGGAGATGAACAACCCGAACCGCCAGGCGGTGATGACCAAGATCGCGACATCCGCGTATGCGCCCTTGTTTCGGGCCGAGTTTGGTGCCAATGTGTTTGCCAACACTGACACCGCGTTCACCCAAGTCGGCGTGGCCATTGAGGCCTTTGAGCGCACGGCCCTGCAGCCCTTTAGCTCCAAGTACGACGCCTTTGTGCGCGGCACCGCCACGCTGTCTGCGCCCGAGATGCGGGGCATGGTTTTGTTTCAAGACCCCAAGCGCGCCAACTGCGCGGGCTGCCACCTGATGAACCCCGGCAGCAAGAAACCTGAGGACTCCTTGTTCTCAGAATTCACCTACTACGCCACTGGCATCCCCCGCAATACCGCCATACCGCGCAACGCCAACCCCGGCTTTTATGACCTGGGCCTGTGTGGCCCCGAGCGCAGCGCGCCGGTGCTGCCCGCCACGGTGCCCGCCGGGGTCAGCATTGCACATTTTTGCGGCATGTTTCGCATGCCCACCTTGCGCAATGTGGCCGAGCGCCCGGCCTTTATGCACAATGGCTTTTTTAACAACCTGGCCGATGTGGTGCGCTTTTATTCCACCCGCAACAGCAATCCGCAGCGCTGGTATGGCCCCACCGGCTTGCCCAATGATCTGCCCGCCCAGTACCTCCAAAACCTTGAAACCACCAAGGCTCCCTTCAACCGTACGGCCGCGCAGGGCCCGGTGTTAACCGAGCCCGAGATTGCCGACGTGGTGGCGTTTTTGCGTACCTTGTCGGATGGTTTTCCAACGCAATAAGCACAACAAGCCATGCCACTCCCCCGCCTGCGCATCGCGCACCAACTCTCGCTGTTAATGGCCGCTGCCGTGGTGCTGGCGGTGGTGGTAGTGGCGGTGCTTAGTGCGTTCAACCTGCGCAGCGGCTTTCGGGACTATTTGCAGGCGCGGGATGACGAACAACTGATGCGCCTGGTGGCGCTGGTCGAGCAGCGCTCGGCCCAAGACCCGCGGCTCAACTGGCTGCGCGCCGAGCCCGAGCCCATGCGCGCGCTGATGGACGCCTTCAACGGCCGCGCACCGCGCCCCCTGGCCGCCCCCGGCAGACCGCGCCCTGGTGAAGAGCAGCGCCCCCCGCGCCCAGACAACCGGCCACCACCCAATCCGCCACGCGACAGCATGGGTGACCGCCTGATGATCCGCGATGCGCAAGGCGAACAATTGGCTGGCCGGCCGCACCCCAATGAACGCCCACGCACCGTGCGCGCCATCAAGGTCAACGGCGTAGAGGTCGCCTTTGCCGAGCTGCTGCGCGAGCCTGAGCCCGAGGGCCTGGAGGCCCACTTTTTGCAACGCCAAACCAGCCGCTTGTGGTGGGCAGGCTTGCTCGCCATCGGCCTGGCCGTGCTGGCCGCCTGGTGGCTGGCGGGCCGCTGGAGCCGCCCGCTGGTAGCCCTGCAGCGCGCCACCCGCGCCATTGCCCAGGGCCAAGACGCCCAGCCCCTGACACCCAGTGGCGCGCAAGAGATTGCCCAACTGGTGGACAACGTCAACCACATGGGCCAAGAACTGGAGCGCCTGGCCAAAGCCCGGCGCATGTGGATCGCCCAGATATCGCACGAGCTGCGCACGCCGCTCTCCGTATTGCGCGGCGAAATGGAAGCCATTGAAGACGGTGCCCGCCAAGCCACGCCACTGGTGATGAAGCGCCTGCAAAACGAAGTGCTGCAGCTCACCCGCCTGGTGGACGACCTGCACACCCTGTCGGTGGCCGACATGGGCGGCCTGCGCTGCACGCTGACCGAGGGCGATGCGCATGCGCGGCTGTGGCAACTGGCGCAGCGCTTTGTGGAGCCTGCTGCGCAGCGCGGCCTGACCCTGACGCTGCCCGCGCAAAATGGCACACCGCTGCCCGTGCTGTGGGACTTTGGCCGCATCGAGCAACTGCTCAGCAACCTGATCACCAACAGCCTGCGCTACACCGATGCGCCAGGCACCATTGACCTGCAGTGGCACAGCGATGGCCAGTGGTTCACGCTCACGCTAGACGACAGCAAGCCCGGCGTGGGCGATGAAGATTTGAAGGAATTGTTTGAGCCCCTGTTCCGCGCAGACCGCGCGCGCCAGCGCGGCCAAGACTCAGGCAGCGGTTTGGGGCTGTCCATCGTGCGGTCGATAGCGCAGGCGCATGGCGGCAGTGTGCAGGCCAGCCACGCCGCAGCGGGTGGCCTGCGCATGACAGTGCGTTTACCAGTAAGGGCCACATGACCAACACCACTGTCAAGCCCACGCATATTTTGGTGGTGGAAGACGACGCGGCCATCGCCGACATGCTGACCAACTACCTGCACATGCACGGCTACACCACCACCGTATGCGCCAATGGCCTGGACGCCGTGACGCTGGCCCGCCAACTGCAGCCCGCCCTGCTGGTGCTAGACCTGATGCTGCCCGGCCAAGACGGCATAGCGGTGTGCACGCAGGTGCGCGCGTTCTCGGCCGTGCCCATCATCATGGTGACAGCGCGGGTGGATGAGATAGACCGCCTGCTGGGCCTGGAAACCGGGGCCGATGATTACGTCTGCAAACCCTTTAGCCCCCGCGAAGTGGTGGCCCGCATCAAGGCCCTGCTGCGCCGCGCCCAGGGTGCGCTGGCGGTGGCGGCGGGTGCGGTAGCCTCAACTGCACCAGCCCCATCGCTAGAGATTCATGAAGACAGCCAAACCGCGCTATGGCAAGGCCATGCGCTGCCGCTCACGGCGGTTGAATTCCGGCTGCTGCGCCTCTTGGTATCGCGCCCACAGCGCGTGTTTGCCCGCGCCGAACTGCTGGACCATCTGCACGATGATCTGCGTGATGTGAATGACCGCACGGTAGACAGCCACATCAAAAACATCCGCCGAAAACTGGACGCCGCGCAAGTCGTGGAGCATGCGATTGTGTCGGTGTATGGGGTGGGGTATCGGTATGAGCGGGGGGATTGACTGGGGTTTTTTGGCGAGCAGCGCGCTATTGAAATAGGAGCTGTTCCCGCAATATCCATGGTAACTGAAACAGATTTTGTGTTGAAAATTCTCAGTGCATTGCAAACTGTTGCCGCAACAATTGTTCCGTCGATTGCTAAGATGCCCGAGCCGGTCCCCTGATTGAGGGCTTTGCTCAGCCCCCCTGAGGCTCCACTCAAAGGTAGTCTTTAGGTTATTGAGGGATTTACGACTAATGGTAGCGAGAACTATCCTCAACATCTTTATGCAAAACACACCATTTCCCGTCGAGAACGCTATCGCGAGATGCACTGTGCGAATCCTCGCTGGAATAGATGAAGCATCTCTAAATTCGGTAGGAACCGGGTTTTTCTATAAAGTTGTGCACCCGATCACCAACCTTTCAAAGACGCTCGTCGTCACAAATAAGCATGTAATTTCAAACGCCAAGGTTGTGCGAATTGTTATTTCCTCTGCTGAAGACCTATCAGATGTCAACCAGTACGGACAGCCCGTCGGGCGCCAAGACGATGTAATCAACTGGAGCTTGGCAGGGCATCTTTTTGAACATCCCGATGCCGAAATTGATCTTTGTGGAATCGACGTGACGCTTCCACTTGGAAACATTCTGCACAGTGGCAGACAGCTTCGAGCTATGTTTCTTGACTCAACATGGCTGCCTGAATCACAGGACCTAGCTCTGGTACGCGACATTGAGCAGGTTCTTGTAGTCGGTTATCCAAATGGCATGTGGGATCAACACAACAATATGCCTGTAGCGCGGCAGGGAGTCACAGCTACTCATCCATTAGCCCCATATCAAGGAAAATCTAACTTTCTCATTGACGTAGCGGCCTTTGGTGGGTCGAGCGGATCACCGGTATTTACATATGAAACTCCGCTGTTTCGCCTGGCCCACGGCGGACTGACACCGGGAACAAGGGTCCAGTTTATTGGCGTTGTATGGGGAGTCGTGGAGCAGGCACTTTCTGGTGAACTGAAGCAAGTTGAAATTCCCGCAGTGCAGACTACCGTAGCCATCGTGAAGGCCTCACTCAATCTTGCGATTGCATTGCACAGTCGGGCCGTTCTCGCGTTGGACGAGCTTGTATTTCCAGGCATCACCGCCGGACGTGGGTGAGGATGGCCCCCCATCCACTTGCTAGCCCCGGCGTGGCCTGCTGAAGAGAAGGCGCATGACTACATTGGGATTCCACGCGGGCTCTTTTGGATCTCGGGTGGTGCAACGCTGGATGTTCAAGCAATAGACTAGATGAGCCTTAGTTTGTTCATCACTACTTTGGAACGTGTTGTTGCCGCAGCCAACGCGACATGAACGGGGAATCTATGAGCAAAACTAAAGACGAAATGCGGACCGAGTATCGGCGCGAGGACTTGGGCAAAGGCGTTCGGGGCAAATACTTCGCACGCGTGTCGAAAGGAACAAACCTTGTTTTACTGGATGACAAAGTTGCCAAGTCGTTCCCCAATGGTGAGGCTGTCAATCAGGCGCTGCTCGGGCTTCTAGCACTAACCGAGCAAACGGCGCGTATAACCGCTCGCTCAAATCAGACGACTCGAAAACGGGCCGAAGCCTAGTTCAATCAAATGGGTAGCCCACGGTTACTGCGGTTGGCTCAAACCACTGTGATGCTGGCAGGTCTTTCGCTAATTCTGCAATTGTCAGCCTGCGGCGGCGGTGGTGATTTGGGTCCACGGGTGGCGATTGGAAAGGACTACTCCTATGTTCGCCTGTTACCTCCATCCGAGCGGCCTCCCACCGGCATCGATGCGTACACAGAAGAGTTGACCCGAGCAGGACTGCATCCGGAAAGCGCCGCTTGTGCATTTGCCACCAAAGCAATTTCTGGTGGGCCAGCAATTCAGTACCCAAGACAGGTTCAGGTGATTTCATTCACGATTCCAGCGAGTGAATCAGAACGCGCACTTGCCTTGGGGTATTACCCGCTCGCAGACTATTCAGTGTTCTACGATTTGAACAATCCAAAACCCTGCAGCGCAGATTGACACGCTGATATCGATTCGCACACACGCTTCACGACCGCCGTCAATTCCCAGGATGTGCACCATGACCAAATACCTGATCTCTTTCTTCCGCTTCGGCTGACAGTCCTAACGGCGACATGCGTCAAGACCACCCCCCCGATCTGCAGGCAGCACTAGAGCACGCCAGCACAGCCCTGACCGCGGCAATTGCAGAGCTATCCGCTATGCCCGAGGGAGAAGAACGGTCCGGCCGACTGCGCGACATCGCAACCATGCTCGCTGGGAGCACTGAGGCGCTCAGGGCGCAAGCTATCCAGCTCTGCCCCGATCTCGAAAGCGCAGAGCCGATTCCTGACACGCAATTGCACGAATCCGAACGCGAGGCTGTTTCCCGACTTACGGTTTCAGATATCAAGGTCATCGACCGCGCCTTGGTCGCCAGTGCCACTACCGCTTGGAGGCACGGCACCCGTGTCATCGGCGAAACCCTCGTCAGTCTGAACGACCAGTTCCCAGGTGTCTCACTTGGCTTCTACGCACAGCGCGTAGCGGCGCTGGTTCAGAGTGGAAAACTTCAGGCGCGGGGAAACATCAAGTTCATGCGCCTCTGCGAAATCAAGCTGTCAGCCGAGAACGAGAGTCTGGGCTGAAGCTGTCGCTGTCAAAACAGGAGCTATTCCCACACTATCCACCGCTCAATTGAAATGGGCGACGGATGGCTCTCGCCATCCGTCGCCCACCCATCATTCGATTCAGCGGTATCTCAAGAGCAGTCAGCAATCACGATCTTGCAAGAACTGTTTCCGCAGTTTTTCAACGCAGACTTCTTCGCTTCTGCCTCTGTGCTTCCTTCGCCAGCACCAAAACGCTCTTTGCTAGTGGCGTATGCACCGCACTCGTCGTATTTGATAGCGATCTTGCAACCCTTAATGCCAGCTTTCTTGCAGTCGGCCATTGCGTCTTTTACCGCACTGGCCTGCGTGTCGCCACGGCCCACAGCGAAACCCACTTCACTGGCTGAGTCGCCGTTGTCATCAACCACAGCAATCGCACCGGACGCCGCAGCGATCCCGCAAAAAGCCCATGAAATCATCCATCCCAATAGTATTTTTTTCACTCAAACTCCGCACTGTTAATGGCTGACGGTTCGAATGCGATACATCCACCGAGCCACAGGCATTGTCACTTGTGCCCGTCGATCCAATGACAAATATCTTCGCCCGTTGTTCGCTAGGGAATTCATCCGGCGCGTGGCCTCTGTGAGATCAGCTATCGGCTGAGAACAATTACGCAACCTTGAGCTGCGATCAAACATAC
Organism: Burkholderiales bacterium PBB3; assembly: GCA_002256115.1. Lineage (GTDB taxonomy): Bacteria > Pseudomonadota > Gammaproteobacteria > Burkholderiales > Burkholderiaceae_C > Allorhodoferax. Next base: position 27,190 of record NKIK01000019.1, read on the forward strand.
ACTCCCCCCAACAACCGAGGTAACAGCATGAATTCACAGAATCCAATATTGGCAAGCCAACGCGTCGTTCAGGTCTGCCTATTTCTGATTGCGGCCATATGCCTGTTCGGCGGCTCGCTGCAGATGGTTTTGGGTCAACCCGATACGTCGCCGCGTCTCGACAATATTCATAGATTTTTGGCGGGTGTGTACTTTTCTACCGGAGTCATCAATCTCTGGGCTGCAATCACCATCCGGAGCCAGGGTACCCTCATTTTTCTGCTCGCGTTGGGTGTGTTGCTCGCAGGTGTCGGGCGACTCGTGTCGATGAGTCAAGTCGGTCTGCCTACGCCATCGGCACTCTGGCTGGCGTATGTCACTTCGGAACTCGTGCTACCTGTCGTCATCGTTCTTGCGCACCTGGCTACTGGCCGACAGGCACGGCTTGCTGCTTCCGCACTATCCACGCGCTAAACAGCCGTTTTCACCACGCAGCAATCGCCCCATCCGTACGCGGCTCAGTGCCACCGCACAACACGCCATCCGCGTTGCGCCAAATGATTTGACCGCGCCCAAAGGCAAGGCGGTTGTTGGACCAAGTGACATCGTGGCCCAGGCGCGCCAGGCCGTGGTAAAGGTGCTCGGGCATGGTCCGCTCGATGTTCACGCGGTTAGCCACCTCCCATTCCCAACGCGGTGCATCGAGCGCGGCTTGTGGGTTCAGGCCAAAGTCCACCGTGTTCATGACCATTTGCACATGGCCTTGCGGCTGCATGAAGCCGCCCATCACACCAAACGGGCCCACGGCCTGTCCGCCCTTCGTCAAAAAGCCCGGAATGATGGTGTGGTAAGGCCGCTTGCCGGGGGCCACACAGTTGGGATGACCGGCCTGCAGCGAGAAATTGTTGCCACGGTTGTGCAGCGCGATGCCCGTGCCAGGCACCACCAGGCCGGAGCCAAAACCCATGTAGTTGCTCTGAATGAAAGAGACCATGTTGCCCTCGCTGTCTGCCGTGCTGAGATAGACGGTGCCGCCCCGCCCAGGCTCGCCGGGCACGGGCAGCGTGGCGCGCTCACCGATGCAGGCGCGGCGCTCTTGGGCGTAGGCATCGCTCAGCAAATCGGCAACTGACATGCGCATGTGGGAGGGCTCGGCGATGTGGGCAAAGCCGTCGGCAAATGCGAGCTTGATGGCTTCAATTTGGCGGTGGTGTGTGCGTGCGGTGTCGCGGTCGCTGAACTCAAAGCCTTTGAGTACGTTCAGCGCCATCAGGGCGACCAGGCCCTGGCCATTGGGTGGGATTTCCCATACGTCGTAGCCTCGGTAATTCACGCTGATCGGGTCACACCAGTCCACCGCGAAGTCGGCCAAGTCTTTGGCGCTGAGGTAACCCCCTGCGGACTGCACGAAGGCGCTGATCTGCTCGGCCAGCGGCCCGCGGTAAAAGCTCTCCGCATGGGTCTCGGCAATGGACTGCAGCGTGTTGGCATGCCCAGCCGAGCGCCGCACTTCGCCGGCCAGCGGCGCGCGCTCAGGGGCAAAGGTATCAAACCAGTGTTTGAAGTGCTCCGCCTTGAGCTGTTGGCGAAAGACGCTGGTGGCTTGCTGCCAAGCATAGGCAACCGATGGTGAGACGGGAAAGCCATCTTGCGCCAACGCAATCGCGCCGGCCATGGAGTCTGTGAGTGGCATGCGGCCAAAGCGTGTGGCCAGCGCAGCCCAAGCCGCCGGGGTGCCCGGCACCGTAACGGCCAGCGGGCCGTATTTGGGGATTTCGGTCAGGCCCTGGGCCGTCACCTTCTCACGTGTCATGGCCTGCGGGGCGGGGCCGCTGGCATTCAAGCCGTGCAACTTGCCCTGGTGCCAGACCAGTGCAAAGGCATCTCCGCCAATGCCATTGGCACTGGGCTCCACCACCGTCAAAGCAGCTGCAGTCGCAATCGCGGCATCCATAGCGTTGCCACCCGCCTGCAGCACCTGCAGACCCGCTTGCGCGGCCAGGGGCTGCGAGGTAGCAACCATGCCGCGTTTGGCATAGACCACATTGCGGCGGGAGGCGTAGGGGTTGTGGAGTGCGTCAAAGTGGAGCATGGGGAAACCGTGGGCTTGAAATCGCCAGTTTAGGGGTATTCTTTTGTTGAGTGTTTCTATCAACGAGGTGCGAGTATGGGCACGAAAACGACGATGACATTGGCCGATGCGATGGCTGCGCTGCAAGCGGCTGGCTCGGAGCAGACGCGCAAAACCTATCTGCGCCATGGTGCCAAAGAGCCGATGTTTGGCGTGAGTTTTGCCACGCTCAAAGCACTGCACAAGTCCATCAAGGTGGACCACGCGCTGGCCATCGCACTGTGGGACAGCGGCAACCTGGATGCGCGCAACCTGGCAGTGAAAATTGTGGACCCGCTGGCGATGACGGAGCCGCTTTTGGATGCTTGGGCGCAGTGGGACGTGCCGCGCGCGTGCGGCGCTTACGTCGCCGAGGTGGCCAGCGAAGGCCCACACGCCAGGTCGCGGGTTACCGCGTGGTTGGCCTCGCAAGATATCGCCCAGCGCGCCACGGGCTGGGCGCTGGTGAGCGTGCTGGCGATGCGGGATGAGGGCTTGCCAGACAGTTGGTTTCTGGCGCGTTTGGCCGAGATCGAGCAGGCGATCCACCACGCGCCCAACGCGCTGCGCGGTCCGCAGAACATGGCTGTGATCATGATCGGATGCCGCAACGCGGCTTTGCGCCAGGCTGCCAGCGCTGCGGCCAAGCGCATTGGCAAGGTCAATATCGACCACGGAGACACAGCCTGCAAGACGGCCGATGCAGCGGCAGACATTGACAAAACCTGGGCGCATTCGACGGCAAAAGGTTTTGAAAGCCCGGCCACCCACGAACGGTCACGCAAGTCAGCCCGCCTTCGTTGCTAGCAAAATAGGAGCTGCTCCCGCACTATCCATGGGCTGAATCGACGATTTGGTCGTTATTCGCCCGGCGTCTCCGTCGGCATCGGGAATCGTTCCAGAAACCAGGCTTGCCACAGCGGCTTCTCGCGGGCCACCGTCTCGGCGGCCTGATCGCCGTACAGGTACAAATTCATCGCTACCATGCCCTGGCCGTTCGGATAAGTGACAGCGCCCAGGGCGGCTATGCCTGGCCCCGGATGGTCGAGCCGCAGCAGGGCGTCGTAGGGGTTCTCGGTGACTAACTCCACCACGCCGCTAAGCGGTGGTACGCCCGCAGGCGTCGTCCAGCGTTGCCCCACGCTCAGCCCTTTCACGCCCAAGGCCGTGGTCAGCGCATCCCAAGCCTCTGCCTCCGTGATCGCCACGGGTGCCGTGACCTGCATGATGGCGGAGCCTTGGCCGCGGAAGTGGGCGAGATAGACCCGCAGGATGCTGAAGAAACCAGACCATCCGGACTGGGCACCTTCCAACTGGTTATCCCAATCGTCGGTGCTGGCGAACAGGCTATGGACAACGCGGACGGTGCAGACCCCGCCGCCGCGCGCTTCAATGTGCCACTCGGTCGCCATCGGTGGTGAGTCCGGGGTCCAGCCGTCTGCCTCTTGGGTGAACGTCCGGGGCGCATCGCAGGCCGTCACCACGGCGCGTGGCTCCATACCCGGACCGAAGTGGTACTGCACTGCGACCGGCTTACCGTCGCGCTCCTCGACATCGGTTGGTACAAACCAGGATGAAATGCCCGGCCCCGTGGCAATGGCCTGCCAGACTTCTTCGGGCGTGCCAGGTACTTCGAATTCGACCTGAACGCTGCGGCGTCCGGAGGCTTCTTTTTTAATGCTCATGAGGGCTCCTCGGAGGTAGATGACTTGCTAAGGAATGACTGGGAAAGGCAGGGTTGCGGTAGCGGGTGTGCCACGACCACCAACCGGTGCGCGCGGCCGCCGGGGGCGGATGCATCGTGGTACTTGGCCACGAGTTGGTTAATCGCCAGGGTGAGTTCATGGCTGAAAGCCGCCCGGTCGGCTGCCGAGCGGAAGCGGACTTCGGTATCCACCGCCAGGCTGGCAAAGCGTTGGCCCGCCTGCCTGGCTTGGCGAATGAGTTCGCCCACCTCGCGCACCACCCGCGCGCCCAGCGCGATGAGGTAGCTGGCGGATAGACGGTCTACCTCCCGATTCGGGTCCACAGCAACAGGGCCCAAGGCACCGGGCGAGACGACGTAGGAAGCCGCCGTGGCCACCAGCAGCCGTTCGGTCAGGCCGCCCCACTTGCGTTCTTCGGCCAGCTCTACCAGCCCATAAGACTCCAGCGCGTTCAAGTGGTAGTTGACCTTTTGCCGGGTCAGCCCAACCCGCAGGGCCAGCGCCGCCGCCGAGGTGGGCTCGGCCAATTCGCAGAGCAATAGGCTGCGCATGGGTGCCAAAGCCACCGTGGCAGCCGCGGGATCATCAATGACATGGATATCGTGCATGGGGGCGATAGTAGGTTTGACAAATTAATTTGTCAAGGCCCGTATGACGCTTCGGGTGGGCTCTGAATGAGCTTCGGGTGGGCTCTGGTAGGGCTTGGCTTGACGACCCTTGCGGCCCAAGATTGACAACTTCCGTGCCAGTCTTTATATTTAACCAATTGGTTTATTACAAGACCCCACATCACCATGCAAGCCCAAACCGCCATCGATCCCTTGAGCGCGACCTTTGCCGCGCTGGCCGACCCGACGCGGCGGGCCATGCTGGCGCGGCTGGCTTTGGGCGAGGCATCCGTCAACGAGCTGGCGGCCCCCTTTGCGATGAGTTTGCCGGCGGTATCCAAGCACATCAAGGTGCTGCACAGCGCCGGGCTGATCAGCAAGGGGCGCGACGCGCAGTGGCGGCCCTGCCGCATTGAGGGTGAAAACCTCAAAGTGGCCATGGACTGGATCGGCCAGTACCAACAACTCTGGGAAGACCGCCTGGATCGCCTGGATGCCTATCTACTCACCCTGCAAACCCCAAGTTCTCCCGCCCCCCCACCCGAAGGAAAACCATGAAGCCTATCTACCAAGCCAACTCCAAACTCGACCTGCACTTCACGCGCGTGGTGAACGTGCCCCGCGCGCTGGTGTGGCGCGCCTGGACCGAGCCTGAGTTGCTCAAACCCTGGTTTTGCCCCGTGCCCTGGAAGACGATTGACTGCGAAATCGACTTGCGCCCCGGTGGCATATTCCGCACCACCATGCAATCGCCCGAGGGCGCAGAGTTCCCCAATGTGGGCTGCTACCTGGAAGTGGTGCCCAATGAGAAGCTGGTATGGACCAACGCCCTGCTACCCGGCTTTAGGCCCAGCAATCTGAGCGCCACCTGCGGCGATAGCGATACCGAATTCATGTTCACCGCCATGATTGAATTGGCCGACGATGGCCAGGGCACGCGCTACACCGCCACGGTGATACACGCAGACGAAGCGGGCTGCCAGAAACACGCGGGCATGGGCTTTGAAGGCGGCTGGGGTACGGCACTGGATCAATTGGTGGCGATGATTCAGCGGGGCATCTGAACTACTTGGCCTGATGTATCGAAAGCGCCAAACCCGGCTGCAATGGGCAAAGCTTATGGCGGTCTGCTGGCGTCGATAGTTTTGCATTTTTCAATTGAGATGCAAGTGTTTTATGTACTAAAACTACATAACTTAAGCATTTTTCTTTGCAGAAAAATGGTGTTTATTTGAGGTTTTTGGCCAATTTATTCAAAAGTATGTAGGCAAACTACTTGAAATTTTCATGCGGGCGTGATCGAATTGGGTGTCTGTTATGTACTTTTCCTTTGCAGGTCACGACTATGAAACGTCCAAACGCCCACACCTCTCTTTGCCAAATACTTGCAGGGCTGTGCGCCACCGCAATAGCCACTAGCGCACTGGCCACCACTGAGAACACCGTGTTCGACAAGCGCGAACGCGACTGGCGCAATGGTGCCATCGTCTACCAGGTCATCGTGGACCGGTTCGTCCCGTCGGCTAATCTGAACGCCAAGCGCGCGCTCTACCCTGCTCCCAAAGTGCTGCGCGATTGGTCCGAACCCGCCAAGGCCGGCGTCTACCTGGAAGACGCCAAGCTCAATAGTGCGGAGCTGGATTTTTGGGGCGGCGACCTGCAAAGCCTGACGACACGGCTAGACCACATCCAGAACCTGGGTGCCGATGTGCTCTACCTCAACCCCATCCACCTGGCCTATACCAACCACAAGTACGACGCCTTTGATTTCAAGGCCATTTCGCCCGAATACGGCACGCACCAAGAGTTCAAACAACTGGCCACGGATGTGCATAAGCGCGGCATGAAGCTGGTGCTGGATGGTGTGTTCAACCACATGGGCCGCAATGCGCCCAAGTTTCAGGATGCTTTTAAGAACCCCAAAAGCCCTTGGCGCGACTGGTTTGCTATCGGCCCGCAATACAAAGGCGGCGCACGGGTGTGGACGGGTTTTCAGAACCTGCCCGAGCTGAACCTGGAAAACCCGGCGGTGCGCAACTACCTCTATGCATCGCCCGAATCGGTGGTGCGCAGCTATTTGCGCGATGGCGCAGATGGCTGGCGGCTGGACACGGCCTTTGAGCTGGGCCACCCGTTTTTGCGCGCGCTGACGGACGCGGCGCACCAGCAAAAACCCGGCTCGCTGGTCGTGGGTGAGATTGCCAACTACCCGGGCGAGTGGCTGCAGTCTATGGACGCGGTGATGAACTTCAGCCTGCGCCAGATTGTGTTGGGCGTGGCAAGTGGCGAGCTCTCCACCCCCAAGGCCGCGCACATGACCGAGCGCATGGTGCGCGACGCCGGCATCGAGCCCATGCTGAAGTCCTGGATGGTGATCGACAACCACGACATTCCCCGCATTGCCAACCAGTTCCCCGACACCGCGCTGCGGCGCATGGTGCAGACCCTGCAGTTCACCCTGCCCGGCGCGCCCAATATTTACTACGGTGCCGAGGTGGGCATGACCGGCGGCCCCGACCCCGAAAACCGCAGCCCCATGCGTTGGGATTTGATGCAAACCAACAACCCCGAGCTGGTGTGGATGAAGCAGCTGATTGCGCTGCGCAAGACGCACCGCGCCCTGCGCGTGGGCGACTTCCGACCCATAGAGGCGGACAAGCTCTATGCCTTTGAACGCCACACCGACCGCGCACTAGAAACCGTGCTGGTGCTGGCCAACCCGACCAGCCAGGAAGTGACAGAGCGTGTGATGGTGGCCAACGCCCACTTGATGGACGACACGCCTTTGGTGGATGTCTTCAACCCCGCCAAAGCCATCACCACGTTTGGATCGGGCTTCCTCACCGTCACCGTGCCCGCCAAAACCGCGCTGGTGCTGCAACCCCAAGAGCGCGATCTGGGTGGCTACAGCCGGTACAAACGCGTAAAGTAACGCCATGACCTCACCTACCAGCCCCATTCACGCCGTTTTGAGTGCCTACACCAGCGCGGTGTACGCCCAAGATGTAGACGCCTTCATGCAGCTCTACACCGCCGATGCGCGCGTGTTTGATACCTGGGGGGTTTGGTCTTATGAAGGCAGCCAAGCGCGGCGCCCGACCATAGCCCAATGGTTCTCATCGCTCGGCACCGAGCGCGTGCAGGTGAGCTTTGAGGACGTGCAAGTCACGCAAGGCGCTGAGCTTGCGTTTTTGAGCGCGATCACGACTTTCGCCGCGATTTCGGCTGAAGGTGAAATGTTGCGCTCCATGCAAAACCGGCTGACCTGGGCGCTGCAGCACCTCGACGGTGCCTGGCGTATTCAGCATGAGCACACCTCCACCCCCATTGGTTTTGCCGACCAAAAGGCAATGTTTCACCGCAGCTAGGCGGGCACTGCAGGAGAATGAGTTAGACACAGGCTAAGTAGCGAAACTTAGGCCTTGTGGCCAACTGTCCTGCGCTAACGGCTACCTGTGGCTGAATGTAATTTTGGCTGCTTCACTGCTCGGAAAATGCCGATGTAAGTGCCGAAAAGCACGCTTGCCCAGTGCTTGCGTATCCGGACCCACACAGCCTCCGCGGGCAGACCGCACGATCATGCGCAAAGCAGTTGGTAGCCCCCGGTCCTTTGGGTGCGTGCTGGCCCAATCCAAAACAATGTTCCCGAGGTAATCCGTGGCGTTTGGAATTGCCAACAGAGTCAGACGCTCACTGCGCCAGGCACTGATTTCCTTGGGCGACAACATGGGGTGTAGAGGAGGTTCAGGCGGAGCTGGGTCGGTCGAAAAATACCGCCCTTCTGGCAGACTGCACCACCAATTGCGCCTGTCTATGGCTTCTACAGACCGTCGGTGCATATTGGGTAAGGCTAGCTCCGCAATGTCTTTCGGATCAGTTGAATAGAACTGCGTAGAAATGGATCCCAGCAAACCGGGATGTTTTGCCAGAAAAATTGCACCTAGTGCACGTTTTTGAGGGATGGCCGTGGCCATGCGGATTTCTATTAGCTCCTCTCGGTTGCTGGGCAACAGGCTCTTCATGTCTACTTCAAGACGCTCCAATATGTCCCATCGTTGCAATACAAAAGCGCGGACCCAAACGACCCCCAGCAGTGCCTTACGCAACGGATTGGGTGTGGTTCGAGCACGTTGTAGGTCGTACAGCACATCCAGCGGAAGCGACTCGTTTAAGACTTTGGCACCGACAACGTCAACAACCGGTAGGCCACCTGTAGCCGTCGAAGTGGCGTATGCCTTCATCGGCAATACGTAAACCAAGTTACTGAATTCAAGCTTTGACTGCACATGAGGAAGGGAGACATCAGCAATTCGATTCCTGTCTTGCTGAGTCAGACCCACGTTTGTATCGTTAAGAATCGCGCGGGCAATCGCCATGGCTGCAGCGTGATTGGATTCCAGTCGAATCATGTGATATCGAGCCGTTACAAAAGCAGGTGATCCGCGCGATACATTGCCTGCTTCCCTCAGCAAATTTGGAATTCCGGCGCTACCGGGTTTAGCACTTTGCAATTTGGCAAGCAACCACAGCTCCGTTTTTGGTAGTTCTAGCCCGTCCGGCAAAGCTACATCGACGCCCATACGCATAGCGGCAAGCCATGCACCAAAGCCCAAACGTTGCGCCAAAAACGTGCTTTCAATGGCTAAGGCGGCGTCAAAGTCGCGCACATCTTGCCCAATAGTTTCTGGCAGATTGTCTGAACTCAATCGCTCATCCAATGCGCTTCGCATGCCGTAAGGGTCCGTGACAAGTCCAACCCTCTGCAGTAGCCGATCCGCATCGCGTTTCAGCGCAGGTGCTGCCGCCGATTTTTTGAGTTCGTGGAGGCGTAACTCTGCCTGCGTATAAATTTGCTCCACTGTTGTATCGGGCGGAGGCACTTGCAAACTGGCTTGCCGAATCAGGGCACGTGCAGCCATATAGAGTCCAATTGAACTCCAGGGAGAGTCTTTGTCGCGGGCTATCGTATCAAAGCGTTGTGTAGCCTCTCCATAGGCACCCGCATAGAACTTTGCTGCTGCAATTTGGTAAGCACGGTCTGCTTGGTACCATTTCGGCGTGCTTGGCTCCGGCTCGATTGGAAACGTTACTGACCTCGCTTCGCAGTGGCTAAAAACTTGATCCTGCCCCTTAACCCAGGACTCAACCCAAGTGCTCACACCGTGTGCGTCTATGCGTAGCTGCAGAGTTCGTGCTGCAGTTCGGTAGGAGTCAGGATTGCAGTTGGGCAAGTAACTGTCCCAATGCGTCAAAGTGGTTTGTTCGGTTGTGCTACTGGTCGGCGGTTGCCAAGGAGGCGTAGAAACCAACTTACGCGCGTCTGCCCAAGATTTCCGTGCGTTCACCATCGCAACGGAATCACGCCAATTGTTTCCGTGATACCCGCGTGAACCATCGTCCCAACAAGGATCAAACTCCCGCAAACGGTCAACTTCCACGGTATCAAGTGGCTTCCCAAGCAGATTGCGGTATGCCAGAAACAGATAGAAATGGTCATAGCGGGGATTCAACACACCGAGAGTTCCAGTTGCAAATGCGTCCAACGATTGCTCTGGCCATTGATATGCCGCGAAGATACTGTTGGCACCTAACTCACAAGCGCGTTTGCCAGCAAGTCCTTCGGCACCATAAGCACTACTGAAGACGGCCATGGCAAGGACAACGGCCACACAGCCGCGATTTAGTCGCAAGCTAACTACAGAGAAACAGTTTTTTCCGAGATACATGTTTGCAAGAAAATTACTATAAAAACAGGAGCTTCTCCCGCACTATCCACGGGCTCAAACACCGATTTGGCTTATCAATCGCTTACGGGCTTCACTTGAACGCTGGCCGCCTCTTCTGCCGCCGTCCACAGGTGCGGGGCGATGTGGGTGGTGAGCTTGGTGATCGCCAGCTCGATCAAATCCGGGTGCAGCTCGTGACCAATGAAGGGCAGCACTTCGGCGGTGATGTCGCTGCCCAAGTCGCGTAAGTGGTGGGCCGCGTTCACGCTGTGGGCGTAGGGCACCAGCGCGTCTTGCTTGCCATGCAAGAAGTGAATGGTGGTGACGGCGGGCGGTGCATCGGGCAAGGTGGTGAAGCGCCCGCCCATAGTCACTACGCGGCTGGCCAGCATGGGGGCATGCTTGCTGGCCTCCAACACCATTTCTGCACCCTGCGACACGCCGATCAGCGCCGTGGCAGTGGCCGTAACACCGCTGCGCGCTTGCCAGTCTTGCACGGCGGATTGCAGCGCTGGCAGGGCCTGGGCCACGCGTGCGGGGCGGTTGTCTTCCGTCACATCGGCCAGGCTAAACCACGCAAAGCCCTGGGGTGAATCTGCGGGCAAGTCTGCCTGCAAAGACACTACGGTGGCCAACGGAAAAGTCTCGCGCAGCCGCTCGCCCAATGGCAACAGCGACGCAGCATCGGCACCGGCGGCGTGGCACAGCACGATCAATTGGGCGGGCTCAGCGGGTTCTTGGATAACGAGTGAGAGATCAGGCATGGCGGGGTGGCAGATGAGGGGTTGGAGAAAATTGAACGGCGCATTGTGCGCTACAGGCCGGTCGTTTCAGAGCGGTGCTGGCGGCTGGGGTCGGGGTTGCGCAGGTCGTAGACGTTGACACCGGCCTCGGCATCGCTGGGGGTTTTGTGCAGCCATTCGGGGTTGTCGATACAAAACTGAATGTCGGCAGCCCCGGCGCGCCAGCGCTCCATCACTGAGGCGCGTGAGAACTCGTAATCCGCCGATGGCAAGGCGCGCACGGCGGGGCGGTAGACCAATTGCACCAGGTCAATCTGCCGGGGCGAGCCGTGCTGCATCAGCTCCAGCACTGCCGGGTGTTCGCGCATTTCGGGGGGCAGTTCCTTCACCAGATTGTCAATGCTGTGCTTGAGCGACTGGATCTGGGTGAGCATGCTGCTGCCGTAGCGGGTGCGGCTGGAGTACATGATATTTTTGTGCCGCGCCATAGCGCCCAGCAGGTCGGTGGGCATGTCGCCGCGGGCACTGAACAAATCGACCTGCAGCACCAGACGGTCTTTGTCCTGGCGGTTGTCCAGCACATAGTGCAGCGGCGTGTTGGAGACGATGCCGCCATCCCAATACGCCGCGCCATCAATCTCGACCGGCGCAAAGGCTGGCGGCAGCGCGCCGCTGGCCATGATGTGTTCGGGCCCGATGGTGTGGGTGCTGTTGTCAAAGTAAACCGAGTTGCCAGTGCGCACATCCACGGCACCTACGCTCAGGCGCAGCGACTGGCGGTTGATCAGGTCAAAGTCGACCAGCTCCAACAGAGTTTCGCGCAGCGGCCGGCTGTCGTACAGGCCCAGTGCGGATGGCTTGCCCGGCGGGGCCATGAAGTCTAAAAACGAGCGCGGCTGGTAAAAGCCGTTGATGCCCTTGGCGGTAGAAAGCTGGGCGCTGAACCAATTGAACCCAGTGCGCCAGGGCAGATCGGGCGGCGCAGGCAAGAGCATGCCGCTAGAGACGCGCTCCCAAAAAGCACGCAGGCGCTCTACCCTGCGCTCGGGCGGGTTGCCTGCAATCAGTGCCGCGTTGATGGCACCAATAGACACCCCGGCAATCCAGTCGGGCGTGTAGTCACTGGCGGCCAGCCCCTCATACACACCGGCCTGGTACGCCCCCAAGGCACCACCGCCCTGCAGCACCAGCACGATGCTGCGCTGCTGCGCGGCCTTGCGTTCGGGTGGCGGTGGCGGTGGCGGTGAGGGTAAAGGTTTAGCGGGTGGTTGGGCTTGCGGCTTAGAGCCCGGACTGGTGCGTTTCACTGCCATGGTCGATCCTTTGGCGCGAACAAGCACGCGCCCTCAGACTGTACGACACGGCTGCGGGATTTGGCAGCTTGCTACAAACTTGGGAGCTGCTCCCGCACTATCCACGGCCCATACGGGCGATTACTGCATTAAGAAAAACGGAATCGAGCCCAGGCCAATCCAATTTTGTGGATTGTTGAGCGGCTTGCCGCCTTTGATTAGCCACACAAACCACGAGTAGTGGCCGATGGGGTCGTCATCACTGAAGGTAATACAAGTGCTTTCCCGTTTGACTTGAGACAGACGGAATCCCTTTTCCGGTATGTACTTTTGGGCATAGGGAACGATTGCATCGTTCAAGATGCCGATGTTGGGGCCATTTGGTATTCCGCTTGGCGTCCAAGTTCGCACCCGTTGGTTAGGTGAAAGGATTCCAACATAAACATCCATCTCCTGGCCCACCATGCTAGTCGTGGACAACTGTAAAGACTCGGACTCCGCAATTTCACCTTCAAGACAGTGTCTCCCGTTCCTTGCTCCACTAAAGATATTAATGGACGGGTCCCCGGCGTATGGGCCGTAGATAGCAAGACTGATGACAGGCCGAAAGTTTGCAGTTGTGATTTGCGCGCCTCCGTTGGCCGCCAATAGCGACAGCGGCGTGCCGAGCGCAAGTACGGCAAACAAATTGCGAATGGAATTAGTCATTTGGATATAGCTGCTTAACTTGTTAGGTCTCGGATAGCACACCGTATGCAATGCCAAGTATCGCGGCGAGCGGAAACCAAGAAGCAGTAGCGACAATCCCGAACACAAATTGCTCCTTCCGCATGAGGTAAATGGACGCGAATAGCGACACACCGATGCAGGCAAAAGTGAACCACAGAAAAGATTTCACCGGACCACTACCAGCTGCGGCGGCAATGCCGAAGACCACGAAGAGATAAATTACCAGCGCGTTCATCACCAGTGCAACGAACCAACCAAACCACCAAACATATAGCAGCATATGAGACCTAATTTGTTATCGGAGTGGCGCCTATCTTATTTAGAGCGAAGAGCGTCGTCTTGAACCATCGTTGAACTCGCTGTATTTACGAGCCTTTGATATTTAACCCAGTTTCCCCCATCCAATCGCGACCCAAAACAAAACGGCAACAAACCCTGCAAAGTCGCTGAATTAAATTGAACAACTACTATTAAAGTAGGAGCTGCTCCCGCGCTATCCATGGGCTGAATAGCGCATTTGACTTCTAAGCTCTGAGTTTTCTCCAATGAGGTTTGATCCCGAGACTCAAGACGATTGCGCGTAGGCGGCAAGCAAGCGCGTCGCCTCTAGCGGACCCATCACCTCAATGCCCTCTTTCATGGGGTAGGGCTGGGCCACAGGTGCCACCTCAATTTTGCGGCTTGCCTTGAGATCTGCAGCCGCCAGATAGAAGCCCTTGGTGACAGTGGGCGCAGACGAGCGCTTGATTTCAATGACCCACGTCTGCCCGTCACGAAACTCCAGCACCAGGTCGACTTCAGCGCCATGGCTGGTCCGGTAAAAACTGACCTGGGCGGCTGGGGCGGCGCAGATAAGTTGTTCTATGACAAAGCCCTCCCAACTGGAACCCGCCACCGGGTGACCCAAAACGCTGTCCAGACTGTGCAGGCCCAGCAATGCATGCACCAAGCCACTGTCGCGCACATAAACCTTGGGTGCACGGACCAGGCGTTTGCCGACATTGCCGCTCCAGGCTGGTAGGCGGCGCACCAGCATCAGGTCGCATAACAGGTCGATGTAGCGACTCACTGTTTGCCCGCTGACTGCCAGGGCCGATGCCAGTTTGGACTGGTCCAACAGCTCGCCCTGGTTGTGCGCCAACATGGTCCATAGTCGACGCAAGGTGGTGGCCGGAATTCTGGGTCCCATGGCGGGAATGTCTTTTTCCAAATAGGTGGAGATGAACGCATCCCGCCAGGTCATGCTCATCGCGTCACTGCGGGCCAGCCACGAAAGAGGAAACCCGCCACGCACCCAGAGCGCGTTGAGGTCAGCGGGCGGGGTGGTCTCATTGAATAGCTCTTGGGCCTGAAATGGCGTGAGTTCTAGCTGCGCAATCCGCCCTGCCAAGCTTTCGCTGGACTGTTGTAGCAGCACGCCTGAGGCCGAACCGAGCAGCAAGAACTGCGCTTCGGCTTGCCCACCGCGGCGGCGCTGGTCGATAACACCGCGCAGGATGCTGAAGATGCCTGGCAGGCGCTGAACTTCATCCAGGATGACCAACTGATTGGGGTGCGCCATGAAGAACGCTTCAGGGTCATCCAACTGGCGCTGTGCAGAGGGAAGCTCCAAGTCCAGGTACAGCGCGCCAGGGTGCGCCTTGAGCTGGGTAAAAGCCAAGGTGGTTTTGCCGGTTTGGCGCGGCCCCAAGAGCGCAACAGCGGGGAACTGTGCGAGTAGTTCAGTGAGTTGCTGTTGGACTAAACGATCATACATCCGTGCATTTTAGCCATTCATTGGAGAAATTACACGGTTAATTCGATATAAAAATCAGAGATTCGCTACAAACTTAGGAGCTGCTCCCGCACTATCCACGGCCTGAATGGCCGATTTGGCTTGTAAATGCCGGGGCAAAACTACAAGTGCGCCTGCTCGGCAATGGCGTTGGCCATGTATTCGATCTTGCGCTGCATGTCGTCGTCGGTATCCGCATGCTGCTGGGCGATGGCGGCAAACTGGGCTTGCGCGGCCAAGAAGGCGTCCACCACATCGGGGTCGAAGTGCTTGCCGCGCTCGGCGGTCAAAATTTTGACTGCCGCGTCGTGCGACACGCCGTCTTTGTAGACCTTGTTGGAGATCAGCGCGTCGTACACATCGGCCAGGGCCACGATGCGGGCCGACAAGGGAATCTGCGCGCCCCACAGGCCCTGGGGGTAGCCGGTGCCGTCCCACTTTTCTTGGTGCGACAAGACGAGCTCTTTGGCCACCGTCAGCCCACTGGCGGTTTGGCCCAGGGTTCTCTCGGCACGCAGCAGGGCGTCGTAGGCTACTTTGGGGTGGGTGCGCAAGATGGACAGTTCGTCTGGCGTCAAGCGGCCGGGTTTGAGCAAGATGCGGTCGGGTATGCCCATGGATCCCATGCCGTACAGCGGCACGCTGTCGCACAACTGGTCAATGTAGTCAACCGTCAACGTGTCGGCAAATTCTGGCCGGCTCGCCAGTTGCTGGGCCAGCAAGCGTACATATTTGTTCACCCGCAACAGGTGGCTTTCGGTATCTGATCCGCGCTGTTCGGCCAGCGTGGCCATGGCAAACACCGCGACCCGCAGGGCGTGGCCCGCGTCGTTGGACACCTGGCCGGTGGTGTTGGGCGCGGCGGGGGCAAAACTCATGGTCATTCTCCTGGGGGCCGCTCAAACGCGGGGGGCTTGGAATTCGGGAAAGGGGCTTGGTAGATCCACACCATTCTGCCACCGGGCGCGGGGTAGTGCGCGTGCGCTAGCAGCTCGGTGGCCTCAAATTCCAGGCTGACCAGCCAGGCACCGGCGGGCAGCTCGGCCCGGGCCTTGGCCACGGCACGGGGCATGCTCTCGGGCCTTTGAAACAGATAGACCAGGGCGTAGCCGGACCAGTCATGCGCCCACATATCGCCCTGGCGCACCCGCGCCCAGGGGCACCACAGGGCGCACACGGCGCGCAGCGGCCAGCTCCACTCCAGCCCGTGCAGCTGGGCCTGGGGGTAGGCGCGGCGCAACGCCCGCAGGCCATGGCCCGCGCCGCAACCGGCATCCAGCACGCGCGCACCCTCAGGTAGCGGCGCATGGCTGCTAAGCGCGCTCAAGGCATCGTGCGGGGTGGGAAAGATAGGCGCGTCACGCCAGGCATTCAGCGGGTAGATCAGCATCAGCAGGCCCAGCGGCAGCAGCCAGGCCCAGGCGGGCAAGCTGACGACGCCCGACAGCGCCAATGACAGCGGAAACCCGCCGCCGATCATCAACCGACGCCACCAGCTGTGGCCCAGCAGGCTGGCCGCCACGCCGCCCAGGCTGGGCAGCGCCAGCGCGGCCACTGGCCCCACGCCCAGGGCCACCAGCCCCACAAAGCCCAGCCAGGCCGCAGCCCAGACCATTAAGGCCGGCAGCGGCCAGGGGCTGTGGATCAGGGCGCGGGCAATCTTCATGAAGGCTGGTGCGGAGTTTTCAAAAAGCAGTAGGTTAAATGCAAACGCAATTGAAACCAGCTGTAGCGCTTTGCATAGCGTTTGCGGGCGCGCGCATAGAATCGTCTGCGACAACCGCAATCACTTCCAAAGGCGCTGCTATGGCCATCATCTCAGGTAAGTTCGGGGGCTCGGAAAACATCACCGGCACTTCGGGCGATGACACGATTTTCCCGTTCACGGGTTTTGATCTGATCGATGGCGGCGGCGGCCTGGACACGGTGAGCGCCGCCTTTTCTCGGGGCAATGTGGCCTTTTTGAAGCGCAGTGGCCTGACGGTGATGGAACTGGTCTCTGGGGCCAGCAGCGCCAACACCGAATGGCGGCTCAAAAACGTAGAGCGGGTGAGCTTTGACGATGGCGCGGTGGCGCTTGATCTAACACCCACGCAGGCTGCTGGCAAGGCCGCCCTGCTGATTGGCGCAGCCGCCGGTGCCGCAACGCTGAAAGACCAGCTCACCACGGGCGCAGTGATTCGCTACTTTGACAGCGGCGCAAGCCTGTTGGACGGGGCCACGGCCTTGGTCAACTCAGGCATCATCGCCAGCTTTGCCGGGGGCAGTGACAACACCTCTTTTGTGAATCTGGTGTACCGCAATTTGTTTGACGCGCTGCCCAGCACCGCAGTGGCTGCCGAGTTGGCCAGCCTGCTGGACAACAACACCTACACCCAGGCCAGCATGCTGGCCGCCATTGCGGGCCTGCAAGCGAACCAGGACCATATTCAGCTGGTGGGGCTGCAGACCTCGGGTCTGTACTTTTTGTAGGCCGCAGCATGCGCCGTATTGCTTTGGTTTTTGCCGCCTGCGCCGCGCTGGCGGGCCCGTGTGGCGCTGTTGAAAAAGGCGAGGCCGCACCCGCGCTGGAGCTGCAAACGCGCGATGCGCAGCCGCTCAAGCTCAGCCTGCGCGGCGAGCTGGTGTATCTGGATTTTTGGGCCTCGTGGTGCGGACCTTGCAAGCAGTCCTTCCCGTGGATGAATGAAATGCACAGCCGCTACGGCAAGCAGGGCTTGCGCGTGTGGGCCATTAACGTAGACCAAAAGCCCGCCGACGCCGCCCGCTTTTTGGCCGCCAGCCCGGCCCAGTTTGACATTGGCTATGACGCGGCCGGTGCATCGCCCCGGCTGTTTGCCGTGAAGACCATGCCCACCAGTTACCTGATCGACAAGAGCGGCACCGTGCTGTGGAAGCACGCCGGTTTTAGCCCCAAAGACACGGCGGCGCTGGAGCAAGCCATTCAAACTGCGCTGCAAGGAAAACCATGAAACACATTGACGAACTCACCCGCGCAGCGGGGCGAACCAAGGGGCGCTCTGGCACGGCCTTGAGACTGGTTACTTTGGGTGCTGCACTGGCCGCAATGGCCACATTGAGCGGCTGCAGCGCATTGCCCACGGTGCAAGCCTGGGAAAAAGGCAACCTGGCGCGCCCCGAGATGGGCTTTGAGCGCGACGCGCTGGACAGTAAGTTCACCGACCACATCTACTTCAGCAAAGAGGCTGCCAGCGGTGGCACGGGCGTGGGCGGCGGCGGCTGTGGTTGCAATTGAAGAGCGGCCAGACACTATGACCCAAAAAACTCCACCCTCCGCGTCCCTGTATGACCAGAATATTCACGAAGATAAGGCTGCCGCCCTGACAGCCTTGGGCCAACTCGGGCAGATCGGTTTAGGCCTGTTTGCCGCAGCCTGCAGTGCCCTGCCCCTGGCCGCGTACGCCGATGTGCCGCCCGAAAGCGCCACCATCAGCCTGAAATACCTGGACTACCAAGACAGCCAGCCGGGCAACGACCGCATTCGCGTGAAGGCACCGGCCATTGCTATCTCCACCCCGTTTGCGGGCGACTGGTCGTTTGACGGGGCCTATGTGTTTGATGCTATCTCGGGCGCATCACCCGCGTTTTACACCGCCGCCCGCAGCCTGTCTGAGATCACCGAGCAACGCCGCGCGCTGGACGCCAGCGTGACCCGCTACTGGGCCGATGGTTCACTCAAACTGGGTGCGGCCGTGTCGAATGAATCCGATTACGACTCGCGCGCGCTGTCTGCGCTGGGCAGTTGGTCTAGCGCAGACCGCAACACCACCCTCAAACTGGGCCTGGGCGTGACCCGAGACCGCATCCGCTCCAACATCGACAGCAGCCTGGACGAGTCCCGCACCACCACCGATTGGTTGTTTGGCGTCACGCAAGTCATCACCCCGACCGATATCGCCCAGCTCACGGTCACGTTTGCCAACGGCCAGGGCTTTTTCTCCGACCCCTACAAGGCGCTGGACAGCCGCCCGCGCAGCCGCCAGGCCAGCACGCTGGTGGGCCGGTGGAACCACTTTTTTAGCGGCACCGATGGCACGGCGCGCGTGTCTTACCGCTACTACTCGGACACCAACGACATCAAGGCCCACACCCTGGGCCTGGAGTACGAGCAACCCCTGCCCGGCGGCTGGGCCATTACGCCGCTGCTGCGCATTTATTCCCAAAGCGCCGCCCGCTTTTATGTGGACCCGGACCCCAAGTTTCCGACCCGCGTGAACATTCCCGAAGACTATGTGCCGGGCGAGAGCCTGATCTCGTTTGACCAACGCACATCGGCCTACGGCGCGCGCACCTTCGGCTTCAAACTCAGCAAACAGTTGGACAAAGACTGGGCGGCGGATGTGAAGCTGGAGCGCTACGAGCAACGCGGCGAATGGCGCATCGGCGGCGACGGCAGCCCCGGTCTGGCGCCCTTCATGGCCAGGACGGTGCAGCTGGGCCTGACCCGGCGTTTCTAAGCCGCTGGCATCGCAGGGTCGTTAAAACGGCGCGCGGCATCTCTTCTAGTTAGCTTTTTCATGCGCGCACACTCCTTCAGCTTCCAGGCCATGGCCAGCGCCTGCGAGCTGCGGGTGGTGGCCGCCGATGCCGCCACTGCCGAGCGCGCCGCGCAAGCCGCCATGGCCGAAGTGCGCCGCATTGAGGCCACCTACTCCCGCTACCAGAGCGCCAGCATTGTCAGCCGCATCAATGCCAACGCGGGTGGCGACTGGGTGGAATGCGATGCAGAAACGCTAACGCTGCTGGCCTATGCAGAAACCCTGTTCAACGCCAGCGGCGGCCTGTTCGACATCACTTCGGGCATATTGCGCCAGGCCTGGAATTTTAAGGAGGCACGCGTGGCCGACCCTGCCCAGCTAGCAGACTTGTACGCGCGCATTGGCTGGCAACACGTGGAGCGCGATGGCAACCAAGTGCGCTTGCCGCAGGCAGGCATGGAGTTGGACTTTGGCGGGTTTGGCAAGGAATACGCCGCAGACCGGGCCGCTGCTGCGCTATTAGGCCAGGGCATTACCAGTGGCTATGTGAACCTGGCGGGCGATGTGCATGTGCTCGGCCCCAAACCCGACGGCGCACCCTGGGGCATCGGCATCCAACACCCGCGCGACCCACGCAAAATCGTCGCCACCATTCCCATCCACAAAGGCGGCCTGGCCACCAGCGGCGACTATGAGCGCTATTTTGAGAAAGACGGCAAACGCTACTGCCACATCCTGAACCCGCACACCGGAATGCCCGTGACCCACTGGCAGTCCGTCAGCGTGCTAGCCGCCACCGCGCTCACCGCCGGCAGCCTGTGCACCATCGCCATGCTCAAAGAAGGTGATGGCTTGGCATTTTTAGATCAAGCCGGTGCGGTGTATTTGGCGATAGATGCAGAGGGGCTGGCGCACCGCAGGGATTCTAGGAGCCCCGCAGCCGATCAATCAGCCCGTTGAGCTCATCCATCGAGCCGAACTGAATCACCACCTCGCCCATTTCTTCCATGCGGCCATGGCGTTTCACGCGCTTTTTGATCTGCACTTCGACCTGCGCCATCAGCAGATCGGACAGCTCTTCTTCCACGCGTTTGAGGTCCCGGGATTTTTCTTTGGTGGGTTTTTGGGGCGTGAGCGCAAACTCGGCGCTCAACTTTTTGACCAAGCTCTCGGTTTCGCGCACCGACATCTTTTTGGCGGCAATCTGATTCGCGGCGGTGATCTGGGTGCCACGGTCCAGCGCCAGCAGCGCGCGCGCGTGGCCCATGTCGATGTCGCCGGCCATCAGCATGGTTTGCACCGGGTCGGCCAAATTTAACAAGCGCAACAAGTTGCTGGCGGCGCTGCGCGAGCGGCCTACGGCTTGGGCGGCCGTCTCATGCGTCAAGCCAAACTCTTTGATCAGGCGCTGCAGGCCCTGGGCCTCTTCCAGCGGATTCAGGTCTTCGCGCTGAATGTTCTCGATCAGCGCCATGGCGGCGGCGGCCTCGTTGGGGACATCGCGCACCAGCACGGGTACGCTCTCGAGTCCGGCCAGCTTGGCCGCGCGGAAGCGGCGCTCGCCAGCAATGATCTCGTACACAGACTGGTTCAGGCGAGCCTGCGCACCGGGCAGTGGCGGCACCTGATCGGCCTGCTCTTGGCGGCGCAAACGCGAATCCTCGTCGCTCAAGCGGCGCACCAGGATGGGCTGCATGATGCCTTGCACTTTGATACTCTCGGCCAATTCGTACAGCGCGCCTTCGTCCATGCGCGTGCGCGGCTGGTAGACGCCTGCCACCATGTCGGTCAGCAACAGCGTCGTCGGCAGGCCGGGGTTGGCGGGCTCGGCGCTGGCGGGTGCCGCGTCCTTGACCTTGGGGCCTAGCAATGCCTCCAGGCCCATGCCCAGTCCCTTGGGTTTCTTGGTGACCATGTTCTTATTCCTTCGTAGGCTGGTGTTGCCCTGAATGCAGTTGTTCTAAAAATTGCAGGCCCTCGGGCCAATCGCCCAAGCCCGATTCGGCGTTGATATGGCCGCGCGCGCCGGTGTTCACAAACTGGCTGCCCCAGCTGTGCGCAAAGCCTTGCGCGCGCGCAAAATCGCAATAGGGGTCGTTCTCGCTGCCCAGCAAGATGCTCTCAAACGGCAGGGCTTTGCGCACAATCGGCGCCCAGCTTTTCAGCACTGCGCGCAGTTCTTCGCGCTCCGGGTCGCCCGGGGCCACCAGCAACGCACCGACCACGCGCTGGGTGTTTTGCGAATGTTCGGCCCACGCGGCGGTCAGCATGCAGCCCAGGCTGTGCGCGGCCAGCAGCACCGGGCCGGGCGCGGCCAGCACGGCCTCTTCCAGTTGAATCATCCAGTCGCCCCGCAGCGGGCGCATCCAGTCGGCCTGCTCTACACGCGTGAACTGAAAGGGCGCGGTTTGCAGCGCCTCCCAGCGGCTTTGCCAGTGCGCCGGGCCGGAGTTTTGCCAGCCGGGTAGTAGCAAAACAGGGCGTGCGACAGGGGTTAAGGTCGGGGCGTTCACGGGCAAGAAAAACCAGGTTTCAAAAGACCAGGCGCTCCTAAATTAGGAGCTGCTCCCGCACTATCCACGGCCTGTAGGGCGGATTTGACATATAAACTAGGGTGCATATCAGGCGGGAACCGGCATGGTGTGAATGCGCGCCACCATCTCTTGTGCAAAGGCCACAAAAGCCTGCGCACCCTTGGAATTCGGGTCAAACACCACGCCGGGCACGCCATAGCTAGGCGCTTCGGCCAGGCGCACATTGCGCGGGATCACCGAGTCAAACACTTTGTCGCCAAAGTGGGTCTTGAGTTGATCACTGACCTGCTGCTGCAGCGTAATGCGCGGGTCGAACATCACGCGCAGCAGTCCGATGATCTGCAGGTCGTCATTGAGGTTGGCCTTGACCTGTTTGATGGTGTTAACCAGATCGGTCAACCCTTCGAGCGCAAAGTATTCGCACTGCATAGGCACGATGACGCCGTGCGCGCAGCACAGGCCGTTCAGGGTCAGCATGCTCAAGGAAGGGGGGCAGTCGATCAGCACAAAGTCGTATTCAGAGTCGACGGCGGCGATGGCCAGCTTGAGGCGCTTCTCGCGGCGCTCCACTTCCACCAGCTCCACCTCGGCACCGGCCAGCTCGCGGTTGGCACCCAGAATGTCGTAGCTGCAGCCGCCCTCTTTGAGCTTGTCGCTTTGCGTGCGCGCTTCGGCAATGCTGGCTGATTCCAGCAACACGTCGTACACCGTGAGTTCCAGTTTGCGCTTGTCCACCCCCGAGCCCATGGTGGCGTTGCCCTGCGGGTCCAGGTCAATCATCAGCACCCGTTGGCCGACTTTGGCCAAGCCAGCAGCCAGGTTCACGGTGGTGGTGGTCTTGCCCACGCCACCTTTTTGGTTGGCGATACAGAAAATTTTGGCCATGCCTTGCGCTTCCCTACCCTGTTGGACTGATTGGTGAAAAGCCTAGCGCTGCAGCGCCAGCTTCACCCCAAAGCCGATCAAAAACACACCGGCCAGTTTTTCCAGCCCTTGAGAAATTTTGGGATTGGCGCGAATGCGTTCGGCCAAAAAGTGGGTCAACAGCACCGAGGTGAGGCCGTACAAAAAAGTCAGTACCGCGATGGTGGCGGCCATGAAGGCATAAGTCAGCAGCCCTTGTTGCAGGGCCGGGTCCACAAACAGCGGGAAGAAGGCCATGTAAAACAGGATGGCCTTGGGGTTGAGCAAGGTGATGGCCATGGCCTGGCGCAAATAATGCCCGGCCTTGATATTGAGCACCGGTGCCGCACCAGGTTTGGCCAACAGCATCCGGGCACCCAAGTAAGCCAGGTAGGCGGCACCGAACCATTGCACCGCGTGGAAGGCATCGGGGTACGCAGCCAACAGCGCGGCCACACCCGCCACCGCCGACCACATCAACACCTGGTCGCCCAAGATGACGCCGAAGGTTGCCCCCAAACCACCCGCGATGCCACCCTTGCTGGTGGACGTGATCAGCGCCAGATTGCCCGGTCCGGGGATCAGCAAAAACACGATGATGGTGACGACAAAAGTGCCGTAGTCGGTGACGCCGAGCATGGGATCTTTCAGTTTTTTGGGGGAGTTGGGGAGTGTGTGAGTTTACGTTGGAATCTTGGGGTGCACGTCTCGCGCCCGCGACAGGTAGGGGGTGCACGTTTTGCTCCGTGTCCCCCGGCCTTCGGCCTCCTCCTTTTACCTACGCAAAACGCGCACCCCCTACCTGCCGCTGGATGTGTGTAGTGCTGATCCGGGCCTGAAGGCAGTCGCGCCACCACCGCGCGATTGACAGCAAATGGGGTTTTCCCACTTAGCGACCCGACAGTGCTTCAAGGGATCAGGTGGGTTGGGTGCTCTTTTCCGGGAGGTTAAGGAGGAGGGCCCTCACGGCCCGGGGGACACGACCGGAAGAGAGTGCCCAACCCGCCTGATCCGGAGATAAGCTAGGAGAGCAAGGGAGTCCCGGCTTGGCGCATCCAGACAATGCAACGCTCAGCCTCCAGCCCCGGCACCACCAGTTGTTCCACGTGAAACACTGCCACGGACGATGGCAAGACCGCCATCTCCTCCCCCGGATACTTGCCCTTCATGCCCATCCACACCCCCTGCTCCGCCAACGCCTGCGCAGACCAGTTGGTGAAATCCACCAAGGACGCAAAGGCTCGGGAACTGACCACGTCGTATTTGTCGGTCAGGTTTTCCACCCGCGCATGCACACCACGCAAATTCGGCAGCCGCAGGGTGGCGGCCACTTGCTGAATAAACGCCGCCTTTTTGGCCACCGTGTCCACACAATCCACCGCCATCTCTGGGCAGCAAATAGCAATCACGATGCCTGGCAATCCAGCACCCGAGCCCACATCCAGCAAACGCTGACGTGCCTCCGTCGGAGCCAAGGCGGCCAACTGCTGGCGCAGCGGATTGATCACGGCCAGGCTGTCCAGCAAATGGTGGGTCAGCATCTCAGCCGGGTCGCGCACCGCAGTCAGGTTGTAAACCTTGGTCCACTTTTGGATCAAGGCCAAGTAGTCCATCAGCGCGCCTACTTGCGCTGCATCCAAAGACAGGCCCAAGGCAGGTAGCGCACGCTCCAGCTCAGAGCGCAAGTTCAAGTTATCGACAGCCAACGGATACCTCGTTTTGAAATTTAACGAACTCTTGCAGCTCGCGGTTGGTCATGGTTTTCAGGCGTGCGCGGCGCTCTTCCAGAGACTGGCGCAGGCTGCGGCAGTCCGACGCATCGGGTGTGGCGCGGCGGGTCGCTGCAACTGCACTGGCCTTTTGCACTTGGTCGCCACACTGGTTTTCAAACTGCGACACGGCACGCTTCACCTCCTCTAGCGACGCAGTATCGGTCCGCAGCGCCCGCGATGCATTGTCCCCCAAGGCGCGGCACTCCGGTGTCAGCGCGGCGTGCACCTGGGCTCTGCGAGACCGTTGCACCATGTCGTCATAGCTGGCTTTGCCGGCACCGGTACTGGAACCAGCGACTGGCGCTGCGCTTGTTGAAACCCCCGGTAGCGTGCTGCTGGTCTGCCCCGTAGCGCAGGCTTGGTCACTGAAGATAACTTTGCCATCAGGGCCGGTGCACTTTTGCACACCCGCTTGGGCAGCGCCTGTGATTAGCAACAGCAGCAATATTGCGTAGCGCCATGGGCGCGACAATGGTGTGGGCAATATTGATACGGCCTTGTGGAGTATGGACCGCTCGCCCCGAGCTTGTCGAAGGGAGTCCCGGGCTTCGACAAGCTCAGCTCGAACGGAAGTTATGACTTCACCGGGCCGGAGCAATAGGCCCAAGTGGCGACGCGGTTGTTTCACGTGAAACATCTCGGGTTCAAAGTGGGTCATATGGGTGGAGGGCCTTGTTGCGGGCTAGTTCCAACAGTTGGCTGAGTGCTGCTGGCTGTTCACCCAGTAGCGTGCGGTGCCACCCAACCCCGAGCCGCCCACGCGCCCCTGCAAGCCCCACTCGTCTCCGCGTGCGACATGGTCGTAGCCATTTTCGTCAGGGTAATTGCGACCATCGCTGAACATGGCCATGCGCCAGCCCTGGCCAAAGTCGCGTTCACACATGACGTTGGCTTTCATTTCCGAGTCCAGCACCGCACCCATCACCGGTGCGGTGGCGGCCAGCTCGCCACCCGTCCAGCCGCTACCACTCAAGGGTGCCGGGCGCGAAAGGCTGCCCTTCTTGATACACAACACAGGCAGAACCATGCGACAACTGGTGTCGCCTACCGTGGGGTTACAGGCGTCTTTGTAAGGCCGGTCTAGGGTTTGAGAACCGGTGGTGTCACAGGTCAGACTAGCTACATCCTTGGGATCTTTGTCGTCTGCCTCCGCCATGCTGAAGGTCAAGCCATAACCCATGGGCTTGCCACCCTGTGATGCAGCAGGCGCGGTGGAAGCCGCTGGTGTTACCAGTGCGGGCTTTGCTGGGGCCGGTGCCTTATTACTACTGCAGCGGCGCACACCCATAGACGCAGCCACGATGGTAATCAAACCCAGCAACAACAGCAGAGCGCGGGACATGCAAAACCTTTGTGAATGGAGAAAGGAGCCTGAGTTTAAGGTCGCATTCCTCGCCAGGTTTCGAATACGTTACCAACGCTTGTCCGCAGCAACTGCGTTCGGGGCAGCAACACCCGCCCTGCCGCAGGGTTTATGCAACCAGCTTCTCGGCAGCATTATTCGCAAAACCGCGGAAGTTGCCTTTTTTCAGGTGAATCATCAACAAGGAAATGGTGGCGGGCGTGATGCCCGACATGCGGGAAGCCTGGCCCAGAGTTTCGGGGCGCTGCTTACTCAGGCGTTGGCGCGCCTCAATACTCAGCGCCGTCACCTGCATATAGTCCAGCTCGGCGGGTAGCGCCAAGTTCTCGTAATGGGCGGCGCGCAGCACTTCGTCCTTTTGGCGGTCGATATAGCCGGAGTACTTGGCGGCAATCTCCACCTGCTCCACCACGCTGGCCACGAACACATCCTGGCAAATCACAGCATCTTGCTCAGCAGCAGTACCGCCATTTGTTTCACGTGAAACAGCCACTGGCAAATCGGCGTTGGCAAAGCGTCCGCCATCCAAAGACATCAGCCCGGCGTAGCTCACATCCGGGCGGCGCAGCAGGTCGCCCAGGTTGTATTCGTGCTCCATAGCTTTGCCCAACACCCGTTCGGCTTCAGCTTGCGGCAGGTTCTTGGGGTTGCCCCAGATGCTGCGCAGGCGTTCTGTTTCACGTGAAACAGCATCGCGCTTGCGGCTAAAGGCATCCCAGCGCGCATCGTCCACCAGTCCCAGCTTGCGGCCGGTCTCGGTCAGGCGGGCGTCGGCATTGTCTTCGCGCAGCTGCAGGCGGAACTCGGCCCGGCTGGTAAACATGCGGTAAGGCTCGGTCACGCCCTTGGTAATAAGGTCGTCCACCAGCACGCCCAAGTAGGCCTCGTCCCGGCCCGGCGTCCAGGCGGCTTCGCCCTTGGCTTGCAGTGCGGCGTTCAGTCCGGCAAACAATCCCTGGGCCGCCGCCTCTTCGTAGCCAGTTGTGCCATTGATCTGCCCAGCAAAGAACAGGCCGTTGATCTGGCGCGTCTCAAAGCTGCTCTTCAGGCTGCGTGGGTCGAAGTAGTCGTACTCGATGGCGTAGCCGGGGCGCAGGATGTGGGCGTTTTCCAACCCTGCCATGCTGCGCACCAGTTCGTACTGGATGTCGAACGGCAAGCTAGTGCTGATGCCGTTGGGGTAGTACTCGTGCGTCGTTAGGCCTTCTGGTTCCAGAAAAATCTGGTGGCTGTCTTTGTCGGCAAAACGGTTGATCTTGTCTTCCACGCTGGGGCAATAGCGCGGGCCGACGCCTTCAATCTTGCCCATGAACATGGGGCTGCGGTCAAAGCCGCTGCGGATGATGTCGTGCGTGCGCTCGTTGGTGTGGGTGATCCAGCACGGCATTTGTGCGGGGTGCTGCTCGACCCGTCCCATAAAACTGAACACCGGCATCACATCACTCATGCCGCCCGGCGTACCGTCCCCGGGCTGAATCAGGCACTTGCTGAAGTCAATGCTGCGGCCATCCAGGCGCGGGGGTGTGCCGGTTTTCAAGCGGCCCTGGGGCAGCTTCAGCTCTTTTAGCCGCGCGCTTAAAGAAACTGCGGGCGGGTCCCCTGCCCGGCCGGCGGCGTAATTGTTCAGTCCCACATGGATCTTGCCGTCCAGGAAAGTACCCGCCGTCAGCACTACGGTCTTCGACCTGAAGCGGATGCCGACCTGCGTCACCGCACCCACCACCCGATCACCCTCCACCATCAGGTCGTCCACCGCCTGCTGGAACAGCCACAGATTGGGCTGGTTCTCCAGCGTGCGGCGTACTGCAGCTTTGTACAAAATACGGTCGGCCTGGGCTCGGGTAGCGCGCACGGCCGGGCCTTTGCTGGAATTCAAAATCCGGAACTGGATGCCGGCTTCGTCGGTAGCCAGCGCCATCACACCGCCCAGCGCATCCACCTCTTTCACCAAGTGGCCTTTGCCAATGCCGCCAATGCTGGGGTTGCAGCTCATCTGGCCCAGGGTCTCGATGTTGTGGGTCAGCAGCAAAGTCTTGCTGCCCATACGGGCCGCGGCCAGGGCGGCCGCGGTCCCGGCGTGGCCGCCGCCGACAACGATGACGTCGAATTCTTGGGGATAGAGCATGGTGTTCATTCGGGGGCGCAAGGCAGGGTTGCGTGCACCCAGTGTGGGATAGGCTGCGATTTTACCGGTTGCCTGGTTTTTTGGCACGTAGTTAGAGTTCGCTTGGTTGGGCTGCTACCGTGGGGGATCGGTTGGGCTGCACGTTTTGCTTCGTGTCCCCCGGCCTTCGGCCTCCTCCCTTTACCTACGCAAAACGCACAACCCAACCGATCTCGCGTTACGCATCGATGGGCCCACAAGAACTACAAATAGCCCCTTCTCCGCAACCTCCAGCGACGGGCAAGGCCTGGGTATTTTGCGCAGGTAAAGGAGGAGCCCGCGCAGCGGGCGGGGGACACGGAGCAAAATACCCAGGCCTTGCCCGGCGCGGGCGAGTGAAGAAACCACACCCTATATCTGACGACAATAAGCCATGACCAAACTCCTAGTCTTCGCGGGCAGCACCCGCCAACAATCCTTCAACCGCCAACTCGCCCACGCCACCGCCAAGCTGGCCAGTGCCAGCGGTGCCGACGTCACGCTGCTGGAGTTGTCGTCACTCGACATCCCCATGTACAACGCCGACCTGGAAGCGGAAGCCACGCCCGCCGATGTGATCAAACTCAAAGAAATCATGGATGCCCACCCAGCCTGGATCATCGTCTCGCCGGAGTACAACGGCAGCTACACCGCCCTGCTCAAAAACACTATCGACTGGGCCTCCAGCCCGGTCAAAGGCCACCCGGTCTGGTCCAGCAGTAACAAGCCCTTTACCGGCAAAGTGGTGGGCTTGCTCAGCGCATCCCCTGGTGCACTGGGCGGCCTGCGCTCGCTCAGCCACCTGAACCCGCTGCTGCAAAACCTGCAGTGTTGGATCTGCCCACAGCAGTTTGCCCTCGGCCGCGCGGGCGAAGCGTTTGACGAGCAGGGGGAGTTCAAATCCGACTTCCACCGCAAGAGTGCGCAGGCGGTGGTGGACCAGACACTGTGGGCGGCTGCGCGGCTGGCAACCTAAGCGACCACCATGCGCGTGGCGGCTTCCCTTCGCAGTTATCTGTCGACCGCCTTCCGTTGGCAACGGGGGCGCCAAGGCACGGGCTACGACAAGATGCTCTTGCTCACAGCGCGGTGGCCGCTACCTTTCGACAGCTACCTCATCTGCTACCCGGAGGGTGCTGAAATCCCGCCCCACACCGACCCGGTGAAAGCGGGCAGGCACTACCGGCTCAATCTGGTCCTCATGGCCCCCAAGTCAGGGGGCGAGTTTGTCTGCGCCACGCCCATCTATGCCAGCAAACGCATCAAGCTGTTCCGCCCGGATGCTTGTGAGCACAGCGTGACGCGCGTTGTGGGTGGCAGTCGCTACGTTCTGTCCCTGGGTTGGGTGCTTACGGATTAGGCCATTGGATACCTGCATCCGTTTGTGACCGTGACAATGAAAAACTTGCCGCATCGGCAGGTTTGTATTGTTATGTTTTTGTCCATACAATAACCAATGCGTGTCACCTTCGATCCATCCAAGCGTGAGCGGGCTTTGATAGAACGAGGTTTGGATTTTTTGGACGCGGAAATCGTGTTTGAGGGCGTGACCCTTGAGTTCGAAGACATCCGTAAAGACTATGGGGAACAGCGCATCATTTGTTACGGATTGCTAGCCGGGCGAATGATCGTCATTGGATACACACCGCGTGGCGCGGATCGCCATATCTTCAGCATGAGGAAAGCAAATGACCGCGAACGAATCCGCATTGCACCGCTCCTTGGGGTCTGATCTGGCTCAGGTGGATGCCCACGTCGTCACGAGCGACGAATACGAAGAGTTGCCAGAAATCAACGCGCAGATGCTTGCACGTGCGCAAGTCAACCGGGGTGGGCGCCCCGTGTCCGCCAATCCACGCAAGCTACTGTCCATTCGTCTGCCCGCTGACGTGATCGCCCGCTGGAAAGCGACAGGCCCAGGCTGGCAAACACGGATGGCTGAACGCCTCAGTTCAGCACCATAGTCTTACTGCCAGCCGTAAAAACGAGTTTGTACTCAGTTTTCAAGCCGAAACAGGCCGTAACCCAGGTGTTCATTGCCTTAGCAGACATGCTTTTCATAGCGGGCGAGTTTTTGGGGTGACGCACCCAACTGACACCCGTGATTACCCTGAATGACCTCTAAGTGACGGGTTTTTGCGGGCGCTTGCGTGTATGGTGGCGGTCTGTTGGCCTACCGGATTTCGCGATGAACATTCCCTCACTTCAGACACAAGTCAGCCCCGAAGAATGGGCACTGCGCGTTGACCTGGCCGCCTGCTACCGCCTAGTGGCTGCCTACGGCTGGAGCGATCTGATCTTCACCCACATCAGTGCCCGCATTCCCGGCCCTGAGCACCATTTCCTGATCAATCCCTACGGGCTGATGTTTGACGAAATCACCGCCAGCAGCCTGATCAAGATCGACCAGCAGTGCAACAAGCTGATCGACTCGCCCTTCCCGGTCAACCCCGCGGGCTTTGTGATCCACAGCGCCGTGCACGAAGCGCGCGAAGATGCGGGCTGCGTGCTGCACACCCACACGCGTGCGGGCGTGGGCGTCAGCGCTCAGGCGGGTGGCGTGCTGCCCATCAGTCAGCAATCGACCTTTGTGCTGGCTTCGCTGGCGTACCACACCTACGAGGGCGTGGCTTTTCGCGACGATGAGAAACCGCGCCTGCAGGCCGACCTGGGCACCGCCAACTTCCTGATGCTGCGCAACCACGGGCTGCTGACCGTGGGGCCCAGCATTGCCGATGCTTTCTTGAGCATGTATATCTTTGAGACCACCTGCCAGATCCAGATCGCGGCCCAGGCAGGTGGCACGCTCACCGAAGTGAATCCTTTAATCGTCCAAGGCGTGGCGCAGGCCATGCGCGTACAAACCAGCGGCATGGGCGGGGCGTTTGCCTGGCCCTCCCTGCTGCGCAAAGCCGACCGCCTGGACCCTAGCTTTAGAACATGATGCCGAATTCCACCCCCCTCACCAAAACCCCCGCAGATATGCCCACGACCGATGTAGCCAGCACGCCGCGCAAGGCCACTCGCGCCGCCAAAGCCGCGATTCCCCTACACGCCACACCCCCCGTCGCCGTGGTGCAGCGTGACCTGAACGACACACTCAAACTGCAGCGTGCGGCCTACTTGGCCCACCCCAACCCCAGCTTTGAAGAGCGAAAAGCCGACCTGCTCAAACTCAAAGCCTTTGTGCTGGACCACCGTGACGCGCTGGTGCAAGCCATCAGCGAAGACTATGGCCACCGGTCTAGCCATGAGTCCTTGTTCGCTGAAATCTTCAGCGTCATCGATGGTGTCAACCACACGCTCAAACACCTGAAGAAGTGGATGCAACCGCAAAAACGTCAAGTGGACCTGAAGAACTTTTTGGGTGCCAGCAACCGCGTCATACCGCAGCCCTTGGGTGTCGTGGGTGCCATCATTCCCTGGAACTTTCCCATCTGGACCAGCTTTAACGGCCTGATCTGCACCTTCGCGGCGGGCAATCGGTCCATGGTCAAGATGTCCGAAAACTCGCGCCGCGTCGCGGCCTTGTTGATCGACAAAATCCCCGATTATTTCAACCGCGACAAGCTGGCGTTCTTTGATGAGACTGGCGACGTGGGCGTGGAGTTTTCCAAACTCAAGTTCGACCACCTGATCTTCACCGGCTCGGGCCAGACCGGCAAAGCGGTGATGGCAGCGGCGGCGGCCAACCTCTGCCCGGTCACCTTGGAGCTGGGCGGCAAATCGCCCGCCATCATTTGCGATGACTTCCCGCTGCAAACGGCAGCCGAGCGCCTGCTGTTTGCCAAATGCTTTAACGCGGGCCAAGTCTGCACCACCGTGGATTACCTGTACCTGCCGCAGGCCAAGCTCAAGGAGTTTGTTGCTGCGGCCAAACAAATCGTGAAGGGACGCTACAGCAGCCTGGCCAGTGAGGACTACACCTCGATCATTGACGACCGGTCCTTCCAGCGGATTGTGGGCGCCTTGGAGGAAGCCCAAGCCATGGGTGCCACCTTGGTACCGCTCATTCCCGGCCCAGCCTGGGATGCCAGCACACGCAAGATTGCGCCGCATATCGTGCTGAATGCACCCGCCGACTGCGCGCTGCGCACGCGTGAAATCTTTGGCCCCGTGTTGCCCGTCATTGGCTACAAAACCCTGAACGAGCCGATAGACGCCATCAACGCAGGCCCGCGGCCCCTGGCGCTCTACCCTTTCAGCCACGACAAAGCGCAGATAGAACACCTGATCACCCACGTCATGTCCGGCGGTGTCACCGTCAATGACGGCATCTTGCACACGGCACAGCATGACCTGCCCTTTGGCGGCGTGGGCGAGAGCGGCATGGGCCACTACCATGGCTATGAAGGCTTTGTCACCTTCTCCAAAATGCGCCCGGTGTTTTACCAAGCGCCCTTCAGTGCTATCAAGCTGCTCTACCCCCCGTACAGCACCTTTGCCAGCAAGTACCTGAACTTCCTGACGCGTTGATTTCTCTCTTCCCTTGAAAGCACTCTATGTCTGCCCAAGAATTTGACTACGTTGTCGTCGGTGGCGGTTCCGCCGGTTGCGTGATGGCCAGCCGCTTGAGCGAGGACCCCAAGGTCTCGGTGTGCCTGCTCGAAGCCGGCCCCACCGACAGCTCGGTGCTGATCCACTGCCCACTGGGCATCGCCGTGATGGCCCAGATCGGCCAGGCCAACTGGAGCTACGAGACCGTGCCGCAGAGCGGCTTCAACGGCCGCAAGGGCTACCAGCCGCGCGGCAAAGTCATGGGCGGCAGCAGCTCCATCAATGCCATGGTCTACACCCGCGGCAACCGCAACGACTACGACGGTTGGGCCGCGCTGGGCAACCCCGGTTGGAGCTACGCCGACGTCTTGCCGCTGTTCAAGAAGGCCGAGAACAACGAGTGCTTTGGTGCCACCGAATACCGCGGCACTGGCGGGCCGCTGAACGTGGCTTACCTGCGCAGCCCCAGCCCGGTCAACGACGCCTTCATCGCCGCCTGCAATGAAAAAGGCATCCCCACCAACCCCGACTACAACGGCGCGGTGCAATACGGTGTCTCCAAGGGCCAGACCACGCAAATCAATGGCGAGCGCTGCAGCGCGGCCAAGGCCTACATCACCCCGAACCTGGGCCGCCCGAATCTGACCGTCATCACCAACGCCCATGCCAGCCGCGTGCTGCTCGACGGCAAACGCGCCACCGGTATGGAATACCTGCAAGGCGGCCAGACACTCCAGGTGCGCGCTAAACGTGAAGTGATTTTGTCCGGCGGTGCCTATGGTTCACCCCAGCTCTTGATGCTCTCGGGCATCGGCCCCAAAGACGAACTGCAAAAGCACGGCATTGCACTCCAGCACGAACTGCCCGGCGTCGGCCAGAACCTGCAAGACCACCTCACCACCTGCCTGATCTACCGCACCTCGCGCGTGGATGCCTCGTTTGGTATCTCGCTGCGCGGCGGCTGGGCTCTGCTCAAGTCCATCTTCGAGTGGCGCAGCAAGCGCACCGGCATACTGACCTCTTGTGTGTCTGAAACCCAGGGCTTTATCCCCACCGACGGCAACACCGCGCATCCCGACATCCAGCTCGCCATGTGCGTAGGCATCATCGACGACCATACGCGCAAGCAGCACCTGGGGCATGGCTTTACCCTGCACGTCACGCTGATGCGGCCCAAGAGCCGTGGCACGGTGACGCTGGCCAGCGCCAAGCCGACCGATGCACCGCTGATCGACCCCGCCTTCCTGAAAGACCCGGACGATCTGGCGCGCCTGATCAAAGGCACGCAACTGGGTGCCGACATCATGGAAGCGCCGGCCCTGGATGGCTTTCGCGGCAAGATGCTGTACCCGATTGAGCGCAACAACCCGGCGCAGATCGAAGCCTTCTTGCGCAAGAACTCCGACACTGAATACCACCCGGTGGGCACCTGCAAGATGGGCCCGGCTGCGGATGCCATGGCCGTGGTGGATGCGCAGCTCAAGGTGCATGGCCTGCAAGGCTTGCGCGTGGTCGATGCGTCCATCATGCCCAATCTGGTCACCGGCAACACCAATGCGCCAACCATCATGATTGCGGAGAAAGCCGCCGAGTTGGTCAAGGCAGCAGCCTAAACAACAAGGCCGAGCGGAAAGGCCAAACAGCGCGATCCAGCAGGTTTTTGCAGGCCGCGCTAGCATGCCCACTCCTCACTTTGAATGGATGGTTTTTCATGAAGCTCTACTACTCCCCCGGTGCTTGCTCACTCTCTGCACACATTGCTTTGCATGAGGCCGGGCTGGCCTTTGAAGGTGTGCTCACACCGACCAAGACGCACCAGACCCCCGACGGCACCGACTACTACACCATCAACCCACTGGGCTATGTGCCTTTCTTGGTGCTGGATGATGGCCGCACCTTGCACGAAGGCCCGGCCATCGTGCAATACATCGCCGACCAAGTGCCCGAGAAAAACCTGGCCCCGGCCAATGGCACCTACGAGCGCTACAAACTGCAAGAGTGGCTCACACTGATCGGCACCGAGCTGCATAAGAACTTCTCGCCGCTGTTCAACCCCGCCACACCCGAAGAGGCCAAAGCCGCCACCATCGCACATTTGATGAAACGCCTGACCTGGGTGGACGGCGAACTGGCCGGTAAAGACTACCTGCTGGGCAGTAACTACAGCGTGGCCGATGGCTACCTGTTCACCGTGACCAATTGGGCGCGCATGGTGGGTGTGGACATTTCTGGCTTGGTCAACATCGGCACCTTCCGTGCGCGCGTGGGCGCACGGCCTGCAGTGCTTGCGGCCATGAAAGCCGAAGGCTTGATCAAGTAAAGAGGAAAGGCGGGGCTGCTACTGATTTAGGAGCTTCTCCCGCACTATCCACGGCCTCTACAGCGCTTTTTGCTTTAAGGCCAGAGCAGCCCCCAGCCACAGTGCCCCGGCTGAGAACACCAGGCCCCGTGCCAAGCCACCAGGGCCATCGGCAATCCAACCCACCACCGTGGGGCCAATGATCTGACCCGCCGCAAACACGGTGGTGAAAGCGCTGATGCCCGCCGCCCATGCGGTGGGTGGCAGGTTGTGCCGCACCAGTGCAGTGGTAGACGCCACCACCGACAAGAACACCCCGCCAAACAGCAAACCCGACACCAGCACCAGCGGCCACCACTGCGTGAGCGCGGGTAGCACGGTGGCCACGCCCAGCAGTGCATTCAGCAGCGCCTGTGGGCGGCCGTTGCGGTGGCGGTCTAGCAGGCCGGCCCAAATGCGGCTGGACGCCACCACCGCCAAACCCAGCAGCGCATAAAACACCGTCACCGCCAAGGCGCTGCTGCCCTGCGCGCGCAAGAGCGCAATCACAAAGGTCATGTAGCCGATATAGCCCACGCCAAACAGCGTGTAGCCCGCCAAGCCAAAGCCAAAATCGCGCCAATGAAACTGGGCGCTGCCCGCGCCTGCTGCGGGCACCGGCAATGCCCAGCGCGCCATCACCTGTGCGGGCCACACCAGCACCAGCGTAGCCGCAGCACACACAGCCGCCAGCGCCCACCAGGCCCAGCGCCAGCCGTGGGCCTGGCCCG
This sequence comes from Burkholderiales bacterium PBB3, assembly GCA_002256115.1. Classification (GTDB taxonomy): domain Bacteria; phylum Pseudomonadota; class Gammaproteobacteria; order Burkholderiales; family Burkholderiaceae_C; genus Allorhodoferax. The sequence continues at coordinate 62,637 of NKIK01000019.1, forward strand.
CTGTAGCGTCTAGCAACCAGGGCACCAGCAGGGCTGAAAGCACAATCCCCAAGCCCGTGCCACCGTAGTACATGCCCAGCAGCAAACCGCTGTGGCGCGGGTGGCGCATGCCCAAGCGGGCCGCCAGCAATCCACCGGCGACAAACACCATGGCACTGGCAATGCCCGCCAGCAGGCGCTGCGCCAACAAAGGATCGGCGCTGGTAAAGAAACCGCTCAAACCCATGAACACGCTGGACAATGCCGCCCCACCCCACAGCAAGCTGGACGGACCCCAACGCCGCATCAACCACGGGGTGGCCAGCGCCCCCAAAAAATAACCCAGTGCATTGGCCGTGTTCATGCCACCAGCCAGCGTGTAGCTCCAGCCCAGGTCGGTGCGCATGGCGGGCAGCAGCAGACCATAGGCAAAACGGGTAATGCCCAAAGACACGGCCGCGCCCAACGACAAGGCCATCGCCAGGCCCCAGGGTGTGGTGTCAGCGGGAGACGGTGGCGGCGAAAAAGGCGGTGTCAAAGGCAAAGCTCGGTAGGAAAAGGGGAACAGAGAACGGCAGACTGGGGTGAACCAGTCTACGGGAAGAAGCTCTCATTGCGGCCTTGCAAGCAGCTGACGCTGGCACCCCAGCTAAGGGTTAGCCAGCATGACCGCGCCGAGGTGGCGTTCCAGAATGGGCCATCACCCCCAACCCCGGAGGCATCCATGTCCATCCGTCTCATTTGCCGCAGCGCCCTCACCCATTGGATGGCAGCCGCCGCCAGTCTGTTGACGGCCTATGCGCCCGCTAGCAGCTTGGCCCAGGCCAGCGCCCCCGCCAGTGCACCAGCCGCGACCCCAAGCAGTGCGACACTCAAAATCGGCGTCATTGGCCCCTTCACCGGACCGTCGTCAGACTTTGGACTGCCCATGCTGCAGGGTGTGCAACTGGCGGCCGAGCAAATCAACGCCGGGGGTGGCTATATGGGCCGACAGCTCACGTTGGTCATCAAAGACGACCAGGGCAACCCGGATGTCGGCCTCAAAGGCTCACAGGAGTTGGTGACCGAGGGCGTCACGGCCACCATTGGGTTTTGCAATACCGGCGTGGCCGCCAAGTCGCTGGAGGTGTTTCAAAACGCGAAAATGCCGCTGCTCATCCCCTGCGCCACCGGCACACCGCTCACTGCCAAATACCCAGGCCCCAGCAGCTACATCTTTCGCACATCGGCGCGCGATGCCATTCAGGCCCCCTTTGTGGTGAACCACATCCTGAGCAAAGGCTGGAACAAAGTTGCCATCTTTGCCGACACCACCGGCTACGGTGAGGCGGGTCTGAAAGACGTGGAAGCGGCGCTGGCCGCCCGTGGCCTCAAGGCCGTGCACATCGCCCGCTTTGGCCTGGGCGTGAAGGACCTGACCGAAGAATTGACGGCCGCCCGCGCCGCCGGGGCCAATGTAGTGTTCAGCTACACCGTGGGTACCGAAAACGCCGTCATCGCCCTGGGCCGCAAAGAGCTGAAGTGGAAAGTCCCCCAAGTCGGCGCCTGGCCGCTGTCGTTCCCCTTTTTCATCAACGGTGCCAAAGAAGCGGCCGAGGGCGCTTTGATGGCCCAAACCTTCATTGCCGAGCCCAGTAACGAGCGCCGCGCCTCTTTCCTCAGTGCCTACAAGCGCATGTTCAACCAGCCCATGGCCGTACCCATGGCCGCAGCGCAGGGCTACGACACCACCTATTTGCTGACGTATGCCTTGTTTACAGTGCGCAACGGCCAAGACACGCTGGCCGGCCCGGCCATCAAGTCGGGTCTGGAGAACATCAAACGCATTTACTACGGCGTGGTGGGCACCTATGACAAGCCGTTCTCACTGGACGACAAAGACGCCCTCACCGCCAATATGCTGGTCATGGGCAAAGTCAGCAACGGCGTGGTCACCTTTGCCAACCCGGCAGACGCCAAACGCAATCTGTTTGTGCAGCGCAAACAGTAGTTTCAAAAATCATAGAAACACATTTGCTCTCATTTTGGGAGCTGCTCCCGCACTATCCACGGCCTCAACGGCCGATATCATCATAGATAACGCTTAGGTAAGCGAGTTGACGCGCCAACTCGTTTGCGTCCCGTAGCGTCAGGGTTTCCACGCGTATCGAGCTCAAAACATCACAGAGATACTGCAGCGCGAGCGGAGATACAAACCGCCTGATTCAGGGAGAACTAGGTCGCTGTGAGACGCAGTGGCCTGTGCGTGGCCGGTGCCTGCCGCCGGTTGTTGCGTCTGCTTTGACGCCCCCAAGCCGGGTTAGCCCGCTGAATAAGGAGACATTCCTCTGCTGTAAAACACCCGCAGAACTCTGCACGTAGTGACTTCCAAAAAACCGAAATTCAATTCGATAACAGGAGACAAGACATGAGTCGTAGATTTCGCAGAAGCTTGCATACTTTGCTGCCAGCCCTGGCCCTGTGTGCCTTAGGTGTGTCGGCTGCCGCCAGCACCCTGAACCAGAATGTGTCGTGGACCATTGACCGCGCTGCCACCACCGCCAAGTACCGCGTCGTGGCCTATGGTGACTCCATTTACGCCGGGTACAACGGCTCTACCACCAACGCCGCCAAATACGCAGCACCCACCGTAGAAGCAGAATACCTGTCTGCCCTGTGGAATGCAGATATTGAAAGTGTGCGGCGCACCAAATCTGGCGCGGTGGCTTCAGACGTGTACACCAACAAGATCGTTGCCGAACGCTCGTACATGCAGGCCAGCAACACCCGCGTCGTCACCTTTGAGATGTGCGGCAACGACGGCTTGCAAGCCCGCACAGCCTTCAAAAAGCAAACCGGCACCTGCGACTACTCCGGCATGGACGCGGCGGTCAATAGCTGCAAGACCTACGTGGCTGCCGCCATGGACTACATCAACGCCAACGCCTATGCGGGCGTCAAAGTGAAGGTCGTCTCCAACCTGCACTACCCCGGCTATGCGGCCGACAATGTGCAAAGCAGCTGCAAGGATGCCTCTACCGGCGCTACCGTCAACCTGCAAACCAAGTTCCTGCCCAAGCTCGCCACCATGAACTACTGGATGTGCGAAAACGCGCGCCAGAAGGGCTTCAAGTGCACCGACAACTTTGCGGAGTACATGGGTGCTGACTACGACACGAATGGCGATGGCAAGGTGGATTCGGACGGTCTGCGCTACATATCGGGCGAGAGCGAGTCCAGCTACTTGACACGCATTACCTCCACCCTGCGCGCCACCCTGCGCGACGCCAACACCCACTTTGTGTCGGCCAGCAGCAGCTACGACTACATCCAGTCGGATGACACCCATCCGACCTACACCGGTGGTACCGTTTCTGCTGGCTTGTTGGGTGGCACCACGGGTACCGGCGCACCACGCTACACCACGTTCACCAACGGCAAAAACCCGATCTGGAACCAGTACGGACACGAGCGCATGGGCTGGGCGGTCTCCACCTCCAACCCGCCTGCGCCCTAAGGTCTGATTGGGCCCACTAGGATGAGCACGCCACGGCTTTCAAAGTCACGCTCCCCTCAAGGGGCGGACAAGGCACAGTCGTGGCGGCCTTCTACTGGGCTGCTGGCCGTGGCGGTGGCCATCGTCGTCGCCGCAGTCAGCTACTTTGTGATGTCACCCGACCTAGCTGACGGGCCACCGCCCGAAGCGGCAGCACGCCCCGCACCCACCGCCTGGGAGCGCCTTGAATCTGCGTCCGCACGACCAACCGCCACCGAACATGCCACCAGCCCACGCGTGGCGGCAATCCCGGCGCCCACTGCAAGCCCTGTCGACGGGGTGGACCCCACCCCGGATTTGTCCAGCTACGTCAACCGCGGCGAAACACCGAGCATGCAAGAAGTGATCACCCGACTCCAGCAAAACAATGTGCAGACCGGCTTGGCAGCTTTTTCTCCACCCGGAACACGTCCACCGAAGATCGGGCTGGCTGTGCCTGAGGACATGGTGCTCCCCCCCGGCTACGTGCGCCACCACCAGGCCACCGACGACGGCCAACGCATTGAAGCCATTCTGATGTTTGCGCCCGAACACCAAATCGTGGATGCCAACCAACAAGCCATCGAGATGCCCAAAGACCGTGTTGTGCCGCCCCATCTGGCGCCACCCGGTTTTCCCATTCGCGCCATTACGATTCCGCTACCGCGTACGCAGTAAGCACCCTCTTTCTCTCTGCGCCGCACTGTGTTGAACCCTGTTAAACGCGCCCACGCTATCGGGTTTAGCGGCACTGTGAGCGGCATTCTTGCCAGCGCTGCACTGTCGGGCCTGTACGTTTATGACGTCGCAGGAATCGGTTGGCTGCTCGGCTTTGTGGCATGGGTTCCCTGGCTATTGGCGCTGAGCCAACGCACATCCCTCAGGGCAACCTTGCTCTGTGCCTACGGCATGACCGTGGCCTACACCGCTACAGGCTTTAGCTGGTTTGGCGCGGCAATCGGCAGCTATACGCAAGCTGGCCCCGCCACCGGGGTAGCGGTCTTGCTGCTGGCTGCCCCTCTGTTTCAACCCCAGATTTGGGTGTTTGCGTGTGTGCGCTTTTGGGCCACCCGCCAAATAGGGCTTTGGGCGGGTGGCCTTGTAGCCATAGCTGCCTGGGTAGCCACCGAATGGCTGGTGCCCAAAATGTTGGGCGACACCTTAGGCCACGGGCTCCACCCCTCTGCACTGTTGCGACAAAGCGCGGCCTGGGGCGGTGCCGCGGCACTGACCGCCGCGCTCTTGATCACCAACGAATGCCTGGCGCTGGTGCTTGCACGCCGTGCCCAGGGGGCTGCAGCCATGGCGCGGCCTCTGGCAATAGCGCTGGGCCTGCCTCTGCTGCTGGCTGGCACTGGGCTGGTGGCACTGCAAACCGCTCCCGTCCCTTCGGGCAAACCTTTGCGCATGGGCCTGGTGCAGGCCAACATCGTGGACTACGAGCGTTTGCGCCAAGAAAAGGGTGCCCACGCCGTCGTGCGGGAAGTGCTGGACACCCACTTTGCCATGAGCTATGACGCCGTCGTCCGCCAGCATGTCGATGCCGTGCTGTGGTCCGAGACGGTCTACCCCACCACCTTCGGACACCCCAAAAGCGCAGACGGTGCCGCCTTGGACCAGGAAATTCTGGGCATCGTCCATGCCGCAAAAGTGCCCTTTGTCATGGGCACCTACGACCTGGATGCCGCTGGCGAATACAACGCAGCCGCCTTCGTGCAAGCCGACGCAGGCCTTATCGGCATGTACCGCAAAACCCGCCTTTTCCCGCTGACAGAGGCCGTGCCCACCTGGTTGGACGGACCTGCATTGCGCCGCTGGCTACCATGGACCGGGCATTGGCTGCCGGGCAGTGGTGCGCGAGTGTTCCCGTTGCGGCTGGCGGACGGGCGCGAGATTCCCGTGCTGCCCCTGATCTGCCTGGACGATGTCGACACCTCACTGGCATTGCAAGGTGCCCGCCTGGGCGCGCAGGCCATCGTGACCCTGTCCAACGACTCCTGGTTTACCACCCACCCGCAGGGTGCCAAACTGCACCAGGCCGTGGCGGCGTTTCGCAGCATTGAAACGGGCCTGCCGCAATTCAGGGTCACCACCAATGGATACAGCGCCGCCATCGACGCCACCGGTGCCATACGCGTAGAGGCACCCATGGGTGCGCGCCACCTCGTGGTGGGCGATTTGCCGGTGCCGGTGCCGGTGCCGACTTTAATGGTGCGCTGGGGAGACTGGGTCGGTCAGGCCAGCGCGGCCGTGGTGCTCATGTGGGCACTGGGCACTGCCTGGCTTGGGGTCGCACGGCATCCGGCGCTCGTGCCGCACCTTGAACTCCTGCGCAAACGCAACGACCATTCGCTGCCCCTGAATGTCAGGGTATTTGTCTTGCCACCCTGGGCGCGCCTGGTTGCGGGCGTGCTTCGGGCCTTCGCCCGGGGCAGCCTGCTGTGGATGGGTGCAGCCATGCTGCTGAACGACAACCTGCAAAGCAATACCTTGGCGCAAATCCGCCTCTTTGCCACCTTGTTTGTGGCGCCTGAGCTGGCCTCCTGGTGTGTGTTGTGGGCCTTCGCGGCGCGCGCCACCACGGACCGAGACACGCTGGTGGTACGCAGTGGGGCACGCAGCATGCGGCTTGCCTTGCGGGACATTGCCGCCGTGGTGCCATGGCGAATACCAGTGCCCAGCCGCGGCGTGGATGTGATGCTGGCATCGGGCCTGCGCTGGCCCTACGCGCTGCAGGTGAATGACCCAGCCGCCTTCTCACGGGCACTCGCTGCGTCGGGCGGTCCGGCCCAGTCGGCCATGGCATTGCCGCATTCGCCATCGCGCTTCGGGCATCCGGCCCTCAAGTTTGTGCTGCTTCCTACCGTTCTGGCGCTGGTCGCCTTCCGTCTGCACCAGCACATTGCCTATGGCAGCAGCTTTGGCGAGTACTACACCTTTGGACTGCGCGCCTATGCCATCAGCTTCGGGCTGTGGTGGGCCGCATGGTTCATGGGCGTAGTGCTGTGCGCCGCAGCATTGCGTGCAGCGATTGAAGTGGCAAGCGGCTTGATCGCATTTTTGCAGCCTGCGTGGATGGTGCCTGCACGCGCTGTACTGGAACGCCTGGGCCTACTGGCTTTGTACGCGGGACTACCGGGGTGGCTAGCCCTACGCGCCCTGGGTGGTTAATACCTACGCTATTATTTTAGGAGCTGCTCCCGCACTATCCACGGCCTCAAAGGCCTAAATGACCCAAAATTCAGACCTAGAATCACGTCTTTCCGTCATACTGGCAGTGCCGCCACATTCTGTTTGTTCACATGACATTGCGTCTTCTTCACCGCGCGCTCTTGCTGACCCTGGGCCTGATGCTGGGCACGGCACCGGGCCACGCCCAGGGTGTCTATAAATGGACCGATGCTGACGGCAAGACCCACTATGGCTCCCAGCCCCCCACGGCCCAAGTACAAGGCCAGGAACTCAAGCTGCACAGCAACTCCGGCTTTGGGGGCGATAACGGCACCAAGAAAATCCCCAAAGACACCCAAGAACTGGCCGATGGCATGCTCAAGGCGCTGAAAAAGGTAGACCCCAAGCCGCCCCCGCTGGACTGCACGGTAGCCGTGGGCAACATCCACTACCAGGCCGATTTGATGCTGGAAGTGGGACAAAAAAACGTGAAAGACGGCTACCTGACGCAAGCCGCCTTTGATGCCAACGCGTCCAACGTGCAGCGGGGCAAAGCAGACGCCTCGGTGGGAGACTGTGCGGCATCCACCGGTGCCAAGCGCGCTTTCTACCAGTGCATGACCAGTGACCGCAACCACGTCACCGGCTGCGCCAGCAAGCACAAGCCCTGAACAAGCCACGCCGCCCACGCTGCCATGCCCAACAAGCCCCACCGCTACGCTGTCTGGATGCTGGGCTTGCTGCTGAGTGCGGGCGTGCACGCGTCGGCCTGCGTCAAATCACTGCGCTGGGTCAATACGCCGCCCTATGCTTTCAAAGACGCACAGGGCACGATCCGCGGCCTGCATGTGGACCTGGCGCAAGAAGCCCTGCGCCGCCTGGACTGTGAAACCCGCCTGGTGGAAATGCCCTGGCCCCGCGCCATGGTGGAGCTGAAGCTGGGGCGGCTCGACCTGCTGCCCGGCGCGGCCAACACGCCAGACCGCGAAGCCTTTGCGTACTTCTCGCGGCCCACCAACAGCGCGCGCAGTATGCTCTTCATCCCACGCAGCGTGGAGCGCAAGTACACCCTCACCAAACTGGCCGACATCATCGGCACCGACTTCCGCTTGGCCGTGCAACGCGGCTCGACCTACGGCAATGAATACGACGCTCTGCTGAAAAAACCCGCCTTCAGCGAACGCTTGGTCTATGTGTATTCGCAGGAATCAGCCTTGCGCATGATGGCCGCTGGGCGGGCTGAGGGCTACATGTCAGATGAGCTATCCGGCCTGTACGCCATCGAGCGGCTCGGGCTGGGCAACACCCTGCAACGCAGCAAGATCGTCACCTCCAAAGACGCCGACCATATCGCCTTTGCCAAAGCCAGCAACGACGCAGCTTTTGTCAAACGCTTTGACGATGCCCTGGGCAGCATGGTGAGCGACGGCACCTACAAACAGATTTTGGAGCGCTACCTGAGCTGCCCCGTGAGTGTGGAAAAACTGGGCTGCCAGTAGTTTGGCTTGGGGTGATTAGGCTTGTGGCGGCTTCCAGCGCTTGAGCAACAGCGCGTTGGCCATCACGCTGACTGAGCTGAGCGCCATGGCCGCTCCTGCCACCACCGGGCTCAGGTAGCCCAGCGCCGCCAGCGGAATGCCCGCCGCGTTGTAGGCGAAAGCCCAGAACAAGTTTTGGCGAATCTTGGCCACCGTGCGGCGGCTGATGTCTAACGCTGCGGCCACCAAGAGCGGGTCGCCCCGCATCAACGTGATGCCCGCTGCGTGCATGGCCACATCGGTGCCACCGCCATTCGGGTTGGCCATGGCCATGCCGACATCGGCAGCGGCCAGCGCCGGGGCGTCGTTCACGCCATCGCCAATAAACGCTACGCCCCCACGGCCCGACGGCAAAACGCCACCATGCGCTTTCAGTTCCATCACCTTGGCGGCCTTGTCGCCGGGCAGCACTTCGGCCAACACGTCTTTGGCATCCAGCCCCAGGCGCTTGGCCATGGCTTCGGCCGCGCCACGGTTGTCACCGGAGATCATCACCGTCTGGATACCGCGGGCTTTCAATGTGGCCAACGCTTCTTTTGCACCGGGCTTGGGTTCATCGGCAAAGGCCAGCAGCGCGAGCAATTGGTAGCGATCCCGTTGGGGCTGAGCTTGGCCTGTCCTGAGCTGCCTGTCCTGAGCCCTGTCGAAGGGGTCGAGGGATCGAAGCCCCGGCGCAGTGCTCGCACTAAGTCCTTCGACGGGCTCAGGACGAACACTTATTTTCTCGGCCATAGCGGACACCGTCGCGCCGTCAGCTTGCAACTGTGCGGCTTGGGCCTTCACGGCGTCCAAGTCCACACCCAACTCAGCCATCCAGCGCAGGCTGCCCAACAGCAGCGTGCGCCCGGCCACCATGCCCTGGGTGCCGCGCCCCGGCACGGCCTGCACATCGGTGGGAGCCTGCACGTCCATCGCCTTGGCTTTGGCCGCAGCCACCACCGCATGCGCCAGCGGGTGCTCGCTGCCGCTTTGCAGGCTCGCGGCCAAGCGCAAGGCTTCGTCTTCGGCCAAGCCCACGGGCACCAGCGCCGTCAATCGCGGTTGGCCCACGGTCAGCGTGCCGGTCTTGTCAAAGGCCACCACGCTCACGGTGTGGGCCAGTTCCAGCGCCTGCGCATCCTTGATCAAAATGCCAAACTTGGCGGCCACCCCCGTACCTGCCATGATGGCCGCCGGCGTAGCCAGCCCCAGCGCACAGGGGCAGGCAATCACCAGAACCGCCACGGCGTGGATCAGCGCCACTTCAAAACTGTGGCCAGTCAGCCACCAGGCCAGCAACGTCACCAGCGCAATCACCAGCACCACCGGCACAAACACCGCACTCACCTGGTCCACCAGCCGCTGGATCGGCGCTTTGGCCGCCTGCGCGTCTTCCACCAAGCGGATGATGTGGGACAGCACCGTGTCCACGCCCACCGCGCGCACTTGCAGCACCACCCGGCCCTCACCATTGATGCTGCCGCCCGTCAGCTTGGCACCTACCTCCTTGGTCACGGGCAAAGGTTCGCCCGTCAGCATGGATTCGTCCACCTGCGTGCGGCCTTCCAGCAGCGTGCCGTCCACGGGGAAGCGCTCGCCAGGCTTCACCACAATCTTGTCGCCCACCAGCACCTCGGCCACCGACACGTCAATTTCTTCCGTTCGCCCTGAGCCTGTCGAAGGGCCTGAGAGCAGGTGCGCCGTGTCGGGCCGCAGGCCATGTAGCGCGCGGATGGCGGCTGTGGTCTGGCGTTTGGTGCGTGCCTCCAGCCACTTACCCAGCAGCACCAGCGTCACCACCACGGCACTGCTTTCAAAGTAGAGGTGCGGTGCCATGGCAGGCCCGGCGTGCGCCAAATGGTCAGTCGCGCCAAACCACAAAGGGCTCAACCACAGCCACATCGAGAGCGCCCAGCCCGCCGAGGTGCCCAGCGCCACCAACAAATCCATATTGCCGGTGCGCGCCAAAAGCGCATGCCAGCCCGCCTTGTAAAAGCGCGCACCCAGAATGAACTGCACTGGCGTAGCCAGCAAGAACTGCCACAGCGCAGGAAGCATCCAGTCCTTGCCAAAAAGATCACCGAGCATGGGCAACACCAGCGGCGTGCACAGCGCCAGCCCCATACCCACCGGCCCAAAGCCCGCCCACGGCGAGGCCTCTACCGCGTCAATCGCGGCACTGGGTGCCAGCGGCTCATAGCCCGCATCACGCACGGCTCGGCGCAGGCGCGCCTCTATGTCGGGGTCGTGAACTTCAATGCGTGCGGACTCGGTGGCCAGGTTCACCGTGGCGCTGTCCACGCCGGGCACTTTTTTGAGGGCTTTTTCCACACGCATCACACACGATGCGCAGGTCATGCCGCCAATGCCGATATCGATGGTCGAGGAGGTAGTTTCGGTAGTCATGGCGCAAGCTTGGGGCTTGCCATGGGGGGAAGGTCAAGTCCATCAGAAATTATGCATTTGACGAAATATTCCATGGAGGCTATATTTCACCATGGCTTGGAACGTTGAATACACCGACGAATTCGGTACATGGTGGAGCAGTCTGACGGAGGAAGAGCAGATTTCCATTGCCGCTTCTGTGCAGTTGCTGGAGGAGCGTGGCCCTGCTTTGGGTCACCCGCATAGCAGCGGCATCAACGGCTCCCGACACAGCCACATGCGCGAGCTTCGGACGCAGCATGGTGGCCGACCATTTCGTACGCTGTATGCCTTTGACCCACGCCGAATGGCCATCTTGCTAATCGGTGGAGACAAAACGGGCGACAAGCGCTGGTATGAAGTGAATGTACCCAAGGCCGACCGGCTTTATGACGAACACTTGGATGAACTTCTACGTGAAGGAAATATTGATGGCTAAAAAATTTTCGGACTTGCGCGCCAACATGAGCGCCCCTGCACGCGACAAAGCAAGTGCCAAAGCATTAGCAATGTTGGCGGAAATGCCATTGCAGGAGCTGCGTCAGGCGCGCGGTCTGTCCCAAAAGATGCTGGCAGAAATACTGCATGTGCAGCAGCCCTCTATTGCCAAACTAGAAAAGCGCACCGACATGTACTTATCCACACTCCGCAGCCACATTGAAGCTATGGGCGGCGAATTGGATGTTATTGCCCGGTTTCCTGAGGGCTCAGTCAAGATCAATAACTTCACCGACTTGGGTAACACAGCAACGCCTTAACAAGCCGCCGTCAAGACTTGTCTCAGGTAGCAAGGTCAACCGGTAATTGCGCTTCCTGATAATCCAGAATCTCTTCCTGGTGCCGCATCAGCTCATCGCTGATCGCATTTTCCCGCCACAGCCGGATCAACTCGGCGCGCGTCGCCCGAATCGCCACCCGCTGCAGTTGTAGCGTGAAAACATCTTTGGCGTTTTGCTCTAAACCCTGCGGCGCTACCAGCGCAATGTGGCTGGTGATTTCCGCGCGCGCCGCCTCACCCCACGCTGCGGGCACCTGAGCATTGCGCACATGGGCATCCACCGCAGTGATGGCTGCCGTACTCAGCGCGGCGCGCACCTGCTTGGCCTCGTCGGCCAGACTCCATTGCGCCCCCACACCCAGCCTGCGAATCAAGGGCGTAAGCGACAAGCCCTGACCCATCAAGGTGGTGGCGATCACAAAGAAGGTCAAGAAAATAATCAGATCGCGCGCCGGAAACGGGTCGCCATTGGGCAAGACCACCGGCAGCGCCAAGGCTGCCGCCAGCGACACAATGCCGCGCATGCCGCACCAGCTAATGATCAGCAGTTCGCGGCGCTGGGGTGGAGCCGCTTGGGCTTGCTGGCGGCCCCGCAACCAATAGGGAATGTAGGCTGCCGGAAACACCCACACGAAGCGCACCACGATGGCCACCAGGCTGATCGTCGCCCCCCACATCAGCAGGTCGCCCCAAGCGTAGCGGCCCAGGCTATCCAGCACTTCCGACATCTGCAGCCCAATCAAAATGAAGACCAGACTATTGAGCACAAACACCAAGACATTCCACACCGAGCGGGCCATGATGCGCATCTCGGCCGACACAATTTCGGGCGAATAGCGCGAGCGCACCAGCCCTGCCGCCACTACGGCCAGCACGCCCGATACGTGCAAAGATTCCGCCACGATGTAGGCGCAATAGGGCACCGTCAAGGCGGTGATAACTTCAATAAAAGGATCGCCCAGACGCTTGTGAATGGCAATAAAAAAGAAGGCCAGCACCAGGCCTATCAACACACCACCCAGTGACACCAACGCGAACTGGGCCGTGGCATCACCCAAGGAAAAACTGCCAGTCAGCACGGCCACGATAGCCAGCTTGTAGATCACCAAACCCGAGGCGTCGTTCACCAGACTTTCGCCTTCCAAGATGGTCACCATGTTGCGGGGTATGTTCAGCCGCGACAAAATCGTGGTGGCAGCCACCGCATCCGGCGGCGACACAATGGCCCCCAACACAAAGGCCACAGCCCAGGGCACGGATGGCACCATCAATTTGAGCGCCGCGCCCACTGCCAGCGTGGTGGCAATCACCAGCCCAATGGCTAAAAGACTGATCGGACGGATATTGGCTTTGAAGTCATTCCAAGAGGTGAGCAGCGCCGCCTGGTACAGGATGGGCGGCAACACAATCACCAGAATGAGCTGCGGATCAAACGGGAACTGCGGCAGCCTGGGCACCAAGCCCAGCAGCAGACCACCCACCACCAGGGCTATTGGGTAAGGAAACTTGAAATGCCGCGCCACCCAGCCTAAGCCAACGGCGCACATCATCAGACAGAGAACGAGTTCGAGGAGGAGCATGGACAGAATTGTCGTCGAGGCCGATGACTAAGACTCTCTGCTTCTCTGCAACCACCCATCTACCTCCAGTGGCCGCAACCCATACCGCACCGCCTTGCCTGCGTGCAACGCCTTGAGCTCTACCAATACCAGCGCGGCAAAACCAGCCCGGTCCTCCTCCGCCACCTCTGTGGGCATCCGTGCGCGCACAGCAGTCTCCGCCGCGGGCTCCATCGCGCGGACAATGCCAACTACAACGTCTCCCAGTGCCCGCCGATAACGCAAGCGCAACGCATCCGGCTTCCCCATGTTTTGCTGCACCGCCACGTACTGCTGGCAAGAGCGCGCATAGGCCGATACAAACACATCGCGCAGCAGCTCCACCTGGTTGAGTTCGTACACACCCAGCAGCGCGTCCACATAGGCCTGCTGCGGCACATCGATAAACGACAGCGGACACAGGTTGTGGCGAATGAAAGGGATGTTAGCTGCCAGGCGCGAGACGCGTTTATTCACATCCTCAAAGGGCTGCAAATACGGCAGATGCACCATCAGAAAAAAGGCCTGCTCAAACGGGTCTTCAATCTCCGCCGCCATCTCCACCACGATGCCGAACAACTCTTGCACGCTTTGCGGCAAGGCGAGCGGCAGGTACACGCTGCCGCCAATACCGACCGCACGCTGGCGTAAGCGTCCCTCAGCCATAGGGTCAGCCATCAATCCATTGGACAAAAAGGCATGTAGGGCAATGACGGTATCGGGCGTAAGGCTGGCGCGCTCCGGGTCACCCACCAGGAATTCGATGGCGTCCTTGTGGTTCAGGATCATCTGGGTCTCTAGCGCGTCCTTGCCTTCGGCCGCTTGGCCCTGGGCGATCAGGCGCTCGGTGTCTAGGCGGCTGTAGGTATTGCCCTCCAGGCGCGACGACGCCCAGGAGAGATCAATCAGCAAGCGGTTCAAGATGTCACGCGCAAAGGTACCGGCTGGGGTTTGTGCGGCGGGCGACTGGCCCAGCACATGCAACTGGGCGCGCAACTCGGCAGGTAGATAGGCGGTGACATTGGGCTGATAGGCCTCCAAAAACGCCAGCTGGTAGCCCACTGGCTTGCGCAAGTGGCGCGATTGGCGCACATAGGTTTTGATGGCCTCGCCCTCTGGCGAGGTAGGCACATAGGCCTCGGTGGGGTAATCCGCGCCGGGCTCATGCACTGGCAGTGGGGCAAATGACGAGGGCATAGGCTCCGTTTTTGCGCCTGGCACCACATACCGCGCGCCCCGGCCCTTGCCCTGCAGCACCACCCGCTGTGCCAACACCAGCGCTGCCAAACGGCGCTGCAGCGTGCGCCTGGGCACTGCAGGAAATGCAGCGCACAACGCATCCATGCCCAAACCAAGCGGGCTTTGGGCAATCTGCCGGACAACATCGTCTGGGGTCTGAGCAAGGGGAGGCGTAGGCATTGGCGCAATTTTTGTTAATTGCGCCATTATTGCGCCACACCCCGTGGCGCGCAAGTGCATCGTCGCGGCGCTTGACCCTCCTACGGTGGCAAGGTTCACAATTCCCCCATCAACCCCAAAAGGAGCCATCCATGACCCAAACCTTCACCGTCACCGGCATGACCTGCGGCCACTGCGAAAAAGCCGTCACCCGTGCTATTCAGGACGCCGACCCGCAAGCCAAAGTCAAGATTGACCGCAGCCAGAACAAGGTAGAAGTTGAATCTGGAACAGCCCGCGAGGCCTTGGTCAAAGCCATCATCGAAGAAGGCTATGCCGTTACAGCCTAAGCCCATCACAGTCACTGGCACGCCGGTGAACATTGGCGAAGCCGCGCGCCAAAGCGGCGTGTCCGCCAAGATGCTGCGGCACTACGAATCGCTGGGCCTGCTCGGCAAGGTGAATCGCACCGATAGCGGCTACCGCCTCTACAGCCCGGCCGATGTGCACACACTGCGCTTTATCAAGCGCTGCCGCGACCTTGGCTTCTCCATGGCAGAGATTGCCGAGCTGGTGGGCCTGTGGCAAAACCGCAAGCGTGCCAGCAGCAATGTGAAGAAGATTGCGCAGAAGCACATGGATGAACTGACCGAGCGCATCGCGGCGATGCAGAGCATGCAGCGCACCTTGGCCACGCTGTTGGACTGCTGCCATGGTGATGAACGGCCAGACTGCCCCATCCTGGATGACTTGGCAGGCAAAGCGCAAAACGCTATTTAATTGATAGCTGCTCCCGCGCTATCCACGGCCTGAAACGCATATTTGGGCCACAATGTATGCATGGCCCTAAAACCCCGCATCCTGATCGTTGAAGATGAATCCGGCATTGCCGATACGCTGCAATACGTGTTGGCCACCGATGGCTTTGCCCCTGTGTGGGCCAGCACTGCCGAAGACGCCATTGCCCAGTTCACCGCCGAGCGGCCCGCGCTGGCCGTGCTGGATGTGGGCCTGCCCGACATGAACGGGTTTGAACTCTTTCGCCGCCTGCAAGCCTTGCCCGGCGGCAACCAGGTGCCCATGTTGTTTTTGACCGCGCGCAGCGACGAGATTGACCGCGTGGTGGGGCTGGAGCTGGGCGCGGACGACTACATCGCCAAACCCTTTTCGCCCCGCGAACTGGTGGCGCGTGTGCGCACTATTCTGCGTCGTAGCGCGCGGCAGGCCGCCGAATCCACCACCCCGCCCACAGCGCCTCCAACGCCTGCCATGCCCGCGATCGCTGTTTGGGCGCTGGACGAAGAGCGCCACCAAATCCGTTTTTACGGCAAGGCGCTGGAGCTGTCGCGCTACGAATACGGCGTGCTGCGCCTGCTGGTGCAAAAGCCTGGCCGCGTATTCACCCGTGACGAACTGCTGCTCAAAGTCTGGGGCGATGCGAACGACAGCTTTGACCGAACGGTAGACGCCCACATCAAAACCCTGCGCGCCAAACTCAAGCTCATCGCCCCCGGCCTGGAGCCGATTCGCACGCTGCGCGGCAGTGGCTACGCGCTGAGCGAAGAGCTGCCAGCAACGCCAGCATGAGCCCTGCTGCAGAACAAGTCCGCGCCGGGCCGTGGGGGCCCCATGTCTAAGCGCAGCCGCATCTTCTTTGGCCTGCTGCTCATTTTTGCACTGGGCATGGCCTTCGTGGTGTACCGCGTGGTGTCCGATATTGACCCGCGCTACCGCGAATCCGCTGAGGAATCTTTGGTGGAAGCCTCACACATTCTGGCCACGCTGGTAGAGCAAGACATACGCGATGGCGTGCTGGACACAGGCCGCCTGGACGCCCTATTCAAAGCCACTTACGCGCGCAAGTTTGATTCGCAAATCTTCAGTGTCACCAAAACGCATGTAGAGCTGCGTGCCTACGTGACCGACCGCAACGCGCGCGTCGTGTTCGACTCGACCGGCCAGGGCACAGGACAAGATTTTTCTGAATGGCGCGACGTGGTGCTGGCACTCAAAGGCGAATACGGCGCGCGCACATCGCTGGACATTCCGGGCCAAGCCAGCTCTGCCGTGATGTATGTGTCGGCCCCGGTGCGCTGGATGGCAAACCCCAACGGCCCCGGCAGTGGCGAGATCATTGGCGCGATCACTGTGGGAAAGCCGGTGCAGAGCTTTGGACAATTTGTGGTGGCTGCGCGCAGTCGCACGCTCTATGCAGGCATGCTGTCGGTATTGGCCGTGGTGGTACTGGCCGTGTTGGTATCGGTGTGGCTGGTGCGCCCCTTTGGCCTCATCAACGACTACGCCAAATTCATCCAAGCACAGAAGGGCTTTCATCCCGGCAAACTGCTGCGCCGGGGCTGGGATTTGCTGCGCGCCGCCTACGACGAAATGCGCGACGCGCTGGCCGGGCGCAACTACGTCGCCGACTATGTGCAGACCCTCACGCATGAAGTCAAAAGCCCGCTGTCCGCCATCCGCGGCGCGGCCGAGCTGCTGCAGGAGCCGATGGAAGAGGCGCAGCGCCAGCGCTTTCTGGCGAACATCCAGCGTGAGACTCTGCGCATACAAGAGATGGTGGACCGCATGATGGAGCTGACCGCGCTGGAAACGCGGCGCGTGCTGGACAATGTGCAGCCTGTGGCGCTACTGCCGCTACTAGACGAACTAGCACACACATTCCACGGGCTCGCAGCCCAGCGGCACATCCGCATCACCGTGCAAGCCCACGCCGATTGCACGGTGGATGCAGACCCCTTTTTGCTACGCCGCGCAGTCAGCAACCTGCTGGACAACGCGCTGGACTTTTCCCCACAAGGCGGACACATCGAACTTAGCCTGCAGGTGCAAACCAAGTGGGTGTGTATTACCGTGACCGACCAAGGCCCCGGTATCCCTGTCTATGCGCGGGACAAGGTTTTTGAGAAGTTCTATTCCCTGGCCCGCCCGCATTCCAAAAAGAAAAGCACGGGGCTGGGCTTGAGCTTTGTGAAAGAGATTGCTTCGCTGCACCAGGGCAGGGTCGAGCTGGGGAACCGGCCTGAGGCAGAGGGAGCGGGAGCGAACGCAGCGCTATGGCTACCACGCAGACCCGCCTGAGCGACGTAACTACTAAGGGCAAATGCACTGGCACTCACCAGAAACTCGAAGGAAACCATCATCCAACGGGCGCAGGCCGACGAGGGATTTGTAGCGGCGCACCCGCGGAGCTTAGGTTGTCAAAAAGCACGGTTTAGCGCCGGAAAGAAAATCCGCGAAATCTTCGATCACCGCGCTCTTA
Source organism: Burkholderiales bacterium PBB3 (assembly GCA_002256115.1). GTDB lineage: Bacteria > Pseudomonadota > Gammaproteobacteria > Burkholderiales > Burkholderiaceae_C > Allorhodoferax. The sequence goes on from NKIK01000019.1 coordinate 80,293, forward strand.
CTGCCAACGTGATTGAGCGCATTTTGTCTATCAATTTGCTACACAATTAGGAGCTGCTCCCGCTCTATCCACGGCCCGAAAGGCCAATTTGATGAGTCAGCAACTGCAGGATTTGTATGACTGCAACGCGGGCGAAACTGGGTATTGGCGACGACAGGTTGCAGGTAGTCCAATGTATTTTCGGTCGGGAGTCGTTCTCATATATCGTGATATGTCTAAGGGAGTTGACTGTCATAAGTGACCGGTTCCGGGCGGCAGTTCAACTGGCTTAACATGTCCCGCTATGACGCTGGACTTTCTTCCCATTCCCACAAAGCTTCCCCCACACCCTGACGGTGTCGAGGCGATGCCTGGTGCACAGCCGCCCGAATCGGGTGATGTAGGTCCGGAGCTTGGAAATCTCACCAATCAGCGTTTAGGCGTTCGAATGTTCGGAAGGCCTGACGGCGCAACATTGACAGAACTTTGGCAGGCGTGCCGCGCGCTTGCCGGGCGCGAAATGGGTTCAACCACCGCGAATCAAACCAAAGACAAGCTCAAAAACCACTGGCGATGGATTGACGATGTAACGCATTCCTTTCGGGCTGAAAGAACTGGAGATGAACGAGGCGGTGAACCAGTTTACAAACTAAACCGAATCGCTGCCGGTTCAATGAACAAGCAACCTGACACGATTGACGACGCAAGCACGGCGGAAATCAATTTAGACGCTCCCAATATGCAACCTACAAACACGATTCTCTATGGTCCCCCGGGAACGGGGAAGACGTTCACGACCATTGATGAAGCTATCAAGATTTTGGACCCCGAGTTCTACGCCAAGAACGAGAGCGAGCGCGAGTCCCTCAAAGAGCGATTTGATGATCTGGTTGCCAACAATCGCATCAGGTTCGTGACGTTTCACCAGAGCTTTAGCTACGAGGACTTTGTTGAAGGCTTGCGGGCAGAGGCTGATGAAGCTGAGGGCGGGCAAATTCAGTATGTGATTGAAAAGGGGGTGTTCCAAGCGATCTGTGAAGACGCGAGCAAACCCATTCAGAGTGCGACTGCAAAGTTGGGTGTTAGTGACAGCCCCCGCATTTGGAAAATTTCCATTGATGGAACTGGTGATAGCGCAACCCGTCAGTATTGTTTGGAGCATGGCGAAGCCCGAATTGGCTGGGGCAACGTCGGCAACCTTAAGACGGCGCAATTGAATGACCCTTCGTTCACATTGGGATCAAACGACAGAAGCACTCTCGAACTCTTTGGCAATGAGATTGCCGTTGGAGACGTCCTGCTCTGTATCGGAAGCAACACAGAGGTGGCGGCGATTGGCATCGTCAGTGGCAACTACCGCTATGAGGCAACGCCGCCTAGCAGTGTTCGGGCAGATTACAAAAACGTTCTGCCCGTGAATTGGATAGTCACCGATTGCAACTTTTCGATACTGAACCTCAACAGTCAAAA
>NKIK01000020.1 GCA_002256115.1 Burkholderiales bacterium PBB3
TATGCACCCTTACCCTGAGGATCGTTTCTATGCGTCAACTACCTGAGGCAGGAGCCGTATGCGGTAATTCCGCACGTACGGATCTGTGCGGGGGGCGGGGGGTAACCTTCGTTCCTACCGCAACAACTCGATTCAGTGGCCCTTCCACTGGGGCGGGCGTTTTTCCTTGAAGGCGGCCTGGCCTTCTTTGGCGTCTTCGGTCAGCGTGAACAGCGCGATCTGGCTCTCGGTAAACGCCATGCTTTCTTCAAAGGCCATGGCCTCCACCTTTTTCATGGTGTACAGGCCGCGGCGAATGGCGGCGGGCGATTTATCCAGCAGGCGGCTCAGCAGCCACTGCAGCTTGGCGTCTACGTCGCTGCCCTCATCGCTCACATAGTTCACCAGACCGTAGTCCAGGGCTTGCGCAGAGGTGATGGGTTCGCCGGTCAGGCACATCTCGGCCAGCTTGCGCCGTGGTATCAAATGCTGCAGCACGCTCAGCACCTGCGCCGGGAACACACCCACCTTCACCTCCGGCAGGCCAAACACCGCGTGGCGCGCCGCCACCGCCAGGTCGCACATGCTCATCAGGCCCATGCCGCCGGCCATGCAGGCACCGTTGACGCGGGCAATCAAGGGGATGGTGCTGGCCTTGGCCACGCGCAGCAGTTGCGCCAGGTGGCCGTGGGGCTCGGAATAGTCGGTAGTGAAGGCGTTGGCAGACTGCAAGTCGGCCCCGGCGCAAAAGGCTTTTTCCCCGCTACCCGTCACCACGATGGCGCGAATATTGCGATCCGTTTGCGCCGCAGCAATGGCCTGCGCCATGCTGGCCAGCACCCCATGGCTCATGGCATTGCGCCGCTCTTCGCGGGTGATGGTGAGCCACAGCACGGGGCCGCGGGTTTCGATGGCGAGTTCGGCGCTGGAGGCGGGAAGGGTGGGCGCGGCGGCTGGGGTGGTCATGGTGAATATCTCCGGATAAGGGCGGGTTTCGATCAATTGTCAGGGCTTGGAGTTATAAAGGAAGGCTATGCCATTGCTGCGCAACTACTTTACGCCTACCAGCCCGACGCTGGCACGGCGCATTTTGTGGCAAATCGGCGCAGTCATTGCCTTGGTCATCATGGCCGTCACCTGGCTCAGCTACCGCAACACGGCAGACACCTTGCGGCTGGAGGCGGTGGACAACTTGGGCGCCTCCGTCAAAGCCAGCGCAACCTATGAGTCCGTCGATTTTCAGATCGCAGAAGCCAATACCCAGGCTCTGCGGGACGAGTACCTGGCCCGCCTCAAGGCCATGGGCACGCGCGACCCGGTGGCCGAGTTTGACGCCTGGTTTGTGCGCTACCCCGATGGCCTGATCCGCATGCGCCCCGAGCGCGACGACCACAAGCACTTGCCTTCGATTTACATCCGCGAGAAAGTGCAGATCACGGCGGAAGTGCGTCGCCGGGTGGTGGCTGCTTTTCAAATGCTGCGCGAGTGGGGCCCGTCGCTGACGCTGCGCTATTTTTCGGCTTATATTGATTTGCCGGGGCAGTCTCTCATCATGTATTCGCCCGGCGTGAACTGGGGCCGTGAGGCCGATGCCAGCACCAATAACTACGACTACCCGCCGGTTCAAAACTCTGCCCCGGACAAAAACCCGACCCGCAAAAGCCAGTGGACGGGTGTCTACTTTGACGACAAAGCCCAGACCTGGATGGTGTCCACCATCACCCCCGTGGACCAAGTGGACTGGGTTGGCACGGCATCCCAAGACATTGCCCTGGATGCCCTGATTGCACGCACCCAGGAGCGCGCCGCACCGGGCACCTACAACCTGATTCTGGATGCGCAAGGCCGCCTGCTGGCCCACCCGCTGCTGATGGCCGCCATTCGCAAGGCCGGTGGCAATCTGGATATCGGCACGCTGTCCGATCCCTTGTTGACCGACATTGCTGCGCAGGCCCGCCGCGTGGGCACTACGACCGAGGTACTACCCAGCAGCGACCAAGACCACTACCTGGGCATCAGCCGTATTCAGGGCCCGCAGTGGTACTGGGTGACCGTGTACCCCAAGGCCCTGGTGGAGCAGCGCAGCATTGCGGCGGCCCGGTCCATCTTGCTGGCGGGGCTGGTGGGGCTGGTGGTGGAGTTGGCGCTGCTGGCCTGGATACTGCATCGCCAAGTGGCCCTGCCTTTAACGCAGCTGAGCGCTGCCACCCAGGCCCTGGCACAGGGCCAACGCGCGGTGCAACTCGACATGAAAGGCCAGGCCGAGCTGGGCCAACTGGCGCGCAATTTCCAGCACATGACCGAGCAGCTGCGCGAGCGCGAAGAGGGTCTGATCCGCAGCGTAGCGTTCAGAGACACGCTCTTCCAAACCATCCCCGACTTGGTGTTTGTCAAAGACCTAGAGGGCCGCTACCTGTCTGCCAACCGTGCGTTTGCCTTGGCCTATGGCGCGACGGAGAGCCAACTGCTGGGCGTGCGCGATTGCGACTTGGTGCCCCAGGCCGATGCTGACTACTACGCCATGCGCGACCTGGAAGCCCTGAACGCCGGGCGGCCTGTGCATACCGAGCACGACAGCGTCAATGTCATCACCGGCCTGCGGTCCTATTACGAAACCGTGAAGACGCCTATTTTTGACCCCAGCGGCAAATGCGTGGGCCTGCTGGGCATAGGCCGCAATATCACTGAGCGCAAGATGGCCGAGCGGGCTTTGCAGGCGCTGAACGACAGCCTGGAAGATCGCGTACAGCGGCGCACCCAGGCCCTGGAAACCGCCAACGCTGAAATGGCCGAGGCCATGCGCGCACTGCAAAACACCCAGCGCGAACTCATTGAGGGTGAAAAACTGGCCTCGCTGGGGCGCATGGTGGCGGGCATTGCGCATGAGCTCAATACGCCCATTGGCAATGCGCTGATGATTGGCAGTACCCTGGCCGACCAAGCGCGGCAGATGGACAAAGCCATGCTGGAGGACCGGCTCAAGCGCTCTGAGCTGGCGGATTTTTTGCGGGAAGCAGCTGCAGGCTCGGTGGTGCTGGAGCGCGCCTTGCGCCAAGCCAGCCATTTGATTGCCAGCTTCAAGCAAGTGGCCGCAGACCAACAATCCGAGCAGCGCCGCCCCTTTGATCTGGCCACCAATGTGGACGAGATTTTGGCGATTTTGCGGCCCGGCTTGCGCGGCCCGGCTATCACGCTGGAGTCTGCGGTGCCGCTGGATATTGCCATGGACAGCTACCCCGGCTTGTTGGCCCAAGTGATCAGCAATTTGGTGACCAATGCCAAGATGCACGCTTTTGATGGCACGCAAGAAGGCAGCGTGCGCGTAGAAGCTATCGACCTGGGGGAGACGGTGCGCCTGGCGATTCGGGACGATGGCAAGGGCATACCGGAGGACATCCGCGCGCGCATCTTCGAGCCCTTTTTCACCACCCGCATGGGCCGGGGCGGCACGGGGCTGGGCTTGTCTATCGTGCACGGCTTGGTAACCCAGGGCCTGGGTGGGCAAATTGCGGTGGACTACGGCCAAGCCCAGGGCACCGGTTTCCTCATCACGTTGCCCAAATCAGACCCCCGCCCGCCGCGCCATGCGGAGCTGGATTCGGAGTTGACCAAGCTCAGCGCTTAGCCGCGCAATTAGCGCAGCGCTAGCTTCTTGGCCTCAGCGGCCGTCAGCACCCGCATACACGGCACATCGCCCTCAAACACCATGCCGTGCATATCGGTGCGGCGGTGGGCTTTCATCAGGTCCAACAAAAACTTCAGCACCTCAGGCGTGATGCGCTGGCCCGGCACCAGCGCAGGTATGCCGGGCGGGTAGGGCACGATCTGGTCGGCCGACACGCGCCCCACTAGCGCGGCATTGGGTCGGTCATCCTCATCCAGCAGCGCGAGCAACTCGCCATGGGCGTAGTAGGCATCGCGCGGCAGCACTGCCAGCGTCGTGAAGCCCGCCAGCGATGGCGTGCGGCGCACGCGCTTGGGCGGCGTGTGGTGGGCCTTGGCCATGCGCTGCAGTGCGTCCAGCAGGCGCGCCGCCTTGCTGCGCGTGGTGCCAATGGTCACCAGCAGCGTCACGGTGTTGAAGGTGGATTTCTCCACCTGCACATGGTGCTTCTCAAACAGCTCGGCCTGAAATTCTTGTGCGGTCAGGCCGCAGCCGCTGATGTCGATGGTGATCTTGGTCGGGTCCAGGCGCACGCCGTCTTTGCGCACCGCAGCAGGCAGCAATTCCTTCAGGGTGAGGGCGCGAAACACCTTGGTCGCATTGATGCCCGCGCGCAGCTCGTCACACAGTTCCAGGCTGCGGGCTAGCAGTTTGTAGCCTTCCATACTGGCCTGGCGGCGGCCCACATCCAGGCTGGCAATCATGCTGTACTGCGGGCTGGTGGAGGCATGCATATTGAAGTTTTCGCGGAAGGCATGCTCGTCAAACGCGGGGTCGTTCACATGGATCATGCTGGCCTGCGAAAACGCCGACAGCACCTTGTGTGTGCTCTGGGTGGCGTAGTCGGCCCCGCACTCCAGCGCCGTGGGGCGGAAGGCCGGGTGAAAGCGCGCATGGCCAAACCAGGCCTCGTCAATGATGACCTTGATGCCCTTGGCATGCGCCTTGGCGATGATGGGTCTCAGGTCGTAGCACAGGCCATCGTAGGTGCATGAAGTGAGCACCATGGCTTTGGCATCCGGGTGGTCGTCCATGGCCTGGAACAGCGTGGCCTTGGGCACCGGGCCAAACAGGCCGAACTCGGGGTTAATGGAGCTGTCCAGGTACACCGGCAGCGCGCCCGACAACACCACGCCGTGGTGCACGGATTTGTGGCAATTGCGGTCCAGCAGCAGCTTGTCGCCGGGGATCAGCAGGGTCTGAAAAATCACCTTGTTGGCAGTGGATGTGCCATTGGTGGCAAAGAAGGTGCGATTCGCGCCAAAGGCCTTGGCGGCCATGGCTTGTGACTCCAGCAACACGGCCTTGGGGTCGAGCAAAGAGTCGAGCTGATCGACCGACACTGACAGGTCGGCGCGGAAGGCATGCTCGCCCATGAAGTCATGAAAATCGCCGGCCCAGGGGCTGGCGCGCAAGGAGTCACCACCCGAGTGGCCTGGCGTGTGCCAGGCGTCTTTGGCCATGGCCACATAGGCCTTGAGCGCGTCATAAAACGGCGTGCGCGCGCGCTGGGTCAGCTGGGCATGCAGGATGCGAAACCAGCCGCGATAGTCGCTCTCTTGCAAATGAAAGTGGCCGGTCAGCGGCTCGTTGAGCCAATGCGCCAGTTGCGCCTCGTCGCGGCTGCCTTGCACCAGCAAATACACATCCAGCTCGGGGCGGTGGGCGCGCACCGCGCGCACCAGGGTGCGTGCGTCTTGCGCGGCGGCACCGTGGCCCAGTGCCGCGTCGATCAACACGGCCTGCACATCGCCATCATTCACCATCAGGTCGAGAGCCTGTGTGGAATCCGCCACCGCCACAAACTGAATGCCCAGTGGGTTGTCCAGCGCGCGCGCTGCGGCGCTCAGGCGAATGCAGGCGGGCTTGGTCCAGTGCCGGTCATCGGTGACCAGCAAGATACGCGAGACGGGTTTGGGCATAAGGGGCAGTGCAAAAAATAGCAAGACGCTGAGGCAGTGTGCGGCAGCGTCTGCATATTGAAAATACGCAAAACGTGCTAATTGGAGATTTGAAATTGCACAGAATGCGCAGTGAAATGGCAAAATGCAAAAATGACTGCTTCTACCACTGTGCCAAGCTCCGCCGCACCCAGCCTGCGGCTGGACGAACTGGACCAACAAATCCTGGAAATGCTGCGCGTGAATGCCCGCCTGCCAGTGGTGAAGATGGCACTGGCCTTGGGTGTGACCCGCAGCACCGTGCAGGCGCGCATCACCGCCATGGAGCAGGGCGGGGTGATTACCGGCTACACCGTAGGCGTGTCCCACCCGCGCCAGGGGCCGCGCATCCGCGCCATGGTCATGGTGTCGGTCACCTCGCGGTCCGAGCCCGACGTGGTGCGGGCCTTGTCCAAACGTTTTGAGATTGTGAAGCTCTGGGCCACCAGCGGCCGTTACGACCTGTGCGCGCTGGTGGTGACCGACCACACCGAGGAGCTGGACGCGCTGATTGACCGCATCCGCGGCGTGAAGGGCGTGGTGGATACCTTCTCCACCATTCTGTTGTCGACCAAGCTGGACAGGCCTGACTAGGCAGCTGGCGCGCCGCGGCAAGGCACGCGTAATACATGCGCAATCTGCTCAAGCTTTGCACAGGACTACACTGCCGGTGGCCTATGTTGGCCGACGGGGGCACATGCCCCAATCTCAGAGAAACGCACCATGTCTACTTCCCGCAGAAGCTTTGTTATTCAATCCATCACCGGTGCCGGCGCGCTAGCCTGCGTCGCACTGCCGCACGCTGCGTTTGCCCAAGCGCTGACCGACGCGGACCCGCAAGCCGTGGCGCTGGGCTACAAAGCCGATGGCACCAAGACCGATACCAAGAAGTACCCCAAATACGCCGCCGGGCAAAACTGTGCGAGTTGCGCGTTGTACCAGGGCAAGCCCGCGGACGCTACGGGGGGCTGCCCCTTGTTTGGCGCGAAGAAAGTAGCAGGCAAGGGCTGGTGTAGCGCCTGGGCCAAGAAGGCCTGACATCGTCGGATTTTTGACATAAAAAAAGCCCCTGTGAAGGGGCTTTTTGCTGGTGGGCTGCTGCGCAAGCCCCGATCTACTTTTTGGCCGCAGCCTCTTTCAAACCCGGTACATGCTCTGCCCCCTGTACCACTTGTGCAGTCGACTGCCGCACAGTTTCAGCCAATGGCTCGACGCGACCACCCAGACATTGGCCCAGGAAGGCTTCGGTCACGGCGTTGAAGCCGATGCGGTTGTTCGGCTTGGCGAAGCCGTGCCCTTCGTCGGGGTAGAGAACATAGGTCACCGGGATTTTCTTGGCCTGCATCGCCGTCACGATTTGGTCGCTCTCGGCCTGCTTGACGCGCGGGTCGTTGGCACCTTGTCCGATCAGTAGCGGGCGAATGATTTGGTCCGCTTTGTACAAGGGTGAAGCGGCGCGCAGGATGGTCTTGCCCTCATCCGTGCCGGGATCGCCCATGCGGCTGAACATTTGTTTTTTGCCTGCCTCCCAGTAGGGCGGGATGGTGCCCAGCAGGGTCTCCAGATTGGACGGACCCACGATGTCCACCGCGCAGGCAAAGGTGGTGGGCGTAAACGCCACACCGGCCAAGGCCGCATAACCGCCGTAGCTGCCGCCCATGATGGCAACCTTGTCGGTCGTGGTGACGCCTTGCTTGACGGCCCAGTCGACTGCGTCCAACAGGTCGTTGTGCATCGCCAATCCCCATTGCTTGTTACCAGCGTTCAGGAACTTTTTGCCGAAGCCGGTAGAGGCGCGGAAGTTGACCGACAGCACTGCGTAGCCGCGGTTGGCCAGCCACTGGTGGGTTCCGTTGTAGCCATAGCCGTCGCGTGCCCAAGGCCCGCCGTGCACCAGCAGCACCATGGGTACCGGCTTGTCGGCTTTGCCGTCGCCATTGGTATCCGCGCCCACAGGCAGCGTCAGGTAGCTGGGCAACACCAGGCCGTCGCGGGCCTTGATCTCGGCCGTCAACATGGGTACCAGGGGGGCACCTTGCAGTTCCGGACGGGCCACGTACAGCGCGGTCAGGCGCTTGGCCTTGCGTTCGTACAAATAGGTAGCGGCAACTTTAGAGACCGGGTCAATGCCGACGATCCACTTGTCGTCATCGCGTGTGCGGCTGGCCACATAAACCTCGCCTTTGCCCAGTTGCTGCTGCAGCCAGTCAAAGTCGGCCTTCAAGCTTTTATCAACAAACTGCCATTCGTTAATCAGGTAATCCACCGCAAAGGCTTGTACTTCGCCAGTGATCGGGTGGCGCAGCGTACTGCCCAGATCAGCGCGCGCGTCTTGCGCAATCAGCTTGCGCAGACCAGTTGCTGTGTCTTCTGCAAAAACGGCCGTGGTGTCGCGTTCGCGTGAGTCCACCCAGTACAGGGTTTTGCCGTCTGCAGTGAAGCCCAGCGGGCGGGTGCCACTGTCTTCCAGGCTCGTGCTGAGGAATGGTTTGTCAGCCGCCACAGCGTCTTTGACCTGAAAGTAGTCAGCGCCACCAGCAGCGTTGGGGCGGGCCGCGAGCCGCACCTGCAGGTCATCGTCGGTCTCGAAGCCGGCGTAGCCGTCGCCCTTCATCACCAGCTTCAGCTCGCCAGTTTTCAGGTTCAGCAAGTGCACGTCATGCCAGCGCGGATCGCGGTTGTTGATACCCACCAGCACCTCGTCCAAGCGCTTGCGTGAGCCGCCCATCATGCGCACACGCACCTTGTCAAAAGGTGTGTAGTCCTGTTGCTTGCCAGTATTGACGTTGACACCATAGAGGCGGAAATTTTCATCCCCTGCGGTGTCCTTCACGAACAAAACCTGGTCACTGCTGCCAGACCAAAAGTGCGCCGGGATCGGCCGGTCGGTCGACGCGGTGATGGCCTTGGCTGCGTCCGGCTTGTCTGCTGGGGCCACCCATACGTTCATGACGCCATTGACCGGAGCCATCCATGACAACCACTGCCCATTGGGGCTGAGCTGAGCCCCGGCTTTTACGGGGTTGCCGAACAGGGCGGCTCGCGGGATCAGCGTCGTGTCGCCGACGGTGATGCTGGCCTTGCTAGCCATAGCGCTTTGCGCATGGACGCTCGTCATGGCGGTGCCGCCAAGTGTCAGCACCAGCATCAAAGCCTGGATAAGAGGTAAGTGTTTAACGGGAGCGCAAAGGTGCATGGCAGCCTCAGAAAGTTAAAGGGGCCAATAATAGGCCAAGCAAGCGCCAAACACGCGTTGAAATTACCAGAAAACCATGAACATCCTCGTCATCGGCGGCTCCGTATTTGTCGGCAAACACGTGGTCGAAGCCGCACTCAGCCGTGGCCACCAAGTCACTGTTTTCAACCGCGGCAGCCGCAAACCCGCGTACTCCCAGCCTGTAGAGCATGTGCAGGGTGACCGCACCACGGACTTGCACCGTTTGCAGGGGCGGCAGTTCGACTCGGTGGTGGACTGCTGCGCCTACACGCCTGAGCACATGGCGCAGGCCATGGACGCATTGCAGCTGCTTGCTGCGCATTACGTCTTCATCTCCACCATCTCGGTCTACCAGCATTTCCCACCTGGCGTGGCCTATGACGAGACGGCTGCAGTGGCACAGGGCCACACGGGCTATGGCGCGCTCAAGGCGCGTGCTGAGGAAGTGATCGAAGCCGGATTCCCCGGTCGCGTGGCGCATGTGCGCCCCGGTTTGGTGGTGGGGCCAGACGACCTCAGTGGCCGTTTTGCTTACTGGCCTGTGCGCGTGGCGGCGGGCGGTGCAGTGTTGGCCCCTGGTCGGCCCACGCGGCCCATTCATTTCGTGGATGTGCGCGATCTGGCGGCTTGGTGCGTAGCCTTGGCCGAGGCCAAGACGGCGGGCATTTTCAATGCTGCGGGGCCAAGCGACACCATGGCTAGTTTTCTCAATCAATGCCAGCGGGAGTGCAACCCGCAAGCCCAGTTCACCTGGGTGGATGACGATGCGCTCACTGCGGCCCAGGTAGCCCCCTGGACGGGTATGCCCTTGTGGATTCCAGAAACAGACGCTGACTTCGGCGGCATGCTATTGGCCGATTGCAGCAAGGCGCAGCGCGCAGGCTTGAAGACTCGGCCTTGGGAAGACACTATTCGTGACACGCTGCGTTGGGCTACGGACCATGCTGATGTGGCGGTGGGTGCAGCCTGCATATCCAGGGAGGCGGAGGCCGCTCTCATCGCTGGTGATTAAGCGGCATCCACCTTTTGAATCACAAACTCGGCATGCTGCCCCGTCATCAACTGAAACATCGCAAAGATCGGCCCCGGCATATTGCGCGGGTCGGTGTTGCTCTCCAGCGCTTGCCAGGTGCGCGACTGCAGGCCACCGCGGCTACCGGGTTGCACCGGGTAGCCCATCAGTTGCGCAGCCTCTACCTGGCTTAAGCCCGCAGCCACGCGGGTGGCTTTCAATACATCGCCGCTGGGCGATGGCATGGTGATGGAGGTGATGTTTGGCATGTTGAGTGCCCCAGCCTCAGGTAGGCCCCAACAGCACCGGGAACAGCTTGGTCAGCCCGTCGGACATCACCTCCACTGCCAGCGCCGCCAGGATCAGGCCCATCAGCCGCGTCATCACGTTGATGCCGGTTTTGCCCAGCACGCGGGCAATCGGCTCGGCCAGCGCAAAACACAGCGCGGTGGCCAGCGCAATCACCACGCCGTAGCCCACCAGGGTTCCGAGTTGGAAAAAGGTCTTGGCTTTCTCGGCATAAATCACCACGGTGGACATGCTGGCTGGGCCAGTTAGCAGCGGAATGGTGAGCGGCACCACGGCAATGCTGGCACCGCGCGCGGCCTTCTCGGCACCGTCTTCCATTTCATGGGTACTGGTCTTGGCCTCGGCAGGCTGGGCGTTCAGCATGTTTAGGGCGGAGGTGAGCAGCAGCATGCCGCCGCCCACCTGAAAGCTGGCCAATGAGATGCCAAAGAAATCCAGAATGTGCAGCCCCGCCAGTGCGCAGACCGCAATCACCACAAAGCAGCTGCAGGACGACACCCAGATGGTGTGGCGGCGCTGCTCGCGCGAAAAGCCCTGCGTGTAGTGGATGAAAAACGGCACGATGGCCAGCGGGTTGACGATGGCCAGCAGGGTGATGAGGGGCTTGAAGTCCATAGGGTGGGGTGTAGCAGGGTGGGTAGCGGGCGGTGGTTGGCGAGTGCGGTTCGGGCTACAGTCTAGGGGAATCACAAGGAGTTGACCATGCGCCTCGGGGTGTTTTCAAAATTTAAGCCATTTCGGGCTGTAGGGCTCATGGAATGTGCGGGAGCAGCTTCTATTTTGATAGCGGGCTTGGTTTTGGTTCAGGCACAGCCGGCCGCACCCGCCTACAGCGGCCCGCTGCTAGACGCGCATTTGCACTACAACAGTGAGGCTTGGAACGGCCAGACCGGCCCGCACCCGGTGGCGGATGTGCTGCAGCGCATGCAGCGCAATGGGGTGCGCGCCATCGTGGCCAATTCGCGGCCGAATGACGGCACCTTGCTGCTGGCGCGCTTGGCCAACGCCCAAGCCGCGCCGGTGTCCTCCGAGCCAGGCACGCAAGCCATCACGGTCGTGCCCTTTGTTCGCCTTTACCGCAACCGGGCGGACTACGACACTTGGTTTCAAGATGAGTCGATTTACAGCATGGTGCTTACCGAGCTGGCCCGTGGCACCGAAGCAGGGCCGTTTCGGGGGATTGGGGAATTTCACCTCTACGACAGTGCCAACGCCAATGGCCCGGTGGCCAAAAAGCTGATGGCGCTGGCCGATGACAAAGCACTGGCCGTGCTGGCCCATGTGGACGATGTGGCGATTGACCTGTTGATGGCGAACACCCCGTCCAAGGGCCAGCGCACCAAGCTGATCTGGGCGCACACCGGTTTAACCGGCGTGCCCGTGGAGCGGGTGGACGCATTGCTGGCGCGCTACCCGCTGCTGATGGGGGAGCTGTCTTACCGCCCGGGGCTGACCTGCACCAGCGACAAAGACGGCGACCGGGGCACGCAGCACTTGTGCCCGGCCTGGCGTGCGCTGCTCATCAAATACCCCACCCGGTTTTTGATTGGCTCTGACACCTGGGTGAACCAGCGCTGGCTCTATTACGACGAGCTGATGCAGGGCTACCGCGCCTGGCTGGGTGAGCTGCCCCCCGAGGTGGCCGCCAATATCGCCTGGAACAACGGCGCGCACCTTTTTGATTTGCCGCCGGCAGACGCACTGCGCTGAAGCTGCCTTGGGTGGGTGGGTGGCGCAGAGTCCGCGTCGCCCAGGCTACAGCGTGTAGGCAATTTGTCAGTTAGGTGAACTAATATCGCGCCGCGCAAAAAAAATAGGAGCTGGGCTAGTCCTTGTCCAGCCAGCAGAGCGCGGGAGAGACACTTGAATAATTTGAGTTTGCTACGCGGCTGCTTGGCCGCAGTTTTGGCATTTGGTATGGCATGCGCAGCGCCGGTTTTTGCAGCCCCCAGCTTTGAGTCCAGTCAAAATGTGCAGGGCGTTGACCTGGTGCTCAACGGCGCTGGCACCCGTTACAAGGCCATCTTCAAGGTCTATGACCTGGGGCTGTACAGCCCGCGCAAGGTCAAGAGCCTGGAGGAGTTGTTGGTGCAGCCTGGCCCCAAGCGCTTGAACTTTGTCGCCCTGCGCGACATTTCTGGCACGGACCTGGGGTTGTCGTTCATCAAAGGCTTGTCCAACAACTCATCGCCCGAGCAAATTCGCAAACACACGCCGTCCAGCACGCGCTTGATCGATATTTTCTCGGGCCGCGCCAAGCTGGCGTCGGGTGATACCTTTGCCATGGAATACGTGCCGGGCAAGGGCACGACGTTTTTCATCAAAGGCGTGGCCCAGGGCACGCCGGTGGGTGACGATGAGTACTTTGGCATGATCCTGCGCGTCTGGCTGGGCCAGGTGCCGGTGGATTTCAAGCTCAAAGACGCCCTGCTGGGCACCAGCTAAGACTACTTTGAATCCGCGCCGCCAAAGCCTGGCAGGGCTTTAGCGCGCGGTGCGGGCCAGGTAGCGTTTGCGCCAGAAAAAGATGACCAGGCCAACGGCTACCACGGCCATAAAGCCAATCGCCCACCACACGCCGGACTGTTGGTGGATCAGGGGCAGGGCGTCAAAGTTCATACCAAAGAAGCCAGTGATCAGGTTCAGCGGCAGGAAGATGGCGGTCAGCACGGTCAGCGTGCGCATGATGTCGTTGGTGCGGCTGCCCTGCACGCTGAAGTGCATTTGCACCGCCGTCTCCACGCTTTGCTCCAGGCGCTGTACGTGGTGCACCACGCGCTCAATGTGCTCCAGTACATCGCGGCTGCGTACCTGCAGCAGGTCGCGTTCGCGCTGCTCGGCGGGGGTGTCGGCCTGGGGCCAGGTCTTTAGGGCCTCTATCCAGTCTTGGATGGCGGCGCGCTGGTCCTCACACACCTCGTCCAAGTTGTGCAATGACAGGCGTGCATCCAGCAAAGCCCCCCAGTTGTTGAACCGGGTGCGGGGGTTGAGCAACTCCGATTGCCAGTGGTCGAGCTGGTGCGTCAGTTCGCGGCGCAACTCCAAAAAGCCATCCACCATCTGGTTGACGACGCGCAGCATCAAATCGGCGGGGCTGGTGGGCAGGCGCGCGCCCGCAGCCCGCGCCTCGTTGCTCGCGGCCTGAAGCAGTTTGCTGGCGTAGGCGTCGCGCACAGCGCAATCCGTGGGGTGCACGGTCAACAACACCCGGTCCATCACCGCAAAGCCGACCGGGCTGGTGTCAATGCGCCGCAAAATGGGCGGGCCACCGCCGGTGGGGGCCACGTGCAGCGGCTCGCCGGGATGGTCTCGGTCGGTGGGGCGCTGCCCCGCCGCCAGGCGGCGAAACACCAGCAGGTCGTACTGGCTGGTGTAGTCGTAGTGCGATGGCAGCTGGTTGTTGATCAGGTCGGAGATATGCAAATCCACGAGCTGCAGACCGCAGACGGTTTGCAATACGGCTTGTACTGCGTTTTGCTGCACCTCAAACTCGCGCCGCGCGCACGCCAGCCAAATGAAGCCCAGTGCGGGCAGAGCCACCTGCGCCAGGCCCTCAGAGGCATCCAGTTCGGTGACTGCAGTGGCTTGGATGTGAAAAATACGCATAAGGGGTGGTTCGCCGTGTCGAGAGAGGAAGGAGGCGTCAGATTTAAGCCAAATAGGCCGTTCAGCCCGTGGATAGTGCGGAAGAAGCTCCTACTTTAATAGCAGCCTAGCGGCATCCCGCGCAAAATAAGTCAGCACCCCATCGGCCCCGGCGCGCTTGAAAGCCAGCAGGCTTTCCAACATCACCGCATCGTGGTCCAGCCAGCCGTTTTGTGCGGCGGCTTTCAGCATCGCGTATTCGCCACTCACTTGGTAGGCAAAGGTGGGCACGCCAAACTCGTCCTTCACGCGGCGCACCACGTCCAGATAGGGCATGCCGGGTTTGACCATCACCATGTCTGCGCCTTCGGCAATGTCCATGGCCACTTCGCGCAGGGCCTCGTCGCTGTTGCCAGGGTCCATCTGGTAGACCTTTTTATTGCCCTTGCCCAGGTTGCCGGCCGAGCCCACCGCATCGCGGAAAGGGCCGTAAAAGGCGCTGGCGTACTTGGCGCTGTAGGCCATGATGCGGGTGTGGATGTGGCCCTTGGCTTCCAAGGCGGCGCGGATTGCGCCAATGCGCCCATCCATCATGTCGCTGGGGGCGACGATGTCGACACCTGCGTCCGCTTGGGTCAGCGCCTGCTGCACCAGTTGCGCCACGGTTTCTTCATTCAAGATGTAGCCGTTTTCCTCGGGTCGCGTATCGGGCAGTCCGTCCTGGCCGTGGGTGGTAAACGGGTCCAGCGCCACGTCGGTCATCACGCCCAGGTCCGGGAATTCTTTCTTCAGAGCGCGCACCACGCGGGGCACCAAGCCATCGGGGTTCAGGGCTTCGCCGCCGTCATAGGTCTTGAGCGACTGGTCAATGACCGGGAACAGCGCCATCACCGGAATGCCCAGCTTCACGCAGTCTTCAGCCACCGGCAGCAGCAGGTCCAGGCTCAAACGCTCGACGCCGGGCATGGACGCAATCGGCACACGTTGTTGCTGTCCATCGACCACAAACACGGGGTAAATCAGGTCGTGGGCAGTGAGGGCGTTTTCACGCACTAGATTGCGGGTGAAGCTGTCGCGGCGCAGGCGGCGCGGGCGGCCCATAGGAAAGGGGGCGTAGGGTGTAGAGCGGGTCATGGGGAAAATTGTGCCTGATTCTCAAGGCGGGGCCGTTGCTTGGGGAATGCGGTCATGGGCGGGTCTGTGTTCTCTTGTAAGTTGCGTGTAAAGCTGGGTTGCAGAAAGGGCTTTGTCAGCATTGGGGCTTGTGGCTTTGTCGCAAATTTGTTATATTTTGTCCGGGTAGCTTGCTACCTCCCGCTTTTCCTCCCTGAGCGGGGCCTTGATGTGTGACAGCAAATAGGCTTACCACCCCAGCCCATGTGCTGGGGTTTTTTTTGCCTGTGCTTTTGTTGTTCATCCTGGGCGTGGCGCTGTTGGTTAGCGCAGGCTGAGCCGGGCTGGGTGCTCTGCTCCGTGTCCTCCGCCCGCTGCGCGGGCTCCTCCTTTTACCTGCGCAGAACACCCAGCCCGGCTCAGCCCGGGGTAGTAGGCATGCCGGCTATTTAACACCTGGCACCCCTGATTTTTTTGACCGCGTGCTCACACCATGGAGCAGAGGGCCTGGGCGGAGTGTCACCGCGAGGTAAAGAAGGAGGCCGAAGGCCGGGTGACACGAGCGGTGGCACTCCGCCCAGGCCCTCTGCGGACGCAAACCACGACCAGGCATCACACACAGACACACACCAGCGCAGCAAGAACTACACCAATTTGCCGCCGGGCCGCCCCAAGGCTAATTAGCCCCTTGGGGGCAGCGACCCGCGCAGCGGTGGAGCGTGGGGCTACACTTAGTCATGCTCTGGGTCAAAGCCTTCCACATCGTCTTCGTCGCCAGCTGGTTTGCCGGCTTGTTCTACCTTCCCCGCATTTTTGTCAACCTCGCCATGGTCGAGCCCGGCTCCATTGCCGAACGCTCCCGCCTGCTGCTGATGGCGCGCAAACTGCTGCGCTTTACCACGCTGCTGGCCGTGCCCGCGCTGGGGCTGGGGCTGTGGCTCTGGTTGGGCTACGGCATTGGGCGTGGCCCTGGCAATGGCTGGATGCATGCCAAGCTGGCCATCGTGCTGCTGGTCATTGGCTACCACCATGGCTGCGGCGTGTTGCTTAAAAAGTTGGAGGCCAACACCCTGCATCGCAGCCATGTGTGGTTCCGCTGGTTCAACGAGGTGCCCGTGCTGCTGCTGCTGGCCGCGGTGGTTTTGGTGGTCGTCAAGCCTTTCTAGGCCGCACGCGCCATGCACAAAACAGCGGCCTGGCCCCTGGCTTTGCTGTACAGCGGGCTGATCGTTTATGCCAGCCTGTATCCCTTTGCCGAATGGCGCGACCAGGGTATTGCGCCGTGGGCCTTTTTGTTGGCCCCGATCTCTCCGTACTGGACTGGGTTTGATATCGGTATCAATGTGGTGGGCTACGGACCGCTGGGGGCTTTGCTGGCCTTGGCGGCGGTGCGCAGTGGGCGCTCCCGCCACGGCATCTGGCATGCCACCTTGTGCGGCGTGCTGCTGTCTTTGGGCATGGAAATGCTACAGAGCTATTTACCCGCACGCGTACCTTCCAAGATTGATTGGGCCTTGAACGGCACCGGGACTTTGTTGGGCGCGATGGCGGCCTTGGCACTGGAGCGGATGGGTGCCATAGACCGCTGGAGCCAACTGCGCCAGCGCTGGTTTGTGCCCCAGGCGCGTGGCGGCCTTGTGCTGATGGCGACTTGGCCTGCCGCGCTGTTGTTTCCGGCGGCCGTGCCCTTTGGCTTGGGCCAAGTGCTAGACCGGCTGGTGGAGACCTTGGCCACCGAGCTCAGTGACACGCCCTTTTTGGCCTGGCTACCTGTGCGCGATATCTCGCGCCAAGGCTTGTCGCCGGGGTCGGAGCTGGTGTGTGTTTTTCTGGGGATTTTGATTCCGTGCTTGCTGGCGTTTTGCATCGCCCGGGGCAGCGCGCGTCGTGCCGTTCTGGCGATGATGACGCTAGGCGTGGGGGTGTTCACCACGGCGCTGTCGTCTGCCATGAGTTGGGGGCCACAGCATGCGTGGGCGTGGCTGAGCGTGCCCACCCAGTGGGGCCTGGGCGTGGGGGCCTTCGTGGCGGTGCTGCTGGCCTGGGCACCTTGGCGGCTCAGCGGGGCCTTGCTATTGCTGGCCTTGGGCGTGTACCTCAGCGTGCTGAACCAGGCGCCCGAGAGCCCCTACTTTGCGCAAACCTTGCAAGCTTGGGAGCAGGGGCGCTTTATCCGTTTTCATGGTCTGGCACAGTGGCTGGGCTGGCTTTGGCCTTACGCTGCGCTGGCCTACGTGATGACCCAAATCGGGCGGCGCGACGCGAAAACCTAAAATCTGACCATGAACGCCGATACCCCACGGGGGGGGGGGGGCGGCGGGGGGTACTACGAACGTCACATTTTCTTTTGCCTGAACGAGCGCAAAGGCGGCGAAGAGTGCTGTGCCCAGCACCGCGCCCAGGAGGCGTTTGACCGCTGCAAATCCCAAGCCAAGGCCGCCGGATTGCTCGGGGCTGGCAAAGTGCGCGTCAACAAGGCGGGCTGCCTGGACCGCTGTGCCGGTGGCCCGATTGCCGTGGTTTACCCCGAAGCGGTTTGGTACACCTACGTGGATGAACACGATATTGACGAGATCGTGGAATCGCACCTGAAGAACGGGCAGGTGGTGGAGCGCCTGCGCACACCCGCTGACGTGGGCCGCTAAGCGGGTTCCTCCAAGATTTAAGCCAAATTGGCATTTCAGCCCGTGGATAGTGCGGGAGCAGCTATCAAAAAAATAGTAAACCTGTGAATTCCCAAACCCGAAAACTCAGCCTGCAAGGCCCCGCCGGCGTGCTGGAAGCGCTGGAAGACCTGCCGGACGCCAGCATCTACCCGCAGCCACGCGGCGTGGCCATCGTGGCGCATCCGCACCCGCTGTTTGGCGGCACTATGGACAACAAGGTGGTGCAGACCCTGGCCCGCGCGCTGGTGCAGTGCGGCTGGCGCGCTGTGCGGTTTAATTTTCGCGGCGTGGGTGCCAGCGCGGGCACGTATGACGAAGGTCGCGGCGAGCTGGCCGACCTGCTGGCGGTGCTGGAACACAGTGCGCCCGCTGCGCCGGGTCTGCCAAACACGCCCATCGCGTTGGCCGGGTTTTCGTTTGGTGCGTTTGTCACCAGCCACGCGGTCGCCGCGGTAGCTGCCACTCGCACGCTGGAGCAGATCGTGTTGGTCGGCACTGCCGCCAGTCGCTTCGCAGTAGCGCCGATTGCGCCAGAGCTGCACGACCGCACGCTGGTCTTGCATGGCGAGCAAGACGACACCGTGCCGCTGGCCGACGTAATGAACTGGGCGCGGCCTCAGAACTTACCAGTGACTGTGATTCCTGGGGTCGGCCACTTCTTTCATGGACAATTGCCCCTGTTGCGCAGCGTCGTGGTTCGCCATTTGCGTGCGGGCGCTGTTGTGTAGCGGCCTTTTGCGGCCGACTTCTATCCGCCCACTTTTCTGATCCTGGTTGCGCACCTGCACAGCGCCTTAGACACCAACACATCCCAATACTTCTCCAACATTTCTTTCCCCCGACCGAATTCCTTGACCCACTCCATGAAATCCTTGATCGCCACCCGTCTGGCCACCCTCTATTCCGCCTTTCTCCCCACCCTTTTTTCTGCGGTGGGCACCGCCATCTGCCTCACCGCGCTGAGCCTGCCCGCAGCCGCCCAGGTGCCGCAGCCACCCGAAGTGGCCGCGCGCGCTTATTTGTTGCTAGACGTCACCGCCAACCAGATCCTGGCCTCTAAGGACCTGGACATGGCCGTGGAGCCCGCGTCGCTGACCAAGCTGATGTCGGCCTACCTGGTGTTTGACGCGCTGCGCAGCAAAAAGCTGGACCTGAAGCAAACCCTGCCGGTGAGTGAGCGCGCCTGGAAAATGCCCGGCTCGCGCATGTTCATCGACCCCAAGATGCAGGTGCCCGTCGAAGACCTGATCAAAGGCATGATCGTGCAGTCCGGCAATGACGCCACCATGGCACTGGCCGAAGGCGTGGGCGGCAGCGCCGAGCGCTTTGTGCAGATGATGAACGACCAGGCCAAGGCCCTGGGCATGAAGAACACGGGCTACAAAAACCCCGAAGGCCTGACCGAAGCCGGCCACACCACCACGGCGCGCGACCTGAGCATTCTCGCCACGCGCCTGATGGCCGATTTCCCCGATTACGTGGGCTTCTACGCCATCAAGAAATACCGCTACCCCGGAACACCGGCCGCCAATGACAGCAACCGCAATTTGCTGCTGTTCCGCGACCCGACGGTCGATGGCCTGAAGACCGGCTTTACCGAGGCTGCGGGCTACTGCATGGTGGCCACCGCCAAGCGCGATTTCCCGAACCTGGGCGTGGCGGGTACCCCTGGCAGCGGTCGCCGTTTGCTGTCCATCGTACTGGGCACGGCCAATGAAAATGCCCGTGCCAATGAATCGCAAAAACTCCTGAACTGGGGCTTCACCGCGTATGAGGGCATCAAGTTGTTTGAAGCCAACCAAGCGGTAGTGACTGCCGATGTATGGAAGGGCAAGCAGCCCAACGTGGGCCTGGGCCGCAACCAGGCCGTGGTGGTGGCCGTGCCCGCCGGCACCGCTGCCAAACTGAAGACCCAAGTGGTACGCACCGATCCGCTGGTGGCCCCGCTGGCCAAGGGCCAAGCTCTGGGCACCGTCAAGGTGATGGCGGGCGAGCAACTGGTGGCCGAAGTGCCACTGGTGGCACTCGATGCCGTAGAGCAGGCCGGCATTTTGGGCCGCGCCTGGGATGCGATACGCTTGTGGATTCGATGACACGCTGACCGCCCCCGCCAGGCGGTGGGTACATGGAGATGGCAATGGTGAAAACGACGAAAACCGCAGCGCAACGGGCGAAGCCGTGGACAGCGCAATCTTCCAAGTCGGCGCGCCTGGTGCGCTCTATTGGCTGGGTTGCCGTGTGGGTGTCTGTGTGGGGTGCGGCGGGGGCCGCCGAAGTGCGCTTGCGCATTCTGGAGACCACCGACATTCACATGAACCTGTTGAGCTACGACTACTACCAGGACAAGCCCACCGACCAATACGGTCTGGCGCGCACCATTACCTTGATCAAGGCGGCCCGCGCCGAGGTGACCAATAGCGTGCTGTTTGACAATGGCGATCTACTGCAAGGCAATCCACTGGGCGATTACGTGGCCAAGGTCAAACCGTTGAAAGACGGCGAACTGCATCCGGCATACCGGGTGATGAACCAGTTGGGCTACGACGCGGCCAACATTGGCAACCACGAATTCAACTACGGCCTGGATTACCTGCGCCGCTCGCTGGCCGGTGCTGCATTTCCGTATGTCAACGCCAATATTTACCTGGCCGATAAAGAAAAAGACTCAGCCAACCCCACCCATGCCTTCACGCCCTATATGCTGCTGGACCGCAAAGTGGTGGACGCCACGGGCAAGACGCATACGCTGAAGATCGGTGTGATTGGCTTCGCGCCACCGCAAATCCTGATGTGGGACAAGTCCAATCTGGAAGGCAAGGTGGTGGTGCACGACGTGATCGAAACCGCCAAGAAATACGTGCCACTGATGCGCGCCCAGGGCGCCCAGATCGTGGTGGCGATTCCGCATGCGGGTTTTGAGAAGGGCCCGGTTGCCCAATTCGCTGAGAACGCGGTCGCTCCCTTGGCCGAGGTGGCGGGCGTGGATGCGATTTTGTTTGGCCACTCCCATGCCGAATTTCCTAGCAAGGCCTTTGCCGAACACCCCAAGGTGGATATTGTCAAAGGCACCATCAATGGCGTAGCCGCAGTTATGCCGGGGCGCTGGGGCGACCACCTAGGTGTGATCGACCTGACGCTAGACAACGCCAGTGGTGCCTGGAAGATTGTGGGCAGCCAGGCCTCGCTGCGGCCGATTTTTGACCGGGTGACCCAGAAGTCGGTCGCTGCCCCCGACCCTATGGTGGACGCAGCGGTATCAGAGGCGCATGCCAAAACGCTGGAGTATGTGCGTGGCAAAGTCGCTTTCACCAGCGCACCTATCTACAGCTACTTTGCATTGGTGAGCGATGATCCCTCGGTGCAAATCGTCGCCAATGCCCAGATGGCCTACACCCAACGCGCCATGCAGGGCACGGATTACGAAAAATACCCGGTGCTATCCGCTGCCGCCCCCTTTAAAACCGGCGGACGCCAAGGCTGGTCGTACTACACCGACATCGCCGCGGGGCCGCTGGCGATCAACAATGTGGCCGACCTCTATATCTACCCGAACACGCTAAAGGGCATGCTGCTGACGGGTGCGGAGGTCAAAGAGTGGATCGAGATGTCTGCGGGGCAGTACAACCAGATCAATCCGCAGGGGCCGGCTTTGCAGCCCCTGTTGAACGATGCCTTTCGTTCCTACAACTTCGACACGATTGACGGCGTGAGCTACGAGATCGATGTCACCCAGCCCGCCAAATACAGCCCCACTGGCGCTTTGATCGCGCCCACGGCCAGCCGGGTTAAAAACCTGCAATTCCGGGGCAAACCGATTGACTTGAGCGCCAAATTCATAGTAGCCACTAACAATTACCGTGCTTTTGGTGGTGGCAACTTCCCCGGAATCAATGGTTCTAAGGTGGTATTTGACGCGCCTGAAGAAAACCGCCAAGTGTTGATTGAGCATCTGCGGATGACGGACGCTTTGTCGCCGTCCAAGGGCATTAACCCGGCTGCGGATGGCAATTGGCGCATCCTGCCCGTGCCTGGCGTGCGCATGACCTTCGCGTCGGCCAGCGCTGGTCAGCGTTATCTGGCGGGCCACCCACAAATCCACCTGATCAAAGACAACGGCGACGGCTCGGCCCTGTACGAAGTGTCGCCCTGACAGGTTGCCGGGGCCGTGAGATCAATGTCGTCTAATGTTGATTTTGGCGACAAAGTATTTGAAATCAGACAAAACCGAGATGGTTCGCCCGTCTGAACCCCCGCCCTTACTTGCGGGGAAACCCTCTCTCTGTTATATTAGAAGGCTTTTCGGAAATTCCGAAGGGATTCACGTTTTCGTAGTTTTATCAAACGTTTAGGGACGTTTCTTTCTTAGGAGGCTTAAGTGCCAACCATTAACCAGCTAGTGCGTCAAGGGCGCGAGGTCGAGACTATCAAGTCCAAGAGCCCTGCGATGCAAAACTCTCCCCAGCGTCGTGGCGTGTGCACCCGTGTGTACACCACAACGCCTAAAAAGCCTAACTCCGCTCTGCGTAAAGTTGCCAAAGTGCGCTTGACCAACGGTTTTGAGGTGATTTCCTACATCGGCGGCGAAGGCCACAACCTACAAGAACACAGCGTAGTGCTGGTTCGCGGCGGTCGTGTCAAGGATTTGCCTGGTGTGCGTTACCACATCGTGCGCGGTTCGCTCGATTTGCAAGGCGTGAAAGACCGCAAGCAATCGCGCTCCAAATACGGTGCGAAGAAACCAAAGGCCAAGTAAATTGACCTGGATTCATGGCAAAAACTTTCAAGTTTGGGCTCTGGATTCGAAAAAGTAAAAGGTGTTTGTTTGCTGCGTGGCGCAGTAGATGAACGAAGTGACCCGCTGTTTGGGTCGAGTAAGTGAGAGTCTTATTGAATAACTCTCAAGGTGCTCGCAAGAGTGCCAACTGAAGCAAAGAGGTGAAAAAATGCCACGTCGTCGCGAAGTCCCTAAACGTGAAATTCTGCCGGATCCTAAGTTCGGCAACGTAGAGCTGTCCAAATTCATGAACGTGATCATGGAAGGCGGCAAAAAAGCGGTTGCAGAGCGCATCATTTACGGTGCCCTGGAACTGATTGAGAAGAAGAACCCGGATAAAGATCCGGTGGAAGCTTTCAGCGTTGCGATCAACAACGTGAAGCCCATGGTCGAAGTGAAGTCCCGCCGCGTGGGTGGTGCTAACTACCAAGTGCCTGTGGAAGTGCGTCCTGTCCGTCGTTTGGCTTTGTCCATGCGCTGGATCAAGGAAGCCGCCCGCAAGCGTGGTGAAAAGTCCATGGCCCAGCGTTTGGCCAACGAGCTGCTGGAGGCTACTGAAGGCCGTGGCGGCGCCATGAAAAAGCGTGACGAAGTTCACCGCATGGCTGAAGCCAACAAGGCTTTCTCTCACTTCCGCTTCTAAAGCGGATTCCGCGAATTTTCTGCCCTGTGGCGGTCCTGGCAGTGCGTGTGCGCTGCCACGAAAACCACCTGGGGCCGAAAAGATCGCTCGCCATGCCGCGTTGTGCGGCTGGCGCTTTATAGATACAGACCAACCAAGGATCCATCATGGCTCGCCATACTCCCATTGAGCGCTACCGCAATATCGGTATTTCCGCTCACATTGACGCCGGTAAAACGACTACGACCGAGCGCGTACTTTTTTATACCGGCGTGAACCACAAAATCGGTGAAGTGCACGATGGTGCGGCGACCATGGACTGGATGGAGCAAGAGCAAGAGCGTGGCATCACGATCACATCGGCTGCTACCACCTGCTTCTGGAAGGGTATGGACAAGTCCTTGCCTGAGCACCGTATCAACATCATTGATACGCCTGGACACGTTGACTTCACGATTGAAGTTGAGCGTTCCATGCGCGTGCTGGACGGTGCTTGCATGGTGTATTGCGCCGTGGGTGGCGTGCAGCCCCAGTCTGAAACCGTGTGGCGTCAGGCTAACAAGTACAAAGTGCCACGTTTGGCTTTCGTGAACAAGATGGACCGTACCGGTGCCAACTTCTTCAAGGTCGTGGACCAGATGAAACTGCGCCTGAAAGCCAGCCCTGTTCCTATGGTGATCCCTATCGGCGCTGAAGAAAACTTCACCGGCGTGGTCGATCTGATCAAGATGAAAGCCATCATTTGGGATGAAGCTTCGCAAGGTATGTTGTTCGACTACAAGGACATCCCTGCCGAGTTGGTGGAGTTGGCCAAAGAGTGGCGTGAAAAGATGGTTGAGGCCGCTGCCGAAGCCACTGAAGAATTCATGAACAAATACCTTGAAGAAGGTGATTTGACTGAAGAAGAAATCAAGTTCGGTATTCGCAAGCGTACCATCGCCAGCGAAATCCAGCCCATGTACTGCGGTTCCGCCTTCAAGAACAAGGGCGTGCAACGTATGTTGGACGCTGTGATTGAGTTCATGCCATCGCCGGTGGACATTCCACCTGTGAGCGGTACCGACGAAGACGACGCGCCTGTGGTGCGTCAAGCGTCTGACACTGAAAAGTTCTCGGCATTGGCGTTCAAACTGATGACGGATCCGTTCGTGGGTCAGCTGACATTCGTGCGTGTGTACTCCGGTGTTCTGAATAAGGGCGACACCGTCTATAACCCGATCCGTGGCAAGAAAGAGCGTATCGGCCGTATCGTGCAAATGCACGCTAACAAGCGCGAAGAAGTCAGCGAAATTGTCGCTGGCGACATCGCTGCTTGTATCGGCTTGAAGGACGTTACGACTGGTGAGACTCTGTGTGATCCAACAGCCATCGTGATGCTGGAACGCATGATTTTCCCTGAGCCTGTGATTACCCAGGCTGTAGAACCCAAGACCAAGGCCGACCAGGAAAAAATGGGTATTGCTTTGCAGCGCTTGGCCCAGGAAGATCCTTCGTTCCGCGTGAAGACCGACGAAGAGTCCGGTCAGACGCTGATCGCCGGTATGGGCGAGTTGCATTTGGAAATTATTGTCGATCGCATGAAGCGTGAGTTCGGCGTGGAAGCCAACGTGGGCAAACCTCAAGTGGCTTACCGCGAAACCATCCGCAAGACCATCGAAGATGCTGAAGGCAAGTTCGTGCGTCAGTCCGGTGGTAAGGGCCAGTACGGTCACGTGGTCTTGAAGATTGAACCCAATGAAGCCGGTAAGGGCATTGAGTTCGTCGACGCGATCAAGGGCGGTACCGTTCCTCGCGAATACATTCCTGCGGTGGAAAAGGGTATCCATGAGGCGGTGACTCAAGGCGTGCTGGCGGGTTACCCCGTGGTTGACGTCAAGGTGACCTTGCACTTCGGTTCGTACCACGATGTTGACTCCAACGAATTGGCGTTCAAGATGGCCGCGATCTTTGGTTTCAAAGAGGGTTGCCGCAAAGCAGGCCCCGTGATTCTGGAGCCGATGATGGCTGTGGAAGTGGAAACGCCCGAAGACTACGCCGGCAATGTGATGGGCGATTTGTCTTCACGCCGCGGCATGGTCCAGGGTATGGAAGACATGGTCGGCGGAGGCAAAGCCATCAAGGCTGAAGTTCCTTTGTCCGAAATGTTTGGCTACTCGACCACATTGCGTTCGATGTCGCAAGGTCGTGCGTCCTACACCATGGAATTCAAGCACTACACGGAAGCGCCACGTAACGTGTCTGAAGCCATCATGGCTTCACGGGCTAAATAATTCCCTGGGGTTGGACCAAGATTTGCGCAGCAAATTTGCTCCGACCCCTCTGATTAGCCGTTAGTGATTCGATTGTTAGATTGAAGTTGTCTGCGATGGTGTGCCGCCCTGTTCCCGTGCGGGGCGAACCAGCAACACTGTGCAAACATTAAACCAAACCACGGGAAAAGCTCTTTTGGAGAATTGAAAAATGGGTAAAGAAAAATTCACGCGTACCAAGCCCCACGTCAATGTGGGCACCATTGGTCACGTTGACCACGGTAAAACAACGCTGACAGCTGCCATCACCACCGTGCTGGCAACTAAGTTTGGCGGCACTGCCAAAGCGTACGACCAGATCGACGCGGCACCGGAAGAAAAAGCGCGCGGTATTACCATCAATACAGCCCACGTTGAATACGAAACCGCTAACCGCCACTACGCCCACGTAGATTGCCCAGGCCACGCCGACTATGTGAAGAACATGATCACGGGCGCTGCTCAAATGGACGGCGCGATCCTGGTTTGCTCCGCAGCTGACGGCCCAATGCCTCAGACCCGTGAGCACATCCTGTTGGCTCGCCAAGTGGGCGTTCCTTACATCATCGTGTTCCTGAACAAGTGCGACATGGTCGACGACGCTGAGTTGCTGGAGCTGGTCGAAATGGAAGTGCGCGAACTCCTGGACAAGTATGACTTCCCAGGCGACGCAACCCCCATCATCCACGGTTCTGCCAAGCTCGCCATGGAAGGCGACAAGGGTCCTCTGGGCGAAGAAGCCATCATGAAGCTGGCTGACGCACTGGACACCTACATCCCCCTGCCAGAGCGTGCGGTTGACGGCGCATTCCTGATGCCCGTGGAAGACGTGTTCTCCATCTCTGGTCGTGGCACCGTGGTGACTGGCCGTATCGAGCGCGGTATCGTCAAGGTCGGCGAAGAAATCGAAATCGTCGGTATTGCTGACACCCAAAAGACTACATGCACTGGCGTGGAAATGTTCCGCAAGCTGCTGGACCAAGGTCAAGCCGGTGACAACGTCGGTATCTTGCTGCGCGGCACCAAGCGCGAAGATGTGCAGCGCGGCCAAGTGCTGTGCAAGCCCACGTCGATCAAGCCACACACCCACTTCACGGGCGAAATCTACGTTTTGTCCAAGGATGAAGGCGGACGCCACACACCCTTCTTCAACAACTACCGCCCCCAGTTCTACTTCCGTACAACGGACGTGACCGGTGCGATCGAGTTGCCAGAAGGCAAGGAAATGGTCATGCCTGGTGACAACGTGTCGATCACTGTGAAGCTGATCAACCCGATCGCCATGGAAGAAGGTCTGCGTTTTGCGATCCGCGAAGGCGGTCGTACCGTGGGCGCTGGTGTGGTTGCCAAGATCATTGCGTAAGCTTAAGGAAATACCATGGCTACCAAGCAAAAAATCCGCATCCGCCTGAAGGCATTCGATTACAAGTTGATCGATCAATCCGCTGCTGAAATCGTGGACACGGCCAAGCGCACCGGCGCGATTGTCAAGGGCCCTGTGCCTTTGCCAACCCGCATGAAGCGTTTCGACATTCTGCGTTCACCCCACGTGAACAAGACCAGTCGCGACCAGTTTGAAATTCGCACCCACCAGCGTTTGATGGACATCGTTGACCCTACAGATAAGACAGTAGATGCGTTGATGAAGCTCGATCTGCCTGCTGGCGTGGACGTGGAAATCAAGCTGCAATAAGAAAATAGGAACGCCATTTCCCTCGGGGAGTGGCCTTTCGAACCAGAGTGTGGCGTGGGGCTTGTGCAAAACACGGGCCTTTGCTATACTCGCTGGCTTCGCTATGAATGCCTAGGCATTTTGGTGGAGTTTTACTAACAGTCTTTCGCGCAAAAACGTTGTAGCCAATTGAAGTTGCAACGGCGAAAGTTACGGAGAAAACAATGAGTCTGAGCAATCATTTAGGGTTGCTGGGACGCAAGGTTGGCATGATGCGCCTGTTTACCGACGAGGGGGATGCAATCCCTGTAACGGTAGTGGACGTTTCTAACAACCGCGTGACCCAGTTGAAAACCCAAGAGAACGACGGCTACGTTGCCTTGCAGGTAACGTTCGGTTCGCGCAAAGCATCGCGCGTCACCAAGCCTGTTGCTGGCCACCTCGCTAAGGCGGGTGTTGAAGCTGGCGAAATCATCCAGGAATTCCGCGTCACCGCGGAAGCCGCTGCCCAGTTCGCAGCCGGCGCTACCGTTCCGGTCTCTGCAGTCTTTGCAGTCGGCCAAAAGGTAGATGTCCAGGGTACAACGATTGGTAAAGGCTACGCCGGTACCATCAAGCGTCACCACATGAGCTCGCAGCGCGCGTCGCACGGTAACAGCCGTTCGCACAATGTGCCCGGTTCTATTGGTATGGCTCAAGATCCAGGTCGCGTTTTCCCCGGAAAGCGCATGACGGGTCACTTGGGTGATGCAACGCGCACCACACAAAATTTGGATATTTTTCGCATCGACGAAGCGCGTCAATTGCTGTTGATCAAGGGTGCTATCCCTGGTTCGGCTGGCGGTTTTGTCACGGTGCGTCCGGCTGTTAAAGCCAAATCCGCAGCCGCGAAAGGAGCGAACTGATGCAGCTCGAACTCCTGAACGACCAAGGCCAGGCCACTTCCAAATACGAAGCGCCTGAGACTGTATTCGGTCGTGCATACAACGAAGATCTGGTGCACCAAGTTGTGGTTGCTTTCCAGGCGAATGCCCGTCAAGGCACACGCGCCCAGAAAGACCGCGAACAGGTCAAGCACTCGACCAAGAAGCCGTTCAAGCAAAAGGGAACCGGTCGCGCTCGCGCTGGTATGACGTCCTCGCCTTTGTGGCGCGGAGGCGGTCGTATTTTCCCAAATATGCCTGACGAAAACTTCTCGCAAAAGATCAACAAGAAGATGTACCGCGCTGGTATGGCTTCTATCCTGTCGCAGTTGGCCCGTGAAGGTCGCCTGGCAGTGGTTGATTCCCTCAAAGTAGATTCGCCCAAGACGAAGCCGCTCGCAGCTAAGTTCAAGGCCATGAATCTTGAGTCCGTGCTGGTGATCGCCGACGAAGTCGACGAAAACCTGTATTTGGCGTCGCGTAACCTGGTGAACATTCTGGTGGTTGAACCCCGTTATGCCGACCCAGTGTCGTTGGTTCACTACCGCAAGGTACTGGTAACCAAGGCCGCCATGGACACACTCAAGGAGATGTTCGCATGAGCGCCCGTATGAACAACACGTCAAAAGTCAAGTACGACGAAGGTCGTTTGATGCAGGTTCTGGTTGCTCCTATCGTGTCTGAAAAGGCGACGATGGTCGCTGAAAAATCCAATGCTGTGACGTTCAAGGTGCTGCAAGACGCTACCAAGCCCGAAATCAAGGCCGCTGTGGAATTGATGTTCAAGGTGGAAGTGCAAGGCGTTTCTGTGGTGAACACAAAAGGCAAGGCCAAGCGCTTTGGCAAATCCAATGGCCGTCGCGACAATGTTCGCAAAGCCTATGTGATGCTCAAGCCTGGTCAAGAGCTGAACCTTGGCGGGGAGGCTGCGTAATCATGGCTGTTATTAAAATGAAACCAACTTCTCCAGGCCGTCGTGGCGTGGTGAAGATTTCGCGTGATCACCTGTACAAGGGTGCTCCGCACGCTGCTTTGCTGGAACCACAATTCCAAAAAGCCGGTCGTAATAACAACGGCCACATCACTACCCGTCACAAGGGCGGTGGTCACAAGCACCATTACCGCGTTGTCGACTTTGTTCGCAACAAGGACGCTATTCCTGCCAAGGTTGAGCGCATTGAGTACGACCCTAACCGTTCCGCGCACATCGCTCTGGTGTGCTACGCAGACGGCGAGCGCAAGTACATCATTGCTCCCCGTGGTCTGGAAGTCGGTGCAAGCATCATGAGTGGTTCCGAAGCGCCTATCCGCGTTGGAAACACATTGCCTATTCGCAACATTCCAGTGGGTTCCATCATCCATTGCGTTGAATTGCAAGTTGGCAAGGGTGCCCAGATCATCCGTTCTGCCGGTACTTCAGCTACGCTGTTGGCCCGTGAAGGTACCTACGCTCAGGTTCGTGTCCGCTCCGGTGAAGTTCGCAAGATCCACATCGATTGCCGCGCAACCATCGGCCAAGTCGCCAACGAAGAGCACAGCCTGCGTCAACTCGGTAAAGCCGGTGTCAAACGCTGGATGGGTATTCGCCCAACCGTTCGCGGTGTGGTGATGAACCCTGTTGACCACCCACACGGTGGTGGCGAAGGCAAGACTGGCGAAGGCCGTCATGCAGTCGATCCTTGGGGTAATCTGACCAAGGGTTACCGTACCCGTAACAACAAGCGCACGCAGGTCATGATCGTGTCGCGTCGCAAGAAGTAAGGGGAACGTAAATGACTCGCTCTCTCAAAAAAGGTCCTTTTGTTGACCATCACCTGGTAGCCAAGACTGAAAAGGCTGTTGCTACTAAGGACAAAAAGCCGATTAAGACTTGGTCGCGCCGCTCCATGATCCTGCCCGATTTCATCGGTCTGACGATCGCCGTTCACAACGGCAAGCAGCACGTACCTGTCTATATCACCGATCAAATGGTTGGCCACAAGTTGGGTGAGTTCGCGCTCACACGTACTTTCAAGGGTCACCCTGCGGACAAAAAAGTCCAGAAGAAATAAGGATTGACCATGGAAACACGTGCAACCCTTCGTGGCGTCCGTTTGTCTGTGGACAAAGGTCGTCTGGTCGCGGATCTGATTCGCGGCAAGAAAGTGGACCAAGCCCTGAACATCTTGCAATTCACGCAGAAAAAAGCTGCTGTGATCATTAAGAAGGTTCTGGAGTCCGCGATCGCCAACGCTGAGCACAATGATGGTGCCGATATCGACGAGTTGAAGATTACTTCGATCTTCGTCGAACAAGGTGCTTCATTGCGTCGCTTCACGGCCCGCGCTAAAGGTCGCGGCAATCAAATCCGCAAGCCCACGTGCCATGTGTACGTGACGGTTGGTAACTGATAGAGGCCTGGAACTATGGGACAAAAAATCCACCCCACGGGCTTCCGCCTTGCGGTCAGCCGTAACTGGTCTTCGCGTTGGTATGCCAACAACAAAGACTTCGCCGGCATGCTGGCTGAAGACATCAAGGTACGTGAGTACCTGAAGCTCAAGCTGAAAAACGCTTCGGTTTCCCGCATCCTGATCGAGCGTCCTGCCAAGAACGCCCGTATCACCATTTTCTCGTCGCGTCCTGGTGTCGTGATCGGGAAAAAGGGCGAGGACATCGAAAACTTGAAGCGCGATCTGGGCAAGCAATTGGGCGTGCCAGTGGCAGTGAACATCGAAGAAGTGCGCAAGCCCGAAATCGATGCCAAGCTGATTGCTGACTCTATCACCCAACAGCTCGAAAAGCGCATCATGTTCCGCCGTGCTATGAAGCGCGCCATGCAGAACGCCATGCGTCTGGGTGCTTTGGGCATCAAGATCATGTCGGCTGGCCGTTTGAATGGTATCGAGATCGCACGTACCGAGTGGTACCGTGAAGGTCGCGTGCCTTTGCACACTCTGCGCGCTGATATTGACTACGGCACCTCTGAAGCCAAGACCACCTACGGTGTGATTGGCGTGAAGGTTTGGGTCTACAAGGGCGATACGCTGGGTCGTAATGATCTGCCGGCCGCTACGGAGCCCCGTGCCGAAGATGAGCGCCGTCCTCGTGGACCGCGTCGTGATGACCGTGGCGGTGCCCGCCCTGGTGCTGACCGTCCCGCTCCACGTGGTGCCCGTCGTCCAGTCGGCAGCAATGCCGCACCGGCTGACGGTAGCGACAAGCCTGCAGAGGCCTCCGGAGCCGCCGATCAACCCACCGTTAAGCGCGTTCGCAAAGTCGCCGCGCCAGCTACCGCAGGGAGCACCAGTGCTTCGGCAGCTGACGGTAAAGGAGAATAATTATGTTGCAACCCGCTCGCCGGAAATATCGCAAAGAGCAAAAAGGCCGTAACACTGGCATCGCAACCCGGGGTAGCTCGGTAGCGTTCGGTGACTTCGGTCTGAAATGCACGGACCGCGGCCGTCTGACGGCTCGCCAGATTGAAGCAGCACGTCGTGCTATTTCCCGTCACGTCAAACGTGGTGGTCGTATCTGGATTCGCGTGTTCCCTGATAAGCCAATTTCCCAAAAGCCTGCTGAAGTGCGTATGGGTAACGGTAAAGGTAACCCCGAGTACTACGTGGCTGAAATTCAGCCCGGTAAGATCGTGTTTGAAATCGTCGGTGTGACTGAAGAGTTGGCCCGTGAAGCGTTCCGTTTGGCAGCCGCCAAACTGCCTTTGCGTACCACCTTCGTGGCCCGCATGATTGGCCAGTAATCAGGAGCTATTGATATGAAAACTACTGACCTGCGCACAAAAGACATTGCTGGCCTGAAAACGGAAGTCAAAGAGCTGCAAAAAGCCCACTTTGGCCTGCGTATGCAAAAAGCCACGCAACAACTCAACAACACCGCTACGCTGCGCACTGCGCGCCGCGATATTGCTCGCGCCAAGACTATTCTTGTCGAGAAGCAAAGCGCTGAAAAATCCGCCAAATAAGGAGCGATAAATGACGGAAGCTAAAAAATCCCTCAAGCGCACCTTGGTTGGCAAGGTGGTCAGCGACAAGCGTGCCAAGACAGTCACAGTGCTGATCGAGCGTCGTGTTAAGCACGAACTCTACGGCAAGATTGTTGGTAAATCGAGCAAGTACCACGCCCATGACGAAAAGGGCGAGTACAAGATGGGCGACGTGATCGAGATCACGGAAAGCCGTCCTATTTCCAAGACCAAGAACTGGGTTGCGACCCGTTTGGTCCAGAAGGCAATCGAAGTCTAAGTTCTTTAGTCCTAGCGACTACGCGACTTACCGAAAACGGCTCACAATGTGGGCCGTTTTTATTTGTGCATTCAAACCCAAGGAGCAAGCATGATTCAAGTTGGTGACACCCTACCCGCAACCACGTTGATGGAATTTTCTGAAGTGGAGGGCGAAGGCTGCAGCATTGGCCCCAACGCCGTGGACGTGACCAAAGCCACCGCTGGTAAGACCATTGCGCTGTTTGCGCTGCCCGGCGCGTTCACGCCGACCTGCTCGGCCAAGCACGTGCCCGGTTACGTCGAGTCTGTGAATGAATTCAAGGCTGCCGGTGTGGACGAAATCTGGTGCGTGAGTGTGAACGACGCCTTCGTCATGGGTGCTTGGGCGCGTGACCAAAAGACAGACGGAAAAGTCCGCATGCTGGCCGATGGAAGCGCCGCCTTCGCACAGGCCACCGGGCTGACGCTGGACTTGACCGCTCGTGGCATGGGCCTGCGCAGCAACCGCTATTCGATGCTGGTCAAAGACGGCAAGGTCACCGCACTGAATGTAGAAGGCCCAGGTAAGTTTGAAGTGAGTGATGCTGCCACTTTGCTGGCGCAAGCCAAAGCCTAAGCATCCGCAGTACTACGGTTGGTAGAAAAGCCCGGCCCGCAATGGCTGGGCTTTTTTTCGCCCTATAAATCCGCCTTCAGGTAATGCGCACCGGCAATCGGGTTGTAGTAATACGGGGGAATGCTTTGAAAGCCCAGTTCTTCATACAGCGCGCGGGCGGACTCCATGTCGTCCAGCGTGTCCAGCAGGATGCTGTCGTAGGCCGCCATCCGTCCGGCATCCAGAATCGCTTCGGCCAAGCGCCTTCCCAAACCCAATCCTCGGAACTGCGGACGCACATAAAGCCGTTTCATTTCGCAGGCATTGCTGTAGTCGCTGGAATCCAGGGGCCGCATAGCGCAACAGCCGGCCCATTCGCCATTCACGCTGGCCACCAGCAGGGTGCCGCGCGGGGCGCTGTATTCACCGGGCAAATGGCGCAGCTCTTGGTCAAAGTCCTGAAAGCACAGGTCCACCTGCAGGGACTTGGCGTATTCCAGAAACAGAGCCCGTGTGGCCTCCAGTGCCATGCTGCTATCGGGTGAAAAAACAGAAATCTCTTGGGAATCCATAGGGTCTAAAGTGCGACCCCGCAATTTAGCACTATTCAGGATTCCAGCAGCAGCTTGTCGATCAGGGCGTGCAACTCTGCAAAATTGGGGTTGCCGACAAAGCGCTTCACAATCTCACCGCGTTTGTTGAGCAGGTAGGTTGTGGGGGTGATCTGCACTTCGCCCCAGGCCTTGGCCACTGCGCCGGTGTTGTCGATGGCAACATCAAAGGGTAATTTGCGCGAATTTACAAAGTTCACCACGTAGCTAGGCGGGTCGTATTGCATGGCCACGGCCACGGTGCCAAAGCCTTTGCCTTTGTACTTCTCGTAAGTGCGCACCATCTCGGGCATCTCGGCCACGCAAGTCACGCAGCTGGTGGCCCAGAAGTTCACCAAGGACACCTGGCCGCGCAAGTCAGCGGTTTGCTTCTTGGAGCCATCGAGCAACACGAAGGTGGAGTCGGGCGCAGCAGCTTTGCCGCCCCAAAATAAAATGCCAGCCACCAAGGCGCAAGCCGCTACGATAGTTATCACTATCCCGTTTTTTTTCATGAAAAGCACCGCAAATGAATCGTCGTCAGTTTAGTTCAATGTCTCTGGCCGCGCTGCTGGCATGCGCCGCGGTTCGCCAAGCCCAAGCCCTCACGCTGGCTGACCTCAGCGGTGCCGATGCATCCAAGGGCCTGAAAACTGCGCTGGAAAAAGGCGCGCTGGCCGCCGTAGGCATCTTGGGCACCCACGATGGATTCCTGGGCAATGAAAAAGTTCGCATTCCCCTGCCTAAATTCCTGGAAGACGCCGCCAAGCTGATGCGTACCTTCGGCCAGGGCGGCAAGGTGGATGAACTGGTGACAGCGATGAACCGCGGTGCCGAGGCCGCCGTGCCCCAGGCCAAAGACCTGTTGGTCAAAGCCGTGCAAACCATGACAGTGAATGACGCCAAGGGCATTCTGGGCGGTGGCTCTACTGCCGTGACCGCGTTCTTTGAGACCCGCACCCGGCCGCAGTTGGCCATGCGTTTTTTGCCCATCGTGACCCAGGCCACGGCCAAGGTGGATCTGGCGTCCAAGTTCAACGAAGTCGCGGGCAAGGCCGCAGAGTTGGGCTTGGTGAAAAAGGACGAGGCCAATATCCAGAAATACGTGACCGACAAAACCCTGAGTGGCTTGTTCTTCATGATTGCGGAAGAGGAAAAGAAAATCCGCGACAACCCGGCAGGCTACGGTAGCGCCATCCTCAGCAAGGTTTTTGGCGCGCTGAAATGAGAGCGCGTTGTGTGTGGGGCCTGGCCCTGCTGGGCCTGGCGGCCTGCAGCCCCAGTTTGAATTGGCGTACGGTCCCGGTCGAGCAACTGGCTGCGTTGCTACCGTGCAAGCCCGACCATGCCGAGCGGCAGGTCGATTTGGGTGGCACGCCGCGCACGCTGGCGATGTGGGGCTGCGAGGCGGGTGGCGCGTTGTTCGCGGTGAGCCATTTGCGGGTACAAGCGCCCGCCACTCCCGAGCAAGTTATTGCCGCATGGCAATTGGCCGCGCTGCGCAATCTGCCGAGTGCCACCGCGCAGGCATTGCCGTTCAAGACCCCTGCGATGGCGGGCTCAGCGTCAGCGCCTGGCGTGATGGTCCGCGCCACGGGCAAGCGTGCCGAAGGACAGGCTGTGCAAGCCCAACTGGCGTGGTTCAGCCGCGGTGCAGATGTCTACCACCTGGCCGTATTTGCCCCTGTGCTGACCCCGGCCATGACGGATAGCTTTTTTAACGAACTGCATTGGCAACCATGAGCACATCGACCGCCATGGCCTCGCGTCAGGCCATCGCCGTGTTTGCGGTGTTCGCCTTCGCCTACTTTTTCTCTACGCTGATCCGCGCCATCACCGCCACGCTGGCCCCTACGTTGGTGACCGAGTTCGCCTTGAATGCGCGCGACTTGGGCCTGCTGGCGGGTGGCTACTTCCTGGGCTTTGCCGCCATGCAACTGCCGCTGGGCAGTTGGCTGGACCGGCATGGGCCACGCAAGGTCATCGTCTTGTTTCTGACGCTGGCCGTGGCGGGCTGTGTGGCGTTTTCCATGGCCACGAGTTTTGTCGGGCTGCTGGCGGCGCGGGTGCTGTGTGGCGTGGGCGTGTGTGCCTGCCTGATGGCACCACTCACCGGCTACCGGCGCTGGTTTGCACCGGCCAGCCAGATCCGGGCCAATGCCTGGATGTTGATGGTGGGTGCTTTCGGCATGGTGGCGTCCACGCTGCCGGTGCAGTGGCTGGTGCCCCTGGTGGGTTGGCGTGCCGTGTTTGTGGGCTTGGGCGCATTGGTGGCGCTGGCCATGTTGCTGATTGTGTGGCTGGTGCCCCAGTGGGAGCGTGCCCCAGAGCAGACCGATGCCGCAACACCTGGCTACGCCGAAGTCTGGGCCAGCCGCTACTTCCGCAGCTTGGTGCCGCTGGGCTTCTTTAGCTACGGCGGCCTGGTCGCCATGCAAACCCTGTGGGCGGCACCCTGGATGGTGAAGGTGGCCGGGTACACACCGCTGCAGGCGGCCACCGGCCTGTTCTGGATCAATGTGGCGATGTTGCTGGCGTTTTGGCTGTGGGGCCTGGCGATGCCTGCGCTAGCCCGGCGCGGGCTGACGGTGGAGCGCATGATTGCCCTCGGTCTGCCCCTCAGTTTTTTGGTGCTCGCTATCATTGTGATAGCTGGTTCCGAACTATCCACGGCTTCAGCGGCTGTTTGGGCACTATTTTGCGTGAGTTGTACGGTCGGCTCGTTTGCCCAACCGGCCGTGGGCATGGCCTTTCGGGCCGAGCTGGCGGGGCGTGCTTTGTCGGCCTTCAACTTGGTCATTTTCTGCGGTGTGTTTGCAGTTCAGTGGGGCGTGGGCCTGCTGATTGACGGGTTTCAAGCGCTGGGCTGGGCGCAAGTGGCCGCGTATCAGGGGGCTATTGGTGTCTATGGACTGTGCTGCCTAGCGTCGTACGCCTATTTTTTGTGGGCAAAGCGGCCATAATCCCAACCATGTCCACTGGCATTCTCATCGTCGCCCACGCCCCACTGGCCAGTGCCTTGCGGGCGTGCGTGTTGCACGTGTACCCGGATGCCGCCAGCGCGGTGCTGGCGCTGGACGTGGCGCCGCAAGACCCCCCGGACCAGAGCCTTGCCTATGCCAAAGCCTTGTTGGTGACCCTGGGCGCTTCGGATGCCTTGGTGCTTACCGACGTGTTTGGTGCCACGCCCTGCAATGTGGCGCAGAAACTGATCGACGGGCAGCGCTCCAAGCTGGTGGCCGGTGTCAACCTGCCGATGTTGCTGCGCACGGTGAACTACCGCCAGGAATCGCTGGATCTGCTGGTGACCCGTGCGGTGGCCGGCGGTACCCAATCCATCATGCAGGTGGCCGTGACCGCACCCCAAAACCAATCCAGAAAACAGCATGATCACAACCACCACGACCATCAGCAATAAATTGGGCCTGCACGCCCGCGCCTCGGCCAAGCTGACCAAGCTGGC
Organism: Burkholderiales bacterium PBB3; assembly: GCA_002256115.1. Classification (GTDB taxonomy): domain Bacteria; phylum Pseudomonadota; class Gammaproteobacteria; order Burkholderiales; family Burkholderiaceae_C; genus Allorhodoferax. The sequence continues at coordinate 36,635 of NKIK01000020.1, forward strand.
CGGCAGTTTTTCGTGTGAAGTGTGGATCGCCAAAGGCGAGCGCCGTGTGAATGCCAAGAGCATCATGGGTGTGATGATGCTGGCCGCCGGCATGGGTTCCGAAGTCGTGCTAGACACCGAAGGCGACCGCGAGCAAGAAGCCATGGACGCCTTGCTGGCGCTCATTGCCGACAAGTTCGGTGAAGGCGAATAATGGCCCCCACGCTCCCCACTGCGTGTGGTTCGCTGCCCCCCGAGGGGGCTAGTTCCCCTTGGGGCGGCCCGGCGGGGAACCCATGACCTTCGCCATCCACGGTCTCGCCGTCTCCCGTGGCATTGCCATCGGGCGGGCGGTGCTGGTGGCGTCCAGCCGCATGGACGTGGCCCATTACTTCATCAATGCCGATGAGGTCGAGACTGAAATAGAGCGCGTACGCAAGGGACGCGATGCGGTCATTGAAGAAATTCGCCGCCTGCAAACCAGCATTACGCACATGGGGCCCAAAGAGGCACCGCATGAGCTCAACGCCCTGCTGGATGTGCACCTGATGCTGCTGCAGGACGTGGAGCTGATCGGTGGCGTCAAGCACTGGATCACCGATCGCCTGTACAACGCCGAATGGGCGCTGACGACCCAACTGGAAGTGATTGCCCGCCATTTCGACGAAATGGAAGACGAGTACCTGCGTGAGCGCAAGGCCGATATGGAGCAGATCGCCGAGCGCGTGCTGCGTGCCATGAAAGGCGCGTTGACCCCACTGACAGCCCACCCCAATGCGCAGCGCGGGCCGCGCAAGGGAGCGCAGGATTTGCTGCTGGATGATACGGTGGATGTACCGCTGATTTTGATCGCACACGATCTGTCGCCGGCCGACATGCTGCAATTCAAGCAAAGCGTGTTTGCAGGCTTCATTACCGATGTGGGCGGCAAGACCTCCCACACCGCCATTGTGGCGCGCAGCATGGACATTCCGGCCGTGGTGGGCGCGCGCACGGCCAGCCAGTTGGTGCGACAGGACGACTGGGTCATCATCGACGGCGATGCGGGTGTGGTCATCGTCGACCCGTCCCCCATCATCCTGGCCGAATACGGCTTCAAGCAGCGCCAGGGCGAGCTGGAGCGTGGGCGCTTGCAGCGCCTGCTGCACACCCCGGCCGTGACGCTGGATGGCGAGAAAGTACAACTGCTGGCCAACATCGAGATGCCCGAAGACGCCAAGGTGGCTTTGAATGCCGGTGCTTTGGGCGTTGGCCTGTTTCGCAGTGAGTTTTTGTTCATGGGCCGCCAGGGCAAGCTGCCCGACGAGGAAGAGCAGTACCAGGCCTACAAGCGCGCGGTGGAGGGCATGAACGGCTTGCCGGTCACGATCCGCACCGTGGACGTGGGTGCTGACAAGCCCTTGGACAACTCGGTGCGCGACGACGCCCATCTGAACCCAGCGCTGGGCCTGCGCGCCATCCGCTGGAGCCTGGCCGACCCCGCGATGTTCCTGACCCAACTGCGCGCCATATTGCGCGCTGCCGCCCACGGCCAGGTGCACCTGCTGGTGCCCATGCTGGCCCATGCGCGCGAGATTCGCCAGACGCTGGCCCACATCGACCAAGCCCGCGCCATGCTGGACAACCGGGGCGTGCCCTATGGCCCTGTCAAGCTGGGTGCGATGATTGAAATCCCGGCTGCAGCGCTGAGCCTCAAGCTGTTCCTCAAGCACTTCGATTTCTTGTCCATCGGCACCAACGATCTGATCCAGTACACGCTGGCGATTGACCGGGCCGATGAGTTGGTGGCGCATTTGTACGACCCGCTGCACCCCGCAGTGCTGCGCCTGGTGGCGGACACCATTGCCGAGTGCAATGCGCAGGGCAAGGGTGTGAGTGTGTGTGGCGAAATGGCGGGTGATGTGGCTTTGACGCGTCTGTTATTGGGCCTGGGTCTGCGTAGTTTCTCGATGCACCCGGCGCAAATTCTGGCGGTTAAGCAAGAGATTTTGCGTTCGGACACACAGAAGCTGGCGGTGTGGGCGCAGCGTGTGTTGCAGGCGGAAGACCCTGCGTTGGAGATGGTGGCTTAGCTTCAGCCTGCCAGTGCGCAGTACTGCTGCTGAGATTGCGTTTGCTATTAAAAGGGGAGCTGCTCCCGCACTATCCACGGGCTTGGTGGCCTGTTTGGTACTTGCTGCTTATTCTGCATTTGACCGAGCCTGGACGGCAAAGCGTTCTGCTCCGTGTCCCCCGACCGCTGCGCGGTCTCCTCCTTTTACCTGCGCAGAACGCTTTGCCGTCCAGGCTCTCTGCTGTCGATCACGCCTTCATTCCTTAATTCACGTATTCACGCCTTGGCGCGCGACCCTAGGACCGCAGCGCCAATGATTAGGGCTGCAGCGCCTATGACCGACCACGAAGGTACTTCTGAGCGTACCCACAGCAGGGCTAGCGTGGAGAGCAGCGGCGTTAAGAATGACAGTACGCCAATCTGGCGCGCATCGCCGCGTTTTAACGCGGCATCCCACAGGTAAAAGGCGGCACCCAATGGCCCTAGGCCCATGGCAGCGATCAAGCCCCAGTCGGTGGTAGTGAGGTGCACGGAGGCCTCTAACGCTGCATGGCAGGCCAATGACATGAGGCCCGACACCGCACCAAATACGCCGATGGCGGCGGTGGGGAATGCAGGCACGCGCTGCGTTAGCAGCGAGTAGCTGGCCCACACAAATGCAGAGGCCAACGCTGGGATGTAACCCCACGCAAACCCGCCTTGCAATGTGCTGCCCGCGCTGCTGGCTGCGCTGCCCAAAATGGCCATCACCGCGCCCGCAAAACCCATGAACGCCGCCGCCACATGCAAAGCCCGCAGCCGCATGCCAGGCAAAAACAAGGGTGCCATCAACACGATGCCCAGCGGCCACAGGTAGTTCACCAAATTGGCCTGCACCGGCGGCGCGTGGCGCAGCGCTATGAACAGCAAAAAGTGGAAACCAAATAAGCCATACACGCCAAGCGCCAAGGTAGGCCAAGGCACGCGCAATGCCGACCACTTGCCACCCGACAGCGGCAACGCAATCAGGCTCCCCACCAGCAAGCCCAAGCCAGTCAGCAAAAACGGCGGCAGGTGGGCCAGCAACACGCCCAGCGGTGCCAGGCTGCCCCACAGCAGAATGGCCCCCAGCGCCAGCAGCGTGGCATGCACGGTGCTTTTAGTCGTGTTTTGGGCGGTGCTCTCAGACCGGGTCATGGCAACACACCCCGATCTTGTTGCCATCCGCATCGCGAAAGTAAGCGCCGTAGTAGTCGGCGTGGTAGTGCGGGCGCAGGCCCGGTGCGCCCTCGCACTGCGCGCCCAGGCGCAGCGCGGTGGCGTGGCACTGGTCTACCGCGGCCCGCGTGGGGGCCAGCAGTGCCAGCATCTGCCCGTTGCCAGGGCTGGCCGCCGCGCCGTCAAACGGAGTGCCGATCAATAACAAGGGCCGCGGTGCCGTGGGCGATACCCAGGCCGCCCAGGGCTTGGCCGGGTCGCTGAACTTGAGCACCAGGCCCAGGCTCTCCAGCACCGGGGCGTAAAACGCCAGCGCGCGTGGGAAGTCGGTGATACCGATAAACACGTGAGAAATCATGGGTGGGGTGCTCAAAGGTAATGCAGAGCGAAATTTATGCCATAAATGGGCGGAGGCCCAGGTAGATAATGCCCTGATAGCTATTAAAATAATAGCAAATGCTTTTTTAACCGCTTCAGGCGCTGCGGGATTTAAGCGCCAGCACGGACAGCCCCGAGGCGATAAACACCAACCCCGCGCCCACGTTCAGGCCCGTGGTGACGCGTGGCCGCTGCTGCAGCCACGCGGCCAGGCGGTTGGCAAAGGCACCCATCAGAGCAAAGAGCAGGGTGGTCATCAGCGCAAAGATACTGCCAAAGACCAGCATCTGCGTGGTGACCGAGCCGCGCGTGGCGTCTACAAACTGCGGCACAAAGGCCAGCACAAACAAGCCCGGCTTGGGGTTCAGGATATTGGACAGCGCACCGCTGGTGAAGATTTTGCGCAGCGGCACATGCGCCGCTGGGGTGAAGGCGATCAGGTTTTTGGAGCGCAGCGCGTGCACGCCGAGCCAGATCAGGTAGGCCGCCCCGATCAGTTTGATGACCCAGAACAGGACCTCTGAGCCCTGCAGCAAGACCGACAGCCCCAGCGCCGCCATCAGCGTGTGAAACAAGATGCCCACCCCCGCACCCAAGGCTGACAGCGCCGCCGCACGCGGTCCCTGGCTCAGGCCCCGGCCAATGGCCAGAATATTGTCAGGCCCCGGTGCCAACACCACCAGCAGGCAGGCGGCGCTGTAGGCCAGTAAAACGTCGAGTGGGAACATGGGGTTTGCCTCCTAGTGAGCGTGATTATCAATGCCTCAGGTGTCCGACAAGGGCCGCAGCAACTCCGCCAAATCCCCTTCGGTAAACAGCGGCTCTTTGCGCCCGGTGGAGCCGCTGTACATACCCTCGGCCAGCGCGGCTTTGCGGGCTTGCAAGTCCAGAATGCGCTCTTCAATCGTGCCCTGCGCCACCAGTTTGTGTACAAACACGGTGTGGGTCTGGCCTATGCGGTGGGCACGGTCAGTGGCCTGGTTTTCGGCGGCAGGGTTCCACCACGGGTCGTAGTGGATCACGGTGTCGGCCTGGGGCAGGTTCAGGCCCACGCCACCGGCCTTCAGGCTGATCAAGAACACGGGCACCTGGCCACTGGTGAATTGCTCAATCAGCGCATCGCGGTTTTGGCTGGCCCCGGTGAGCTTGACCCAGGTAATGCCGCGCGCTTTCAGCTCCGCCTCAATCAAGGTGAGCATGGTGGTGAACTGCGAAAACAGCAAGATGCGCCGCCCCTCGGCCACCATCTCGGGTAGCAGCTCCATCAGGTGCTCCAGCTTGGCTGAGGTCTTGACTTTTTGTGCAGCGGGTAGCTTTAGGAGTTGCGGATCACAGCAGACCTGGCGCAGCTTTAAGAGGGCATCCAGAATGGTGATTTGTGACTTGGCCAGGCCTTTGCTGCTGAGTGCTTCGCGCACCGTTTTTTCCATGCCCAGGCGTATGGTTTCGTACAGGTCGGCCTGCTTGCCGGTCAGCGCCACGCGCTGGATGGTTTCCACCTTGGGCGGCAATTCAGAGGCCACCAGCGCCTTGGTCCGGCGCAGCATAAAGGGCGTGATGCGCGCGCGCAGTTGCTGCAGGCGTTCGCTGTTCCCCAGCTTCTCAATGGGGGTGCGGAAGAGTTCGGTAAAGCGCTTTTGGCTGCCCAGAAAACCGGGCATCAAAAAGTGGAACAGGCTCCAGATTTCACCCAGGTGGTTTTCCATGGGCGTGCCGGACAAACACAGGCGGTGCGCCGTGTTCAATTGGCCCACCACTTGGGCGGCGTGGGTGGTTGCGTTTTTGATGTTTTGCGCTTCGTCCAACACCACGATGTGCCACTGCGCCTCCAGCCAGCGGTCTTTGTCGCGCTGCAACAGCGAATAGGGCGCAATCACGATGTCATGCTCTGCCATGGAATCGGCCACTTCGTGCCGGTCTTTGCCGTGGATGACCAGCGTGCGTAGGCCGGGGCAAAAGCGCTCGGCCTCTTTGCGCCAATTGCCCATCAGGCTGACGGGCGCAATGATCAGCGCCGGGTGGGTCAGGCGGCCCGCGTCTTTTTCGACCTGAATATGGGCCAGCGTTTGCAGGGTTTTTCCCAGGCCCATGTCATCGGCCAAGATGCCACCCAGAGCATGGGCGCGCAAGAACTGCAGCCAGTTCAGGCCTTGCTGTTGGTAGGGGCGCAGCGTGGCGTTCACGCTGACGGGTACCGGCACATTGGGCAGGGCGCTGCGGCCACTCAGGCCCTGCACCATCTCGCGCAGGGCCAGCGCGCCGTCCCACACCGCGCCTTCGCCCAGGGACGCGGTGGTGCGCATGGCGTCTAGGCGCGAGAGCTTGAGCGTGTCGGCTGTGAAGTCAAACGTGCGGTCACCTACCAGCTCTAGCAGCGCGGCCATCCAGGGGCGCAGCGTGTCGGTGGGTAGGCGGATGAAGCCGGGACCCTCTCTATCGCTCAGGCGCGTGGGCGGCAGAGCGCTCTGCTCCGTGTCCCCCGGCCTGCGGCCTCCTCCTTTTACCTGCGCAGAACGCTCTGCCGCCCAAGCGCCCGGGTCGTGTAGATCGTTGCGCTGTTTAGGCAAATACACGTAGGGCGGTAGCTCGGGCAGGCCCGTTTCCGGGTTGAGCGGGCTTTTGGCTGCGGTGGCAATCAGGCTGGGCAGCAGGGGCAAGATGTTGTGCCGCTGGCCGTTGATTTCCATACCTAGCGACAGGTCAAACCACGGGGATGTTGTCGCCGGATCGCCATCATGGAGTGCATCGGTCTGGGCGCGGCCTGCGCCTTTTGCAGCGCCTTGTGGCTGTAGCGTTACATCCAGTCCATCAGCGTGAACGATCCAGTCTTTCAGGCCATCGTCCAAAGTGACTTCAAAGCCAAGGTCTTTGAACACCGCAAACCCGCTGTCGGCCCATTGGAACCAAGCGTGTTGGGGCGCGTGACCGGGTAGGCCAAAGAGTCCACCTTCGCCGCCCGCCAAGCCGGTATCGAACAGGCGGCTGACAAAATCGAACTCCGCCTCGGCATCGCGTTGTAGCAGCACCCGGCCTTGTTCTGTTTCCAGCAAGACCGACACGCCTTGGCCCGCCCACCAGCCAATGTGGCCCGCGTAGTCATAGCGCAGCGTGGCTTCTATCAGGCCCACATCGGCCACGTCCGACGGGGCGGTGGGGGCCAAGTGCAGCAGCGCGCGCGGGGCAATGCCGCGCAGCGTGGTCAGATCTCCCAGCACGGGCGGCAGTGGCACTGAGCCCAGGCGCTGCACCAGTTCTGCCTGGTGTTTTTTCAGGGCCGAGGGTTTGAGTGGCGGTGCCTTGAGCAGCACGTCGAGCTGCGCGGCCGGTATGCCCTCTGCGTGTACGGGGCCGCACAGGCCGGTGGTTTCATTGATGTACAGCGGCGGGCTGTTCAGGCACAGTTTGTTGCGCGGATCGGCGAGTTTGCCGCGCAGAGCCCAGCCGGGCTCACTACCGGGCTCCCCGGCAGGCTCATGGGGGTTGATCACCTCTTGCCAGTGCCAGCCCAGGGTGTGGGTCGGGCCCCATTGCAGCGGTGTACCCGCGTAGCCTTTGCCGTCATCCATAAAGAGTCGGCCGGTGCTGGCTGCCTGCTCCAGCGCAATCATGCCCGCCGCACCTTCCAGCAAGGCATTGGCGCTGAAGGTGTAGGCGTAGCGGTAGTTTTGGCTGCTGGGCATCACCCGCAGCAGTTGCAGTATTTGTCGGTCCGTGGCGGTGGCGGCATCAAACACCGCTTGGCCTGGGTAGGGCGGGGTCTTGATCGGCTTGGGTTTGGACCAACCGCCGCTGACCTTGGGGTAGGCCACGACGGCTTCCAAGTTCAGCAATGGCTTGGGGCTTTGTGCGCCGTGCACGGTGACGATGTAAATAAATTGATCGGGCAGATTGCTGCCACGGGGGCGCAGGCTGCCGCGTTCGCCGCGTTCTGGTGCGGGGGCCTGGCCGTTGGCGCGGTCCATCTCTTGCAGCCAATGCAGCAGCTTGGCTTCAGCTTGCCGCTGGGCCAGTTCCGTGGCCTGGGCGAGCGCGGCGATACGGGCGGCTTCGCGTTGTGCGGGGCTGGGTGGTTCGGGTGCTTTGGCGGGAGCCACTGCCTGGGTGCCACCGGCCACCGCGCGGGCCAGCCAGGGCGCGCCTTGGTAAGCCGCCTTGAGCATCAGCGCTACGCCGTGTTTGCAGTTGTCGCCCACGGGGCAGTCACAGTCGCAGTCCCAATAGGCCAGCTTGCCGTCGGCGGTCAGCGCCATGTCGATGCACAGCTCATAGGGCGCGCGTAAGCTGCCTTGCACCTCGCCCGCCACCACCCAGTGGTCGCCAGCGGGCTGGATGACCATGTCCAGCACCTTGTTGCTGCGGTACAGCGCCAGGCCACGGCTCCAGGCACCACTATCGCTTTGTTTTTCTAGCGAACGGGGGTCAAACCATAGGCCATTGCGTGGCGCTTCGTTATGCATCAAATCGCCCTTTCAGGCCGTGGATAGTGCGGGAGCAGCTACTAAATAAATAGCAAATCAGTTCAAGCTGAAGCACAGGCTGTTGGCCCGCCACGCCTTAGCTGTGCGCCAGCGCGTGCTCGGCCTGCACATCCGCGTGGTAGCTGCTGCGCACCATCGCGCCCACGGCGGCGTGCTTGAAGCCCATCGCGTAGGCGCGGGCTTCAAACATCTTGAAGGTGTCGGGGTGCACGTAGCGCTTCACGGGCAAATGCGACATGGACGGTGCCAGGTACTGGCCGATGGTCAGCATCTCGATGTTGTGGTCGCGCATGTCTTGCATCACTTGCAGAACTTCCTCGTCGGTTTCGCCCAGACCGACCATGATGCCGCTCTTGGTCGGCACATTGGGGTGCAGGGCCTTGAACTTCTTCAGCAGATTCAGAGAGAACTGGTAGTCGCTGCCGGGGCGCGCTTCCTTGTACAGGCGCGGCGCGGTTTCCAGGTTGTGGTTCATCACATCGGGTGGTGCGGCCTGCAAAATTTTCAGGGCGCGGTCATCGCGGCCTCTAAAGTCAGGCACCAGCACTTCAATTTGCGTGGTGGGCGAGAGTTCGCGGATGCGGCTGATGCAGTCCACAAAGTGCTGTGCACCGCCGTCGCGCAAGTCGTCGCGATCCACGCTGGTGATGACCACGTATTTGAGCTTGAGTTGGGCAATCGTCTTGGCCAGGTTCTCGGGCTCGTTCACATCCAGCGGGTCGGGTCGGCCGTGGCCCACATCGCAAAACGGGCAGCGGCGCGTGCACTTGTCGCCCATGATCATGAAAGTGGCCGTGCCCTTGCCAAAGCATTCGCCGATGTTGGGGCAGCTCGCTTCTTCGCAAACCGTCACCAGCTTGTTGGCGCGCAGCACGTCTTTGATTTCGTAAAAGCGGGTGGTCGGAGAACCGGCCTTGACGCGAATCCACTCTGGTTTTTTGAGCACTTCGCCTTGCACCACCTTGACAGGAATGCGCGACAGCTTGGCCCCGGCTTTTTGTTTGTCCAGTGGGTTGTAGGTTTCCACCGACTGGGCTTCGCGCACCGTGGCGTAGGTGGCTGGCTGGCTGGCGAGGGTCTCAGGTGTGTCGCTCAAGGTATTGCTCATGGGATCGCTTCAGTAGAGGGCTGGCCATCACAGTGTCTATCAATGGCGCAGTGCAGGCACAGGTATGTCAAAAGCCGTATCAGGGGGCGAGGTAGGTGCTGAGCTTGCTGGCAAACACCGCAGCCGCTTCATCCCAACTGACGTTCACCCCGATTGTAGAAAGGTCCACCGTTTGCAGCTTTTCATAGCCGCAGGGGTTGATACGCGCGTAGGGTTCCAGGTCCATAGCCACGTTCAGCGCCACGCCGTGGTAGGTGCAGTGTCGGCTTACTTTGATGCCCAACGCGGCGATTTTGCCTAGACCGGTGAAGTCGGGTTGGGGTTTGGGGCTGGGCAAATTGGGGTCTGAGCCGGCGCGCTGCGCGCTTGGATCCGACCCCAATTTGCGGTCGTCTCGTCCCACATCCGCAGCGCCAACTAATTTCCGAGGCCGTTGCTCCAGAGGCGCGTGGCCCGCCGGGTCGTCCAACCGCACATAAATGCCAGGCGCGCCACCCACACGGTGGCCGGTCACGCCGAAGTGCAGCAGCGTGCGGATCACGGCCTCTTCCAGCCGATAGACATATTCTTTGACAAAGTAACCCGCGCGTTGCAGATCAATCAGCGGATAGGCCACCACCTGGCCGGGGCCGTGGTAAGTGACCTGACCACCTCGGTTGGACTGCACCACCGGAATGTCGCCGGGCAGGAAAATGTGTTCCGCCTTGCCTGCCAGGCCTTGGGTAAAAACCGGAGGATGCTCACAAATCCATAGCTGGTCCCGCACATCCTGCAAGGGCTCCAAGCCTCTTCGGCTTGTAAATTCCTGCATGGCGCCATAGGTGGGTAGGTAATCCACCCGGCCCAGATTCTTAAGTTCCATGGCGGAGCGTGGGTGCCACAAATCTGCGCCGGGCCGCCCCAAGCAGATTTAGCCCCCTCGGGGGGCAGCGACCCGCGCAGCGGCGCAGCGTGGGTGCCACAAATCTGCGCCGGGCAGCCCCAAGCGGATTTAACCCCCTCGGGGGGCAGCGACCCGCGCAGCGGCGCAGCGTGGGGGCCATACCTACAGCACCACTTTGACCATCGGATGGGTCGACAGCGTGCGGTAGACCTCGTCCAGCTGCGTGCGGCTGGTCGCGTTGATGTGGATGGTGACGCCCAAGTATTTGCCGCCTTTGCTTTCTCGCAGCTCTATGGTGGACGCATCAAAGGCGGGGTCCAGCGTTTTGGCGACCACCGTGATTGCATGGACCAAGCCATCCACCTTCTCGCCCATCACTTTGATGGGGAAGAGGCAAGGATATTCAATCAGCGACGGGGGCTCCGCTGGGGATGCGGGTTTGCCATCTGGAAGGGGAGGTGTTTGCATGTTTCAATTATCGCTGTCGCGAGTGTTTTGACTAAAAGCTGCTGAATGCCGCGGGTTTCTACGTATAATCGAGGGCTTTGCAGCAATCGCTGTTTGGTAACGCGGTTGTAACCTGACTGTAATTTGGGATGGCAATAATGAGCGCAACGCGTGGCTACCCTGAAGATCCGTCACCGAATGACTGGCAGGATGAGTCCGAGCTGCCAGTGGTTCGCATCACCGCGGCGCAGGCAGCTTTATTGCGCCAGCAAGACCCGGCGCTGTCGCCTTGGGCGGTGGTGGGATTGCAGTGTGTTGCTGGCATCTTGGTTACTTTGCTGGCATGGGGTTTTTCGGGTGAAATTGCTGCGATGTCTGCTGCCTATGGCGCAATTGCGGTGATAATGCCCGCGGCATTGTTTGCGCGGGGAATCATGAGCAAGTTCTCTTCCCTGAACGCGGCCACTGCGAGCTTTGGCTTCTTCTTGTGGGAGGCCGTGAAAATCGGGGCCTCGCTGCTATTAATAGCGCTAGCGCCTCGGTTGATTGCAAATTTGAGCTGGTTGGCCATGTTGGCGGGCCTGTTTTTTACGTTGAAAATGTATTGGTTGGCGCTGCTTTGGCGGCCCCGTCCCAAGGCAAATTTGAAAGCTTGAGAGAATTGAATATGTCCACGCAAGCCGCAGAACCGCATGTGCAGACGTCCAGTGAATACATCGTTCACCACCTGACGCATTGGCAAAACAAGCCGCAGACCGAAATCGTTGATTTCACGGTTTTCAATATCGATTCCTTGTTTTTTTCCATCCTCTTGGGCGTGTTGGGTTGCTTCTTTTTGTGGAAAGCTGCCCGTAAAGCTACATCGGGCGTTCCTGGCCGTTTTCAAGCGGCTGTTGAAATTTTGATGGAGATGGTCGACAGCCAGGCCAAGTCGATTGTTCACAACGCGCACAGCCGCAAAATGGTCGCACCCTTGGCGCTCACCGTGTTTGTGTGGATTTTTCTGCTCAATGCCATGGATTTGTTGCCTCTCGATTTCCTGCCTTGGATTTGGGGCATGGTTTACGAAGCGATGGGCCATGATCCGCACCACGCCTACTTGCGTGTAGTGCCGAGTGCTGATTTGTCAGTCACTATGGGTCTGTCGGTGTCGGTGTTGTTCATCTGCTTGTTCTACAACATCAAGATCAAAGGCATGGGCGGTTGGGCGCATGAACTGGTCACCGCGCCATTCGGCACTAGCAAGAATCCTATCGTTGCGGTCATTTTGGGCGTAGTCAATATTGCCGAGCAACTAATCTCGTTCACTGCCAAGACCGTGTCCCACGGCATGCGACTGTTCGGCAACATGTATGCGGGTGAGTTGATATTCATGTTGATCGCCCTGATGGGTGGTTCTTGGGCTTTCTCTGAAGACCCGAGCGGCAGCATTATGTTGATGTTGTTGCACGTGGCGGCTGGCTGGTTCTGGGCAGCGTTTCACTTGATCATCATTTTGCTGCAAGCGTTCGTGTTCATGATGTTGACGCTGGTCTACATCGGCCAATCGCACGACGCGCACTGATTTTTGGTTTGTTTCTGGTTTCGTTTTGTTTTTTCTTTGTTAATTTAGGAGTCAATCATGGAAGTTATTAGTTTTGCTGCTCTGGCTGCTGGTCTGATCATCGGTTTGGGTGCTTTGGGTGCTTGTATCGGTATCGGCATCATGGGTAGCAAATACCTCGAAGCAGCTGCTCGCCAGCCTGAGCTGATGGGTGAACTGCAAACCAAGATGTTCGTGTTGGCTGGTCTGATTGACGCGGCTTTCATTATCGGTACCGGTATTGCTCTGTGGTTCGCTACTGCCAACCCATTCCTGGCTCAAATCGCTCGTTTGGTTGTTGCTAAGTAATTCCTGGTTGCAAACCTCGCACTAGGAGATCTACTGTGAACATTAATGGAACACTGATAGCCCAAGCTATCGTCTTCGCATTGCTGGTCCTGTTCACGATGAAATTCGTGTGGCCGCCCATAGCGGCAGCATTGGACGAGCGTGCTGGCAAGATTGCCGATGGTTTGGCGGCGGCTGACAAAGCCAAGTCTGAACTGTCGTCGGCAAATAAGCGTGTGGAAGAAGAGTTGGCGAAGTCCCGTACCGAAACCGCAACTCGCCTGGCAGATGCCGAGCGCCGTGGTCAGGCTATCGTGGAAGAGGCCAAAGCTAAAGCTACCGCAGAAGCCAACAAAATCATCGCCGCAGCCCAAGCCGAAGCACAACAGCAAACCGTCAAGGCGCGCGAAGTGCTGCGTGAGCAAGTGGCAGCGTTGGCCGTCAAAGGCGCTGAGCAGATTCTCCGCAAGGAGGTCAATGCTGGCGTCCATGCCGAGCTGCTGGGTCGCCTGAAGACAGAACTGTAAGAGGACGCTATGGCTGAACTTGCCACTATTGCCAGGCCTTACGCAGAAGCGCTGTTCAAAGCCTGTGCAGCCGACCTGTCGGCCGCGACCGGCTGGGTGGATGCGCTGGGTACGATTGCTGAAAACGCGCAATTGCAGCAGTTTTCCGACAACCCCAAGACCACGGTGGATCAGGTAGTGGAGCTGGTGAGCTCGGTGTCGCAGCAAAGCTTGCCGGTTGCGGCAAACAACTTTTTGCGCACCGTGATCGAGAATGGCCGTCTCAGTGTTTTGCCAGAAATTGCAGCGCAGTTTCGGGCACTCAAAAACGCGCAGAGCGGTTCGTCAGACGCTGTGGTTTACAGCGCATTCCCAATCGATGCTGCCGGTTTGGCCGAAGTAGCGGTCATGCTGGAAAAGCGCTTTGCTCGCAAGCTCAATCCTTCTGTGGTGTTAGAGCCAGAGTTGATTGGCGGTATTCGCGTGGTGGTCGGTGACGAGGTGCTCGACACTTCCGTCAAAGCCCGTTTGGAACAAATGAAAGTAGCCCTCACGGCTTGAGGCTTTTGCCTCAGGTTGTTGGCCTAATTTAACGAAAGAAGGAAAGAGTCATGCAACTCAATCCCGCAGAGATTTCTGAACTAATCAAGAGCCGCATTGAAGGCTTGGCCGCGCATAGCGATATCCGCAACCAAGGCACAGTGGTTTCCGTGACGGACGGCATTTGCCGCATCCACGGCCTGTCTGACGTGATGCAGGGCGAAATGCTCGAATTCCCGGCTGGCAGCGATGGTTTGCCCACTTACGGCTTGGCCCTGAATCTGGAGCGCGACTCGGTCGGTTCTGTGATTTTGGGTGAGTACGAGCACATCTCCGAAGGCGACACGGTCAAATGCACCGGTCGTATTCTGGAAGTGCCCGTGGGTCCTGAGTTGCGTGGCCGCGTGGTCAACGCTCTGGGTCAGCCTATCGACGGCAAAGGCCCTATCAACGCCAAGATGACCGACGTGATTGAGAAGGTTGCGCCTGGCGTGATCGCCCGCAAATCGGTGGATCAGCCCATGCAAACCGGTTTGAAGTCGATTGACTCCATGGTGCCCGTGGGCCGTGGTCAGCGCGAGCTGATCATTGGTGACCGTCAAACCGGCAAGACTGCCGTTGCGATTGACGCGATCATCAACCAAAAGGGTCAGAACGTTACTTGTATTTACGTCGCGATTGGCCAAAAAGCTTCGTCCGTGAAGAACGTGGTGCGCGCTCTGGAGCAAGCGGGCGCAATGGAATACACCATTGTCGTGGCCGCTACGGCGTCTGAATCGGCTGCCATGCAGTACGTTTCCGCCTACTCCGGTTGCACCATGGGTGAGTACTTCCGCGATCGCGGTGAAGACGCGCTGATCGTGTATGACGACCTGTCCAAGCAAGCCGTGGCGTACCGCCAAGTGTCCTTGCTGCTGCGCCGTCCTCCAGGACGCGAAGCCTACCCCGGCGATGTGTTCTATCTCCACAGCCGTCTGCTGGAGCGTGCCGCACGCGTCAACGAAAAGTATGTTGAAGACTTCACCAAGGGTGCCGTAAAGGGCAAGACGGGTTCTTTGACTGCGCTGCCTATCATCGAAACTCAAGCGGGTGACGTGTCGGCTTTCGTGCCAACCAACGTGATTTCGATTACTGACGGCCAGATCTTCTTGGAAACTTCGCTGTTCAATGCCGGTATCCGTCCTGCGATCAACGCTGGTATCTCGGTGTCCCGCGTCGGTGGCGCTGCCCAGACCAAGCTGATCAAGAGCCTGTCCGGCGGTATCCGTACCGACTTGGCCCAGTACCGTGAATTGGCTGCGTTCGCGCAGTTCGCTTCCGACCTGGACGAAGCCACCCGCAAGCAGTTGGACCGCGGTGCCCGCGTGACCGAATTGCTGAAGCAAGCCCAGTACAGCCCGTTGCCTATCAGCCTGATGGGTTCCACGTTGTTTGCCGTGAACAAGGGTTTCATGGACGACATCGCTGTCAACAAGGTTCTGGCGTTTGAGCACGGCCTGCACGCTTACCTCAAAGACAAACACGCTGCCCTGGTAGCCAAATTGGAAGCAACCAAAGCCATGGACAAAGAGGCAGAAGCCGAATTGACCGCTGCTACGGCTGCCTTCAAGAAGTCGTTTGCTTGATTCGGACTCCACAGCAGAGTCACTCACGAATTTAAGCAAAAGGGGCAAATATGGCATCAGGCAAGGAATTACGCAGCAAGATCAAATCGGTGGAAAACACCAAGAAGATCACCAAGGCCATGGAGATGATCTCCGTGTCCAAGATGCGCAAGGCGCAGGAGCGTATGCGCGCCGCCCGTCCTTACAGCGAGAAGGTTCGCAATATTGCGGCCAACTTGGGTAAAGCCAACCCCGAGTACGTGCACCCGTTCATGAAGCCTAACGACGCGAAGTCGGTGGGTTTCATTGTGGTGTCGACCGACAAGGGTCTGTGTGGTGGTCTCAATACCAACCTGTTCCGCGCGGTTACCGTCAAGCTGCGCGATGTGCAGTCTGCTGGTAAGTCGCCGCTGACGGTGGCGATTGGCGGCAAGGGGCTCGGTTTTTTGGGTCGCATTGGCGCGAAAGTCGTATCGCACGTCACGCATTTGGGCGATAAGCCGCACTTGGACAAGCTCATTGGGCCTGTCAAGGTGTTGTTGGATGCCTATATCAAGGGCGAAGTCAGCGCGGTCTACCTCAGCTACAACAAGTTTGTCAGCACCATGCGCCAAGAGCCCGTGGTCGAGCAACTGTTGCCGCTGTCTGCAGAAAAAATGCAGGCCGAAACTAAGGCCAGCGGAACGCAGCCTGGATGGGATTACATCTACGAACCCGATGCACAGACGGTGATCGACGAGTTGTTGGTGCGTTACGCTGAAGCCCTGGTGCTGCAGGCGGTCGCTGAAAACATGGCTTCAGAGCATGCTGCACGTATGGTCGCCATGAAGGCAGCTACCGACAACGCCGGCAACGTGATTGCCGAACTCAAGCTGATCTACAACAAGACGCGACAAGCTGCCATTACGAAAGAACTTTCGGAAATTGTGGCGGGTGCAGCAGCGGTGTGACCTCACGGTTACGGGCAGCGGTTTAAACGAATTTATTTTTGGAGCAAACAAATGGCTCAAGCAAATGTGAACGCAGGCGTTCAGGGAAAAATTGTTCAGTGTATTGGCGCGGTGGTCGACGTGGAATTCCCACGCAACCAGATGCCCAAGATTTACGACGCCCTCAAGATGGATGGCTCGACACTGACCCTGGAAGTGCAACAGCAGCTCGGTGACGGCATCGTCCGTACGATTGCTCTGGGCTCCTCCGACGGCTTGCGCCGCGGTATGGTGGTCAAGAACACGGCCGAACCCATCATGGTTCCCGTGGGTAAGGCCACTTTGGGACGCATCATGGACGTGCTCGGCGCGCCTATCGACGAGCGCGGCCCCGTCAGTGCTGAATTGACCATGTCGATTCACCGCAAGGCCCCCGCCTATGACGAACTGAGCCCATCGCAAGAGCTGCTGGAAACCGGCATCAAGGTGATTGACTTGGTTTGCCCGTTCGCCAAGGGCGGTAAGGTCGGTCTGTTCGGCGGCGCTGGCGTCGGCAAGACCGTGAACATGATGGAGCTGATCAACAACATCGCCAAGGCACACAGCGGCTTGTCCGTGTTTGCTGGTGTGGGTGAGCGTACCCGTGAAGGGAATGACTTCTACCACGAGATGGCTGACTCCGGCGTTGTGAACCTGGAAAAGCTGGAAGACTCCAAAGTGGCCATGGTGTACGGTCAGATGAATGAGCCACCAGGAAACCGTTTGCGCGTGGCCTTGACCGGTCTGACCATCGCCGAATCCTTCCGTGACGAAGGCAAAGACGTACTGTTCTTCGTGGACAACATCTACCGCTACACATTGGCCGGTACCGAAGTGTCCGCGCTGCTGGGTCGTATGCCTTCCGCCGTGGGTTACCAGCCTACGCTGGCCGAAGAAATGGGCCGTTTGCAAGAGCGTATTACCTCCACCAAGGTCGGTTCGATCACGTCCATCCAGGCCGTTTACGTGCCAGCGGATGACTTGACCGATCCATCGCCTGCTACGACTTTCGCCCACTTGGACTCCACCGTGGTGTTGTCCCGTGATATCGCCTCGCTGGGTATCTACCCTGCGGTCGATCCACTGGATTCGACCAGCCGCCAGCTGTCTCCCAACGTAGTCGGTGAAGACCACTACAACACAGCCCGCGCTGTGCAGGGCACACTGCAGCGCTACCGCGAATTGCGCGACATCATCGCCATCATGGGTATGGATGACTTGGCCCCAGAAGACAAACTGGCTGTGGCACGTGCCCGCAAGATCCAGCGTTTCCTGAGCCAGCCTTTCCACGTGGCTGAAGTGTTTACCGGTTCCCCCGGCAAGTACGTTCCCCTGTCCGAAACCATCCGTGGTTTCAAGATGATCGTGAACGGCGAGTGCGATCACATGCCAGAACAAGCGTTCTACATGGTCGGCACCATCGACGAAGCGATTGAGAAGGCTAAAAAAGTCTGACCCCCGAAGCAGCTCACTTCGTGTAGCCGCCTCCCCCTCAAGGGGGCGACACCAGCAACCCGGCAAAGCCGGTTTTGCGGTGCCCCACGAAAAAGCAACGCAATAGGAAACTGAATATGAACACCATCCATGTTGACGTGGTCAGTGCTGAAGAATCCATCTTTTCGGGTGAAGCCACTTTCGTGGCCTTGCCCGGAGAGGCTGGCGAACTCGGCATTTATCCTCGCCACACGCCGCTGATCACCCGTATCAAGGCGGGTTCGGTACGCATCGAAAAAGCTGACGGCACCGAAGAATTTGTCTTCGTGGCTGGTGGCATTCTCGAAGTGCAGCCGAACTGTGTCACCGTCATGTCCGACACCGCCGTGCGCGGTAAGGATTTGGACGATGAAAAGGCCAACGCTGCCAAGGCTGAGGCTGAAGAAGCGATGAAGAACGCCAAGACTGAAATTGACCAGGCCCGGATTGCTTCTGAGCTCTATGTCATTGCGGCCGAAATCGCGGCGCTGCGCAAATACCGCCAAAAGCGTTGAGGTGCTGAAGCGCGAGAGCGCTGAAGTACTGGATGAAACCGCCTTCGGGCGGTTTTTTTATGGGCATTGCAAACACGGCAAAATACCCAATAACCGCGACGAACTTTCCATGCCCAAAGCCCATCACCACCACGCCACACTCGGCGGCAGCCCCGACGACGTGGAAGCTGCCTTTTACGAAGCTCTGCAAAAGGGCGACATCGAGCAACTGATGGCGTGCTGGGCAGATGAAGACGAGATAGTCTGCATTCACCCGGGCGGTCCGCGCATCGTAGGTGCCGGTGCCATCCGCGCCGCGTTCGACACCATGTTTGCCGATGGTGGTTCTATCTCGGTGCAGCCCGACGGAATCCGTCGTGTTGATTCTCTGGCCAGCGCCGTGCACAACGTGTTGGAGCGTGTCGATGTCATGTCCCCCGAAGGCCCAGTGCAGGCCTATGTGTTGGCCACCAACGTGTACCACAAGACGCCCAAAGGTTGGCGCATGGTCGTGCACCACGCCAGCCCGGGCACGCGTGACGAAGCGCACGAAATTTTGCAGATTGCGCAGGTGCTGCATTGAGCCAAAACGGCCTGAAGTCCAAGTGGATTGTGCGGGAGAAGCTATGAATTATGTAGCGCCGTGGTGGCTGCCGGGCGGCAATCTGCAAACCATCTGGCCTGCGCTGTATTCGCAGCGGGGCTTTGGCCCGCACCCGCAGTACCGACGGGAGCGTTGGACCACCCCCGACCAAGACTTTATCGATGTGGATTGGTTGGCGGATACTGCCCCCACGCTTCCAGCTGCGCGTGGTGCGCTGCCCCCCGAGGGGGCTGGCCTTGCTCGGGGTGGCCCAGCGCAAGGCCTTGCCCCCAACCTACCCACGAGCACGCGGCCGTTGCTGGTCCTCTTTCACGGCCTGGAAGGCACGTCCCGCAGCCAGTACGCTGAGGCCTTTGCCGACTTCGCGCATGCGCAGGGTCTGGATTACGCCGTGGCGCACTTTCGCGGCTGCAGTGGCGAGCTGAACCTGGCGCCGCGTGCCTACCATTCGGGTGACTTTGAAGAGATTGACTGGATTTTGCGGCGCTTTCGCCAGCAGCATACGGGCCCGGTGATTGCCGTGGGCATTTCGCTGGGGGGCAATGCACTGCTGCGCTGGGCCGAGGAAATGGGTGCGCAAGCGGCTCAGGTGGCCAGTAGCGTGGCGGCGGTGTGCTCGCCGATCGACTTGGCCGCGGGTGGTTATGCCATTGGGCGTGGTTTCAATCGTTTGGTCTACACACGCATGTTTTTGAACACCATGAAGCCCAAGGCCTTGCGCAAACTGGCCCAGCACCCGGGCTTGTTCGATGCCGATGCGCTGCGCACCGCACGCGATCTGTACGAGTTTGACAATGTTTTTACCGCACCCCTGCACGGCTTTAAAAGCACGGAAGACTACTGGGCGCGTGCCTCGGCCAAGCCGCACTTGGCCAGCATCCAAATACCGGCCTTGGTGGTGAATGCCCGCAACGATCCGTTTGTGCCTGCGTGGTGTTTGCCTTCGCAACGCGACGTGGGCGAGCATGTCACGCTTTGGCAACCGGCCCACGGTGGTCATGTCGGTTTCCCACACGGACCGGTGCCCGGCCATGTGCGCACCATGCCGGACGCTGTGGGCGGCTGGCTGCTGAGCCAGTTGGGCCGAGGCAATCAATATGGATGACATCGTCCGCCAGGCCATGGCCAAGTGGCCGAATGTCCCCGACTGCTATGGCTGGCTAGGGCTGGATGCGCGCGGCCACTGGTATATGCGCGACGATGGCGCGCAAGCGCAGGGCAGTTTCACGAGTGGCCTGCCGGGCGCGAAGGGGTCGCTGCTGAAGCATGAAAAGCTGATCGACTTCATCCACCGCAACTACGCGGTGGATGCGCAGGGCCAGTGGTATTTTCAGAATGGGCCGCAACGGGTCTATGTGGAGTTGGAGGCCACGCCCTGGGTTTGGCGCATTACCAGCGACTTCAGTGTGCAGGCGCAAACCGGTGTCACCACCGAATGCCTGCGATGCCTGAGTGACGAGTCAGGGCGCGTGTATTTGCTGACGCCGTTGGGTTTGGGTTTGGTGCACAGCTGGGATGTGGCTACTGTGGCCCAGGCGCTCGACACCGGGCATTGGATGCTAGAGGACGTACGCGCTGCGGAACTTCCAACCCAGTTTGGCTTCGTATTGAGTCCAGTTGCACACCCAAAGACGCTATAAATTTAGTAGCTGCTCCCGCACTATCCACGGGCTGAAACACGTATTTGGCTTAAATTGAGCGAAAAAAAGCCAGCAGGGACGCTGGCTGGTTTTTGATCAGTGCCTTAGCAAGGATCAGGGTGGGTCTTTAAGCCCACACACTACTTTGCGGCTGGCTTGGCTGGCTCGTCAAACTTGGCACCACCGGCATTTGCCATGTAGACCACGGCACGGGCAATCTCATATTCTTCGAAATCACCACCGCTTTGCGCGCCCATCGCGCCTTTGCCCTTCAGGGCCGAGGTCAGTAGTGTTGCGTAGCCGGTCTTGATACGTGCGCCCCATGCGCTAGCGTCACCAAACTTGGGAGCTCCTGCAGCGCCGCTGGTGTGGCAGGCCGTGCACTGCGCCTTGAAGACTTGCTCGCCGGTTTTCATTTCCCGGTTGGCATCCCGAATTTCTACGGCACCCACTTTTTGCAGGCGCTCTGCCAGCGCCTTCTCACGTGCTTGGTCGCTGATACCGCTCAGCGTCATAGATGCCGCGTCATTGGTGCCAGCTGGCTTGAAGTCAGAAACCACGTAATAGACCAAACCAATGATCATGAAAATCGGCAGTACGAACGAAAGAAAAACAGCTTGCAGCAGTTGCTTGGGGTTCTTGATAGGACCGGTGTGGTCCTCTTCGTGCGCGTTTGCGGGGCTGTTGTCGCTCATGGTGTCCTCAAAAAGTCTGGGGCTTTGAAATCAGCGTTTGATTATAGCGGCCACGTCTGTGAAAGCACCTACAATGCAGCCTTCGGTTTGCGGCTGTAGCTCAGTGGATAGAGTATTGGCCTCCGAAGCCAAGGGTCGTGGGTTCGATCCCCGCCAGCCGCACCACATTTCACCCCCTCCAACCAAGCGAAGTGACCACAAGTCAGTAGTCAATATGCGCTGGTTCGGTTTTGGTTCCAAACGGATACGCAATGATCGACGGACTTGTAGCGGGCAGACTGGTGGGTGAGCCAGAGCGGCGCACCGGCAAAGCGGACAGCCATTTTGTTGTCGCCAAGATCAAGGCTGCGGCCGCAGAAGGTGACTCCTACATCGTTAACGTCATTGCCTTTGATGCGGCTGTGTGCGAGTCGCTTGTATCTGCCAGAGATGGCGATTCAGTGGCCTTGGCCGGTAGCCTGACGCCTAAAGTCTGGATTGATAAACAAGGTGTGAGCCGCCCCGTGCTGGACATGGTGGCCCACCGCGTTCTCAGCCCAGAGTGGGGCAAATCGGACGATTAGGCCCCGCCGCTGAGGGGACTAGGGTGCCATTTGTTGCTGCTCTGCCAGCACATGGCGCAGCCTAGATTGGCTGCGGTCCAGGTCGCGCAGCGATTCCCGAAGGCGTTTCTTGTCATCGTCTTTGGTGGCGTTGGACAAGTCCTTTTCCAATCGACTGATTTCACTGCTGTTGCGCTTGATGTGCTCTTGGGTGCGGTAGACCTGCAGGCCGCTTTCGAGGTAACGTGAAAAACCCCGGTAGCCGGGTTGGCCCTGGCAGACTGCGTCCTTGCCGCTTCGTCCTTGCACGCCTTCACGCCATCCATTGGCGGCCGTACAGTAGCGCTGTATTCCGTTATCCCAGCCCTGTCGGTAGGCGCGGGCGTTGGGCACTATCCCCGTCTTGCCGCAGTCTTCTGTGTAGTCGGCCAGTCTGGATTCGGGTGCGCCGGCTGCGCCATCGGTATAACCGACACGGCTCCAATCGGCCACCTTGCATTCGGAAACGCTCATGGATTCGCATCCGCTCAGCGCGACCAGCATCACTGCACCAAAACACTTCGCAATTTTCATCATCGGGTTCATAAAAGACCTTGAAATTCACAGGGGGCCGCGAGGCAATCGGTCCATTCTACGCAGCCAGGGTCGTCTCGCAAAGAGGCTGACGCCATGCATCGAATCAGCCTGCATTTTTCATGGCAATAGCGCAGTCGTACAAGGCGTTACGTGACTGCCCCGTGATCTCTGCGCACAGTTTTACCGCCGTCTTCAGCGGGAGTTGCTCCAACAGAAGTTTCAGTACGCGGGTGTCCAGTGTCTCCACCTGCTCATGGGGTGCGGCATGCACCACCAACGAAAACTCACCACGCACACGGTTGGCATCCTGTCCCAGCCAGTCCGGCAATAGCCGTGCCTGTAGAGTGGCAACTTCTTCAAATTGTTTGGTCAACTCACGCCCCACAGTGACATGTCGGTCGCCCAGGGCGCTCAAGCCCACTAGCAGTGCCTCAATGCGATGGGGCGCCTCTAGCAGTACCACGGCACGCTGCTCTTGTGCGATGGCCAAGATGGCGCGCTCGCGTTCGCTGGCCTTGCTGGACAAAAAACCCTGAAACACAAAGCCGGCCGCTCCCGCAAGGTCCGTGGACGCCCCCGCCACGGATAGCAGTGTGGTGACGCTACTGGGGCCGGGCAAGGGGAGGCACCTGAGGCCTTGGGTCTGCACCAGGGCGACCAGGCGCGCACCAGGATCGCTGATGCCGGGTGTGCCCGCATCACTCACGTAGGCCACCCGGCTGCCACTGCGCAGGTGGTCGATCACCGTGGTGGCTGCTTCTGCCTCGTTGTGCTGATGGACGGCGACCAGCTGGTCGCCACGCTTTTCAATGCCGTAGGCGCGCAACATGCCCAGCGTGTGGCGCGTGTCTTCGCAGGCCACGATGTTGGCGAGGCTCAGTACATGCAGCGCTCGCAAGCTGATATCGGCCAGATTGCCGATGGGCGTGGCCACCACATACAGCGTGCTCTGCGGATAATGCTGGCCAGAGGCAGCCTCGGCCGAAGCTGCCATGGCCAAATTGAATGATGCGCTCACAATGGGAATCCTCGGTTACAAGCAAGCCAGTTCTAGTGATGCCAAGATCACTACAAAAAAAGTAGGCGACGCTGCGGAAGACGCTGCGTGCGACTTTTTGCAGGAGCAGGGCATGCGACTGGTGACCCGCAATTATCGGACCCCAGGCCGCGGCGGCGGAGAAATCGACATCATCGCGCGCGCGCCAGATGGGACTTTGGTCTTTGTCGAGGTTCGCAAACGCGGCAGTGCCCGCCATGGCGGTGCGGCCGCCAGCGTGGGCTTTGCCAAACAAAGGCGAATTATCTTTGCGGCGCGCCATTACCTGTTGCACCTGCAAACGGTGCCACCCTGCCGCTTTGACGTCATAGCCGTGGAGCCCCATGGCGTCGAGTGGCTGCAGGCGGCCTTTGACGCCAGCTAAACACCGTCAAGGTATCATCCGCGCATGCTGGAACAACGAATCGAACAACATTTCATTGACAGCGCAGACCTGAAATACCAGGCCGCGCAAATTCTCAGCAAACCCATTGCGGCCGCGGTGCAGGCATTGCTTGCGTGTGTCACCAGTGGCGGCAAGGTCTTGGCCTGTGGCAACGGCGGTTCCGCCGCCGATGCACAACACTTTGCGGCAGAGTTTGTGGGGCGCTTTGAGCGTGAGCGACCAGAACTCGGTGCCATCGCCTTGACGACGGACAGCTCCATCATTACTGCCATTGCCAATGACTACAATTTTGATGTGATTTTTTCGCGGCAGGTGCGCGCCTTGGGCTCATCGGGTGATGTTTTATTGGCGATTTCCACCAGCGGTAATTCAGCCAATGTACTGGCTGCGATAGAAGCCGCCCACGAACGAGAGATGGTCGTCGTGGGTTTGACGGGGCGCGGCGGTGGCAAGATGGCCCAACTGCTGCGGGATACGGATGTTCACATCTGCGTGCCACATGAGCGCACGGCCCGTATTCAAGAGGTTCACATCTTGGCGCTGCATTGTTTGTGTGACGCGGTAGACCTTCAATTACTTGGTGATCAGGAAACCAATACATGACCTTTTATCTTAAAAAACTCGTGCTGGTCGGCGTTCTCGCAGCGTCAGCGGCTGGCTTGTCCGGTTGCTTGCCGCTGGTGATAGGGGGCGCAGTGATGGGTGGCATGGTGGCCACCGACCGGCGTACTTCGGGAACCTATGTCGAGGATGAAGGCATTGAGCTCAAGGCGGCTGCCCGCATTCGTGAGCGCTTGGGCGAGCGTGTGCATATCAACGTGACCAGTTACAACCGCCAGGTCTTGCTCACCGGTGAGGCACCCACCGCCGAAGACAAACAACTGATAGAACAAGTGGTGGCGCAAGTGGAGAATGTGCGCAACACCGTCAGCGAGATATCTATTCTGGGAAATTCGACGCTGACACAACGATCCTCCGATGCGGTGGTGACCGGGCGCGTCAAGGCCAAGCTATTGGACGCAAAGGACCTGTTCTCCAACTCCTTCAAAATTGTGACGGAGCGCGGCACCGTTTACCTGATGGGCCGTGTGACTCAACGCGAAGCCAACCGGGCCACAGAAATCATCACTGCGACCCAGGGTGTGCAGCGGCTGGTGCGTGTGTTGGAGCTGTTGACCGAAGAAGAATTGGCGCGCATGCAGCCAGCGCCTAAACCAGCCCAGCCTTAAAGCTGGGGCCGAAACCGCAGGGTCTACTTCAGACGCTTAATCAGGCTGGACGTATCCCAGCGCTGGCCGCCCAAGGCCTGCACATCGGCGTAAAACTGATCTACCAAAGCAGTGACGGGTAAACGGGCACCATTGCGCTTGGCTTCATCCAAGACCAAGCCCAGGTCTTTGCGCATCCAGTCCACGGCAAAGCCAAAATCAAACTTGTCAGCCACCATGGTCTTGCCGCGATTGTCCAGTTGCCAGCTTTGCGCTGCGCCCTTGCCAATGACGTCCAGCACCTGGTTCATATCCAGCCCGGCCTTTTGACCGAAGGCAATGGCTTCGGACAAGCCTTGCACCAGGCCGGCAATGCAGATTTGGTTCACCATCTTGGCCAACTGACCGGCACCACTGTCGCCGAGTAGCGTGAAAGCACGCGAGAACGCCATCGCCACCGGCTTGGCCGCTTCAAACGCAGCGGCGTCGCCACCGCACATCACGGTCAGCATGCCATTTTGTGCACCTGCCTGGCCGCCAGAGACCGGGGCGTCGATAAAGTGCAAGCCCTTGGCCTTTGCCGTCGCGTGCAATTCGCGCGCGACGCTGGCCGATGCCGTGGTGTGGTCCACAAATACGGCGCCGGGTTTCATGGTCTGGAATGCGCCATCGGGACCGATGGTGACAGCGCGCAAGTCATCGTCATTGCCGACGCAACTGAAAACCACGTCTGCGGACGCCACCGCCAATGCAGGCGTTGCAGCATGGGCATGCGTGCCCTTCGCGCTGGGGAAGGTCTGAAACTCAGCGACCCATTGGGCGGCTTTGCTAGCGGTGCGGTTATAGACCGTGACCTGGTGTCCCGCCTGTGCCAGGTGTCCGGCCATCGGGCCGCCCATGACGCCCAAGCCTAGAAAAGCAACGGATGCAGGAGCGGCGGGTTCGTAGGTTTTGGGGTTGGTGGTGGGCATGGGGGAAAGGAGTTCAATCACATAATCGCGAAATTCTCGGTGCCTGCTGACAGGTCTGTCGATTTGCCGCGTGTGCTGTTGAGTTTGATTTGCAGGCGCAAATCGTTGAGCGAATCGGCATTGCGCAGCGCGTCTTCAAAGGTGATGGCGTTGCTTTCGTACAGATCAAACAAGGCCTGGTCAAAGGTTTGCATACCCGACTGCCGACTCTTCTTCATGATCTCTTTGATCTCGGAGACTTCGCCCTTGAAGATCAGGTCCGAAATCAAAGGAGAGTTGATCAGAATCTCGACCGCTGCAGACCGGCCTTTGCCGTCTTGCTTGGGGATCAGGCGCTGGGACACCAGGGCCTTGAGGTTCAAGGACAAATCCATCAGCAACTGGCTGCGGCGCTCTTCGGGGAAGAAGTTGATGATCCGGTCCAGCGCCTGGTTGGCGCTGTTGGCGTGCAAGGTGGCCAGGCACAGATGGCCGGTTTCGGCAAAGGCCACGGCGTGCTCCATGGTCTCGCGGTCGCGGATCTCGCCCATCAAAATCACATCGGGCGCCTGCCGCAAAGTGTTCTTCAGCGCGGCTTCCCAGCTGTCGGTGTCCAGGCCCACTTCGCGCTGCGTCACTACGCAGTTCTTGTGCATGTGCACAAATTCCACTGGGTCTTCAATGGTGATGATGTGGCCATAGGAATTCATATTGCGCCAGTCCACCATCGCCGCCAGGGTGGTCGATTTACCGGAGCCCGTAGCACCCACCATGATGCACAAGCCGCGCTTGGACTGCACAATTTCCTTGAGCACCTGCGGTACGCCCAAGCCGTCAATCGTGGGCAGTGTTTGTGGAATCACCCGCAGCACCATGCCAACCTTGCCCTGCTGAATAAAGGCGTTCACCCGAAAGCGTCCGACGTTGGGCGGAGAGATCGCAAAGTTGCTTTCCTTGGTGCGCTCAAAGTCTGCAATCTGCTTGTCGCTCATGATGGAGCGCGCCAAGGCCAGCGTGTGTGCGCCATTCAGTGGCTGGGGCGACACCTTGGTCACCTTGCCATCGACCTTGATGGCGGGCGGAAAATCCCCCGTGATGAACAAGTCGCTGCCATTGCGACTGACCATCAGCTTCAGCAGATCGTTAATGAATTTCGTAGCCTGATCGCGTTCCATGGAACACCTACCTTTCAATGCGCGGCTCTTGCCGGAGTGCGGAATTCAAATACCAGGAATGCCGTGGAACCGGCTCCGCCGGGCCACTGGCATTGCCCCCTGCAAGGGGGAAAGCGAAGCGACACGAAGTGCGCGCAGCCGGGGGGTGTTCCATAGTCAGCCGGGGAAATTCTCAGGAATTTTGGCTTTACCGCGTGCCTCTGCGGGGCTGATGATGTTGCGCTTGACCAAGTCGGTCAGATCCTGGTCCAGCGTCTTCATGCCCACGCTGTTGCCGGTCTGAATACTAGAGTACATCTGCGCCACTTTGGCTTCGCGAATCAAGTTGCGAATCGCGCTGGTGCCCAGCATGATCTCGTGGGCGGCCACACGGCCTTGGCCGTCTTTGGTTTTGCACAGGGTTTGCGAGATCACTGCTTGCAGCGACTCGGACAACATGGCCCGGACCATTTCTTTTTCGTCCGCCGGGAACACGTCAATGATCCGGTCAATCGTCTTGGCGGCGCTGGAGGTGTGCAGCGTGCCGAACACCAAGTGGCCGGTTTCCGCCGCCGTCATCGCCAGGCGGATGGTTTCCAGATCGCGCATTTCCCCCACCAGAATCGCATCAGGATCTTCCCGCAGTGCGGACTTCAGCGCGGCGGCAAACGACAGGGTGTGCGGGCCGACTTCTCGCTGATTAATCAGGCACTTTTTGGACTCGTGCACAAACTCAATCGGGTCTTCCACTGTCAGGATGTGGCCGAACTCGGTTTCGTTCAGGTAGTTCACCATCGCCGCCAGCGTGGTGGATTTGCCGGAACCCGTTGGGCCAGTCACCAGCACCATGCCGCGTGGCTTCAGCGCCAGCTCGCCAAAAATCTTCGGTGCGTTGAGTTGCTCCAGCGACAAAATCTTGCTGGGGATGGTCCGGAACACGGCACCCGCACCGCGCTGGTGGTTAAAGGCATTGACCCGGAATCGCGCTAAGCCGTCAATCTCGAAGGAATAATCGATTTCCAGAAACTCTTCGTAGTGCTTGCGCTGGCCGTCGTTCATGATGTCGTACACCATGGCGTGGACCTGCTTGTGGTCCAGCGGCTCGACATTGATGCGGCGCACATCGCCGTGGACCCGGATCATGGGCGGCAGACCTGCCGAGAGGTGCAAATCCGACGCCTTGTTTTTAACGCTGAACGCGAGCAGTTGGGTAATGTCCACGGAGTCCTCTTTTAAATCAGTTGAGGACAGAGCTGAAGATCTGTCCCGCAAAACTTTGACGTTTGTTGTTACGCTTGGGCGATTATGACCATGATTGCCGAGAATCTCCAGCGCCTGCATACCCGAATTGCGCAGGCCTGTCTGGACGCTGGCCGACCGACTGGCAGCGTGGCTTTGCTGGCGGTTTCTAAGACCTTTGGGGCGGATGCGGTGGTGCAGGCGCATGCGGCCGGGCAAACCGCGTTTGGTGAAAACTACATCCAAGAGGCAGTAGGCAAGATCACCGAGTTGGCGCATCTGCCGCTGGAGTGGCATTGCATTGGGCCGATACAGAGTAATAAAACGCGGCTGGTGGCCGAGCATTTTCAGTGGGCGCACACCATAGACCGTTTGAAGGTCGCGCAGCGCCTGAGCGAACAACGCCCGGCGCATCTGCCACCTCTACAGGTCTGCATTCAGGTGAATATGGATGGCGGCACTACCAAGTCAGGTGTGCCACCGCAGGATGCGCTGGCGCTGGCGCAAGCGGTAGCTGCGTTGCCGCGGCTCAAGCTCCGCGGACTGATGTGCATTCCCGAGCCTGCTCCTGATTTCATAGCTGCTCTCGCACTGTTCACGGGCGCAAAGGCACTTTTTACCCGTATTTGCGAGGGGGGTGTGCCGCTAGACACGCTCTCCATGGGCATGAGCGCCGACCTGGAGGCTGCTGTGCAGGGCGGCAGCACTTTGGTGCGGGTGGGTAGCGCTATCTTTGGTGCGCGGTCTTACGCGCCCGAGGTCACTTCCCAGGTGCCTGAATCGGCTTGATGTCGCCGCAATTGCCGCCCAGCCAACGCCCGCTGTTCTGCATTTCCATGGTGCGCTCAGCACCACCGGTACTGCTGGTGGCCGACATTTTGGAGGTGTAAGCCTCTGGGCTGGTGAAGCTCACCTCGCCTTGGCCGCTAGAGGGCGGCTGCGTGCATTTGTAGGCAAATTTCATGGTGTTGCCCACGCGCGGGCTCATGGTGTGGGTGCAGCCGTCGCGGGGCGGCGCTACCTCATGGCGGTCCACCATCTCTTGCGTCATGCACACCTTGACCGTCATACCACCGCCTGGGCTGGCACCCATTTTTACGCCCTGCTTGGCCATCATGTCTTCCATCATCTTGCGCTGCTCAGGGGGCATAGATGCCATCTGCTTTTGCATCGCTGCCATGGCAGCACCCATGTCTTTGCCACCGCTTTGCATATTGGTGGTGATCTCCCACAGCCCAGGTTTCATGGTTTGGGCAGACGCGCCCACGGCGCTGGCGAGCAGTAGCAAAGCGGGCAGGTGACGAAACTTCATGGCAATCTCCTTAAAACGAAGGTGGGGTAGGAAGGTCGTGGCATTGTCTACCAACGGCACGCCGGGACTCATAAAAGTGGCAGATGCGTGGTGTTTTTCACCTCTTCCATCACCGCGTAGGTGCGGGTCTCGCGCACACCGGGCAGCTGCCACAGCACATTGCCGGCAAAGTTACGGTAGGCCACCATGTCGGCCATGCGGGTTTTCAGCAGGTAGTCAAAACCACCCGCCACCATATGGCATTCCATGATCTCGGGGCGCACCTGCACGGCGGCCTTGAAGGCTTCAAACACATTCGGCGTCGTGCGGTCCAGCAGCAGTTCCACAAACACCATCATCCCGGCACCCAGCTTCAACGGATTCAGCCGTGCCTCGTAGCCCAGGATGTAGCCCTCTTTGGTCAGCCGGTTCACCCGCGCCAGCACGGCGGTGGGCGACAGCGACACGGTTTCCGCCAGCTTGAGGTTGGACATGCGGCCATCTTGCTGCAGGCAGCTCAAAATTTTCAGATCCAGGCGATCCAGCGGAATATCAAACATGTGCGTGCGTCTGGTGAGAAATAGAGGGCAGGGAGAGTGAAATGCCTCTGCATGGTTTTATTCACTACATAAGTGAATTATTTTAGTGAAATATTAGTGATGAAAATTAATAACATAGCGGAATCAACACCCCCACTGCGGAGCCCACCATGACCGTCACCCAACGCCTGCCCTTTTCCTACCGCCCTGAGGCCGAGGTGGTCGCCCACCGCCTAGAGGTGGTGCACACCGGGCTGGACTGGGCGGCAGCGGCCAAAGTGGCCGCCCCCTGGGTGCAGGCCGTGCGCGACAACCCGCCGCCTTTTTGGGCCATGGAAAGCCTGCTGAAGGAATACCCGATTTCCAGCGCCGAAGGCTTGGCGCTGATGCGTTTGGCCGAAGCGCTGTTGCGCGTGCCCGATGCCGAAACGGCGATTGCGCTGACCGCCGACCAACTGGGCCGTGCCGACTTCGATGGATCGGGCGACAAGGTACTGGCGCGCCTCAGCAGCACTGCGATTGCCATGAGCAAACACTTCCTGCCCGGTGCTACGGAGGGCAGCGGAATCATGGGCAAGCTGGGCGCCAAAACGGTGGTGGCCGCCACGCTGCGCGCGGTGCAGTTGCTGGGCCGCCAATTCGTGTTGGGTCAGACCATGCAAGAGGCGCAACGCGAAGCCGGAATCGCCCGCAAGAACGCCAACCTGACCTTCAGCTACGACATGCTGGGCGAGGGCGCGCGCACCGATGAGGACGCACTGCGCTATTTAAAGAGTTATGCAGATGCTATCGAATCCATAGCTGCTCGCGCAAGTAAGACGGGCATTTTGGAGCAAAACGACGGTATTTCCATCAAATTGAGCGCCCTGCACCCGCGTTATGAAGACGCGCAAAGCCAGCGCGTGATGGACGAGCTGGTGCCCCGTGTGTGGGGCCTGTGCAAGGCCGCCGCCGCTGCCAATATCAACCTGACGATTGATGCCGAAGAGGTGGACCGCCTGGAGCTGTCGCTGGAAGTGTTTGAGGCCCTGGTGGCGCTGGTGGCGCAAGAGCAACCGCAGTGGACCGGCTTTGGCCTGGCGATGCAGGCCTACCAAACCCGCGCGCTGGAGTTGATTGAACACATCACATTGGTCGCCCGCAAGAACAAGGTGCGCCTGATGTGCCGCTTGGTCAAGGGCGCGTATTGGGACGCTGAGATTAAACGCGCCCAGGAGTTGGGCCTGCCGCACTACCCGGTGTTCACGCACAAGCACCACACCGATGTGTCCTACTTGGCCTGCGCCCGCGCGCTGCTCGCCGCGCCCGGCGCTATCTACCCGCAATTCGCCACGCACAACGCCGCCACCATTGCCGCCATTTTGCAAATGGGTGCCAAGAGCGGCGGCAAGTTTGAGCTGCAACGCCTGCACGGCATGGGCGAGGGCGTTTACCGCGAAGTGTTGAGGAACCCGATGGTGAGCTGCCGCGTTTACGCCCCCGTGGGCGCGCACCGCGATCTGCTGGCCTACCTGGTGCGCCGCCTGCTGGAGAACGGCGCTAACTCCTCGTTCGTGCACCAGTTGGCGGATGAATCGGTGGGTATGCAGGAGCTGCTGATCTCGCCGTTGCGCCTGGAGCCGCACCCGAGCTTGCCGCTGCCGGCCGACCTGTTTGGCACCCACGCCGGTGCCCGCAAAAACAGCACGGGGTTGGACCTGACCGTGCCCGCCATGCGCGACCCGCTGCTGGCGGCGCTGCAAATTTGTAACGTACCCTCGGTGCCTGAGTTTGATGTCAAAAACATCGCTAGCGCTTATGAATCGTGCGGGAGCAGCTATAAAAAGTGGAGCAAGGTGGGTGTGTCCGAGCGCGCCGCCATCTTGCGCAAAGCGGCCGATGCCATGCTGGCCCAGACGCCCGCCTTCTGTGCCTTGCTGGTCAAAGAAGCCCACAAGACCTGGGGCGACGCCGTGGCCGAAGTGCGCGAGGCGGTCGACTTTTTGCGCTACTACGCGGATGAAGCCGAACGCATCATGCAGCCCATGCTGATGCCGCAAGTGCAGGGTGCGCAGACTGGGTTTATGTACGGCGTGACCGGCGAAACCAACACCCTGCGGCTGACTGCGCGCGGTGTCTGGGTCTGCATCAGTCCCTGGAATTTCCCATTGGCTATTTTTGCAGGGCAAGTTGCCGCAGCGTTGGCCACCGGCAATACCGTGCTGGCCAAGCCCGCCGAGCAAACTCCCGGTGTGGCCAAAGTAGCGGTTGATCTACTGCACGCTGCGGGTGTGCCGGTGGATGCACTGCAACTGCTGCACGGTGCAGGCGAAACCGTGGGCGCGGGCTTGGTGGCCCAACCCGGTGTGGCCGGTGTCGTGTTCACGGGCTCCACGCAAGTCGCCAAGATCATCCAGCGCGCACTGGCCGCCAAAGACGGCCCCATCGTCCCGCTGATTGCCGAGACCGGCGGCATCAACGCCATGCTGGTGGACAGCAGCGCCCTGCCTGAGCAGGTGGTGGACGCTACGGTGATGAGCGCCTTCCGCTCAGCCGGTCAGCGCTGCTCTGCGCTGCGTTTGCTAGTGGTGCACTCGGCCATCGCTGATGGCGTGATCGAGATGATCCAAGGTGCTGCTAAAGAGTTGGTGGCGGGTAACCCCGCCGAGCTGACGACCGACGTAGGCCCGGTGATTGACGCTGAGGCCTTTGACAATATCCAAAAGCACATCCAGCGCCTCAAATTAGAAGCCAAATCGCTCGTTCAGCCCGTGGATAGTGCGGGAGCAGCTCACAAATCAATAGCAAGCACAAGTTTCGGACCGATCCCCAACTTGATTGCCCCCCACGCCTTTGAAGTCAAAAGCATCGCCGCTGTGAAGGCTGAAATCTTTGGCCCAGTGCTGCAAGTGGTGCGTTGGGACGGTAACCCCGAAGACGTGATCGCCCAGATCAACGCGCTGGGCTATGGCCTCACCTTAGGCATCCAAACTCGCATCGACAGCCGCGCCCAAGCACTGGCCGCCGCTGCCCATGTCGGCAATATCTACATCAACCGCAACATGATCGGCGCGGTAGTGGGCGTGCAGCCGTTTGGCGGCGAAGGCCTCAGCGGCACTGGCCCCAAAGCTGGTGGCCCACACTACCTGTACCGCTTCTGCGCGGAGCAGACGGTGACGGTGAATACGACCGCGGCAGGGGGGAATGCTGCGCTGCTGGCCAGCATGCATTGAGGCTATTTACTCGCCTTGGCTTGCTCCAGCAACGCGTTCCAGTCGTCCGGCGGATGCCCACTCTGCAGCATCTTGTGAAACACGCGGTAGGCGTCATCACTGCTGTCATAGGCGCGCTTGGTGTCTTCGTCATTGACCCATGCCAACACAATGACCTTGGCCTGCAGGTGGTAGCGAAAGAATAGGCGGTATTGCTGAAAAAACTTGGCGCGAAACCAGTGTTTGTATTCGTTGCCCAAGGTGCTGCCCTGGCGGTACTCGGCACGGGATGGGTCCTGCGGAATCACTTCAAACGCCAGTCGTTGAATGGCCGCCAAGCGCTTGGCCGCATTCTTTTTTGTGTAGCCCTGCGGGTCTTTGGTCTTGAGGGCTTCAACCTGCAAAGTCAGGGCCTGCAGCTGGGCTAAAAATAGGGGGTGGGCAAATACCGACCAGCCGTTCACCACCCACGGTGTGGCCGGGTGGGCGGGTTGCCGCTCACTCATCGTCTGCCGAAAGCGCAGCGCCCATATCCAACTCCACACCCGCAGTCAGCGCCTGAATGCGCTGCACCAAATCAACATCCACCGCCTGCAGGCGCTCTGGGTGGTGGGTCATGTCATGCGCCAAAAAGCCCAAAAATGCACCAAGCGCAGGGTCGGCAGCCTCCACATCTGCGGCTTTACTCAAAACCACCTCGCCGCCAGGGCGGATGCTGTAATGAATTTTGTCGCGTTTGCCCAGCCGCAGCGCACGGCGAACGGTTTCGGGCACCGTGGTTTGGTAGCGTTCTGTCAGGGTAGATTCGACCTCTATCGCGGTGGGCATGGCGTGCTCCTGTCCAAAAATGATGCAATTGCCGCATGGTAATGCATTTGCATTGCCTGGGCAATGTATGGGATGGACCCCCGTTATCATGGTTTCTGATGCCGCATCATTCACGATTGGCCTGTACTCTCGCCCCCACATTCCAAGGAGCAAACCATGCCGCAAATCACCGGAAATTTTGAAGTCAAACTCACGCCCCAGCCAGCCGCAGAGGGCATTGAGCCAGCCAATTTAGGCCGCCTCACGCTGGATAAGCGCTTTTCTGGCGACCTGAGCGCGCACAGCCTGGGTGAAATGCTGTCTGCTGGTACCGAGGTCAAAGGCTCTGCGGGCTATGTGGCCATTGAGCGGGTGACCGGCACGCTGTGCGGCAAGTCGGGCAGCTTTGTCCTGATGCACACCGGTGTGATGCACCGGGGGCAGCCACAACTCCAGGTGCAGGTGGTGCCCGATTCCGGTACCGACGCGCTGCAGGGCCTGACGGGCACCATGGGCATACAGATCACGAACGGGCAGCACCTCTACACGTTCGAATTCACGCTGCCGCAATAGCGTGAACGCACTTCAATCGGTGCAGCCCCTGGTCCTGGTGGACGTGGCCCTGCGGGGGGCGCTCATTGCCCTGCTGCTGTTGTTGGCCACGGTGATGCGCCGCGACCGCCCCAGCCTGGCCGCCGCGCGGGTCGGTGTGGCCATGGCCTTGGGGCTGTGTGTGCAGGTGATCAGCGCCACACCGTTGTTTGAGGACTTGGTACCCCGCCTGTGGCAGGCACCCTGGGTGGCCGTGTCGGTGGGCAACGCTGTGCTGTTTTGGGTGTTCGTGCATGCCCTGTTTGACGATGGGTTTGCGCTGCGGCCCGTGCATGCGGCGGCGTGGTTGGCGGCTGCCACCCTCAGCTGGCTCAATTGCGCGGCCCTGGCCAATAGCGCTTCCGCGCTAGCACTGGTGACCATGGGCCTGCAGCGCGCCATACCTGCGGTATTTGCTGTGCTGGCCGCCGTAGCCGCGGCCAGGCACTGGCGTGCCGACCTGGTAGAAGAACGCCGCCGCCTGCGCATCTTTGTCGCGGTAACGGGTATTGCCTACTCATTGGCGTTTCTGGGTGCGCGCCTGGCCTCGCCGCGCGGCCAACTCATGGGGCTGACCGCGCTGTTGGACGTGGCCTGCCTGCTGGCCATCGTGCTGGTGCTGGTGTCGCGCCTGCTGCGCCTGGGTAGCTCCAGCCTGTTTCCAGACCCGGCGCAGGTGGCTACTACTCAGCCAACTCCACCGGCCCAAGACCTGCCCCCGCCGGACCCGGCCGAAGAGCGCCTGGCGCAGGCTTTGCAGCACCTGATGGCGGTGGAGCACGCCTACCGCGCGGAAGACATGAGCCTGGCCAGCCTGGCCGCAAAGCTCAACACCCCCGAATACAAACTGCGCCGCCTGATCAACCAGCGCCTGGGCTACCGCAACTTCAATGCCTTCGTCAATGGCTTCCGGTTGGACGCGGTGCGCGCCGCGCTGCTAGACCCGGCCCGGCGTGATCTGCCGGTATTGACCCTGGCTTTGGAGGCGGGGTTTCAGTCCATCGGCCCGTTTAACCGCGCGTTCAAAGCCAGCACCGGTCTTACGCCCACCGAGTTTCGCAAAGAAATGGGGGCCCCTGGCGGGGAAACTAGCGCCGATTCTTGAAATCGGCCAGCCGAAAACTGCCGTTGCAGGCTTTGGCGCGACAGCACCGATCTGCGGCGGCACAGTCCGCCCACCACGGCATTCGCCGTGGGTTCCTTCAGGAGATCGGACTATGTTTTCATCGCATTTCACACTTTCAAAGGTCTGGCACCGCGCTTTGCTCGCTCCTTCGCTGGCCGCTTTGCTGGCGCTTGGGGCAGGGGCAAGCCGTGCCGAAGTCGGCCTGAGCCGCATTGCTGCGACCTCTACCGATGGCCCGGTCACGCTGTTCTACCCCACCCAAGCCACGGCCACGCCCACCATCCGTGGCCCCTTCACGTTGCTCTTGGCCGAAGAGGGCGCGCCAGAACGTGGCAACGGGCGCTTGGTGGTCATCTCCCACGGCTCTGGCGGCGCGCCCTGGGTACACGCCAATCTGGCGCGCAGCTTGGTGGAGGCTGGCTTTGTGGTGGCAGTGCCCCAACACCGTGCGGACAACCACCAAGACGACAGCAACCCAGGCCCCGACAGTTGGGCGATACGGCCGCAAGAGCTCTCGCGTGCCATCGATTCAGTGGGGCGCGATGCCCGCTTTGCGCCGCTGTTGGCGCTGGATCGGGTTGGCGTGTATGGCATGTCTGCCGGGGGCCACACGGCGCTGTCCATGGCCGGGGGGCGCTGGTCGGCGGCGGGCTTCAAGCAGCATTGCGAGGCCAATCTGGTCGATGACTTCCAGGCCTGTGTAGGCCTGATCACGCGCTTGACCGGCGGCATCCTCGATGGCATCAAACAATGGGTGGCCCTGGCGGTGATACGCCACCGCTTTAGTGACACCACCATGCTGTCCCACAACGACCCGCGCGTGGCGGCCGTTGTGGCCGGAGTGCCCGCCGCCGCCGACTTTGACATGGCGTCACTGGCCGCGCCGCGCGTGCCTTTGGGCCTGGTGACCGCGCGGCACGATCAGTGGCTCACGCCGCGCTTCCATAGTGACCGCGTGTTGCAAGCCTGTACCACCTGTGAGCACATTGCGGACCTGGCGAATGGGGGCCATGGCGCGCTGCTGTCACCGCTGCCCCCGGGTTTGGTGGGCTTGGCGGGCGAACTGCTGAACGACCCGCCCGGGTTCGACCGCAGCCAGATGCAGGCGGTGGACCAAAACATCGCGGCATTCTTTGTGCGCCACTTGACGCGCTGAGCTGGCAACACGAAACGGCGTTTCACCGGCTACCGCCTTTTCTACTGCGTGTACCCGTATAGGCGGGTAAACACCAGCGGCAAGTTCGGTCACAAAAGGGGATTTTTCGCGCAGAATTAAAGCCCTTATGACCCCTTGCAAAAGCTCATGTCCAACTCTGGTTTGATCGACAAAGTCGACCGCCTGCGGCAATGGTTTCGCAAGTCCGTGGCGATCAACAACCGCGTGCAAGTCGAAGCCACGCGGGTCACGTTGCGGCGCTTGGTCATCACCGCCTGGTTGATCGTCACGCTCAATATTGTCTACATCATTTGGTTCTGGGGCTTTCAGCTGGGCACGGCCACACCGGCCACGCGCTTGTGGATTCAACTGGTGGGCGGGGCGCATGCGGTGTGCGGTGTTTTGCTTGCGGTGCTGGGCGTGATGGCGCACCGGATCAACCAACGGGCCAATGCGCATAGAGGCGATCAAGCCGAAAAAGCCGAAGAGGCTGATGACCGCGATGCGCGCAAGGCGTTGGTCTTGCATGGGGCCATGGTGACGGTGGCCCTGCTGCTGGGGGCGGGTTTGTCGGTGGCGGACCAGCTGGTAGCCGCCAATACGACGATGTTCGCGTTGATCAGCCTGGCGTGTGCCATGCTGTCATTGATGCGCCCCGCGCTGACTGCGGCGTTGTTTCTGGTGGTGTATGCGGTCTTGTTCTTTGCACTGCCCTACACGCAGCCCGACCCCCAACTGCTGGCCATCAGCCGCAGCCACGCGTTTGCCGCCACGCTGGTCAGCTTGATGGCGTCCAGCATGACGTGGCGGCAGTATGTGCAGGCTACTTTGCTTGGCTGGAAAGTGCAAAGCGCCCACACCGCCTTGACGGCCAAACAGGCCGAGCTGGAATACCTGGCCACCCATGACGTGTTGACCGGGCTGCTGAACCGGCGCGAATTTATGCGCCAACTGGAGCATGAGCAAGTGCGTGTGGTGCGCCAACCTGCGCCCACCAGCCTGATCATGGTGGACCTCGACTTCTTCAAAAAAATCAACGACACCTATGGCCACCCCGCCGGGGATACCGTGCTGGTGGCGGTGGCGGGCGCGCTGGCCCATGCGGTGCGCAAGTCGGATGTGTTGGCGCGCCTGGGCGGTGAAGAGTTCATCGTGTTGCTGCCCAATACCGATCTGGCGGGTGCCGCTAAGGTCGCGCAAAAGTTGTTGACCCAAGTGCGGGAGCTACCCATTCCTTTTACGGGCCAGCAACTGCGTGTGACATCCTCTTTTGGGGTGAGCTGCCTGGCGGAAGGGGCCGAGCACACGGCTGATGCCTTGTATGCAGCGGCAGACAAAGCCCTCTACCTGGCCAAACACAGCGGGCGTGATCGGATGGAGCTGGCCTAGCGGGTGTTTGCAAAAACGGTTTCTTCCACAGAGATTGGGGGGCTATATGCGTAATCTGCCGACACTCGTTATTGCTTCGGTTTGTGGGCTTGGCTGGTTCGGACAGGGGGTGTACGCCGCCGATACCGCACTGGTCTACACCACGCTAGCAGGGGCACCTGGCACGGTGATTAATAGCGTGGACGGCACTGGCAGCGCAGCCCAGTTTTCAGCCCCGCGTGGTGTGGCGGTGGACACGGCGGGCAATGTCTACGTGGCTGATAGCTCCAACCACAGCATCCGCAAAATCACCTCCGCTGGTGCGGTCACCACCCTGGCCGGTATCGCGGGCACCACGGCCACGACAAGCGCCAGCCCGGCCGGTTTCAACGAGCCCTTTAGCGTGGTGGTGGATGCCGCGGGCACGCTGTATGTGGCCGACACCAATAACAACGCCATTCGCAAAATTACGCCCACCGGGGTCGTCAGTACGCTGGCCGGGGGCAATGGTGCAGGGTCTGCCGACGGCACGGGCAGTGCGGCTAAATTCCATGAGCCGCGCGGCATTGCACTGGACACAGCGGGCAACCTGTATGTGGCGGATTACGAAAACAACACCGTGCGCAAAGTCACTGCCGCAGGCGTGGTCACCACACTGGCGGGTGCGGTGAACACGCCCGGCACCGTGAACGGCCAGGGCACGGCGGCGCGCTTTATGTCACTCAATGGCATTGCGGTGGATAGCAGTGGCAATGTGTACGTGGCCGATGCAGGCAGCCGCGCCATTCGCAAAATCAGCCCCAGCGGGCTGGTGACCACGCTAGCGGGCGGCGGCACCGGGGGGCAATTTGGCGAGCCGCGTGGCGTGGTGGTGGATGCCAGCGGCACGGTATACGTGACCGACTACAGCGCCCACATTGTGCTGAAAGTCACCGCCGCCGGGGTCGTGTCCAAGATCGCGGGTACCGCCCCCACGCCTGGTAGCACTGATGGCAGCACTGCCGCACTCTTTAATGCGCCCTCTGGCATCGCACTGGACAGTGCTGGCAACCTTTACGTGGCGGACACCGCCAACAACACCATCCGCAAGGTGAGCAGCGTGGGCGAGGTAACTACATTGGCAGGCCTGGCGGGCCGCAGCAGCAGTGTGGATGGCAAGGGCGCAGCCGCCCGCTTTGAAGAGCCCTATGCCGTTGCCACGGATGGCACCTATGTCTATTTGGCCGACCACACCGACCATTCCATCCGCAAAATCAGCGCGGATGGCACGGTCACCACGCTGGCGGGCAAAGCCGGTAGCTTTGGCAGCGCGGACGGTACGGGTGCCAGCGCCCGGTTCTATGCGCCCAGCGGTATTGCTGCCGACAGCGCAGGCACCGTGTATGTGGCGGATACCTCAAACGGCACCGTGCGCAAGATCAGCGCGGCGGGCGTGGTTACCACGCTGGCAGGCACCGCCGGGTCCAAGGGCACCACGGACGGCACCGGCGCAGCCGCGCGCTTTGCAGCCCCCTCGGGCGTGGCGGTAGATAGCAGTGGCAATGTGTATGTGGTGGATTCGGAAGCCTCTACGCTGCGCAAGATAACCCCCGCAGGGTTGGTCACCACCTTGGCGGGCGGGGCGTATTCCAATGGATTTACCAATGCCACCGGCACTGCGGCGCGCTTTAGCATCCCCTTTGATGTGGCGGTAGACAGCAGCGGTAACCTGTACATCACGGACCGCAACAATCATTCCATTCGCAAAGTAACGCCCTTGGGCGTGGTGACCACTTTGGCGGGCTCGGGTTCCATGGGCTATGCCAATGGCAGTGGTGCCGCTGCCCAGTTCAAATTTCCATCAGGCTTGACGGTGGACAGCCTGGGCAATGTCTTTGTGGCCGACACCGATAACCAAGTGATCCGTAAAGTCACCCCCACCGGTGAGGTGAGCACGGTGGCGGGCAGCAACATCGGCACTGCCGACGGCACTGGCACCGCCGCGCAGTTTTACAACCCCAAAGATGTGGCGGCCGATGCCAGCGGCAATTTGTATGTAGCTGACAAAAACAACCGCACCGTGCGCAAAGGTAGCCCGGCCGCCGTGCCCACTGCGCCCCCGGCAGACTGCTTGTTCAACTGGGCCGAGCGCAATTTTGCGCAGTTCTTTGCACCCGCAGGCGGCGCATCGCAAACCCTGGCCCTGTACTATTACCGCTACTACGCCGCCACCAATACCTACCTGGCCCATGCTTCTACCGACAACACGGTCTATGCCCTGGGTCCGGCCACCGGCGGCGTGGCGGTGCGTTTGGGGCGCTTGGTGGATTTGCTAACCACTGCGGGTTGTCCGCAGTGAAGCATTTCCAAGCCCAATCGGCCGTGCAGGCCGTGGATAGTGCGGGAGCAGCTCCTAAAAATATAGCAAATGCAGGTACAGTTGCCCAAACCTAAGCGCGTTATCCCACTGCGCTTGACGCCTGCTCAGACCTCAGCAGCTGCAGCGCGGCCGCATGCAGCCCAAACGCCGCCTACAGTGTTTCAAAAAACCGCCTGTACGCAAAATGCCGCTACCCACGCGGTTAAGACTCCAATAGATCTGACCTTTACCGGCGAAATTGAGACAAGTCCTTTTGCTTCCATGCCCGCTGCGCCAGTGGAAGCAATAGCGTACAGCCGACTAGCGTCACGCAGACCATCGCCTGGCCTTGGTTGAGGCCCACCCAGCGGGTCAGGCCCATCAACGCAAGCCAGGTCAACACAAGTACGCCAAGGCCTGCGACCCATGGCAGCCAGCGGGGTCCTTCCAGACTGCGCAGCCAGGTAGCGGCCACCACTGCGAGTACCCACATCGGCACCAGCACTGCGATGATAGAAGCGGCTCCGGCATGCAGTGTGGCTGAGAGCCCGCCCCCCCATGCGGCAATCGCGAGCAGTAGGATGGCCGCAAGCATCAAGCCCACGCTTAGCGTCATGCGCAACGTACTCCCAACGATACGCAGCGCCATATGCGCTCGGCGCGCCCGCCCTGGCGCAATCAAGTGGCGAGGATGCAGATCACTGCTGACGAGGTAATGGTAGGCCCCACCCAACAGGATTCCGAGAAGCACGCCGGGCATACCAACACCCTCTTGCTCCCAACCGATCCATCTCCACATTTGAGATTGAGATGCAAGGATGATCAAGAAAGGGAAGTTGCCCACATCTCCGGGTGCCCGGAGGCTTTGGTAGCGCATTCGCCAGCTTGCAAGCCAGCTCTCACTCCACCGTGCAAAGCGCCGTGCGGGCGAATGGAGGGCGTGCGCCGATCCCCGCAGCATCGGTGCGTGCAGGACCAAACTGAGACCCAGCGCTAGAACCTGCCAGCCCCAATAAATCCCGACCCAGCCCGCGCCTACGGCTGGGTAGCCCAGAGTGAACATGGCCCCAACCACCACAACGGCGGGTAAAGCCGCCCACCATGGACGCCGCCCCTGCCAGGCGCAGGCTGCGGCGGCTGTCAAGGTCAGCATCAGACCCGTGCCGCAGACCAATGCAAATGCCTCTTGGTTTTGCTGCAGCACTGAGAACAACAGTGCCGTTGGCAGAGTGCAAACCACCCAGACCAGTAGCAAAGCCAACACAGTCACCCGGCCTGCCCGCACCAGACTTCGGCTGGGTGCAAGACGCGCTGCGAAGCGCTGTTGCGTGTCTGCAAGTCGGCTGACTGTCAGCCAAGTCAACGCAGCCATGAAGCTGACCACCACGCCAGCCATAGTCGGTGCGATAGCATCAGAAACCGAATGCTCGGCAGCGACGCTGGCGGTAAAGAGCAGGCCGACTAGGCCGATGAATCCGGCCGAAAAAAGCATAACGATCCAGGACGGGCCAAACACCAGAAATTGCGTTCCGCCGCCGGTAGAGGGTGTCTTCATGCGTTGAGTGCCTCAAAGAGATCGTCCATGCCCATTTCACGGGCTTCAGGGCATGGTCCTTGCCACAGTTGGCGGTCCACCACGGCCTGCTTGCGCTCGGCACTCCAATGCACAAGACCAGCCTGTGTTTGGGGGGCGTCGCTCAGCGTTATGCGCAGCAACTGTTCGCTCAGGCCATCCCATTCGCCAAACAACTGCACCCTGCCTTCGCGCAGAAACAGCACATGGCTGACCACCCGTTCCAAATCATTCAGCAAGTGGCTGGACATCAACACCGTGCGTGGCGGATGATCAGCGGGGCGTGTAAACAAAGCCCGCATGAAGTCCCGTCGGCTCAGCGGGTCCAGGCTGGCCACCGGCTCGTCCAGTATCAACAAATCGGGGTCGTGCCCCATGGCGAGTACCACGGCCAGCTTCTGCTGATCTCCGCCCGACAGCTTGTCGGCGCGCCGCCCCAGGTTCAGGTCGA
The DNA here is from genome assembly GCA_002256115.1 of Burkholderiales bacterium PBB3. Lineage (GTDB taxonomy): Bacteria > Pseudomonadota > Gammaproteobacteria > Burkholderiales > Burkholderiaceae_C > Allorhodoferax. The sequence goes on from NKIK01000020.1 coordinate 79,094, forward strand.
GCTTGAGTGCAAGGCGCAGTGCGCGGTCCGTGTCGAAGTTTGCATACACGGCAGCCATCTCGCGCAAGTGCTGGTTGCCATTGAGCCAGCCAAAAAGGTCGGGCTCCTGGCCCACATAGCCTAGGCGTTCGCGCACTGCATCGCTCAGGTCCAGGCAAGAGCTGCCGAGCAATCGGCTGCTACCGCTAAAGGGAGGCGTCAGGCCCAGCAGGCAGCGCATCAAGGTGCTTTTTCCGGCGCCATTGCGCCCCACCAGGCCAACGACTGCACCCTCTGGAATCTGCAGACTCACGCTATCCAGCAACCAAGCGCCGCGACCGGTCCAGGTGTCGCGCAGCAACGAGAGTTGATCGGCGTCAATCGCCAGCGGAAGATCATGTTTCATGGGAGGTCGCCATTCAAAGCAAAAGGTGAGAGTTGGTGTAGTTCGCGCCCGAAGGCCGCCAGCGCAGCTTGTGGTTGCACGCCCAACTGCTGGGCCTGCAGCGCGGCCGCTTGGAGGGCAGGCACCAGCAGGGCCAAACGGTCATTGGCTGTGTGGTTGGGTGCGCTCAGTTCAGCCACCACCATGCCCAGACCACGACGGCGCTCCAGTAAGCCTTGCGCTTCGAGCAGGCTGTAGGCCTTGCTGACGGTCATGGGGTTGATGGCATGCTGCTCGGCCACGCTGCGGACACTGGGCAGATCGGCACCCGGTGGAAGATGCCCGCCCGCCACCAAACGCTGCACCTGCTCTACGAGTTGCCGGTAGATGGGTATTGAGCTGCTGGGTTGGATATCGAACATGTGCATTAGTGTATTGCGTTAATAATACACTAAGCAATCGAGCCGCCACTTAAAGCCTTGCTGTTGCAGCTGAAGGCAACGGCGCGTGATAGAAGCCAAATGTGCCTCTCAGGCCGTGGATATTGCGGGAGCAGCTCCTAAAGATATAGCAGTGCGCCAGCAAAGGCGGTAGATCGTAGTTGATGAAAGTTCAATACTGGGAAGACATGGCGAATCACTCAGACCCCGAGTCATGCGTTGCACACCGCGAGGTGTGGATCGAAGCGTTGACA
>NKIK01000065.1 GCA_002256115.1 Burkholderiales bacterium PBB3
CGAGGCAACGATTGGCAAGTACGTAAAGAATCAGGGACAAGAATATCAGCAACTACATTCGGACTTTCAGCCAGGGCTGTTCTGAATACCCCGCCCCTTGGGGCGGGGATCTTTATTCGATCTGCTCCTTGGGCAACGCAATTTCTATTGCGTCAGTGTTAAGAAGAACTGGAATCACTCCAAAGTATCGTAGATCATGTTAATGCGGTTTTGGGCAAGTTCAGGAGTTCCGATTCAGAAAAGCCAGCCTGCCTTCTGGCAGCTAAATTGAAGGGGGGCTTGAGTCTGGGTGCTTTGTGCAGCAGTGCCACCTGTGCGTAAAACGCTTCGGCATCCAGACCATCGCGCTGGCACAGCCAGTGGTACCAGTGGTTGCCAATCGCCACATGCCCCACTTCCTCCGCCAATATGGTGTCCAAAATTTTCACTGCGGCCAAGGCCCGTGGCGTGGCCACTTTGCGCAGTTTGGTCTGGATGATGGGGGTGGCATCCAGGCCGCGCGCCTCCAAGGTGCGCGGTACCAGGGCCATGCGGGCCACCACATCGTGGCGGGTGCTTTGGCATACAGTCCACAAGCCATCGTGGGCCACAAAGTCACCATAGCTGTAGCCCTGGGTCTGCAGGTGGTCACTCAACAAGCTGAAATGTTGAGCTTCTTCGGAGGCGACTTGGAGCCAATCCGTGTAGTACTGCGCGGGCATGCCCTCAAATCGCCAAATTGCATCCAAGGCGAGGTTGATGGCGTTGAATTCAATGTGGGCAATGGAATGCATGAGGGCAGCGTGTCCTTCTGGTGTGAAGGGTGAGCGCCTAGGGACGTCTTGGGGGTGCACCAGCGCAGGCAGCTCCGGCCGACCGGCGTCAGCCGGCGCAGGCAAGGCAGCGGTACAGTCCAGCGCGAGGGTAGGAGCCAGGCGGCCAAGCGCTTGGCTTGCCTCGGCTTTTTGCCAAGGGTCAGTCAGGTTGAATGCGTCTAGCGCACGCTGTCGGAGTTCCATCCCTACAATTCTAGGTTTTTCCATTCCGGGAACCCCAACATGGCCCTCTACCAACTCGATACCCTCAGCCCCAGCGTTGCCCCTACGGCCTGGGTCGCCGACAGTGCCCAGGTCATGGGCAATGTGGAGCTAGCCGAAGACTCCAGCGTCTGGTTTGGCGTGGTCATACGTGGTGACACCGAGACTATCCGCATCGGGCACGGCTCCAACATTCAGGATGGAAGCGTGTTGCACGCCGACATCGGCAAGCCATTGACGGTGGGGGCCAACGTGACGGTGGGCCACAAGGTCATGCTACATGGCTGCACTATCGGTGATGGTTCCTTGATCGGCATTGGCGCCATCGTGCTCAATGGCGCCAAAATTGGCAAGGGCTGCATCGTGGGTGCCGGCGCACTGGTCACCGAAGGCAAAGAATTTCCGGATGGCAGCATGATCATTGGCAGTCCGGCCAAAGCCGTGCGCGAACTCACATCCGAGCAGCAGGCTCACCTGCAATTAAGCGCCTTGCATTACATTGAAAACGCCCGTCGGTTCAAAGACGGTTTGAAGAAGATCTCCTGAGTCCTTGCGGGACAGACCAAGGTTACACGCAGTGAACGTTGCTCTGTCCTCAACTAATTAGAAAAAGCAGTATGTCTGAACTCCATAAATTCCTGTTTGATGGCCTGCCCGTGCGTGGCGTCATGGTTCGGCTGACTGACAGCTGGACTGAAATTTTGCGCAGGCGTGCCTCCGGTGCTAACGAACCCTATGCCGTGCCAGTGCGTGAAATGCTGGGGGAAATGGTGGCCGCCGCTACGCTGATGCAAGCCAATATCAAGTTCGACGGCGCCTTGGTGCTGCAGATATTTGGCGACGGCCCGGTTAAGGTGGCTGTGGTAGAGGTGCAATCCGATTTGGCCTTGCGCGCTACGGCGACCGTGAACGAAGCGGTGGACATTGATGTCACATTGAGTGCCATGGTGAATGCGACGAACCAGGGGCGCTGCGCCATCACACTGGACCCCAAGACCCGGTTCCCTGGCCAGCAACCTTACCAAGGTGTTGTGCCGCTGTTTGACGATGCAGGCAAGCCGATTGAGCAATTGAGCGCGGTGTTGGAGCACTACATGCTGCAAAGCGAACAGCTCGATACCACCTTGGTGCTAGCCGCCGATGACAAGGTGGCCGCGGGCCTGCTGATTCAGCGCCTACCTATTGCCGGTGAGGGCAACCTGGCGGGCAGCATGGTGAGCAAAGAAAATGAAGATGCGATCGGGCTCAATGAGCACTACAACCGCATCGCCATACTGGCCCGCACGCTCAAGCGCGAGGAGCTATTGGGCCTGAATGTGGAAACGGTTTTGCATAGACTGTTTTGGGAAGAGCAAATCACGCGCTTCGAGCCTCTGGTGGGTGACCAGGCACCGCGCTTTGCCTGCAATTGCAGCCGTGAGCGGGTGGGCAAGATGATCACCGCGCTAGGTGTTGCAGAAGCAGAAAGCATCCTGACCGAGCGCGAGCATATTGAAGTGGGATGCGAGTTTTGCGGCATGCAATACCGCTTTGATGCCGTAGACGCGGCGCAGCTATTTACCGCACCCGAGAGCCAAGTGCCGGGTGGGCCTTTGGCCCATTAGCAGTGCGAGTCGGTGCAGATCGCCTATTTGGCGATCTGCACGTAAATCTCGTTGGCCTTGACCATGCCCAGCTCCGCGCGGGCACGTTCTTCCACCATTTCCAGACCTTCCTGCAGATCATTGATCTCCGCAGACAAGCGCTCGTTGAACAAGGCGGCTTGCTGGTTGCTGAGTTTTTGAGCTTGCAGTTGGTCTTGCAGCTTGGCCACATTGGGCACGCTGCCCCGCCCAAACCACAACTGCGCATGCAACACGACCAGCAGCGCGATGAGGGCGGCAGGAACGAGTTGGGTGCGCATGGATGTTGGCAGGAGGTGGTCTAAAAATTAGCGGAGATTGTAAAAGGCTGCGCGGCCGGGGTAAACAGCCACATCGCCCAAGTCCTCTTCGATGCGCAGCAACTGGTTGTATTTGGCCATGCGGTCCGAACGGCTCAGTGAGCCGGTCTTGATTTGTCCCGCGTTGGTGCCCACTGCGATGTCGGAGATCGTGGAGTCTTCCGTTTCGCCAGAGCGGTGGCTGATCACGGCGGTGTAGCCCGCGCGCTTGGCCATTTCAATTGCAGCAAACGTTTCGGTCAGCGTGCCGATCTGGTTGATCTTGATCAGGATCGAGTTGGCGATGCCCTTGTCGATGCCTTCTTTCAAAATCTTGGTGTTGGTGACGAACAGGTCATCGCCCACGATTTGTACTTTCTTGCCCAGACGGTCGGTCAGCAGTTTCCAGCCGTCCCAGTCGCCTTCGGCCATGCCGTCTTCAATGCTGATGATGGGGTACTTGTCGACCCAGGTGGCCAGAATGTTGGTCCACTCTTCGGCGCTCAAAGTCAAACCTTCGCCAGACAACACATACTTGCCGTCTTTGTAAAACTCGCTGGCAGCGCAGTCCAGACCCAGTGCAATTTGCTCACCGGCTACGTAGCCGGCCTTGTCAATCGCTTCCAGAATCATCTGGATGGCAGCTTCGTGGTTGGCCACATTGGGGGCAAAGCCACCTTCGTCGCCCACAGCGGTGCTGATGTTCTTGTCGTGCAAGATTTTCTTCAAAGCATGGAACACTTCTGCGCCCCAGCGCAGTGCTTCACGGAAGCTGGGTGCGCCCACGGGAATAATCATCAACTCTTGCAAGTCGAGGTTGTTGTTGGCGTGTTCGCCACCGTTGATGACGTTCATCATTGGCACTGGCATTTGCACGGCTGACATGCCGCCAAAGTAACGGTACAGCGGCAGGCCGGACTCTTCGGCCGCAGCGCGGGCCACGGCCATCGACACTGCCAGCATCGCGTTGGCACCCAGGCGGGATTTATTCTCGGTGCCGTCCAGGTCGATCAAGGTCTTGTCCAGGAACGCTTGCTCCGAAGCATCGAGGCCTAATACGGCTTCAGAAATTTCGGTGTTGATGTATTCAACGGCCTTGAGCACGCCCTTGCCCAAATAGCGCTTTTTGTCGCCATCGCGCAGCTCAATGGCTTCGCGCGAGCCCGTGGACGCACCGCTGGGAACCGCAGCACGGCCCATGGTGCCGCTCTCTAGCAACACATCGCATTCCACGGTAGGGTTGCCGCGGGAATCCAGAATTTCGCGGCCGACGATATCAACAATTGCGCTCATGACTAACTTTCATTAAAGACAAAAAACAAAACTTGCGAATGCTTCAGACGCTTGCGGCAGCCAAAATATCCCAACGGGCGATGGTGGGGCCAATTACTCGAAAGCGTTCTCCAGGAATGGAGTTTTTTTGGTTACGTAATCCAGGGCCACCAAAGTCTCCAGCAAAGCCCGCATGTGTTTTAAAGGTACCGCGTTAGGTCCATCGCACAGGGCTTGGGCTGGGTTGGGGTGTGTTTCCATGAACAAACCTGCGACCCCTACCGCCACTGCAGCACGTGCCAACACCGGCACCATGGCGCGTACACCACCACTGCTGGTGCCTTGACCGCCAGGGAGCTGCACCGAATGGGTCGCGTCAAAGACGACTGGCGCGCCGGTTTCGCGCATGATGGCCAGGGAGCGCATGTCGCTCACCAGGTTGTTGTAGCCAAAACTGACGCCCCGTTCGCACGCCATGAAGTTGTCTTCGTCAAGCCCAGCGGCCTTGGCCGCAGCTCGGGCCTTGACGATAACGTTCTTCATGTCACCGGGCGCCATGAATTGCCCCTTTTTGATATTGACAGGCTTGCCCGACAGCGCCACAGCGTGAATAAAGTCCGTTTGACGGCAAAGCAGGGCGGGTGTTTGTAAGACGTCCACCACCGATGCGACCTGTGCAATCTGGTCTTCGGAATGGATGTCTGTCAAAACGGGAACGCCAATCTCGCGTTTCACTTTCGCCAGGATTTCCAGTCCTTTTTCCATCCCAAGTCCGCGAAAGGCTGTTTCGCTGGTGCGATTGGCCTTGTCAAAACTGCTCTTGAAAATGAAGGGAATGCCCAGGCTGTCGGTAATCTCCTTGAGCGTACCGGCGGCATCCATTTGCAGTTGCTCTGACTCGACAACGCAGGGGCCGGCAATCAGGAAAAACCGATGTTCCAGGCCAATGTCAAAACCACAGAGTTTCATAGGGTGGCACCTTGGTGCGCTTTGCCTGGTGTTCTAGGGCGGCTTTGATGAAAGCGTTGAACAATGGGTGCCCATTCCAGGGAGTGGACTTGAACTCGGGGTGGAATTGCACGCCGACAAACCAGGGGTGCACATGACGGGGTAGTTCCACCATTTCAGTCAATTGCTCGCGCTGGGTCAATGCAGAGATCACCAAACCGGCTTCACGCAGACGGTCCAGGTAGTTCACATTGGCTTCGTACCGGTGGCGGTGGCGCTCGGTGACGATGTCGCCGTAAATGTCGTGGGCCAAGGTACCTTTGGCCACATCGGAGCTTTGCGCACCTAACCGCATGGTGCCGCCCAAGTCAGAGTTTTTGTCACGGGTCTTGATGGTTCCGTCGGCATCTTTCCATTCGGTGATCAAGGCAATCACTGGGTTCGGGCTGTCGGGCTCAAACTCCGTGCTATTGGCGTCGTCCAATCCCGCCACATGGCGCGCGAACTCAATCGTGGCAACTTGCATGCCCAAACAAATGCCCAGGTAGGGCACCTTGTTTTCGCGTGCGTAACGCGCAGTGCTGATCTTGCCTTCGATGCCGCGTTTGCCAAAACCACCTGGAACCAGCACGGCATCAAACTGGGCGAGTTGGGTGACCGTGTCGCTGGTGATGGTTTCCGAGTCCACGTATTCGATGCGGACCTTGACATGGTTTTTCATGCCTGCGTGGCGCAAGGCCTCGTTCAGCGATTTGTAGCTGTCGGACAAATCCACGTATTTGCCGACCATGGCAATGCTGACCTCGCCCTGGGGGTGTTCGGTTTCATAAACCAGGTCGTCCCAGCGCTTGAGGTTGGCGGGTGGGGTATTTAGGCGCAGCTTGTCGCAGATCAGGCCATCCAGCCCCTGCTCGTGGAGCATGCGTGGCACTTTGTAGATGGTGTCTACGTCCCACATGCTTATGACGCCCCACTCGGGCACATTGGAGAACAGCGAAATCTTTTGGCGCTCTTCGTCGGGGATGCGGCGGTCGGCGCGGCACAGCAAAGCATCCGCCTGAATACCAATCTCGCGCAATTGCTTGGCGGTGTGTTGGGTAGGCTTGGTTTTGAGCTCACCCGCAGCAGCAATCCAGGGCACGTAACTCAGGTGCACAAAGGCGCTGTTATTGGGGCCGAGCTTCAGGCTCATCTGGCGCACGGCCTCTAAAAACGGCAGCGACTCGATATCACCCACAGTGCCGCCAATTTCAACAATGGCGACATCGACCGCGTCGGCCTCACCATAGCGCGCACCGCGTTTGACGAACTCTTGAATTTCATTGGTCACATGGGGGATGACCTGCACGGTCTTGCCCAGGTAGTCGCCGCGGCGCTCTTTGTCGAGCACACTTTTGTAAATTTGGCCGGTGGTGAAGTTGTTGGCCTTGCGCATGCGCGATTCAATGAACCGCTCGTAATGGCCCAAATCGAGGTCCGTTTCTGCGCCGTCGTCGGTCACGAACACTTCGCCATGCTGCAGGGGCGACATGGTGCCAGGGTCCACGTTGAGGTAGGGGTCGAGCTTGATGAGGGTGACTGTCAGGCCCCGCGATTCCAGAATCGCAGCTAAGGAGGCTGAGGCGATTCCCTTGCCAAGGGAAGACACCACACCGCCGGTGACGAAGACAAATTT
>NKIK01000021.1 GCA_002256115.1 Burkholderiales bacterium PBB3
CAGAGACTGTTTAAACCGGTTCAGCATGACGCCGGTGATTCAGCGGTTTAGCAACCTTCTTGGTAGGTCACGCGCACATTGGGCTGTGCGGCGGTGGGCTGGGCCACACACTGCCAGATGCTGGTGGGGATGTTCATATTGGCCCCGTTGACGAGAGCCGGTACGCCACCCCGAGGTGTGCACACTTTGATGTCTACCGACTGGTCTGCATTGATAGTGACAAAGCTCTTGTACGACAGCAAGCCGGTATTGATGACGAAGCTGGAGCCTGCTGCGGTAAGGGTCAGGTTTTCAGTCATGCTCAGGGCCGTGGCTTCCATGGTGCCTGTAACGGCTGCCGTCGGGTTGGCGAGGTTGAAAGCAAAGTTTCCTTTGCCGCTAACGGCTGAATAGGTAGGGCCACCATTCAAACCGAACTCAACGCCAGAGCACGATGGAAATTTTGCGTTCTGGAAAGTCGTGGCCAGTGTGGCGGTGTAGTCAAAGCTGATGCTGGTTCCACTGAAACCAACCGTGGCGCACACCGTGGCAGGCAAGCCAAACTTGCTCAGCGGGGCAATGGACACGGTGCCACTGCCAGGGGCCGGTACGGGGTTGGTCGACGAGGGCGTGGGTGTGCAGGTTTTGCCCTCAAACTGGGCCAGCGCCATGCCTGGAAGAAACAGGGCGGCGACCAGGGCTAAAGAAAACTTGCTGCGGGTTGAGGCTTGCATGAACACGACTCCTTGAAGGATTTGACACGGGCGGGGGGAAGAGATGTAAATCAACTTTACACGAAGGGGCCTGTTCATGGAAGCCCTAATTCCGCCCGCCGCCTGCGGCAAATGGCTTATTCCGGGTCGGCGTCGCTAGATGCTAAGGGCTGCCCAGCGGTGGACAGCAGCAGCGAACTGGGGTCTACAAATGCCGAACTTTCAAACAGGGGCATGTGTTCTACCCCCTCTTGCACTTTGATTTCAGCCAGCAGGGCGCGGGCCTGCTCGCGCACATGGTCATGCGGCGAATCCATCAGCTCGGTGGCAATATCCCGCGCGCCCGGAAGCAGGCCCAGGGCCAGAAACTCTTGGGCTAGCGCCAGTTGGATCTCGGACGGAGTTTCGCCGTCGGCACCGGTGTCGGCATCGCTATCCGCATCCTGTGCGGGTTCGGGCAGCGCTTCGTGTTCCGGGGCTGGATGCGGCACCGGGTCATCTGGGTAACTGAAACTGGGTGGCTCAGTGTCCGCTTCTTTAGGCTCGGAGTCCAACTCGGGTTCTGGTTGCGGTTCCGGCTCAGGCGCGGGTTTGATTTCTGGTTTTAGTTCTGGTTCGGGTTCGACTTGCGGCGGTGCTGTTTTCTTCAGGCCCAGATCAACATCCAGATCGCCACCAAAATGTGGATCGACCTCGACATCCTGCCTGCCTGCGCTCGCGCCGAGCATGGGCTGCGGTTCGGCTGGGGGTAAATCAATATCCAGCTCCAAATCGACAGTGCTACGACCCGCCAGCGGCGCTGGGGGGGGGCGCAGGTGGCCATAGTCCGCAGTTACATCGTGGTTGTCATAACCCTCTTGCGCGTGGTCACCGTCGTCGGCCGACAAGGGCGCGTGGTGTGAGCCGTGGCCCATTGCGCGGGCCGCGCGCTTGTGCGCCAGCGACGCACGCACCTTGTGGACCTCTACGGCGGCAGTTTCTGAGTCAAAGGCGGCTGGCTTGGCCTGGGCTTCGGGCTCCCAGAAGCGCGAGTCTGCGCCGGTGTCGTCGCCCATCTCGCCCACCGCATCCTGGCCCCAGTCGGAATGGTGGTCAGAGGCCACAAAATCTAGATCCCGGTCCACCCAATGCGGGTCATCTCCGGGGCGCGGCGCGGCTCGCTTCTCTACAAATGGGGCTGGGGCAGAAACCGGGGCAGCCGCGGCCAGGGGACTAGAGCGACGTGTCCGTATCCAAAACAACAGCGCCGCCAAGGCTAACGCAGGCAATAGCAGGACCGTGTCTGCGGAGTAGTGCCCGTCCAGAACTGACATTTCTGGCATACCCGGCATGCCGGGCATTTCAGGGAAATAGGAGCTGCTGAGATCGGCTTCGCGCTGCTTGAGATCGCGAATACTGGCCTGAATGCTCAGGGCCTGCTGCTGCATGGCAGCTATGTCGGCACGAAGGGCATCGCCCGCAGGCAAAGCGGTAGACGTGGCAAGCGGCGGCACTGGGGTCGCTGAGACCAGTGCCGGGATTGCTTCGTCCCCGTTTTTCACTTGCATGCCACATTCCTTTGCGGCGTATTATCAAACAATCTAGGGGGTGCCCAGAAGAAGTGCCAAATGATCCTCTAGGCCCCGTGGATAGTGCGGGAGCAGCTATCAAAAGCGTAGCGGTTTGGGCGAGCAGGACCCAAAATAGCGGACCAACGGGGTTTTGGACACGACGTTGGGTGGTCCAGCGCACACACTGAGGCACCCAAGGCGGCGCTAATCGGCGGTGCGCCAGCGACGCAAGCGGATGGCGATAGCGATCATGGCGATGCCGGAGATGGCGCCGATCCAGAGGCTGGGCAAGCCCAATGCGCGCCAGGAATCACCGACAAGGCCCAATTCTGGAGAACCACCCAAACTGGTTATAAACCACGCGCCGAAGGCTCCGCTGAACATCGTTCGTCCGAGAACATCGCTAAAAAGCCACTGCGTGTTCTGGCTGTAGTGCAGCACCTCGTTACTCCACTGTGCTAACCAAATAACGAATATTGGAATACCCACTGCCCACAGAAAGGGCGTGGAGCGCGCCCAAGCCGAGACAAGCAACAGCCAGCCTACGGTGGGCAGCGCCCAGAGCACGTAGATTGGTAAGACAAATAGCAGTTCTAACGGAGAAATGAAATAGCGCGTCGTGTTCTGGTCGTTAGTTGCAAAAGTGACGATCAAAAAAGCGGCTGCGCAGTAAATCGCACAACAAAGCAGAGGACTGATAACCAGTGCCACGCTGGCCTTGCTCATCACCATTGCGGTGTCGGATGAGGGAAGTGATTTCCAAAACAAAATGCTGCGGTCACGCCGGTCGGCTTCCAGCGCGTCAAGGCAATAGGAAAAAACTGTGATAACCGGTAAAAAAATCAGTAAAAAGGGATAGAGAAAACCGCCGCTACCCAATTCGGCTGCCATGGCAAAAGCTTGCGTAAGCGCTATTGAAAAACCGTCTGTCGACGTAGATTTCCAAATTGGATCTCGCGGCAAGAAAATTCCACCCGCAGCGGCGAGGAGGCCTAAAAACATCGGCATCCAAACCAACCCTCGCTGGTGTTCCCAAAACTCTCGCCAAATCAGCCAGTAAAACGCTTTCATCTGCTGCCGCAGGGCGCTAGTTCGCGGGGTACCGGGGGCTTGTAAAACCGGAGCGTTCATTGCGCACCTCCTTGCATCTTCGCTACAAAAATATCAGCCAGAGCCACGCTGCGCACTTCGCCCAGTGCCGCCAATTGCGCGTGCGGCACGTCCTCAAAAGTCATCAGGGTTTTGCCAAACACTTGGCGCTGGGCTAGTGGGCGTAAGGCGGTGGCCTCTGCCAGGTGCTCGGGCAACACGGCAAGCTCCAGGTAGCGCGTAGCCAGGTCTTCCATGCTGGCATTCAATGTGACGCGGCCCTCTTGAATGAAGATCACATCGGTCAATACATGTTCAATTTCTTCGACCTGGTGGGTGCTAATGAGGATGGTCTTGTCTTGGTCAAAGTAGTCTTCCAACAGTTGCTGGAAAAACTGCTTGCGCACCACAATGTCCAGGCCCAGCGTGGGCTCGTCCAGCACCAGCAGGCGCGCATCGATGGCCATCACCAGCGCTAGGTGCAACTGCGCCACCATGCCTTTGGACATTTCACGCACCCGCATGTTGGGGCGCAGTCGGGTGGCGGCGATCATGCGTTCGGCTTTTTGGCGGCTAAAGCGCGGGTGCACACCCTCTACAAAATCCAACGCCTGGCTGACCTTGAGCCAGCGCGGCAGCACGGCCACATCGGCAATGAAGCTCACGTCTTGCATCAACTGGTCGCGCTGGGTGCGCGGGTCCAGGCCCAGCACCTGAAGTGCGCCATCGCAAGGGATCAGGCCCAGCAGGGCTTGCAAGGTGGTGGTTTTGCCCGAGCCGTTGGGGCCGATCAGACCGACGATGCGCCCGGCCGGAATCTGCAGATCTATGCCGTTGACGGCGGTGTGTTTGCCATAGCGCTTGGTCAGGCCTTTGGCGGAAATGACAGCGTCAGCCGCAGTGGGTGGTTGGATAGCGCTCATGTGGCGTCTCCTACCGATTGCACCAGTTGGGCCACATCGAGGCCTAAGGCTTTGGCGCGCGCCAGCACGGCGGGCCATTCTTCGGTCAAAAATCGATCACGTTCACGCAGCAGCAATTGGTCGCGCGCACCTTCCAAAACGTACATGCCCATCCCCCTTCGTTTTTCGATCAAACCTTCATCCACCAGCTCTTGGTAGGCTCGCGATACGGTGATCGGGTTGAGCTGAAAATCTGCCGACACCTGCCGCACCGAGGGCAACGGGTCGCCGCTTTGGAGTGCGCCGTCCAGCACCATGCCCAGCACCCGGCTCTTGAGTTGCCGGTAGATGGGCGCGTTGTCGTGCCAGTCAGTGGCCATGGTGAGAACTCCTGAAACAGCAAATTGTGTTGGTGTGCTGGTTAACTATAACACTAACTCAAATAACCGCAACTGCATGCGATGCTGGGTGACGAAATGCCCTAAAAATGCCCTTTTAAACCCTTGATTTGGGTGCCAAAACTGCGTTCTAGGCCGTAGATAGTGCGGGAGAAGCTACTAAAACTGTAGCAATTGCGATTTGATCTGCAATCGACACCGACACGAAAGTTGAAGCTCCGGTCGTCAGGGTTGGACTAGCAATTACGGCGCGGCGGGCGCGGCCAAAGCGCGCAGTTGCAGCCACTGCGCTGGCGTGAGCGGGCTGGTGCTGACGATGCCAGCAGTGCTGGCGCGCACGCTGCTGGCGCTGATCTCCCAGCGCTCGCCGTCGGGCGTTTGTACGGTGAAGGGCGTGGCGCTGTCTGCCAACAGGCCGTTATTGCCTATTGCCGCGCCAGTGCGGGAGGATTCCACTTGCCAGGGTAGGGCGCGCAAGCTTGCCAACAAAGAAGCGGATTGCGCTGCCGTGAGCGTGCGCCGCTGGCCGTCTAGCACGACCTGTAGGCCGGGGCTGGTGGCGGCATCTCGCCGGGCGCGGGCTGCCGACTCCGCCAGGGGCGGCGGCGCGGCAGGCGCTGGCGCTGCCGCTACCACAGGCGCGGGAGCCGGTGGGGGCGCGGCTGTTGCGGCTACGGCAGGCGCTGTGGGCGTAGGGGCCGCCATTTTGGCAGCGGGCTTGGCTGCATCGGCCATGGGGGCCATTTGCGTCATTTGCGCAGACTGGAGTCGGGCGTCGCTGCGTTCTGCGGCGCTTTCTTTGGCGGGCGCAGGCGGCGTTGGCGGCGGTGAGGGGGGCGCGGGCAGGTTGGCGGCTGATTGAATACTGGCTACCGCCTTGGGTGCTGCGACCGCTACGGGCGGCTGCGCTAGGCCTTGCGCTGGTGGAGCAGCAGGTGCGGCGGTGGGAGAGGGCGCGGGGGCCGGTGCTGGAGCAGGCGTCAGCACGGCACGGGCAGCGGGTGGCGCAGATGCCTGGGGCGGTTCAGTCGCCTGTTGGGCTGTCGTGTTACTGGGGCTGGGACTGGCGCTGGCGTTTTCTGCTTTGGCTGCCTTCTCTGTTTTGCCGCCGTAGTTTGCCTCCGCCACTGACACGCTTTCGGGGTTGGCATCGGGCACCTCTTGACCGAGCCACATCACGGTCACAAAACTGGCAATCAGCAGGCTGGCGAGCGCGCCGGTCAGGGGCACGCGTTGGCCGGGCTGGCCCAGGAGCCAATGCCAGGCCTTGCGCCAACCGGGTACGCCGTCAACCTGGGGTTGCGTATCAACAGCGTTATTTGCTTGCTTGGGTGTTTCTGGGGCATCCTCCAGCGCCTTCAGGGCCGCTTGCAACACCGCGTTGCGCGTTTGCGGGTCAGGTTGCATATGCGCATCGGGCATGTGCTTGAGCGCTTGGGCCAGGCGCGCGTCACGCAGCGTGTCTGGCTTGCCGTCGTTGCCGTCACCGTGGCGGGGTTGTTGGCTCATGTGCGGCCTCCGGCCAGGGGCATGCCGTCCAAATACGTGCCCATGCAGCCGCGCAGTTTGGTCATGGCATAGCGCAGGCGACTTTTGGCGGCCTCCAGGGCGATTTGCAGTGCGGCGGCCATTTCTTGCAGGCTGCAGTCGTCTTCGTGGTGCATCAAAAAAACCACGCGCTGGGCGGGGGGCAGGGCGTCCAGGCAGTGCATCAGTTGTTGGCCTGCGGCGCGCCAGTGGGCGGTGTCTTCGCTGCTGGGGCTGCTTTGGCCCAGTTCGGCTTGCAGCCAGTCCAGGGGTGTTTGTGCATCTTCTCCATCGGCATGATCGCCCAACACGACCTCACGCCCGCTTTTGCGCAGGCGGTCTAGGCAGGTGTTGTGGGCAATGGCAAAGGCCCAGGTTTTCCAGCGGGCGCTGCCGGGCACAAAGCTGGCGTGGGCCGCGATGATTTTCATCCAGGTGTCTTGCGCCGCCTCATCGGCCTGGGCCGCAAAGGCATGGCCCAGTATGCGGCGCACAAAGCGAAACAGGCTGCCCTCGTGGCGGCGGTACAGGGCCTCAAAGGCCGCGCCCTGGCCGTTGGCGTAGGCCAGCATGAGTTCATCGTCGGGCATGTCGTTCCACTGCATCTTTCTATTGTTACATCTGGGTTGCTGGGTTTTGGTCGCCTGTTGTTCGTTGGCTCTCGCTCGGAGCTTGAACGGCAAAACGTTTTGCTTCGTGTCCCCCGGCCGCTGCGCGGCCTCCTCCTTTTACCTACGCAAAACGCTTTGCCGTCCAAGCTCCTGGGTAGTGGGCTAGCAGACAGAAGATGTATGTCTGACGTGTCTTATACGGATCAGGTTGTCATTTGGGGTCGGGGTCCTACAAAAAGAATTTCAAATTATTTTCAAAAGCGTTAACCCTTTTGTGGGGGCTGGTGCGTGTAAGCCCTGTTCGCTCTCATCAACTTTACTTTTTTGGAGAACCTTATGCGCAATCTTCCTTTCAAGCGGCACCTGGTTTGCCTGGTCATTGGTTCACAGCTGATGGGCTGTACCGGAGCCGTGGGCGCGGCCCCGCAGAATGATGACTGGGCACCTGCGGCGCCCCTGGCGCGGCCCATCCATTCCGGACACGGGCACTACTTGGCCCCCTCCAGCCAAGTCCCCGTGCCCAGCTTTGGCCCGGTGGCGGTGCGGCCCAATTTCCAAGCACCGTCGGCCAATACCTGCTCACGCAGCATCCGCACCCGGGAGGTGCCTGGGCGTGAGGGGCAGGCCCAAAGTGCGGCACCGGGCACAGACCTGTGGGCCGCAGCGGGCAGCCTGCGGGCGGAAAAGGAAAGCAGCTTAGGCAAGGCCATGCCAGAGCGGCGGCGCGACGCTGCTGTTGCAGAGGCATCTGCGCCAGCCGCCCCCGCCCTAGTGGCACCACCACCACCGCCCGCACCTATGGGCATTGCGGCACCCGCCCGCGCGATGGCCGATTCTGCTGCGCCGGGCACGCTGAACTTTGCCGCACCGGCCGCCAAAGCAGCTGCACCGCAAATAGAGCGCCGCCCGGCGCAGGCCGCGCCGGTCAACCCTATCGTCACCGCCGGGGTGATTGACGACAACGCCAACTTTGCCGAGTACCTGGCCTTTCGCCAGCGCACGCAGGTGGCGCACAACCCGCGTGACATTGCGGATCGCTACTTGCTACAAGTGCGCGACGGCGCGGGCCGCAGCGTGAGTGATGCCGAGGTGCGCGTGCAGTCCCCCAGCGGTCAGGCCATGTGGGCGCGCACCGATGCCGGTGGCCAGGTCTGGGTGTCGCCCAACGCCTTTGACACCAGCCGTGCCAACACCTACCAGATCAGTGTGCGCAAGCCCGGCCGCTGGGGCATGACCCAGGCCACGGCCTTTTTGCAGCGCGGCCAAAAAAGCGCTATTGATGTGACGCTGGACGCCGCACCACAGCAGCGCGCGCAGTTGGATTTGGTGTTTTTGATCGACGCTACCGGCTCTATGGGTGATGAGATCGACAAACTCAAAACCACCTTGCGCACCATTGCCAATGAAGTGGCGAATCTGCCGGCCAAGCCGGACCTGTGTTTTGGCCTGGTGGCTTACCGCGATAAAGGGGATGAGTACTTGATCCGCAGCCACGACTTCACCAACGACCTGGGTGCATTTCAGGGCGTGTTGAACCAACTGCAGGCCGGCGGTGGCGGCGACTACCCCGAGGCCATGAACGAAGCCCTGCACGACACTGTGCACAACTTAAGCTGGCGCGGCAGCGGCACTACGCGCATGGTGTTTTTGCTGGCCGATGCACCGCCCCACCTGGACTACGGCGGCCCGCAGTACGACGACAGCATGCAAGCCGCTTTGGGCAAGGGCATCAAGGTGTTTAGCGTGGGGGCAAGCGGGCTGGACAAACAAGGTGAATACATCCAGCGCCAGATTGCCCAGTACACCGGCGGCAAGTTCGTATTCTTGACCTATGCCCAGGCCCACAACCCCGCCAGTGGCCCTGGCCGCGAGACCAGCCACGATGTGCAGAACTACAGCGTGGATAGTCTGGATCGCCTGATCGTGCGCCTGGTGCGGGAGGATCTGGCGAAGTTGGGGAAGAGTTGAGCGGCTTCCCTCGATCCATCAGAGGATGGAAGGCGCTGTGCGTGGTAGACCGATGGCATACTTTCATCTCTGCGTTTGATCCGCCCCGAACCGCCCACAGGAAAATCCTATGTCCTTGCGCCTGAAGTTTGTACTGGCTCTGCTGTTCAGCAGCATCGCCTCGGTGGCGCTGGTGGGTGGAGTGGCCTATGTGCAGTTGACCGATAAATTCGACTCACTGCGCCGCCAGCAGGCCAGCTTGCATTTCATTGCGTCGGTGACCGACTACCTGACGCGCTACGGCGGTAGTTGGCAAGCCGCCAGCGCGGTGATGCCGTTTCGCCAGTTCATGGAACAGCAGGGCTCTGGCAACGGCCAGCAAAAGCCACAACAACGGCCGCCGCGGCCTGATGGCCCACCCGATCAGTCCCGCGGCCCGTCCCCTGGTGATGACCGCCGACCTGCGCCTGATGGCCGTCCCGCCGGTCCCGATGGCAGGCCGCCCGGTCCGCCCGATGCGGGCCCAGAGGGTGGCCCGCGACGGAATGACGCGCCACCGTTCCGTTTTATCTTGCTGGATTCCCAGTACCGCGTGCTGCTGGGTGCGGGCGATTATGCGCATGACGTCGTGGCACCGCCCGAGATCCAACGCGATGCCACGCCCATCGTCATCAATGGCAAGGTTGAGGCCTATGTAGCACCGCAAGGCGTGCTGGCACCGGGCAAGCAGGACATCGAATACCTGGCCGCCATGCGCGAGGCCCTGGGCTACGGCGCAGCGGCGGCAGCGGTGCTGGCATTGGGTCTGGGTTTGTTGTTGGGCAATGGCCTGAGCGCGACGCTGCGCCAATTAACCCGCGCGGTCAAGGCCATGCGCGGCGGCGCCTTGCGACAAAAGGTGCCGGTAGAAGGCGGCGGTGAAATCGCCACGCTGGCCACCGCCTTCAACCAGATGAGTGAAGAACTGGCGCAGAGCCATGAGGCACTTCAGCTATCCAACCAAACCATTCTGGAGCAGGCCAGCCAGCTCAAAGAGATGAGCATCCGCGACGCGCTGACCGACCTCTACAACCGCCGCCACTTTGACGAGCAGGCGCAGCAGCTGTTTGAGCAATCGGTGCGCCACGGCCACCCCATGACGGTGGTGATGGGGGATATTGATTTCTTCAAACGCATTAACGATACCTACTCGCACGCTACGGGCGACGTGGTGCTCAAACAGATTGCTGAGATTTTGCGCACCCACATGCGTATCTCTGATGTGGTGGCCCGCTATGGCGGCGAAGAGTTCGTCATCATCCTGCCTGAAACCCCGCTGCCCCAGGCTGCCGCGCTGTGCGACAAGCTGCGCCAGGTGATTGAGGGTTTCCCATGGACCAATGTGCACCCCGACCTGCGCGTGACCATGAGCATGGGCCTGTGCGCCGATGTGGCCGCAGGCACCGTACATGCCATGCTGGACAAGGCCGATGGCCTGCTCTACCGCGCGAAGGAAATGGGGCGCAACCGGGTGTGCTTCGCTTGATCCTACTTAGGCGTTGAGGGCCAAATCGGCCGTTCAGGCCGTGGATAGTGCGGGAGCAGCTTCTTTTTTGATAGCGAATCCGCTTGCTTTTCAAAGCCCGATGTCGCGGTGCCTTGGTGGAAACGCATCTTCCAGCCGCCATCGGTGCGCTGCCACAGTGACGCGCGATTCGTATGGCGCTCAAGCTGGCCTTGTTCATTGACACGCGCAGACCGGTAGGTGAGCAGAGCCAGATTCTCCGCCAGCGCCTCGACCGCAAAATCCTGCGACCAAATCACTGCCGTTACGTCCTGCGTTGAAACACTGTCCACGATTTCTTGGCGTGTGTAGTGCGCGCCCGAACGGCCGAATTCGCGGAAAGAGGGGTGCAGCAGAGCTTCTAGCACATGATCAAGAAGGGGCAGATGAACTGCCCCGACGGCCAAACCATGTCTGCAGCCAACCCGTTCTACAGCCTTGCCGCTTGATCACCAGGCCAACTGCCCAACTCTTTTCGGCCCGACCTCACTATCGCAACACAACCGACAAAAGTCGCTCTCCAATTTGACTCAATGGATGGGTCCAATCTAGAGGCTTTAGCTGTCTTAAAAGCGTTACCGATGGGTACCATGGGGAGTCGGACCTATTGAGCTGCCAACGCCAGTCAGGGTTAAAGGGTAGCAACACCAAGGTAGGCTTCCCAAGTGACCCACTCAGGTGCGTGATGCTTGTATCGACACAAATAACAGCATCCATCAAGTCACAAAGTGCCGCCATATCAGCGAAATCTTTGATTTCGCTGCGGAAGTCGACAATTTCTGGGTTTTCCTGAAGCGTGTTCAGATCGATGGGCCTGATATCGTATTGCAAGCTGACGTACTGATACTCTTTGGGAAGATAGGGCAATAGATTTTCAAGGCGAAGACTGCGCCTCTCATCGTTTTTATGACTTTGACTGCCGCTCCAGGCGATCCCAACTCGAATTTTTCCGGTGTCTTTAAGCTTCTCGAGCCAAACCTGCCTTCTTTTGACATCGCTGTGAAAATAGCAAGTTCCCGATGGGATAGATAGCACCGTGGTGCCAAATGCCAATGGCAGGCTCAACAGCGGACACTGAACATCAAAGTGCGGCATCTGTGAATCATTGTCGACGACCAGGCTGAAAGGGAATTGGAACTGCAATAGTTCAACGAGTGGTTGTGGTACCTTGAATACAATATTTGCGCAACGTTGAGCAACAAGCGGGATGTAGCGGCAGAACTGCAATGTATCTCCGTACCCCTGTTCTGCATGGATCAGTATTGTCTTTCCGGCAATATCAGATGTGCCATCCCACTGTGGATATTGAAAGATACCAGTTGGTATCGTGCCGCTGATGGCGGGCAACTTCCACCTGCTTTCATATAAGGGCCACCCTCGATCAAGATCACCCTGCTGCAGCGTCGCCATGGCCAGCCCGTAATGAGCGGTCCAGAGTTCCGAGTCGGATGCGATAGCCGCCTTGTAACTCGCTATTGCATCGTCAACCAGAAGGAGATCCATTTGCGCGATGCCGCGGTGCAGATGCGCTTTCGTAAACCCCGGGCGCAGCGAGATCGCCTGGGCGTATGCCTCAATGGATCGTCCCGGCTGGTCTAGCTTCATCCAGACGTTGCCAAGTTGTAAGTGTGTATCGGCTTGACGCGGGTCGATCCGAACGCTGCATTGGAGGCTTGCCAAGGCCGATTCAAACTGCTTGAGTCGCATTTGAGCCAATGCCCGATTGCTATAGGCGAGTCCAAGGTCCGGGTTGATTTCAATTGCGCGATTCATACTCTGAATCGATTGTTCATAACGTCCAAGTGAAAACAGAACGACGCCTCTGTCGCAGTAGGCGTCGGCGTCCAGTGGATCGTGGCACAGACCCTCTTCGAAACAGTCCAGAGCCTGATCATGCCGCTTAAAGACACGATGCCAATTGGCCAAGGAGAATGCTTTCTGAGCGGCAGATTTAGCTTCTGCTGAAACCATCAGAGGCTGACGTAGCTGCTTCTGGGAGATCGCTAGACCAACCTTGGCATCAACATATTCAGGTTTCAGTACGAGCGCTCTTTGAAGGCACTCCAGGGCGTCGTTGTGACGATTCACCGACTGATAGATCATTCCAAGGTTGCGTTGAGAGACCGCATTCCCAGAATGCAGTGCTATCGCCTGCGAAATGCGTTTGATGGCCAAGACGGGCCTGCCTTGATCGTAATCAATGAGCCCTGACATGTGCAACGCGCCGAAGTTCGATGGGTCGTGTCTCAGGATCTCCTGATAGATTTCTTTTGCACAATCAAGGCGACCCGCCTGATGTTCTGCAAGTCCTTCACGAAGTCTCACAGCAATGGGCTTCGACTGCCTAGCATCTACGAATATATTTGGCATTCACGAAACAAGGAGTTACTGTTCCATTATGGCCTTTCGAGCCTTTCTGGATTGCTGCGGACTTCGGGGTCATGCAGCAAGACCTCTAGCGCTCTCAAGGTTTTGAGTAAGGCGGTCACTTGGATTCCAAGTTGAGCTGAGTCCAAATGAAATCTGCGCTGTGAACAAGCTGAGTTGGGAACATGACTTCACATTCGGATGTTGTAAGTTGTTGATGACTAGCCGAGCAGAGGCCCCTCCCGCTACTATTCGCAAAGTCCAAACCAAATCGCCCGTTCAGCCCATGGATAGTGCGGGAGCAGCTTCGTTTTTAATAGCAGAATAGCTTTCTTTGCGTGTCCCTAGTTCAATCGAACCGACTGAATCCGCAGCATCAACACCAGCGGGTCCATCTCCGATTCGCTGAACCCGTGGTGGGTGTAAAAAGCTTTGGCCCGGCCATGCAGGGCGTGGACCAGCAGCGCCCGGATACCCACTTCCTGTGCCAATCGCTCGGTGCGCAAAATCGCATCCTGGAGCAAGTCAGAGCCCAGGCCTTTGCCGTGAAACGCCACATCGACCGCCAAACGTCCCAACACCATCACCGGCACAGGGTTTGGCATATTGCGCCGCACGGCGCTGGTGGCCGCCAAATGCGCCACGGCACCCGCGGCCAGGGCGTAATACCCTTGGGCTTTGTTGGCGTCATCCGCAACGACAAAGGTTCGGGATGCCCCCGACGATTGATTGCCCATCGCACGACGCCTGAGCCAATCGTTCAAGACAGGCTCACCGCAGTCAAACGCGTTCAAGTCGTGATCAGCCCGGAGTAGCGCGGGTGCAAGCAGCTTCATTTTTCCCACAAAGGCTGGCGCGCCATCAAGCGATCCAGTGCGGGGTTGGGTTGAATGGGGGCGTCCAAAAGGGCGCTAAAACGTGCAAAAGCCGCACCGTCCAGCGAAAAGAAAGTGCTGTCCAGAACGATGGACTGCGCTTTTTCGCAAGCTGCTTCCAGCATGAAGTCAGATCGATTTCTGCCCAGGCTACTGGCAGCACGGTCAATCAGATCACGTTGATCGGATCGCGCCCGAAGATTGATGGCAATGTCCCGCATAGATCTGTCCTTACAATGAATACACAGTGAAGCGTAGCCAAATGTCTATACATTGTCAATACAACTTGCTCGACTTTGTAGTTGAATATGCCGGTCAAATATGCTGTTTAGGCCGTGGATAGTGCGGGAGCAGCTCCTAAAAACATAGCGATGGAGTTTTTACCGCTCTCGGCCACTAGCGTCTTGCTGCGCTGTGAATGCAGGC
Source organism: Burkholderiales bacterium PBB3 (assembly GCA_002256115.1). GTDB lineage: Bacteria > Pseudomonadota > Gammaproteobacteria > Burkholderiales > Burkholderiaceae_C > Allorhodoferax. Next base: position 13,928 of record NKIK01000021.1, read on the forward strand.
CGCCTTAAAAATCCAGCGCCAAATGCCAGCGGGCACCCAGCTCAGCCGCTTGCTGCAGCACTGCGCGGTATTCGCCCAAGTCTTCCAGGATGCCTGCGGCGTCTTGTAGCGCGTCGGGGTCTTTTTGGATGGCGGCGACGATGGCGTCAATGGTGTCCAAACCCGCCTGGGGCTCGAACCAGATCTCGTCCGTCTCGGCGTCGTCGGGCAGCTCCATGTCTTCGCCCAGCATGTCGGCCACGTCGTCCATCGACTGGCCCATAAAGTCTTCCAGCCTGGCGATGCCCTCGCGCTCACACAGGGCGTCTAGCTCTTCAATGGCGTGCGCCACGGATTTTCCGTTGACGAAGGTTTCAAACCCTGGCTCTTCGTCATCCAGCTCAATGTAGTAAGCAACGGACATGGCGCACTCCTTGTAAAAGCGGTTTTTACATCTTAATCTCAACCCCGGCGTTGAAGCTAGTGCGCCCGAGGCGGCTGGTGTAGGTGCTGGAGTTGGCCCCGGCCAGCGCCAAGCTTTCATTGCCTGCAGGAAACAGGTTATTGGCCGACACCCGCACCGACAAAGTGCGGCTGACCACCCACTGGGCAAACATGTCTACGCTGCGGCTGCGACCTTGGTCCAGGCTCTGGCTCAGGGTTTGCTGGGTGCTGTAGCCGGGCGTAAAGGCCAGGCTGCCACCCATGGTGACGGGCACGCTGCTAAAGCGGTAGTCGGCCCCGAAGTTGCCCGACCAGGGCTGCTGACCATCCAAGCGGTTGTTGGGGCCGGGCAGGGCATCTACGCGCGACTGGTAATAGTTCAATGCACCGCGCAGGTTCAGGGCCAGCTTGGGGTCAAACAGGGTGGGCATCAGCTCACCAGCGCGGCCTTTAACCTCCAGCTCTAAGCCCGCAGTCTCAGCTTTGGAGAAGTTCACCGGCTGCGACACCCAGCGCGGCACCGTGGAGTAGCCCACAGTTTGCAAAGAGGTCACGTTGCGCATCAGGTCATTGACCTGGCGATAAAACACGCCAACGCTGATCAGGCCGCCGCCGCTTAGGTACTTCTCATAGGCCAAGTCCAGCCCCGTGGCCAGCTCGGGCAAAAGCGCGGGGTTGCCGATGCGGTCGGGCGCGAGTTCGGTGTTGGGCTTGGTCGTGTCAGGGAACAGGCTGCTCAGGGATGGCCGCGCCAGCAGTGCACCCAAATCGGGCGCTTTGTAGCTGCGGGTGATGCTGCCGCGGATGATGTCTTTGGCCGCTGGGTCGAGCTTGTAGTTCAGGTGCCACATCGGCGTCACCACGGTGCTGGTGTTGCTCAGTGTGGTGGCATTGCCCTGGCTGCGTGTGGCAATGCGTTCACCCCGCACACCCAGGTAGGTAGACCACTGCTTGCTGATTTCCCATTCGTCTTGCAAATACAGGGCCTGGCGCTCAATGCGGGCCCCAAAGGGTTGGCCTTCAAATTCGGCAATTTGCGGCACGCCTTTTTCAGTGACGGCGCGCTTCTCGTCGCGCTGGCGCCACTCCAGGTCCCAGCCCACGGTCAGGCTGTGTTCGTCATTGATCAGGTGGCTGTAGTTGCCGGCTTGTGTCGCGCTCAGGTCGGCGTTGTCGGCCAGCACGCTGCGCTGCACTGCGCCTTGCCTGAATGTCTGCCCATCAAACGAACCCATGGATGAAGAGAAACCCGCTTTGAGTTCAATGCGATCCGTGCCGCTGAAGTGGTTGACCCACTGCAGATTGCTGCGCACGTTTTGCCAACCACCTTGGTAAGCGCCATCGTCGTCAAAACTGGGTTGCCCCTGCACGGTTTGGCGGACGTAGCTAGAGCGGTTATTCCACTGCCCTTTTTGCAAAAAGGACTGCCAGGTCAGGGTTTCGTCATCGCTGATCTTCCAGTTCAGGCGGGGCCCCAGATTGAAGCCGCGGCCATGGTTGAACTGGGTATCGCGCTGGTCCGAGCGCGCGGGCAGGCCGTCCAGGCCCGGTGTGTTGCGCAGTACGGTGGCCTCGTTTTGGTTGCGCCACTCAAATACGGAAATGGGGAAGGACAAAGAAATGCCGCCCCATTTTTCACCCAAGGTGTAGCCGCCCGACACCGTGGGGCGGTCTACGCTGTAGCCCATGCCAAGGCGCAGGTCGCGTTGTGAGCTTTTGGGCGCTTCTTTCAGGATGATGTTGATCGCACCGGCCACAGCCTGGGCGCTTTGGTTGGCGGTGGGGCCTTTGGTCACTTCAATGCGCTCTACCTGCGCGGGGTCGAGTTGGTCCAGCGCAAAGCCGGGTGGCGCGGGGTCGCCATTGAGCAGTACCAGCGTATAGCCTGAGCCCAGGCCCCGCATGCGCGGCGCATTGCCCTGCATGGTCACGCCGGGCAGGCGCTTCAGCACATCGGCCACGTTGTTGTCGCCGTATTTGTCCAGCTCGTCGCGGCCATACACCTGCTTGGCAATTTGGGCGCGGCGGCGCAGATCGTTGTCGGCCTGTTTGCCCATGATCTCTACGCGGTCCAGCTTGCTGCCGGGCGCACGCGCGGGCGCGTCACCAGGGCTGCCGGGCATGTCTTGCGCGCTGGCGCAAGGCACCAGGCAGGCAGACATGCCGACTGTGACCAATGTGCCCCACACGGCAGCTGTGATGTGTTTCAAAACCAATTCCCTTCGAGTTCGGATAGCCGCAAAGCCGATCTGGCATTTGCTAAAAAGAGCGATATTGTCGCCAGATGGCATGGCGCGGGCGGCGTCAACAAAAATTAGGCCTGCCCCAAGCGGGTCTAAGCGGGCCTAAATGGACTTGAGCAGGCTTAAGCGGCAACCCACTGCAGGCCCGCCGCATGCGTGCGCACCAGCGCCTGAAATTCGGGCAGCGGCAGCGCCTGAGCCACCAAAAAGCCTTGTATTTCATGGCATCCGGCCGATGTCACCAGCTCCAGTTGGGCTGCGGTTTCCACCCCTTCGGCCACCGTGCGCATGGAGAGTGCTTTGGCGAGCTGCGAAATCATTTGAATGATCGCCTTGGCGTCGGTGCGGTTCAGCGCCTCTTGCACAAAAGACTGGTCAATCTTCAGTGTGTCAAACGGAAAGCGGCGCAAATAGGCCAGCGACGAATAACCTGTGCCAAAGTCATCCAGCGCAATGCGCACGCCCAGACTGCGCAGCGCGTGCAGCTGTTGCAGCACGCCATCGGCATCGTCCATAAACGCGGATTCGGTGATTTCAAGCTCCAGGCGGTGGGCTTGCAAGCCGCTGTCGGCCAGCGCCTGGCGCACCAGCACCGCCAGATTGCCGCCGCGAAACTGCAGCGGCGACACATTCACCGCAATCGTCAGCCCCGACCCCAGCTTTTCCAGGGGCTCCAACTGCGTTAACAGCGCGCCGCAGCGGCAGGCCTCTTGCAGGGCCCATCGCCCCAGCGCATCTATCTTGCCGCTCTGCTCGGCAATGCCGATGAACTCCGTGGGGCTGAGCGTGCCCAGCGCCGGGTGGTCCCAACGCAGCAGGGCTTCAGCACCCACAATGCGCTGCGTTTGAATGTCCACTTTGGGTTGCCAGTGCAGTGCGAATTGGCCTTGTTCCAGTGCGGGGGCCAGGCCGTGCTCAATCATCAGCCGCCTGCGGCTGCGCTCCCCCATGGACGCCTCGTATTGCGCATAGTGGCCGCGCCCTGCAGCTTTGGCGGCGTAGAGCGCCGTGTCGGCCTGCACCAGCAGTTCGTCCACGCTGCAGCCACTGCCAGCCCACACCGCGCCGCCCACGCTGGCACCCACGCGCATATTGCGCTCGCCCAGTGCAATCGGGTTGGACAACAAGGCCTGCAAACGGTTGGCCACCATCTCGGCCTGTGCGCCATCGGCCGGGTGTTGCAAGAGGATGGCGAACTCATCACCGCCCAAGCGCGCGGCCAGGTCACCCGGGCGCAGGCAGCCGCGCAAGCGCCCGGCCACGGCTTTGAGCAAGTCATCACCGGCGGTATGGCCCCAGCTGTCGTTTACCGCTTTGAAATGGTCTAGGTCAATCATCAGCAAGGCCCCCGAGTCTTGGCGGTTGAGGGCGGCTGTCAGGTGTTCGCGCAGCGTAAACCGATTGGCCAAGCCGGTGAGCGAATCGGTGTGCGCCAGAAACTGCAGGCGCTGCTCGCTTTCTACCTTGGCCGTTACATCTGCCACCACCCCGCGCCAGCCGGTGGCCTGGCCTTGCAGGTTCAGCAGGCGTTTGCCATTGAGCACCAGATGGCGCACGCCCCGCTCCAGGCTCAGGCGCAGCGCCACATTGCGAAACGGATGCGCCTGTTGCAAGGCTTGCTCTAACGTTTGTGCGCCCGCAGGGTCGTGGGTATGCAGCAGTTGGGGTAGCGGTGTGCTGGCCAGTAGCACTGGATTGAGCTGCAATAGCTCTAACAGGCGGGGCGATGGGTTGTGGACACGCCCCTCGTTATCAGCCTCCCACAGCGCTTCATCGGCGTGTTGTTCGAAGTCTTGCAGCAGCACCGCCAGCATTTGCTCTTGGCGCTCGGCGTGGGCTGTGGCCTTGAGCAGGGCGGTGGATTTACGCCAACTGTAGAGGGCCCCTACCATCACCATCGGGCCATAAAACCCCAGCAAAATAGCCACACCGGCCATGGTGGCGCTGGCGATTTGCAACATCGCACCAAAGGCGCACAGCATGTAGATGCTGGAATACACCAGGCTGGCGCGGGGCAGGGGGTTGAGTACAAAGCTACCAGCCCCCAGCATGCCGGTGTAGAGCGTGGCTATGATGATTTGCTGCCCGGCACTGGCGCTGCTAAACCAGCCCAGTGCCAAACTACCCCAAAGCAGTGCCAAGGTAGCCGCGTGCCAGGTGGCGCGCTTCACTGCGCGGGCCGAGGCCGATGTGATCTGGCGCTGCCGCCCGTGAAACCAACTGGCCAAAGTGCCCAAGGTCAGCAAAATCAGACAGGCCCACCAGAGCCACATGAGGGTGGATATTGCGTCGCGGTAAGACCACAGCACCAGCGTGCCGCTGGCGGCATTGGCAAGCATGGTGTGGGGAGTCAGCCGCACCACGGCATTCAGGTGGGCACCCCGGATGAGGCCCATCTCCGTGCCGGGCTCGCTGTACATCTGGGCAATCTCAGCCCGCAGGCTGCCGATGTCTTTCGCGCTCAGGGCGAGCCTGTTGGTGTCTTGCCGATGTTCCAAATATCCCTCGTCTTAAGGCCGCTTGCGCTGCAGTATTGCTGGAAAGCGCCACGGCGTAAAGACTTTGCGTGGCTAAGTACGCCGTTTGGCGGCGGTGTGCAGGTAGCCCGCCAGCGCGTCGGCACTGGCGTGCAACGCTGTCTCGGGCAAAAGCTGCAATGTGGCCCAGGCACTGTGTCCGTCGGCGTCCGTGTGGCGGCCCACCTGCAGCACGCCGCTGACTTCTACCAGGCCGTCCAGGTGGGGCACCGTCCAGCCCTGGTGGGCATCGTCCAGCATCACCCGCACCGCTACAGGGGCCTGGCCATCGCCGCCGCTGGCCCGCAACTCATCCACCCGGCAGGGGCGGGCGGTCAGTAAAAAACCACCAGGGCGGGCCTGCGCTTGGGGCAGCATGTAGCCTACCAAGCGCACTCTTTTGCCCTCGGCCTGGCGAAGGTGCTCACTGATTTCGGGTGTGGGGTTGCCATCGTTGCCAGGGCAGGGGGCAAAAAAATGCCGAAACCGCAGCTCTTGGCCCTGGCGCGCATTGGCCGGAACCCAATGCGCCGCGGCGGAGCCCATCCACATGGCGGCCGTGGTGGCCAAAATGAACTTGAGCGGCGCACCCAAACAGCCGGGTTTGAGAAGCGCCATCGAGAATTGCAGCGGTTTCATGGTGTGTTCCCTCAGAACACACGAGCGTACAAACCGGGCGTTACAGGCCGGTGACAGCGCTGCGCTTACAGGTAGCCGCTACCGTCTTTAGTGCCTTTTTTGCCAGCGATTTGCCAAGCGGTGCGCTGGTTGGCCAAGCGGGCCAAAAATTCAAGCTCTTCATCGGTGTGGTTAATGGCTTTGGCCGGTGTCAGCATCTTCCCATTATTGGGTGCCACCTCACCCCAATACGCCTGGTGGTATTCCGACTGACTGACCGCACGGTCGGCACCGGCCGCCATATCCACGGTGCCATAGCAATTGCAAAAATAGCTGCGACCACCCTGGTTGGCAAAAATCTCTGTGTACACGCCGGTACCGCGGATACCTGCTGTCAGGGTGGGCGTGGTGATCTGGCGGCTAGAGCCCCGGCCCCAGACGCTAACTACGGCACCGCTGAGCAAACGCAGCAGGCTTACCGCCGTCAAGCTGGGGCCGCGCTCGACGGTCATCATGGAATTCTGGCGCACATGAAAAGAGGAATTGCCCAGCACAAAGATCAGTGTGGACTTGGGGCCGGTGGTGATCTGATCACCGGTCTGGATGGTTTGCTGGGGCAGCAGCGTGCTGCCATTGACCAGGGCATCGCCCATGAGCTGCACCACGTTACTGCGCGATTGGGCTTGCACGGTGGCTGCCCCGCCCCATGCGGCCCAGGCAGCGGCGGCCTGTAAAAAGTCGCGGCGTTGAAACCAGGTCACTTCCTGGTCGGTGCGGCCTTGCAAATGGTGCTGCGTCATGGGGATTCTCCGGTGGGGATCTCAAAACTGTCTGCGAATGTGAAGTACTGCGATGTGAAAAACATCGCGGCGATCAGCATCATGGTGGGCATCATGATGGCGGCCAAAATGCCCGCCTCACCCAGCAGGCCGCCCACCGTAGCCACCAGCATGCCGGTGGCCATGGACAAGCCCATCCAGGCCAGGCCGTAGACGATGAAGGCGGTCAAATTCTGGCGGCACGCCATGAAGCTGAAAAACACGCTTTTGACCGGCGCCACGCCATGCCAGTGCACCAGCGCAGGGGCATGCCAAAACGCCAGAGACACGGGGGTGTACAGCGCCGTGGCCAGCAGTGCCGCCAACAAAAAGCTGTCGTCCTTGACCAAATCTATCGTCAGGTTGCCGCCTAGCAGGTAGATGCGGGCAAACTGGCCGCCATCCACCAGCGCCGATGCACCCATGACCAGTACGATGGCTACGGCATACAGCGCGCCCAAGGTCAAGATGGCCTGCAGCCCCGCTGGGCCTTGCCGAAACGCGGCCACCAGCTCCCAGGGCATGGGAAAGCGACCCTCATGTGCCTGGCGCGACGCGACCATAAACCCGGCGGTAAAGCCCGGTAGCAACAGCAGGGCGATCACATTGCCAATGACAGGGATCAGGCTCAGGATAGACGCCAGCGCCAGAAACATGAAGAACAAACCCGACAGCGCCAAAGGCTGGCGGAAGAAAGTACGCACGCCCATGCGCAGCCACTGTGTGCCGTGGCGGGCTGGGACCGGGTTGAGCTTCATGCGGCTTGGCCTTGCAGGCAATCTAGTGTCAGTGGCTGGGCCACGCGCTGGCGCAAAACGCGCTCAAAGTGGCTTGGGTCGTGCGCCTTCAGCATAGAGGCCTCGCGCGGCAAATGGAAATCCCACAAACGCGAGATCCAGAAGCGCAGCGCCCCGGCGCGCACTAGCGCAGGCAGCAGCTCTCGTTCCTGGGATTGCAGCGGTCGCACCTCGGTGTAGGCATCAAGAAACGCGCGGGTGCGCTCCAGGTCCATGGCACCGGTCGGCAAATCAATGCACCAGTCATTCAGGCACACGGCAATGTCAAACAGCCAGGCATCCACGCCCGCAAAGTAAAAGTCAAAGAAGCCTGTTAGCTCGGGCTCTGCGCCCTCCGCACTATCAAACATCACGTTGTCGCGGAACAAATCGGCATGGATAGCGCCACGCGGCAGCGCACCGTAGGCAGCCTTGGCTGCTGTGTGATTTTGGTAGGCCAGCTCGGATTGCAGCAGTGCGGCTTGCTCGGGTGTTAAAAATGGCAGGATCACGGGCGTAGTTTCGTTCCACCAGGCCAGGCCGCGCAAATTGGGTTGGCGTAATTCAAAGTCGCGCCCGGCCAAGTGCATACGCGCCAGCATGGCACCTACGCGTTCGCAGTGCAGGGCGGTGGGCGCCAGTTCGCTCTTGCCCTTGAGCCGGTTGACCACTGCGGCAGGTTTGCCATTCAGACTGTGCAGCACGTCGCCATCGGCATTAGACGCCGGGTCCGGCACCGGAATGCCATGAAAAGCCAGGTGCTTCATCAGCCGCAGGTAAAACGGCAGCTGTTCAGCGGTCAGCCGCTCAAACAGGGTCAGCACCAGGGCCGATGCATCGGTAGTGACAAAGTAGTTGGTGTTCTCAATGCCACCCGAGCAGCCCTGCATTTCTTGCAGGTTGCCGAGTTTGAGGGATTGAAGGAAAGTGTTGGCCTCGTCGAACGAGACCTCTGTGTAGACCGCCATGGTTGAATTGTAGGGCTCCGAGGGGTTCAACAGCCCGCAGGGCAGGCCGGGATGGGCGTTCTGCGTAGGTAAAAGGAAGGAGCCCGGAGGGCGGGGGGACACGAAGCAGAACGTCCATCCCGGCCTGCCCTGAGCGAATATCCAACAAAAGCACAGTGCAAAATGCCCCCCATGACCGAAACCAAGAAAACCCTGCTGCTGGTAGACGGCTCCAGCTACCTCTACCGTGCCTTCTTTGCCGGTGGCGACTCCATGAGCACCACACTGCCCGACGGCACCGTGCAAAAAACCGGTGCCATTCGCATCATGATCAACATGATGCAGAGCCTGCGCAAAGAAGTGCCCGCGGACTACGTGGCCTGCGTATTTGACGCCAAAGGCCCGACCTTTCGGGACACCATCTACCCCGAATACAAAGCCAATCGCTCCCCCATGCCGGATGACTTGCGCAGCCAGATCGCCCCCATCCACGAGGTGGTACGCCTGCTGGGCTGGACCGTGCTGGACGTGCCCGGCGTAGAAGCGGATGACGTCATCGGCACGCTGGCCGTGGTCGCCGCCAACCAGGGTATTGAAGTGATCGTCAGCAGCGGCGACAAAGACCTGGCGCAGTTGGTCAACGAACACATCACCATCATCGACACCATGAACGGCAAGCGCCGTGATCTGGCGGGTGTGCAAGAAGAATTTGGCGTACCTGCGCACCTGATGCTGGACTACCAGACCCTGGTGGGCGACACCGTGGACAACGTGCCGGGCGTGCCCAAAGTGGGCCCCAAGACGGCCGTAAAGTGGCTGCAAGAGTACGGGTCTTTGCAGGGCGTGGTGGACAACGCCGCAAATATCAAAGGCGTGGTGGGCGAGAACCTGCGCGGCGCTTTGGGCTGGTTGCCGACCGGGCGATCCTTGCTCACCATCAAGACCGACTGCGACTTGAAGGAATGGTTGCCCGGACTGCCTGCTATGGAATCTATAGCTGCTCCCGCACTATCCACGGCTTCATTGCGTGATTTTTATCTGAAATACGGCTTCAAAGGCCTGGCCAAGGCGCTGGAGGGGGCGGGCGACCCCGCGCCAGCGGGAAAAGGGGTTGGAGCCAGCTCCGCTTCGCTGCGTGGATCCGACCCGATTTCCTCCGAGCCCGGTCTGTTTGATGAAGCCAGCGCGGCATCTGCCCCGGCCCCCAAGGAGCCGCGCGTGCCGAATGCGGGTTACGACACCATCCGGACTTGGGAGGCCTTTGATTCGTGGTTGACCAAATTGCAAGCGGCCGAGCTGGTGGCACTGGATACCGAAACCACCTCGCTGGATGAAATGCGTGCCGAGATCGTGGGGATTTCGTTCAGTGTGGAGCCGGGCAAGGCGGCCTATATTCCGCTGGCCCACCGCTACCCCGATGCGCCTGAACAGCTCAACCGAGAAGAGGTGCTGGCCAAGCTCAAGCCCTGGCTGGAAAACCCAGCCGCGCACAAGCTGGGCCAGCATGTGAAGTACGACCGCCATGTGTTTGCCAACCACGGTATTGAAGTGCAGGGCTATGCCCATGACACCATGCTGCAAAGTTATGTGCTGGAGGTGCATATGCCCCACGGCCTGAGCAGCCTGGCCGAGCGCCATGTAGGCCGCAGTGGCATCAGCTTTGAAGACCTGTGCGGCAAGGGTGCCAGCCAGATTTCCTTCGACCAGGTGGACATTGCCAAGGCGGCGGAATACTCCTGTGAAGACTCGGATCAGACACTGGACGTGCACCGCGTGCTGTGGCCGCAACTGGAAGCGAATGACAAGCTTAAGTTCATTTACGAACTAGAGATGACCAGCAGTGAAACCCTGTACCGCATTGAGCGCAATGGTGTGCTGATTGATGCGCCCACCTTGGCCAAGCAAAGCCATGAAATCGGCCAGCGCATCCTGCAACTGGAGGCCGAAGCCTATGAGATAGCGGGCCAGCCCTTCAACCTGAGCAGCCCCAAACAACTGGGAGAAATTTTCTTTGACAAGCTGGGCATGCCGGTCGTCAAGAAAACCGCCACCGGCGCACGCAGCACCGATGAAGAAGTGCTGGAGAAACTGGCCGAAGACTACCCCCTGCCCGCCAAGCTGCTGGAGCACCGGGGGCTGGCCAAACTCAAAGGCACCTACACCGACAAACTAGCCCTGCTGGCGCTGCCGCGCACGGGTCGCGTGCACACCCACTATGCGCAGGCCGTGGCCGTGACGGGGCGGCTCAGTAGCAATGACCCCAATTTGCAAAACATCCCCATCCGCACGCCTGAGGGCCGCCGCGTGCGCGAGGCCTTTGTGGCCCCGGCGGGTAGCGTCATAGCCAGTGCTGATTACAGCCAGATCGAGCTGCGCATCATGGCCCACATCAGTGGCGACGCGGCCTTGCTCAAGGCGTTTCATGACGGCATAGACGTGCACCGCGCTACGGCGGCCGAAGTATTTGGTGTGCCGGTAGAGCAGGTGGCCTCGGAGCAGCGGCGCTATGCCAAGGTGATTAACTTTGGCTTGATCTACGGCATGAGTGCCTACGGCTTGGCGCGCAACTTGGGCATCGACAACACGGCGGCCAAGAACTACATCGCCCGCTACTTTGAACGCTACCCCGGTGTCAAAACTTATATGGAAAGCACGCGCGAACTGGCCAAAAAGCAGGGCTATGTGGAGACTGTATTTGGTCGGCGGCTGCAGCTTGCAGGCATCCAATCCGCCAAGGGTGCACAACTGGCAGGCCTGGAGCGTGCCGCCATTAACGCGCCCATGCAGGGCACGGCGGCGGACCTGATCAAGCTCAGCATGAACACGGTGCAACAGGTGCTGGACGCCGAGCAGCGTGCCACCAAAATGATCATGCAGGTGCACGATGAGCTGGTGTTTGAAGTACCGCTGGGTGAAGTGGATTGGCTCAAGGAAGCCATACCGCGCCTGATGGCGGGTGTGGCCGACCTGAAAGTCCCACTTTTGGCCGAGGTGGGGGTCGGAGAAAACTGGGACAAGGCGCACTAATTTGGTGATACTTGAGGCCGGGGTAAAAACAAAGAAGGGCCCGTTTCAACGGGCCCACCAGGAGACAACAACATGATTTCGCTAAGCTACAAGGCGCGTCCAAACTCTGGATATTCATCCTGCTGGTCATCGTTTCTATCTGCGCCGTAGCCGTGGTGGGGCTGGTGCGCGGTGCTGGCATTCTGGCCGAGGCGCGCCGCCAGGCCAACGAATTGAACGCGCGCATTGCCCAGGGGGACCTGAGTTCGGATATTTCTACCGACCGCGAAGACGAGTTCGGGCAATTGCTGAAATCCCTGAACACCATGAACGCTTCACTCAGCACCATGGTGTCCCAGGTGCGGGCCAGCACCGACAACATCGCCATTGCCAGCGCAGAAATTGCCACCGGCAATAACGACTTGGCCCAGCGCACCGAGCAGACCTCCAGTAACTTGCAAGCCACTGCGTCCAGCATGGACTCATTGACCACCACGGTGCAAAACAGCACCGACAGTGCGCGCCAAGCCAGCGCCTTGGCTTCGAACGCGTCTATGGTGGCGCAGCGCGGTGGTGAGGTGGTCAACCAGGTCGTCACCACCATGCAAGAGATTGATGCCAGCAGCAAGAAGATTGCCGACATCATCAGTGTGATCGACGGCATTGCGTTTCAGACGAATATTCTTGCGTTAAACGCAGCGGTAGAAGCGGCCCGCGCGGGCGAGCAGGGTCGGGGCTTTGCGGTCGTGGCCAGTGAGGTGCGCTCTTTGGCGGGCCGCAGTGCCGAGGCCGCCCGCGAGATCAAAACGCTGATCGGTACGTCGGTCGACAAAGTGGAATCGGGCACCCGCCTGGTGACCGAGGCGGGCTCGACGATGGTCGACATCGTGCAATCTGTGACCCGTGTGGCCGATGTGATTCGCGAAATTACTGACGCGGCTACGGTGCAAAGCAGCGGCATTGCGGGCGTCAATGTGGCCATCAGCAATCTGGACCAGATGACGCAGCAAAACGCAGCACTGGTGGAAGAGAGCGCCGCCGCTGCCGAGAGCCTGCGCGAGCAGGCGGACAATATGAAGCGTGCGGTGTCGGTGTTCAAAGTGAGTGGTCAAGCCGATGGCTTCTCTACCCCGGCGCGGGCTGCGGTGCGTTCGCCCCAGCAAAAACCGTTTGGTGGTGACGACCGCCGCGCCACCGGCGTGCCCAAGGGCGCGGCCGCCAGGGCTGCGGGTGCTGCCAAAGCCCCGCAAGCCGCGAAGGCTTCTAAGCCCGCGTCGTCGGCCGCTTCCACGGCTTTGCCAAAATCGCAGCCCAAGACCTCCCAGATCAAAACCCCGGCAGGCGGGGACGATGACTGGGAAACCTTTTGACCCTGTATTGACCCCTCATTGACACTTTTACAACCCCCGGAGACGAAGAAATGCAAACTGAGTTGAAGAGCGATTTTGATTCCCTGTTGCCAGGCAGCAGCACTGAAGACGGCGCAACCCGACGCACCGCATTGAAGGCCGCGCTGGGCGTGGGCTACGCCGCTACGGCGATGCCCATCATGGCGCAAACAGCGATTCGTACGCCATCCACGGGTTTGACAGAGGGTTCTGAGATATTCGACCTGGACGGCGCAACGATACCGGTCTATTTCGCCAAGCCGGAAGGAAAAACCAACTTGCCCATTGTGTTGGTAGTCCAAGAAATTTTTGGTGTGCATGCTTACATTGCAGACACTTGCCGCCGATTTGCCAAAGCAGGTTATCTGGCGGTTGCACCGGATTTGTACAACCGCCAGGGTGATGCCAGCAAATACACCGATATCGGCAAGCTGTTGGCGGAAGTGGTGGCCAAGGTGCCTGATGAGCAGGTGATGGGCGACTTGGATGCGACGGTGCAATGGGCGATCAAAAACGGCGGCAACGGCAAAAAAATTGCGGTCACCGGCTTTTGCTGGGGTGGCAGAGTCACCTGGCTCTACGCGGCCCACAACAAAAACGTGAAGGCCGGTGTGGCCTGGTACGGGCGCTTGGTGGGTGCGGCTTCCGCGCTCACGCCCAAGCATCCGGTGGATCTGGCGGCATCCCTGAATGCCCCCGTGCTGGGTCTGTATGGCGGCGAGGACGCCGGCATCCCGCTCACCACCGTGAACCAGATGAAAGAGGCGCTGGCCGCCGCCGGTAGTAAAGGCAATAAGGCAGCCCAAGCGTCTGAGTTTGTGGTCTACCGCGATGCCCCCCATGCTTTCCATGCCGACTACCGCCCCAGCTACCGCAAGGCCGAGGCGGCAGACGGATTTGCACGCGCGCTGGCTTGGTTCAAGGCCAAAGGCGTAGCCTGAGTCCGGGTCTGCGCCCCATCAATCTGGCCTTGCAGGGCGGGGGCTCGCATGGCGCATTCACTTGGGGCGTTTTAGACAAGCTGCTGGAAGACGGCCGCTTGTCTTTGGAGGGCATCAGCGGCACCAGCGCAGGGGCCATGAATGCCGTGGCTCTGGCGCAGGGGCTGGCCCATGCGGCGGGCAAAGCACCAGACACGATGCGCGATTCGGCCCGCGCTTCCCTGAAAGCCTTTTGGGAAGGAGTGATTGATTTGGGTGCGCTCACGGCGTCGCTGTCGCAAGCCCAGCGCACACCGCTGGATTTTTTGTTCGGCGGTTTTGGTGCGGTGTCGGGCGATGCATCGCCCAGCCAAATGATGACGGACGCGATGACCAGCCTATGGTCCAAAACAGTATCGCCCTACCAAAGCAACCCGCTGGATATCAACCCGCTTAAAAATTTGCTGGAAAAGCAGATCGACTTTGAGCGTCTGGCAGCCTTCAAACAAGTCAAAGTTTTTGTAGTGGCCACCGCCGTATCCACCGGCAAGGCTGAGGTGTTTTCAGGCAAACGGCTTACTGTGAAAGCGGTGCTGGCGTCGGCTTGCTTGCCCACGGTGTTTCAGGCGGTGGAGATTGAGGGCGAGCACTACTGGGACGGCGGTTACGCCGGTAACCCAGCGATTCACCCCCTGATTTACCAATGCGCCAGCCGCGACATTGTGCTGGTGCAGATCAACCCGCTCAAGCGTGCCAAGCTGCCCACGACGGCGGGTGACATCATGGACCGGCTCAATGAGATTACTTTCAACTCCGCGCTGATGGCCGAGATGCGGGCGATTGATTTTGTGAAGCGCCTGCTGGCCGAAGGCAGGTTGGACCCCGCACGCTACAAAGACGTGCTGATGCACCGCATTGACGGCGGCGATGCCCTGAACGCTTACTCCGCCTCCAGCAAGTCTGCCACCGATGCCAAGTTGATTCATGGCCTGCACGACCTGGGGCGCAGCTGCGCAGACCAGTGGTTGCACAAAAAGTCGGGCCACGTGGGCCACAGCGCCAGCATTCAGATTGCGCACGATTACCTGGATGACTTGCGCGTGCCCGTGGCAGTGCATCGCCCGCCCGGCACACACCCGGCGGATTGAGTTTCGATTTCCGTTACAGTGCGCGGTCGCCATCCACAGCGGCCAGGGCGGCGCATTAAAAACGGGGGAAAAATGGGAATTCAAATCACGCGGTTCGCTGGGGTCAGGGCTCTTTTGCAGGGCTTGGTGTGGGTCTGGCTCGGTACCAGTTTGGGTGCGTTAGCGCAGCCAACGCTTGTAACGCCAGTTGCGGCTGTAGCGCAAGCACAAACACAAGCCGCCCTACCTGTCGAAGCATTCTTTCGCGATGCCGATGTGGGGGAGGCGCTGCTCTCGCCCAGCGGCAAGCGCTTGGCCCTGACGACTGCGCAGGGCGGCAAACGTTATGCGCTGTTTGTGTACGACCTGACCACACCGGGGCAGGTCATCCAAGTAGCCAACTTCAGCAATGCCGACGTACGTGGCGTGACCTGGTTGGATGATGCACGGTTGCTGTTCAGTGCGCTGGATTACTCCGAAGGCAGCGGCACCCCCAACGGCGCGCCAGGGCTCTTCATCGTGGGGGCGGATGGCAACGGCTTGCGCGCGCTGATCAATCGTAAAGCTGCGCGTGTGGTCGCCGGTAGTGGTGCCAGCCGCGCGCTGGACTGGAATCACATGGTGCTGAGCGTGCCTTTCCCACGGGCGGGTGAAGCCAATGACGAAATCATCATTGGCAAGCTGCAAGCCAGTGCCGATGGTGGTGCCCCCAATGTCGTGCCCCTGGTGCTGAATGTGAACACGGGCCGCACCCACAACCCTGGCTTTAACGCACCGCGTGGTGCCTTGGCCTGGAAGTTCAACAGCAAATCAGAACCGCGTGTGGTTTTTACCCAGGATGGCAACAAGCGCGCTGCCTACTGGCGTGGCCCGGCGGACACCGAGTGGCGCAAACTGGTGGAAGGCGATTTGATTTCCATGCCGTTTACGCCGCATACCGTGGATGATGCGGGCAATCTGTATGTCACCCGCAACGAGGGACCAGATGGCACACGCGCCCTGGTGCGCTATGACTTTGCGACGAATGCACCCGCCGCCAAAGTCTTGGTGGCCCCTGCGGGGTTTGACTTTTCTGGCAGTCTGATTCTGGAGCGCGGCTCGGGCGAAGCCCAGGGCGTGCGCGTGGTGACCGACGCGGAAACCACGGTGTGGCTGGATGAAACCCGCAAGCACATCCAAACGCTGGCCGATGAAAAATTTCCCGGCCGGGTAAACCGCATCAGTTGCCGCCAATGTGGGCAGCCCGACGCTATTGCCATGGTGTGGTCTTACTCCGACCGCGACCCTGGCCGCTTGGTGCTGTACCGGCCCAACCCGGCCCCAGGGCAGGCGCAGTGGCAGGGCATTGCTGCAGTGCGCGCCGGGCTGGACCCCAGCGCTATGGCGCGGGTGGGATTTCAGCGCATTCAGGCGCGCGATGGTCGCGACCTACCGGTGTGGATCACCTCGCCCCAGGGCGTGGCATCGGGCAAGCCTGCCCCTACGGTCGTGCTGGTGCACGGCGGCCCGTGGGTGCGCGGCAATACCTGGCATTGGGAGCCCATGGCGCAGTTTTTGGCATCGCGCGGTTACTTGGTGATTGAGCCCGAGTTTCGCGGCAGCGCGGGCTACGGCGATGCCCACTTCAAGGCCGGTTGGAAGCAGTGGGGCCAGACCATGCAGGACGATGTGGCCGACGCGCTGCTGTGGGCGCAAAAGCAAGGCATTGCCAGCGACCGTGCCTGCATTGCAGGGGCCAGCTATGGCGGCTACAGCACGCTGATGGGCTTGGTGCGGCACCCCGGTTTGTACCGCTGCGGCGTGGCCTGGGCGGCGGTGACCGACCTGCAGCTCTATGTCAGCGGGTCTTGGTGGATTGGGGACGACATCAGTGAATTGGGCCGCAAATACAGCTTGCCCGAACTGGTGGGCAGTGCCGACGCAGATGCCGATCTGATCGCCAAGAACTCCCCCATCCTGCTGGCGTCCCAGATCAAAGCGCCGCTGATGCTTGCCTTTGGCGAGGCCGACCTGCGCGTGCCGCTGGCGCACGGCACACGCCTGCGCGAGGCCTTGCAAAAACTAGGCCGCGATCCGGAATGGATCACCTACCCCGGCGAGGGCCATGGTTGGGCCAAACCCGAGACGCGTCTGGATTTTGCAAAGCGCGTGGAGCAGTTTCTGGCCAAGCATTTGGCAGCCGCAGACCCTGCCAGTGCCTCTGCTGCGGCTAAGCCCTGAGCCGCGCAACCCCGGCCTGGCGATTCCAGTACAGTGCGGGGTCTTGCCCCTGGCGTGCGCACTCTGCGGCGCGTGGCCGGGGCATTCCATCTTCTGAGGTGAAACATGCGCAATTTCCGTTTTGTTGTGGGCGCGGTGGCTTGGGCCGCTTGTGCCGTGTCGGCTTTCTCGGCCCCTGCGGTGCAACCCATGGCTCCTGTGGGCATGGTGCAAGACACCCTGCACGGCGTCGTGGTCAAAGACCCATACCGTTATTTTGAAAACGTCAAAGCCCCTGAAGTACAAACCTGGCTCCGGGCCCAAGGGGCCTACAGCCGCGAGGTACTGGACCAAATCGCCGTGCGCGATGGCCTGGAAAAGCGCCTGACCGAGCTGACATCGGCCAATGGTGACGCCATCAATGGCATGGTGCGCCTGCCGGGCGACAAGATTTTTTACATGCTGCGCCCCAAGGGCGAGCGCCAGTTCAAGTTGGCTATGCGCACGGGTTTTGGTGGTGCCAATCGCATTTTGGTTGACCCCGAAGTGGCTGCCAAAGCGACCGGTGTGCCCCATGCCATCAATTATTTCAAACCCTCGTGGGATGGCAAATATGTCGCCTATGGCATGTCGGCAGGCGGTTCGGAAGACGCGTCGCTCTACATTCTGGACATTGCCACAGGCAAGACCGTGGGCGCGCCCGCACCCCGCGTGCATGAGAGCCTGGTGAGCTGGCTGCCCGACAGCCGCTCGGTGACTTACAACCAGCTCAAGGTCCCCACTGCGGGCGAGCCTGAAAGCGAAGCCTACCTGGACAGCCGCGTGATGTGGCTGAAAGTGGGTGCCGAGCCTGCGCAGGCCCAAGCCGTATTCGGCCCCACCGTCACCAAAAACCTGGGCCTGGCGCGGCTGGATGTAGCCACCTTGATTTTTATGCCCGGCAGTCCCTGGGTGATTGCCCGCACCACCGACACCACCTTGCCGGAAGGTTTTTTGTTTGTGGCCAAAGCGGCTGATTTGGGCAAGCCCAGCTTGAAGTGGACCCGGATTTCCGGCTACGACGACAAAATCACTGCGGTGGAACTGAAGGGCAATGACCTGTACTTCATGACGCACAAGAATGCCCCGCGCAAGCAGGTGATGAAACTTGATCTGCGCAAGCCGCAGTTGGCCCATGCCCAACTGGTGGCGGCGGCCCCGGCCAATGGCGTGTTGGAAGATTTCTCATTGACGCGCGACGGCCTGATGGGCGCAGTGCGCCAGGGCACCGAGATCGTGCTGCGCCGCTATGCCACGGGCAACACAACCGGTGAGGCTATTGCCATGCCATTCCCCGGCGCGGCGCGCATGACCGAAGACCTGGCCCACGCCTACAGCGATGTGGTCTATACCTTAAGCGGCTGGACCCAAATGCCCCTGAGCTTTGTGCTCAAAGACAACGTGTCCACCGACACTGGCATGCGCGTGAACCCCGTGCTGCCCAATGCGCCGGATGTGCAAGTGGAGAACGTAGAGGTCGCCAGCTACGACGGTGCCAAAGTGCCAATGACCCTGCTGTACAAGAAGAGTCTGCAACGGGATGGCAACAACCCAACCCTGTTAACCGGCTACGCGTCGTATGGCTTTTCGGAGACTGCCGGCTTCTCTCCCCAACGTCTGGCCTGGATCGAGCAGGGCGGCGTGATTGCCCTGGCCAATGTGCGTGGCAGCGGCGTGTATGGCGATGCCTGGTACCGGGCTGGCCAAAAGGCCACCAAGTCCAACACCTGGAAAGACGGCATCGCCTGCGCCCAGTATTTGATCGACCAGAAAATTGCCTCGCCCAAAACCCTGGGTGTGATGGGCACCAGCGCCGGGGGTATTTTTGTCGGCCGCTCGGTGACTGCCGCGCCGCAGTTGTTTGCTGCCGCCATTTTTGATGTGGGCGTGATGGACGCCGTGCGCGCCGAAGAAAGCGCCAACGGCATCACCAATATCTCGGAATTTGGCAGCTACAAAAACGCCGCGGAGTTTCCGGCGCTGCTGGAGATGAGCACCTACCACCAGGTGGTGGACGGCACGGCTTACCCTGCTGTGATGCTGGTGCACGGCATCAACGACCCGCGGGTGGACGTGTGGCACAGCGCCAAGACGGCAGCACGCTTGCAAGCGGCCACCAGCAGCGCCAAGCCCATACTGCTGCGCCTGGATTTGCAGGCCGGCCACGGCATGGGCAGCACCGCCACCCAGCGCAATGCCCAAGCGGCGGATATATATGCCTTCTTGCTGTGGCAAATGGGCAAGACCACCCTAAAACCATGAATTTAAGACCAAAAGGCCATTGCAGCCCGTGGATAGTGCGGGAGCAGCTATGACATTGATAGCAATCTTGGTGGGCACCCTGGTCGCCGGTATTGGCAGCGTGTGGTTGGCTGCGGCCTTGAGCTTTGGGGTGCTGGCCCGCTACACCCAGCACATGCTGAGTCTGGCAGCCGGGGCCTTGCTGGCCACGGCCTTCATGCATTTGCTGCCCGAGGCGTTTGAGAGCCAGGCAGGGGCGCACGACCTCTTTCTGACGCTGCTGTTTGGCTTGGTGTTCTTCTTTTTGTTGGACAAGGCTGAGCTATGGCACCACGGGCATGAGCACCACCAGCACGCCGCGCCTGCCCAAGGCGATGGCCATGAACATCACCACGATCATGGCCATGACCATGGACACCACCACGCTGCCCAGCCCGGCAGTTGGGCCGTGCTCACCGGCGACAGCGTGCATTGCTTTGGCGATGGCGTCTTGATTGCGTCGGCCTTTATGGCCGATTTGCGCCTGGGGGCCATTGCCTCCCTGGCGGTGCTGGCGCATGAGGTGCCGCACCACATGGGCGACCTGATGGTGCTGCGCTCAGGCACCAGCAACAAGCGCATGGCGCTGGTGAAGGTGTCGTTGGCGGGCGCCGTCACCGCTTTGGGCGGCGTGCTGGGTTTTTGGCTGGTAGAGCAGTTGCAAGACTATTTGCCCTACTTTTTGGTCGTGGCGTCCAGCAGCTTTGTCTATGTGGCGCTGGCCGATTTGATTCCCCAACTGCAAAAACACCTGAATGCGCGCGAAACGGCGGTGCAAATTACCTGGCTGCTGGCCGGCATTTTGCTGGTCAAACTGGTGAGTGGCCTGGCCCACGGGCACTGAACGCGCGGGGCCGACCCTGGCCTGGCCCGGTCCAGGCTATTGAGCCTCGCCAACTATTTTTCGGTAGTTAAATCAAACGTTTGATTTAATTGGGTACACTCTCGCCCTATGTCTGAAACTCTAACTGCCGTGCCAGCCAGCGCCAAGCCATTGCGCAGCGATGGGCAAGAGGCCCGCAACCGTCTGCTGGATGCGGCGCTGGGCCTGTTTGCCGACAAGGGATTTGCCAAAACATCGATCCGCGAAATTGCCCAAGCCGCGCAGGTCAATGTGGCCTCCATCAGCTACTACTTTGGCGACAAAGACGGTTTGTACCGCGCCGTGTGGACCGACCCGCGTTGCAACCCGGATTGCGGTTTTGCCAATGGTGCCGATAGCGATGTGTCTCTGACCGACGCCCTGCGCGGCATGCTGCGCGGCTTTGTCGAGCCGCTCAAGCAGGGCGAGCTGACGCAGCGCTTCATGAAGCTGCATTTTCGGGAAATGCTGGAACCCACGGGCGTTTGGCAGCAAGAAATTGACAACAACATCAAGCCCTCGCACATGGCCCTGGTTAGCCTGCTGTGCCGCCATTTGGGTGTTGACCAAGCCGATGACGACATCCACCGCCTGTGCTTCAGCATTGCAGGCCTGGGGATGATGCTGCATGTGGCGGGTGATGTGTTCACCGCCATTCGCCCGGAATTGGTGGCCTCGCCCGAGGCGCTGGATGTGTATGGCGACCGTCTGCTGACTTACGCACTGGCGGTTGTAGAGGCAGAACGGCTGCGCCGTGTTGCCTTGCCACCTGCTTCTCTTTCCTCTAAACCCCCCCGCAAATCTACCCAGAAGCCAAACCCATGATGTTGCATTCCCTTCGAAATTTCACGCCCCTGGTGGCGGCGCTCCTGCTCAGTGGCTGTGCCAGTTTGATGCCGCCCACGCAGGTCGATTCATCGGTGGCGGCGGCCTGGTCTGCGCCTTTGCCGCACCAAGGCACGGTCACCCAGCTAGCCCAGTGGTGGCAGCAGCAGGGCGATCCTTTGTTGGCAGAGCTGATCACAGCGGCGCAGGCGGTGAGCCCATCGGTATCGCAATCGCTGGCGCGCATAGAGGCGGCCCGCGCCAATCAGGCCCTGGCCCGTTCGGCGCTGCTGCCCAATATCTCGGCCCAGGTAGGTGTGAGCCGCGGCGTCAGCCAACCCGCCATTCCGGTGGCCACCACCTCGCAGTTGGGTGTGCAGGCTTCTTGGGAGCTGGATGTGGTGGGTGCCAACCGCGCGGTCAGCAATGCAGCCATGGCCAATCTGGAAGGCAGCCAGGCCCAGTGGCATGACGCGCGCGTGTCGGTGGCCGCCGAAGTTGCCAATTTGTACTACAGCCTGTCGACCTGCACCCAGCAGTTGGCCCTGGCCCAGCGCGATGCCGCGTCCCGCGCCGAGACGGCGCGGCTGACCGAAATCAACGCCAAAGTTGGCTTCTTGGCGCCCTCGTTGGCGGCCATGGCGCGCGCCAGCGCGGCGGATGGCAAAAGCCGCGCCACCCAGCAAAGTGCGCAGTGCGATATAGAAACCAAGAGCCTGGTGGCACTGACAGCCATTCCAGAGCCTGAATTAAGAAAGAAATTGGCCTCCAAGCCCGTGGATAGTGCGGGAGTAGCTCCTATTTCTGTAGCAAACGTGCCTGCACAAACTATCAGCCAGCGCCCCGACATTTACGCCGCCGAGCGCGATGTGGTGGTGGCCAGCGCCCAGGTGGGCAGTGCCAAGGCCCAGCGCTTTCCGCGCCTGAGCCTGAATGGTTCTATCGGCTCCATGCGGGTCAGCAGCGGCGGTGTCGACCAGGATGTGTCTACGTGGTCGTTTGGCCCCTTGGCCGTGAGCGTGCCACTGTTTGACGGCGGCCAGCGCGTAGCGGCGGTCAAGTCGGCCGAGGCCAATTACGCAGCCACCGTGGTCGCCTACCGGGGCAAGGTGCGCAACGCGGTGCGCGAGGTGGAAGAAGCCCTGGTGAACTTGCAAAGCACCGAAGCGCGTGCCGAGGACACCAAGGTGTCCACCCAGGGCTACGCGGAATCCTTAGCCGCCACCCAATCCCGCTTCGGCCAGGGCCTGGCCAGCTTGGTAGAGCTGGAAGACGCCCGGCGCAACGCGCTGGCATCCGAGTCCGCCCAACTGGGCCTGCGCCTGGAGCGCAACCGCGCTTGGGTGGCGCTGTACCGCGCCCTGGGCGGTGGCTTTGAGCCCGGCGCTGCGGCAGCCGCCACGACTACGGCCAACGCTTCTACGTACTGATTTTTAAACTTTCATTTGATGCGACGCGAGAACACCATGAACCTGCAAAACCGATTCCAAATCAAACCCGTCACCCTGGGCCTGATGGCGGCCAGCGTGCTGACCTTGGCCGCTTTGGGCCTGTTCGCCACCGGCAGCCAGGCGGCGGATGCTGCCAAGCCCGCAGAGGCCAAAGCCGCGCTCACCGTGTCGCTGACCCAGCCCAAAAACAGCATGCTGACCATCAAGCTCGCGGCCAACGGCAGCGTGGCCGCGTGGCAAGAGGCCAGTGTGGGTGCCGAGGCCAATGGCCTGCGCGTGGCGGAGTTGCAGGCCAATGTGGGCGACAGCGTCAAGCGCGGCCAAGTGTTGGCCAGCTTTGCCGCCGAGAGCGTGCAGGCGGACGTTTCTATTGCGCGCGCTGCACTGGCGGAGGCCCAGGCCAATGCCGCAGAGGCCGCCGCCAATGCCGATCGTGCCCGCGCCGTGCAAGGCAGTGGTGCTATCAGCGCCCAGCAGGTCAACCAATACCTGACCCAAGAGCAAACAGCCAAGGCCCGTGTCGAATCCGCTAAGGCCCAGCTGGACTCCCAGCTCTTGCGTCTGAAAAACACGCAGCTGCTGGCCCCAGACAACGGCATCATCTCCGCCCGCATGGCCACCGTGGGCAGTGTGGTGGGCGCTGGCACCGAAATGTTCAAGCTGATCCGCCAAGGCCGCCTGGAGTGGCGCGGTGAGGTCACCTCGTCCGAGCTGGCCCGCATCACCCCCGGCACTGCCGTCGTAGTCACTGCCCCGGGCGGCGCGCAGCTCAAAGGCAAAGTGCGCACGCTGGCACCCACCGTAGACGCCGCCACGCGCAATGGCTTGGTCTATGTGGATTTGGGCGGCGCGGTGGAGGGCGGCAAAGTGACTGCGGGTGCCTTCAAGCCAGGCATGTATGCGCGTGGCGAGTTCGAATTGGGTAGCTCGGGCGCGTTGACCGTGCCGCAAACTGCGGTGGTGGTGCGTGATGGCTTTAGCTATGTGTACCGCGTGAGCCCTGAGAACAAAATCAGCCAGCTCAAGGTGCAGACCGGCCGCGTCGTGGGCGATCAGGTCGAGATTCAAAGTGGCGTGAAACCGGAAGACAAGCTGGTGGCCAGTGGTGGCAGCTTTTTGAGCGAAGGCGACACCGTGCGTGTTGCGGGTGCTGCGCCGGCCGCCAAGTAAGGAGAAAACACGATGAATGTCTCAGCTTGGTCCATAAAAAACCCCATTCCGGCGGTCATGCTCTTTGTCTTGCTGACATTGGCAGGGCTGATGTCTTTCAGCGCGATGAAGGTGCAGCAGTTCCCTGATCTGGAACTGCCCACCGTCACCGTATCCGCCAGCCTGCCCGGTGCCGCACCCGCGCAACTGGAAACTGAAGTTGCACGCAAACTGGAAAACGCGATTGCGCCTTTGTCGGGCCTGAAAAACATCTACACCAATGTGTCGGATGGCAGCGTCAGCGTCACAGCCGAATTCCGCCTGGAGAAGCCCACCCAAGAAGCGGTCGACGATGTACGCAGCGCGGTGCAGCAGGTGCGCAGTGATTTGCCAAGTGACTTGCGCGACCCCATCGTCAGCAAGATGAATTTGTCGGGTGCGCCTATCTTGGCCTTCACCATACGCTCCAGCAATATGGATGACGAGGCCCTGAGCTGGTTCGTGGACAACACCATCTCGCGCGCGCTCTTGGGTGTGCGCGGTGTGGGCTCCGTGGCCCGCGTGGGCGGCGTGACGCGTGAAGTGCAAGTGGCGCTAGACCCGCTGAAGCTGCAAAGCCTGGGCGCCACCGCGGCCGATGTGTCGCGTCAGCTCAAACAAGTGCAAACCGAGAGCGCGGGCGGCCGCGCTGATATTGGTGGCTCTGAGCAGCCGATGCGCACCCTGGCTACCGTGGCCACGGTGGAGGAGTTGTCGCGCATAGAGCTGAGCCTGGGCAGCGGCAAGCGCGTGCGTCTGGATGAGATTGCCACCGTCAAAGACACCGTGGCTGAGCGGCGCAGCTTTGCGACTTTGAATGGCAAATCGGTGGTCGGTTTTGAGATCACCCGCAGCAAGGGCGCCAGTGAAGTGGAAGTGGGCGCGGCCGTGCAAAAGGCGCTGGCCGACCTGAAGGCCCAGCACCCCGATCTGGAGCTGACCCAGGCCTTTGACTTTGTAACCCCGGTGCAGGAGGAGTTCGATGCGTCGATGACCATGCTGTACGAGGGCGCGATTTTGGCGGTCATCGTGGTGTGGTTCTTTTTGCGCAGCTGGCGTGCCACGTTGGTGTCTGCGGTGGCGCTGCCGCTGTCGGCTATTCCCGCCTTTATCGGCATGCACTACATGGGCTTTACCACCAATGTGGTGACGCTGCTGGCGCTGTCTTTGGTCATCGGGATTTTGGTGGACGATGCGATTGTGGAGGTGGAAAACATCGAACGCCACCTGCGCATGGGCAAGACGCCTTATCAGGCCGCGATGGAAGCGGCGGACGAAATCGGCCTGGCCGTGATCGCAACTACTTTCGCGCTGATTGCGGTGTTTTTGCCCACCGCGTTTATGAGCGGTGTGGTGGGCAAATTCTTCAAGCAGTTTGGCTGGACTGCGGTGTTTGCGGTGTTCGCTTCGTTGATCGTGGCGCGGGTGCTGACGCCCATGATGGCGGCCTACATCATGAAGCCCTCTACCCATGTGCACGAAGAGCCCACCTGGATGCCGCTGTACCTGAAGATCACGCGCTGGACCCTGAACCACCGCTGGATCACGATGTTTTCGGCCGTCGCTTTCTTCATCGGGTCGCTGTTTTTGGTGCCTTTGATCCCCAGTGGATTTATTCCGCCGGATGACAACTCCCAGACCCAGGTCTACCTGGAGCTGCCCCCTGGCACCACACTGGCACAAACCAGCGTGGCGGCCGAAAGCGCACGCGCGATGATTAGCAAGGTCAAGCATGTGCAAAGCGTCTACACCACGGCGGGTGGTGGTTCGGTGGGTTCAGACCCGTTTGCGGGTGGAGCCAGCACCGAGGTGCGCAAGGCCACGCTGACGGTGCTGTTGGATGACCGCGGCAAACGCCCGCGCAAGCAGGTGATCGAGAGCCAAATGCGCACCGCGCTGGCCGAACTGCCGGGGGCGCGTTTCAAAGTGGGCTTGGGTGGATCGGGAGAGAAATACCAGTTGGCCCTGAAGGGTGAAGACCCGGTGGCCCTGGCGCAAGCCGCTGCCGCGGTGGAACGTGATCTGCGCAAGATCCCAGGCCTGGGCAACATCTCGTCCAGTGCCAGCCTGACGCGCGCTGAGATCGCCATCCGCCCCGACTTTGCCAAGGCTGCCGATATGGGTGTCACAAGTGCCGCCATTGCCGAGACGCTGCGCATCGCCACCGTGGGGGATTACGAGTCGGCGCTGGCCAAGCTCAATCTGAGCCAACGCCAGGTGCCTATCGTGGTCAAGCTGGCCACCGATGCGCGCCAGGATCTGGAAGTGCTGGGCCGCTTGATGGTGCCCGGTGTCAAGGGTCCGGTGATGCTGAGCCAGGTCGCCACGTTTGAAATGTCAGGCGGCCCGGCGGTGGTCAGCCGCCTGAACCGCGTGCGCAATGTCAATTTTGAAGTGGAGTTGTCCGGCGTGCCGCTGGGTGAGGTGACCGAGGCCGTGGCCAAGCTGCCGAGCATCGTGAATCTGCCAGCCGGTGTGCAGCAGCTAGAGATTGGCGACGCTGAAGTGCAAGGCGAAATGGTGGCTGGCTTCGGCGTGGCCATGCTGACCGGCGTACTGTGTATCTACATTGTGCTGGTGCTGCTGTTCAAAGACTTTTTGCACCCTATCTCGATTTTGCCGTCGGTGATTCTGTCCTTCGGTGGTGCCTTTTTGGGCCTGCTGATCAGCGGCAAGATGCTGTCCATGCCGTCCTTCATTGGCTTGGTGATGCTGATTGGCGTGTCGACCAAAAACTCGATTCTGCTGGTGGAGTACGCCATCACGGCGCGCCGTGAACATGGGCTGAATCGCTTTGAAGCGCTGATGGACGCCTGCCACAAACGTGCCCGCCCCATCATCATGACGACGATTGCCATGGTGGCCGGTATGCTGCCGCTGGTGATTGGCTTGGGTGATGCGGACAACAGCTTCCGCGCCCCCATGGCGGCGGCGGTGATTGGTGGTTTGATCACCTCCACCATCCTGAGCCTGCTGGTGACGCCAAGCTTCTTCTCCATCGTCGATGACATTGAGCACTTTGTCGGCGTAGCCAAGCGCAAGATGCTGCGCCAGCCACCGGAAGCCCCTGTTCCTGCCAAAGCGGCTGAGACGCTATAGGCCGCACCGGTATGAAAACCAGCTATCTCTTTATTGCCATCTTGGTGTGCAGCGTCTTGGGTGCCGTGGTGGTGGGGCGCACGGCCAAGAATGCCTGCTTCTTGATCTCGGGCCTGCTGGCGGTGTATGGCCTGTTCAGGATGCTGGGCTAGGCGAGAGGGGCGGGGAGCTTTACGGGGTTTTTAGCGCCCGCCCGACACCTCCAACACCGTGCCGGTGGTGTAAGACGCTGCATCGGACAGCAGCCACAGCACCGCCTGGGCCACTTCTTCGGGTGTGCCGCCGCGCCCCATGGGCACCGAGGTTTTGACCCGATCCACCCGGCCCGGCTCGCCCCCGCTGGCGTGGATATCGGTGTAAATCAAGCCCGGCGATACCGCGTTGACCCGTATGCCTTCGGCCGCCACTTCTTTGGCCAAGCCGATGGTTAAGGTATCCACCGCTGCCTTAGAGGCCGCGTAGTCCACATATTCGCCCGGCGAGCCCAGCTTGGAGGCGCGCGATGACACATTCACAATCGCACCACCCGGCCCGTCTTGAGCTGTGGACATGCGCCGCACCGCCTCCCGCGCGCATAAAAAACTGCCCAGCACATTGGTGGCCAGCACGCGGCTGATGCGCTCGGCTGTCATGTGCTCCACCCTGGATTGCTGCTCCAAAACACCCGCGTTGTTGACCAGGGCGCTGATACGGCCCAGCGACGCATCTACCTGGGCAAATAGGCGCAGCACATCGGCCTCCAGCGCCACGTCGGCCTGCACCGCCAGTGCCTGCCCGCCCGCGCTGGTGATGTCTGCCACCAGCTGGTCCGCAGCAGCCCGGTTGTTCACATAACTAAGGGCGACTGCGTAGTGCTGTTGTGCGGCCAGGCGCGCGGTGGCGGCACCAATGCCGCGCGAGCCGCCGGTAATGAGGATGACTTTTTTCATGCGGATGGGGTCAAAGTGAGGGCAAGTGTTGCCATTGTGCCTACGCACCGCACCTGTGCGACAGATAGCTGCTTTGCGGCACTACAGTGGTGCGATACTTAAATTGGCGTGGGCGTAGACCCGCGTTTTTATCTATAACGAGGAGATCAACATGATGCAAAAGACACGGGCCGCACTGGCTGCGTTGGTCGGGTTGGGGCTATTTGCCGGTTCTACGGGCTTTGCCAGCGCCCAGCAGGGCATTAGCAAAGACGAGATTCTGGTCGGCACCATTCAGGATTTGTCAGGCCCGCTGGCGGGTTACGGCAAGCAGGCCCGCAACGGCATGTTGCTGGCGGTGGAAGAGGTGAATGAGCAAGGCGGCATCAATGGCCGCAAGATCAAGCTGCTGATAGAGGACGCTGGCTACGATCCCAAACGCGCGGTATTGGCGGCCACCAAGTTGGTGCAGCAAGACAAAATTTTCATGATGCTGGGGCACATCGGCACGGCGCAAAACAACGCCGCGATGCCGATTCTGTTTGAGAAAGAAGTGATCAACTTCTTCCCGCTGACAGCGGCGCGTGAGATGTATGAGCCGTTTCACCGGCTCAAGTTCTCCACTGTCACTACCTACTACGAGCAAATCCGCACGGCCTTGCCCAAGTTGATTCGGCGCAAGCCAGTCACCAAAGTCTGTGCGCTGTACCAGGACGATGAATTTGGCCTGGAAGTACTGCGTGGCACGGAAGAAGGGCTCAAGCTCAGCCAGCTGGCATTGACAGACAAGACGTCATTCAAACGCGGCGCCACGGATTTTTCAACGCAGGTCGTCAAAATGCAAGCCAGCGGTTGCGAAATGGTCGTGCTGGGCACGATTATTCGTGAGACGGTAGGTGTCATGGGGGCCGCCCGCAAACTCGGCTACACCCCGATCTTTTTGGGATCGAGTGCAGCGTATTCCGAGTTGATCCCCAAGTTGGGTGGCAAGATTGCAGAGGGGCTCTACGCCACCATGACGGGGCAAATTCCTTATGCCGACGATCCATCGCCGCAGGTGCGCCGCTGGGCTAGCAAGTACTCCACCAAGTTCAATGAAGACCCGTCGTCGATTTCGGTATTTGGCTACACCACCATCAATGTGTTTGCCCAAGCCATGCGGGAAGCCGGACCACGCCCCAACACCTCCAAGTTCATCCGTGCCATGGAGACTGTGAAGTACCCGAGCGATATGTTTGGCAACCCCGCTTTGCGCTTCACGCCCACCAAGCGCCTGGGTAGCAATGAATCCCGTTTGTCGCAAATTCAGGATGGCCGCTGGAAAGTGGTCATTGATTACGACGTGCAGTAATCCACCGGTGCGCCAGGGCTGCCTGCAAGGGCTGGCCCTGGCCATGGGCCATTGCCCAGTATCCCGATTTAAGCGCCTTGGCCCAGCAGCGCTGATTTGAGTTTCTCGTCCGCCGGGCGGGCACCTAACCAAATGCGCATCATTGCGCTGATCAGGTCTGGCTTGGCAAACACTTCAACGGTGGGCTTGGGCTGGCTGCGCTCGCGTACGGTGATGGTGATGGTGGTGCCGCCGGTGGCGTTCCAGTCAATCTGAAAGCTGTCACCCGCTTTGAGCTTGCCCTGTTTGGCGATCAGCGAGCCCAGGTCCATGATTTCCGGGATGATTTCCACCAGCTCATCGTCGCTGGAATTGCTGGTCAGCCCGCGCGCCAGCAACTCGCTGATCTGTCGGCTGTTCACATCACGCAGCAAGGTCACTACCAGTTGCTTGGCACCTTTGTCAGCAATGACGACACCGGGCACGGTGGTTTTTTGTTCCAGGTACAGCGCAGCGGTGTAGAGGTCTTTGTCGCCCATACGGCGCACGCCAGCGCCATTCAGCACCAGCTTGGCAGCCCCCGCTTGTTTCTGTGGGGCATAACTCACCTCGGACACATCCAACGCCCATGCCGGGGCAGCCAGCGCGCTGCCCACCAGTGCCAAACACAGGGCGGCGTAGGTCACCATCGATTTGGAAAATAGGGTTTTCATACAAGTCCTTGTGTAAACGTCGAGCAACAGAGCTCTACACGACTGTAGAAGCAAGTGGTGCGGCGTATTAGGGTAAACACTCAGTTGAAGCCTCGCCACCCTGGAGCGGACTGCCCAAAAAAATGGCAGTTTGGTGCGCCGGGGCTGGCCCAGCAGCGTTCGCCAAGCCGCAATGCTATTTTTTGCACCAAATTGGGGCAAAAATGCCGTGCTGGCCCCGGTGACAGGGCCAGCCGTGCACCGCGCATTGGAGAGCTCACTCAGTTTGCGCGTGGTGGCTGCGCAACGGCCTTTTGCTGGTAAGCACGGGCCGCATCATCGTTCAGCGGATGCGTCAGCATTGCGCGCCACCTCAGCCGCACTGCACAATATGGTTTCTTGCGGCCCCGTCTTATCCAGCGACTTGCCTCAGACCCTCAGCCGTAGTCTTCGCGCCATGGAGGCGTAGGGCGGCCACGAGTTCCGCTACTGTGTACGGCGGCTTTGTCAGATCACTGAGCGACTTTGCAATCGCCTGACTGGCTCTGGATGGCGCAGCATCAAACAGGCGGTCAACGAACGCACCGGCCTTGATGACCTCGATGCCCAGCTTACAGGTTTCGGCAATGGCCAGATGCTTGGTGTTGTCGGAAACGATCATCACCTTGTGCAGTGCCGGGTCATCTTCTTCATCGAGTCCGTTGACCATGACCAAGGCGGCGGCGATCAGGTGCCGGTCGTTGTTATGCACCCGCACTGGCACGCGCGACATAAATGCGGCATCTTCATACCCGGTAACCAGATGCCCATGGTTGGTGGCCCGCTGAAATGCCTTGAGCCGCTTGGTACCCGACTTCGATGCGTCGGGGTGTACTTGTGGCCAGTTGCGCAGGAACTCGGCCTCCACGTCGCCCGTCCAGTAGGCGAGGTACAAGCCTTCGAGCATCAAGTCAAACAGCACATCCGACAGGCGCGATGGCAACAGTACGCAGGTATCCAAAATAACCAAAGTGTTGCCACCGGGGGTGAGTGGGTGGTGGTGCATCACCTACGGTCAACGATTTTTTGCAAGCGCTTTGACGCGGCGCACCACGTCTGCTTCGGTGCTTTTATAGGCGCCGGCCTTTTGCCCCTCGGTACGCAGGTCAGCGGCTTTGCCCGTGACTTGATGCTGGGCTTTCCAGTCCAGCACGGCGGCACGTGAAACCCGGCGATGACCACCAGCGGAAACTGTGGCACTCTTTAGTTTGTTCTGGTCGATCAACATGGCGACGTAGGGGCGGCTGTACCCCAATAACTCAGCGGCCTGCGCCGTGCTGATCAGGTCATTGCCGGAGGCAACCGGCTTAGGCATCTCGATACCGACCGATTGGCTCTCAATGTCCACCAAATGGCGAATTAACTGCAAGCGAGCGCTGCGGCTTGCTGGGGTGGTGGATTCAAGGACCTGGTGCAGTGCGCTGGCAACCTGACCGGACAAGGTCCCGGTCAACGAACCGATGGCATCCGCCAACGGCCCAAGCGGGTCGTAGCGGCGGGTAGGTGTTTTACCAAGTGTGACTGCGGTAGGCATGGTGCCCTCCAAAATTTGATCCAGATGTCGGGCCAGTATAAAACGAAAACAACGAATAATACGAAATTTTGATCGTTGTTGCCCGGAGCGTGCAGTTAAATTTGCCAACGAGTCAGGATCAAAAACGCGCACATTTCCAGGATCACAAGAACGCTGCAATCGCTACTAGGTGTTCCGGTCGATGTGCTGACGCTC
Source organism: Burkholderiales bacterium PBB3 (assembly GCA_002256115.1). Classification (GTDB taxonomy): domain Bacteria; phylum Pseudomonadota; class Gammaproteobacteria; order Burkholderiales; family Burkholderiaceae_C; genus Allorhodoferax. Next base: position 45,351 of record NKIK01000021.1, read on the forward strand.
AATGCAGTTTCTGAGAAATTCAGGGCCATCGAGTTGGCCGAGGCGCAAGCGGTATGAAGAAGGCAGCTTTGCGCAGCAACAGGTCCACTGTCCTTGGGATGACGCTTACTGGATGCGCAACGTGCTGTCACACGGCTATTTACAGGTGGATCTGGACATGGTGTGGAACACGGCCACCGCAGAATTGCCAGCGTTTCTGGCGTTGATTGGCGCGATGGCCTGAGGCGGTAAGGACCAGAACGCCTTTTTTGCGCCTTGGACATTGCGCAGCGTATCCCAGCCCCGCTCTATCCCTCGTCAGTAATCGTCAAGGTGAACGCCCGGACCAACGGATTGCTACCCCCAGCCGGGGTGGCAGTTACCGTCACCGTGTAGAGGCTATTGCAAAAGGCATCAAATATGCCACTGATTACGCCCGTCGAACTGTTAATTACCAACGGGAGTGCTGGTGCAGTTGCAATGTATCCAGGCGAACCTGGAGGGACGCCACATTCAGTCCTTAGAAAAACAGACGACATGCTATATGCGATGACCCGCCCCAGCGGGTCCGTTGCACCACCGGCGTTGAAGGGAGCAATGGGGCCACCACCGGCGCTATCACCCGTCGACACATCGCCCAACGCAGCCCCCGTCGGCATTGGGTCCGCCGCTGCACTCACCGTCACCGTCCGGGTGGCCGTGCCAGTGTTGCCTGCCGCATCGGTCTTGCGGTAGGTGCGGGTGTAGCTGCCCGCTGCTGCGGTGTTGACGGTGCCGGTAATGTCCGTCACCGTGCCACTGCCGTCCACCGCGTCGCTCCAGGTAGCGCCCTGCTCGGTGTAGCTGTCCCCCACCGTCAGGCTGATGCTGGCCGCGCCGTTCAGGCTGATGCTGGGCGGCGTGATGTCCGGCGGGGCAATGGTGCTAAACGCCACGCTTTGCACGGCAGCCTGCACATTGCCCGCAGTGTCTTGGGCCACAAAGTAGAGCTTGTAAGCGGTGCTGGCGCTTAGGCCGCTCAGGCTGGCGCTGCCCGCCACATTGGCCGCCAGGGCCAGGCTGGTGCCTGCCTTGACCGCCGCCACGCTGGGTGCGGCGGCACCGGCCGCTTGCAGCAGGTAGTAGCCGCTTCCTGCCTCGTTTAATGTGACGGACAGTGTGGCCGCGCTGCTGGTAATGCCCGTGGCCGCGGGGCCAGCGGTGGTCACAGGTGCCGTCAGGTCGGGTGCGGCAGTGGTGCTAAAGGCCAGGCTTTGCAGCGCCGCTTGCACATTGCCCGCCGTGTCTTTGGCTACAAAGTACAGCGTGTAGGCGGTAGATGCGGTGAGGCCACTCAGGCGAATGCTGCCGGGGCTGGCCGCCGCCAGGGCCACTGTAGTACCGGCCAGCACGGCGGCCGGGGTAGGTGCTGCTCTGGTGGCGGGTAGCACCAGGTAGTAGCCAGTGCCCGCCTCGTTCAGGGTGACGGTGATGGTGGCGGTGGTGTCCGTAGCGGCGGTGGCCAGGCTGGGGCCTGCTGTGGTGAGTGGCGCGGTGGTGTCTGGCGCGGCGCGGGTGCTGGTGCTACCCAGCAGGCTGGTGCGCAGCGTCCAGGTATCTAGCGCGGGGTTGTAGGTTTCGGCCTGGGTGCTGATCCAGTAGGGGGTGCTGGGGGTTAAGCCTGTAAAGCTGCCGGTGGTGTTGCTGGTGAGCACGGTGGTGGCGCTCTCTTGGGCATACAAGCGGTAGCTGAGGTTGCGCACGCCATCTGCATCCGCAATGCCGGGGGTGGTCACGCTCAGGCTGGTGCCGTTGACCCCGGCGCTGATTTGCGGCGCGGCCAGCGTGGCGGCGCGGTCGGGGGCCACCACGCTCAGGCGCACGCGCTGGCTCCAGGTCACGGCCGATGTAGTGGGTGTGGCGGTGGAGCTTGCGGTGTTGGGGTCGACCAGGCGGTGGTTGACCTGTAGCGCAAATGACTGCCCGGCCAGGGGGTCCAGGTCTAGGAGTGTGGACAGGGTAGCTATCAGCGCACCATTGGCCGCGCGGCCCATTACAAAAGCGTCGCCCACGTTGACGGTGCCGCCGGGCACCTCCAGGGCAATTTGGTCAATGCGGGTGTTGGCAGCACCGCCAAGGTTCAGCACCAGCGGTTCTGTGGCGGCGGTGCCGTTGGTCACCACACGCAGGCTGGTTTCTTTAGCGAGCGCCAGCACGCTGCGCGGGCTGAGCACCAGCTTTTGCTTCAGCGTGGGGGTGTTATCCGTAAACACCCAACTGGCCTCCAGCGCAAAGTCTTGCCCGGCTACGGGGTCAAAGTCCAATCCGCCCAAGCGGGCCTGCACATTGCCACCCGCATCGGGGGTCAGGGCAAAGGCCGATTGCACTGGCACGCGGGTACTGCCGCTCACCAAGGCCAGCTCTTCCAGCCGGGCACCGGCCACTCCGGGTAGGGTAAAGGCCAGCGTGTCGGGGGCGGCCGTGCCATCGGTGGGCACCAAGATCAAGGTGTCTGGCAGCGCGGTTGGGGCGCGGATTATTTGCAGTTGCAGTAGCTCGGTGGTGGTGCCAGTGGTGGGAGTGGTGCCGGGGGTTTCTGTGGCGGTGTGGGCGGCCACGCGGTTGGGGCTGTGGGTTTTGACCAGCTTGAGCACATAGCTTTGGCCCACTAGAGGTCGCCAGTCCACACTGGGCATCAGCCGGGCCAGCAGGGTGGTGGTGTCGCCGAGTGACGCAGTAGTTGCCGCTGCCGTGGTTTGGGTTTCCAGGGCAAACAGACGCAGTAGGCTGGTCTCGGTGCCATGGTCGATCAAGATGATGTCACTGAGCGTCTGCCCCGGCTTGAGCGATACGGAGAAAGCCAGCCCACGGGCCTGACCATGCGCACCGGCAGCCAGGTGATTCAGCACCACGGGCAATAGGGGTGCTGTGGGCTCAACAGCTGCTGCACCCGTGCTGAGCGCAGTAGCGCCCACGGCCAAAGATACACAAGCCGCGCTGCGCAAGGCCGTAGCCAAACGGCTGAGCGGCAGGCGGCAACGCGCCCACAGGGTTTGCAAGGTGGTGTGGTTTTTGTGGTGCATGGCGGTGGTGTCCCTGAGATTGAGGCGGTGTGGCGTGTGCCGCGCGTTTTTATAGATTCTAGGGGGGCAGGCAGCATGCTTTGTGCAGCACTTGGACTTAGACTCGGCCCATGCCGATTAGGTGCCAAAAGTGCAGTTCAGCCCGTGGATAGTGCGGGAGCAGCTCCTGCTTTAATAGCAAAACAGGTCTAACTACAAAGTCGGCGGGCATCCTTCAGCAACAAAAGCAACTGTTCCGGGCGCAGCGGTGAGGCTTCAAAACCGAAGCGTTGGTAAAAACGGGCTGCATCATCGTCCAGCGGATGCGTCAGCATCGCGCGAATCCCAGCCTGCTCGGCGATGAGCAAGGTGCGCCTAATCGCATCTTGCAGCATGCCGACGCCAATCCCATGCCCTTGGGCCCGCTGCGCGACAGCAAGGCGCGCCAAAATCACCACAGGCAACGGGTATTGGCCCATGCCTTTGCGAATGCGGTCAGGGGCTTCCAGTGTGTCGACCTGGCCTACGGTTAAGCTGAAGTATCCGGCCACTTGGTCACCATCCGCCACCACAAAGGTTTTGGCGGAGCCACTGGCTTGGGCCTGGCGTGCGTGGCGTGTTGGCCATTCGTTCAGCGTGGGTTTGCCGCAATCAAAGCTGTCTAGCCGGTGCAGTGCCTGCAGCGGCACCGGTGACCCCAAAGTCATTGTCCGGCCCAGGGTGCCTTGCGGGAAAAAAGGTCTTGCAGACCCGGGTTGTCCTGCGCGGGTCTGTCAAGCAAGTCCATCAGCGCCTGGTATTGCGTGCCCGACACCATGAACAGGCGTTGGTCCAAGAGGGTTTGTTCGGCTGCCAGGCAGGCACTGTCCAGAATGAAATCGGTCAAAGACTTATGCGTCACCTCGGCCGCACGCCGCAATATGGCTTCTTGCGGCCCGGTGGCGCGCAAACCCAGCCGCGCTGAGCGCGCGGCGTTTGACGCGCGAGATGACGTTGTTTGCGAGACGGGGGTCGAGGCCATGCTGGCACCTTGCGTGGTTAAATGAATGTGAATGGCGCTCATGTTAGTACAAATGACGTACGTCCACAACCTGCAGCCCCCAAACCCCGTGCGCAGCTTGGTTCAATGCTTTTTCTGCCTATTTGTGCAGATGCAAAAATATGAGGAAATCGGCCTTTCAGCCCATGGATAGTGCGGGAGAAGCTCTTATTTTCATAGCGACCTCATCAGCCAAGCTCCAGTTTCCCTGCCACCTCGCGCAATGCTTGAACCAGCGCATCGCGCAGCGGGTGGGGCGCGGCCACCTCGGGCAGCAGCACGCTCACCCTGAACGGTATCGCCACCGCGAGTGGGCGTACCACCAACTGTGCGCTGGCACAGGCGGCTGCGGTCAGCGGGTTGACGATGGCCACGCCCAAGCCCTGCTGCACCATGGCGCACACGGCGGCAGCGTTGGCGGTGTCTAGCAGGCAGGCGCGCTCGACTCCGGCTTGGGCAAACAGGGCGTCTATCGCCTGGCGGTAGGGGTCGCCATCGGCCAGGCTGACAAAGCGCTCGTTGGCAAAGTCCTCAGGCGTGAGCACCGCCTTTTTGCACAGGCGGTGGCCGGCGGGCAACACGGCCACCTCATTGACTTGCAGCAGTGGCTGCAAGGCCACGCCGCTGGGGGGCTCGCTGATTTCGCTCAGGCCCACATCAAAACGCTGCTCGCTCAGGGCTTGCTCCAGCCAGGGCGACTCCAGCGGCACCACGCTGACGCTAGCCTGGGGCAGTTGCTTTTGAAACTGCTGCAAAACCCGGGGCAGCAGCGCATGTGCCAGCGCGGGCAGGCCGGCCACCCGCAGCCGCCCGGTGGACAGGGTGCGCAGCTCTTGCGCCCGCGCGGCAATTTGTTCCAGGCCCACAAAGGAGCGCTCCACCTCTTGCATTAGCGCCAGCGCGCGCGCCGTGGGCCGCAGGCGGCCGCGCACCCGGTCAAACAGGCCAAAGCCCAGCAGGTATTCCAGGCGCGCCAGTTCGCGGCTGAGCGTGGGCTGGCTGCTCTGGGTGGCCTCGGCAGCGCGGCTTAAGCTCCCCTGCAACATGATGGCCCGAAAGATGGACAACTGGCGGTGGTTCAGCGCGGGGGACGTTGGGGGCGCAGGCGACCTTGGTTGGGGGCTAGGCAGTTGGGGCATGCACAAACTATATCCAATTTGAATAGTGCAACAAAGAAATTGGCATTGATTGAATAGATTAAGCTGGGCATCATCCACAGCATGAATCCTTTTTTACCCTCTACCCTCGCATCTTTGGCCCAACAACACGGCACCCCCCTGTGGGTGTATGACGCGGCCACCATCACGGCTCGTATTCAGTCGCTGCAGGCTTTTGACGTAGTGCGCTTTGCCCAAAAAGCCAATTCCAACACCCACATCCTTCGGCTGATGAAGAGCCTGGGCGTGGCGGTGGACGCGGTGTCCTTGGGCGAGATTGAGCGCGCGCTGGCCGCAGGTTTCAAACCTGGCCTGCACAAGGTAGATGGCATGAACCACGCCGAGATTGTGTTCACGGCCGATCTGTTTGACCGCGCCACATTGGCGCGCGTAGTGGAGCTGGGCATACCGGTCAATTGCGGCTCTACGGACATGTTGGACCAACTGGGCGCTGTCAGCCCCGGCCACCCGGTGTGGCTGCGCATCAACCCCGGCTTTGGCCACGGCCATAGCAACAAAACCAACACGGGTGGCGAGCACAGCAAGCACGGCATCTGGCATGCCGAGCTGGTGGGCGCGCTGGCCCAGGTGCGCGCCAATGGGCTCGCGCTGCAAGGCCTGCACATGCACATTGGCTCGGGGGTGGATTACTCGCATTTGCAAGACGTGTGCGGTGCCATGGTGGCGCTGGTGCAAACCGTGAAGGACCAGGGCATGGATTTGCACGCCATCTCGGCGGGCGGCGGTCTGTCTATCCCCTACCAGGTGGGTGAGCCCACGTTGGACACAGCCCACTACTTTGCGCTGTGGGATGCCGCGCGCCAGCAAGTGGCTGCGCTGTTGGGCCACGCCATCACGCTGGAGCTGGAGCCCGGCCGCTACCTGGTGGCCGAGTCGGGCGTCTTGGTGAGTGAAGTGCGCGCTACCAAACACCAGGGCAGCGCCCGCTTTGTGATGGTGGACGCCGGCTTTAGCGATCTGATGCGCCCGGCCATGTATGGCAGCCACCACGACATGGAAATCATCCACGCCGACGGCACACCCGCCACCGGCGCGCTGCAGCCCACGGCGGTGGCGGGGCCGCTGTGCGAGTCGGGCGATGTGTTTACCCAAGGCGAGGGTGGTGTGGTGCTAAACCGCGACTTGCCCGCCGCCCAAGTGGGTGACTTGCTGGTGCTGCATGACACGGGAGCCTACGGTGCGTCTATGTCCTCCAACTACAACACCCGGCCCCTGGTGCCCGAGGTGCTGATAGAGGGAGGCGCACTCAGCGGCACCGCCCGCCTGATCCGGCGCAAGCAAACGGTGGCCGAGCTGATTGCGCTGGAAGCCACCGACTGAGCGAGTGATTGATTGCTGGCGTAGTGGGCGGGCTGTGCATTAGGATAGACACAAACCCACCTCCACTGCCATGCCCGCCTCCGACGATCCCGCCAACGCGGATTTGATTGCAGCCACTGCCGAGTTGCAGGCGTGGGCGATTGAAGTCTTTGGCGCGCTGGGCGTGCAGGTGTGGGTGGCCGATGACTTGGGCTTTCATCCGCGAGCGGTGCTGGGCCGTGCATGCACCGATGCCGACCGCGACTGCGCGCGCCAATGCTGCATTCAGGGCCAGGCCGTGGTGCATGGCCCGGTGTTGGCCCTGCCCCTGACGCTGACCGACCGGTCCAGCGGCGCCTGCGTGTTTGTATTGCCCGACCAGGTGGGTGTGCTGAGCGCGCAGCCTTTTACGGTGCAGGTCAATGCCATGAATGCCCGGCTGGATGCGGCGCTGCACTCAGAGCGGCTGCAACGCCTCTCCGGCTTGGCCCGCAAAAGTGATCTGCTGCGCGCCACCCTCACGTTGGCCCATACGCTGGAGCACTGCGACCAACTGGCCCCCGTCTTCGCCCAATTGCACCAGTCGCTCAAGGCGCTGATGTATGCAGAAAATTTCTTTGTGGTGCTGCTGGATGAGCACCGCCACCAGCTTAACTTTGAATATTCGGTGGACGCGTTTGACAGCCCTGAGGAGCCGATTGCCTTTCTGGAAGGGCGGCTGCAGGGATCACTGTCGGCCTTTGTGGTGGCGGCGGGCCGCACGCTGCGCGGCTCGTCTTTGGAGCTGATGACCCAGGCCGGCCATGTGGACAAGATGGACCAGCACAGCTACGGTCCCCCGGCCGTGGATTGGCTGGGCGTGCCCATGATGGTGGCCAACGAGGCGCTGGGTGCGGTGGTGGTGCAAAGCTATGACGCAGACATTCGCTTTACCGATGCCGACCCGAGTATGCTGTCCATGGTGGCCGATACCATGGCGGCAGCCCTGCACCGCAGGCGGCTGCGCGAGGCCTTGGAGCGCACCGTGGCCGAGCGAACCCGCCAGTACGAAGCCAGCAACCAGACTTTGCAGGACACCGTCAGCACGCTGGAGCGCGCCATGAGCGAGTTGGTGCAGGCCGAAAAACTGGCCTCTTTGGGGTCGATGGTGGCGGGCATTTCGCATGAGCTGAACACGCCCATTGGCAACGCCGTGACGGTGAGCACGGCGCTGGATGAGCGCTTTGCCCGGCTGGCAGCCCAGGTGGCCGAAGGCGGTTTGACGCGCTCGGGCCTGGACAGTTTTGTATCTGCGGGCCGCGAGATGAATAGCCTGGTGGTGCGCTCCACCCAGCGCGCCGCAGAGCTGATTTCCAGCTTCAAGCAAGTGGCGGTGGACCAGACATCGGCGCAGCGCCGGGTGTTTGATCTGCAGCAGGTGGTGGAGAGCATTCTGATTGCGTCGGGCCACGCGCTGGACCGGCCCCAAATTCACATCCACAACGCCATTCCCGCCGCGCTGGTGTGTGACAGCTACCCCGGCCCGCTGGGGCAAGTGGTGGCCAACCTGATTCAAAACGCGCTGCTGCATGCCTTTGCCGGTCCGCAGGGCGGTAGCATTCGCATTGATGCTGAGGTGCAAGACCAGCGGGTGCGCTTGTCAGTGACGGATGACGGTGCTGGTATGAGTGCGCAAGTGCTGGCCCGCGCTTTCGATCCCTTCTTCACCACCAAGCTGGGCCAGGGCGGCTCGGGCCTGGGGCTGGCCGTGTGCCACCGCATCGTTACCTCGGTGCTGGGCGGGGAGTTGTCGGTGGCGTCATCGGTGGGGCAGGGCGCGTGTTTTGTGCTGGAGTTCCCGGCCCACGCGCCTTACAAGCTGTAGCGGAGTGCTTGCCGCTTACTTAGGCACTTTATAGACCAGCCTGAAGCGGCCGCTGGTGGCCATTTCGTTGGCATCCAACCCGTAGCCCACGTAGATGGAGGCCCCCTCAAGGCCTGTGAGATCGGTGTCGGTCAAGATTTGTGCGCGCACCACACTGTCTTGGTTGTCTAGCGCCACACCGCGCAAATACTCGCCAATGGGCCACACCAAGTTGCCCCAGCCCTTCACGCCATCGAGCTGAAAGTACAGGGGCTGCGTGCCATTGGGCACGGCGGCGGCTACATACACGTTGTAGCCCCGCGTGGCGTTGGGCCGCGCTTTGCCGTTGGCGGATGCGGTGGGAGGGTTCAGCAGGCCGCGCAGGTCCACCGACAGCGTCGTGTTTTTTTTGCCTCCTACTTTTTGGGTGGATGCAAAGAAGGTGGGCAGTTTGCTAGGGTCTGTCGGCAAGTTGGGTACGGCCAGATTCAAATCGAGCAAGTTGCTGAATTGCTCGTTGATAACAGCCACGCTATCGGCATGAAAGGCATAGGTGCCATCGCCCAGGCCGCCTTCGATATTGAGGCCCCAGGACCACACCGTGCCATCAGTCTTGGCCACCAGGCTGTGGGCCAGCCCGGCGGTGATGCTGCTGGCATTGCCCAAGCCCGGAAACTCCAGCGGGAAGCCCACGGCGTAGGCGTCTTCGTCGGTTATCACCAGGCCCCAGACCCAGACACTGCCGTCTTTGCAGAGTGCCATGGAGTGGTTGGTGCCCGCCGCAATGGCCACCACATTGCTCAGGTTGGCAATGCGCGCAGGCAATGCAATGCCCGCATCCAGCTGCAGATTGCCCAGGATGCCATTGGTCTGGTCGCCCCAGGCCCACACCCTGCCGTCTGACCCCAGTGCCAGGGCATGCTGAGACCCTGCCGCCACGGCCACGATGGTGGGCAAACCATTGATGCGCGCGGGCAAGGTCCGGTAAGACTCATTGCCCACAGCGGTGGTGCTGGGGTCCACACCCAGCTCGCCAAATTTATTTGTGCCCCAAGACCAGACGCTGCCATCGGTGCGCAGCGCCAGGTTGAAGCCGGACCCGGCAGACACCTGGCTCACGCTGGTCAGGTTTTTGACTTGGATGGCATTCCCGCGCTGCGAATGCGTGCCCTGGCCCAATTCGCCCTCCTGGTTGCTGCCCCAGGCCCAGACCGTACCGTCGGATTTGCGGCCAATGGAGTGCAAGGAGCCGCCACTGGCTTGCGTCATATTGCCAACCCCGACTACTTTGACGGGCTTGGTTTTGGAGTCGGTGGTTCCGTCGCCCAATTGGCCGCCCAGGTTGTAGCCCCAGGCCCAAACGGTGCCGTCAGACTGCACCGCCAGCGAATGCCGGAAGCCCCCAGCAATGGAAGTGATACTGCTCAAGCCTGCCACGGTGTTGGGCAGCGTGCGGTCGGTGTCGGTGGTCAGGCCCAGTTGGCCCGCCAGGTTTTCACCCCAGGCGTACAACTGGCCGTCTTGGGTCACGGCCATGGTGTGCCCAACGCCGGGCTCGGCGGCCAGCACGCCACTAAAGGCCGGAACGCGCGCGGGTGCGGCGCGGTTGGCCGCAGATCCGTCGCCCATTTGACCGGTGGTGCCAGCACCCCAGGTCCAGGCGTTGCCCGTGGTGTCAATGGCAATGGTGTGGTTGTAGTGGGTTTTGATGCGGGCAATATTGCTCAGGCCCGGCACCTTGGCGGGGCTCAGGCGCGCGCTGATACCGCTGACACCCAACTGCAAATAGTCGTTGTTGCCCCAAGCCCAAACGCTGCCGTCCTGCGCCAGGGCCACGCTGTGCTGGCCGCCCGCGGCAATGGCCACGATGCGCGGCAAACCCGTGATCTGTGCGGCGTAAGGGCGGCTGAACTCTGTGCCATCTCCCAAGCGGCCGTCGGTGTTGGTACCCCAGGTCCAGACACCGCCATTGGAATCCAGTGCAATGGCGTGGTAGACGCCTGCGGCCACTGCTACCACGTTAGACGGGCCGTACACAAACTGCGCAGAAGGAGTAGCCACGTCAGTGCCATCCCCCAATTGGCCACCCACGTTATCCCCCCAAGCGATGACGTAGCCATTGATCACCGCCAACGCAAATGCAAACCCTGCCGCCACAGACTGCACTTGCAGACCCTCCAGGCCAGCCACTTTCACGGGACTGTATTCGCTGTCTTGCACACTGGCGTCATAGCCAGTGCCCAGTTGCCCGGAATCATTGCTACCCCAGGTCCACACGCTGCCGTCCGATTTCAGCGCCATGGTGAATGCGAAGCCCGCTGACACGGCCGTGGCCTGCTTGAGGCCCTGCACGGCAGTGGGGGTGGATTTAGCGGTGATGCTGCCGTCCCCCAGTTGACCTGCCAAGTTATCACCCCAGGTCCAGACGGTTCCATCGGCTTTGACAGCGGCATTGTGATACGCGCCCGAAGCGAGCTTGGCAGTGTTAGCAGCACCCAGGTTCATGCCGGGCACCTTTTGCGGTGTACCCAAAAAGGTGGCGCGGCCAATGCCCAACTGGCCGCTGTTGTCACTGCCCCAGGTTAGTACTTTGCCGTCGGATGTGAGTGCCATGCTGTGGCTCAAGCCCGCAGCCACCATGGGGGTGGCGGCCACAGCGGGCAGGGCCAATGACACCAACAAGCCGAGGCCGGTTGCAAGTTTCCTTTGAAATGATGACTTCATTTTCGTACCTCTGGTGCTTTGTGTCATTCTCGCACCATGCGGCACGCCCCGGCTACACTGTGCCTTGGGTGTGGCCCTTGCAATCGGCGGGGGCCACAGGTTTTTTGCGTTGGTCGGGCCGCCACGCGTTCCAGCTACGTCTATGCCCACACCCACACTGATCCAGACCATTGGCGCAACCCTGTTTGCGCTGGCCATACTGCATACGTTTTCCACCAAGTTTTTTGAGCGCTTGGCGCATACCAATCCGCGCCACGCGGGCATTTGGCATTTGCTGGGCGAGGTGGAGGTGGTGTTCGGCTTTTGGGCCATGGTGCTGATGCTGTTCATGTTTGGCATCAGCGGCAAACCCGCGGCCACGGCCTACCTGGAGTCGCGCAATTTCACCGAGCCCCTGTTTGTGTTCGCCATCATGGTGATTGCAGGCACCCGGCCGGTGCTGCAGTTTGCGGGCGCGCTGGTGCAAACCACGGCGCGGCGGCTGCCGCTGCCCACCGGGGTGGCCATGTACTTTTTGGTGATGTTTCTGGTGCCCCTGCTGGGCTCGTTTATCACCGAGCCCGCTGCCATGACCCTGGCCGCCCTGATGCTGCGTGACAGTCTGTTTACCAAAGACACATCGGTGCGGCTGAAGTACGCCACCATTGGCGTGCTGTTCGTGAACATTTCCATCGGTGGCACGCTGACGCCCTTTGCCGCACCGCCGGTGTTGATGGTGGCTGCCAAGTGGAACTGGGATGTGGCCTTCATGCTGTCGCACTTTGGCTGGAAGGCTGCGATTGCTGTTTTTGTGAATGCGCTGGTAGTGACCTTGTTGTTCCGCAGTGAGGTGACCCATATGGGGCAGCGGCCTGCAGCTGCAGACACCCCCGTTCCCTGGGCCGTGGTGCTGGTGCATCTGGTGTTTTTGGCGTTGGTGGTGGTGTTTGCCCACTATCCATCGGTGTTTTTGGGGCTGTTTTTATTCTTTATGGGATTTACCAGCGCCTATGAGCGCCACCAGAACCCGCTGATCTTGAAGGAGGCGCTGCTGGTGGCATTTTTCCTGGCTGGGCTGGTGGTGTTGGGCGGCGTGCAGCAGTGGTGGCTGGAGCCTGTTTTGATGGGTATGGGGGCTAACTCGGTGTTCTATGGCGCAGCCACCCTGACCGCGCTGACGGACAACGCTGCCTTGACCTACCTGGGGTCTTTGGTGCCCGGCCTGAGCGATGAGTTCAAGGTGGCTTTGGTGGCGGGTGCCGTGACCGGTGGCGGCCTCACCGTCATCGCCAATGCGCCCAACCCAGCCGGTGCCGCCATTCTGAAAGAGAAGTTTGCCGACAACGCCATCCACCCGCTGGGCTTGCTGCTAGCGGCGCTGCCGCCCACCGCCGTGGCGGCGCTGGCGTTTAAGCTTCTTTAGAGTCAAATCGGCCTTCCAGGCCGTGGATAGTGCGGGAGCAGCTCCTAAAAAAATAGCATTCTCGTGTCTAAAAAGTAATGCATTCATTTCTACTGAACTTGCTCAACAACTAACTCACGCGTTTCCGACCGACCATCAGCATCTACCACGCGCAGCGTATAGCGCCCCGGTCGTGGTGGTGTCCAGCTCAGTGTTTCACCCGGACGATTTTGTCCAAGCAGGGCGTCCTGGGCAAACCAATGCAACGGCGCGGCACTTCCTGATTCGGCGCGCAATTGAATCGGTTGCGGCAGATTCGTGCGCTGCACATGCGTCACTCCGCGCAAAGGTGAAATGATGCGAGGTGCGCCATCAACCGCAACAGCTTGGTCGCATTCGCCTGCCGGTGGCAAGCGAAGTGGCAGCCCGGCACGTTTGAACAGCGTCAGCATGTCCGATGACCAGTACTCAAAGGTCTCCTCCCGGGTATGGGGGCCAGCCACGCAAGCCAGCTTGCCATTGCGCGTATCAATGAGCACTTTGCGATGCAAGGTACTTTGTCGGATGGGTGACTTACCAGCGATGAACCAAGCGGTTTGACGCACTCGGCATGCGTCATTGGGTAAGTCGCCACTGGCAGCACAGACCTCAATCTTTTGTAAGTCCGCAGGCTGAGAAAATGCCACTTCTGGTGGAGCCAGACGTTCAGCGCGCAAGGCATCGACGATGCGTAAAAACAGGGGTGCGGCGGTCTCGATGCCGATCAGCGCTGGGTTGCTAGAGCCATCAAAATTACCAACCCAAACGACTAAAGCGTAACGTCCAAAAACTCCAGCGGTCCATGCATCACGAAAGCCCCAAGACGTACCAGTTTTCCAAGCGACGGCTGGCCGTGCCGGCGCAAAGGTATCAGGGCGGGGCGACTGTCGAAGCATCTCCAGTGTGATCTGCGATGCGGCTGCGCTAAGCAGAGGAATCGGCCGTACCGGCGATTCGGTGCGTGCCAGGTACTGCAGTTCAGTCCATCTGCCATGGTTGGCCAACATGGCGTACAACTGAACGAGCTCCTCGGGTGACACCTCTCCACCGCCCAGAACCAATGCCAGTCCGTAGTGTGTTTCTGGTGCAAGTTTTTGTACGCCAGCCATCCGCAACAGGTCGTAGAGATTGGGTCGGCCCAAGCGGGAGGCCAGATCGACCGCAGGCACATTGCGGCTGCGTATAAGTGCTTCGTGTGCCGGGATCGGTCCAGCAAATCGGCCATCAAAGTTCTCCGGAGAAAAGCCTCCGTAACTGCTGGGAGAGTCCTTCAGTATCGAGGCCGAATGGATAAGCCCTTGGTCTAGCGCTAGGCCGTAGATAAAGGGTTTGAGCGTCGAACCGGGCGATCGCCGACTCAGGACGCAATTGACTTGACCCGAAATTGCCTCATTGTGGTAGTCGGCTGAGCCAACGAGCGCCTTCACTTGCATAGTGCCTGTGTCCACCAAAACAGCACAGGCGTTGTGGATGCCTACATTTTTGCGCGACTTGATGTACTCATCCAGTACACGCTCCAGTACCGTTTGTGTCGGCAGGTCTACGCTTGTTTTCAGCTCTCGTTCAGGGCGTTGTCGCAGCAATGCATCCACCAGATGCGGCGCTCTGGATGACAAACCGGCGCGGGTTTTGAAGGGTGTTTGCAGAGCGTTGTTTTCCAGGAATCGGGCATCCCCAGGGAACTTGGTGACCCAGCGCTGCGCAAGGCGTTGGCGTGAGGATCGCAAATCCTCAGAGGCAGAAAGGCCAGCAAACTCGCCAAGTCGCTTGCGTGGATTTTGGGGAATGACCGCCAGATTTAGGGCCTCTGGAATGGTAAGAATACTTGCTGGTTTTCTCAGATAGATCAGGCTGGCAGCGCCCACGCCTTCAATATTGCCCCCAAAGGGAGCTATGTTCAGGTAAGCCTCCAGAATCTCGCGCTTGCTGTAACGCCACTCTAGCCACGCCGCCGCTGCCACTTGGTGCAGCTTGCCTCTGACGTTACGGCTGTCAATGGCAAAGGCTCTGCGTGCGACTTGCATGGTGATCGTCGAGCCCCCTATGCGACGTTGCCCCAACACGGTTGCTGCGCTGGCCCGAATCAGTGCCCAAGGATTAAACCCCGGGTGCCAATAGAACCAGCGATCCTCATAGAGCAGCACCGCTTCGCGCATAGGCTCGGCAATCTCATCAAGCGGTGTCCACAGACGGTATTGTTCGTCTGTGGATAGTGTCAGTCGCAATAGTTCGCCTCCCGCAGCTGTCACGCTACGAGACGACGGGGCTAGGTTCGAAAGCGCTGGTTTGGGCAACCATTGGGGCAGCCCAAGCAATATGAGCAGGGCGACGAGCCCCCATAGACGCTTCACTTGCTTGCTGGTTTGACCACAAACTTAGCTGCCGCCGAGCGTCCAAAAATACGTCGCTCATACATAGCCTCAGCATATGCAGCTGGGACTATGAACTCGCCAATATTGGTGGCCCTAGCCTTGTATGTTACTTCTGACAAACGGCCGTTGACATCCCCATAGAAAATTACGCGGTCTTCCCTGATGTCGGCGTATTCAATATTCCAACTGCTACTGCCTCCTAGGCGACGACGCCAAATCGGCACGTCGGGTGCGTCTCCATCCGAAGGTACCGACAAGACCGGCTCCAACCCACCTGGAAGTACGTCGACCAAAGCCACCTGTGGCACGTCACCTCTTTCGCTGGACCGTACTCGCACCCGCACAGTTAGTTCATCGCCCACTGCTGCTTCGTTGACTACATTGCCCTTCGCATCCAAGAACTCGTGGATTACTTCGATGCCTTTGCTAAGCGCATCTTTAGGCAAGCTGCGCTCGTAGCCAGATTCTGCCCAAGTGTAGAAAAGCGGTAACTCGCCGCCGTTGTTCAGCTTCAGACGAACGCTGTCCAGTGGCACTGCGAGCTTGGCCAATGCCAATTCTTGAGGTACCTCAAGAGCCTTGACAACTCCCGTTGCATTGACGGCGCTCAAACCCACATTGCCCGCGGCAGAGCGTACTGCCAACCCGGAATACGCATCAATGGCTAACAATATGCGTGCGGCAGAAAGACTTTGGTAATAATTGTCGCGAATCGCGGTGGCCATGCGGCCCCAGTAGTCCATGGGCAATACTTTGATTTGGGCTGGAAAGTGCAGTGCCAGGAGCTGTACGGTTGTCGATTGCTGCACCAATGGATCGTAGTAATAGCGCCAGTACCAATCCTTCCAGGGATCGGTGTTTCCCAGTAAATCTTTCAATGCGGGTTGCAAAAGCTCCTGTGCTATTTTTTCCTGTTTAAGCATTTGAAAGCTTGCCGCCAGATAGACTGCACCTAAGTCGCGTCGCAGCGAATCTCGCTGTGCATTGGTACTGGCCGCTGCCACCATTTGCCGCAGATTCTCATTCAAGTTGGTCAGCGCGGCGGTAGTTACGATCCCTTGGCGCGTCAGCAGATATACCGCTTGGGCTTGCGTGCGCCAGTTGTAGTCGTACCGGGCCACTTCGGCAATCCGGGTCTGCAAGTAGACATTGGCGCGTTGCAACATGTCATTGGGTACAACAAGCTTGCGGTCTTTGGCCTCTACCAAAAGGTTGACGACGTAGGTCGTAGCGAAGAGGTCGGATGCTGATCCCGGCCACATAGCAAAACCGCCATCACCTGTTTGGCGCGCGCGCACTTGTGCCAAGTAACGCTCGAAAGTCTTCTTAGGGTCAGGTGCTTTAACCCCTTGCTGAGCCATCTTGTGAAGTTGCTCGGCCACTGCAGGTTGTGCGGCCAGAAGCACTGCCGGGAAAGTCTGGCTGGTGATCTGCTCGGTACAGCCGTGCGGGTAAACCTCCAGGTACTGCATCAACCCTGTCGAAAAACCCCACGGCGATGAAGCAAGCGCTGCCTCACTGCGCTGGAAGTTGGGGTACATGTCCGCCTGTGTCTTGATCTCGGCAGCACCACGGAACATGCCGGTTTGTACCAAGGTAACAAAGGCCGATGCGGGGCGCACGCTCACATCAGTCGACAGGCGGGCTTTGGCCTCGCCAACTTGGGCCGTGAAGATGACGCTTGCCGAGCCCAATACTGCTTGCGCACCAGGCTTAGCACGCACGCGGAATTTTGTGGCTACCTCAGAGCGTTCATTCACCTTCAATTGCTGCGTGGCAGGACCTACTACCTCCAGACCGGGTGACACGGTCAATGCCAACGCCAAAGCGGCATCCTTGCCAGAACCCTTGGCATTGTTGGCGACACCAACGCCGATCTCAACCTCATCACCAGGGGTAATTGCGACTGGAACATTGGGCAGTAGAACAATGTCGCCACGCACTAGCGTTTGCTTGGTCGTAGCTGACAAAGTGTCGTCGTTGATGGTCACTGCCATGACGCGTAGGGTGCCATTGAAACTCTCTGGAACGGTATAGCTAAATTCGCGGCTACCGTTGACTTCCACCACCCCTGACCAGAACACCACGGGTTTGTCTGTTTTGCGCTTGAATGGATTCAGGTGTTTACCGCTTTGGCCTTCTCCGTCGCCGCCAGGGGCTGTCTGCATCAACTTCTTAAACTCTGGCAGGATTAAATCTAGAGTCTGTTGGGTGCTAACTTCCAGCGCTCTTTTTTGGAAGAAGAATTTCAGTGGATCCGGCGCTTGGTAGCGCGCTACCTGCAATATTCCTTCGTCCACAGCAAATAACAGCGCACGACTAGGTGCCTTCGACTCCAGCTTGAATCGAGCCGTTTGCCCTGGCTTGATGAGATCAGGGACCTGCAAGCTTACGGGATTTGTCCGTCGGGCTAGACTGGTTGCGAAAGGAGCCACGCCGTAGCTCAAAGGACTCATGTAGATTTCATTGGAGCCCAAGTCGCGGGCAAACTGTACCGACACATACCCGTTGCCTTCGAAGTCTTTAGGCAAAGTGATTTTTTGTACCGAAGCGGTTTCCTTGGCCAAGAACCATTTGTGAGTGAATACTTTGTCGCGTTCAATGGTGATCAGACCCGCGCCGGCATAAGGTGCCCGGATGCTGATTTCAATTTCCTCACCCGGCTCGTAGTCTTTCTTATTCAAAGTCATTTGCAGCTCGGCATTGCGGTCTAGCGAGCGCGACACATTGCCCGTTCCCGCTACGCTGTAGTTGATGCGCGACAACTCTAAGCCGTTGGCATCAAGCACTGCATAAGCAAAATTGCCTGGTGTTTGCGTAGCCAGCAACACGTTAGTTCCCGCGCTCGCAATAGCAAAGGGCTCTTCTTTGAGTACGCTCTCTTTGGCCCGCGATTCGTATTTAAACAAGCCATTGAACTGACGAACCAAGACGGAAACAACCTTGCGTTCGATCCGTGCCAGTCGTAGGTCACCAATGGCCTTCTTTTTGGCGTTAGGGTCGATGGCGATGAAGTTCACGTTCCGTACACCGTTACGGTTGATGTAACTCACGTCACCATCAGACTTATTGCCAACTAGGAAGGGGCGGTCTGACACTAAGGCTGAGGTTTCTGCAGCAACACTACGCCCACCCTCTGGTTCAAATGCTTTGACAAGTACATGCAGTTGGTAGGTTGCCTGGGCATAACGTTGTAAGCCCAATTCAAACTCGGCATTTCCTTGGTCGTCACTTGTCCCCTTTTCTAAATCGGCTCTGAAAGTTTCTTTCGCCCGTGTTGGGTCAAAAAAACTGAAATCTGGGTAGCTGCGGAAGGATGGAAAAACCGGCGCAAGCGTCATCGTTGCGTCTAGTCGGCGGTTGGGCGCGGGTGTTCCAAAGAGATTTTGGACATTGACCCGGGTTTTGAGGTCTTTCGGCATAACCCAGCCCTCAGGGACCTCCGCCGACAGCTTGGCCGACACTTTCATGCGGTCCGGCATGAATTCTTGCACTTTCACATTCACGCTACCCAGGCGCTGTGCTGGCGATTCGGGCGCGCCGGGGTTCGCGGTGCCGGAGTCACGCGCAAGATTCAAATTGATACTGTAATTGCCTGTGGGAGAAACATCTTGCGTTGTGTGCGAAAACTCGGCCATTCCACTGGAACCCAGCTTGAGTTTGTCGCGGCGAATGGTGAGGCCACGGGCATCGACAACTTCAATCTCGACCGGTAAATCACTCAGTTTTTGCGCCCAATTGGTAGACTTGGCGACGATGCCAATGTTGATGGTGTCGCCGGGTCTGTAGATGCCCCGGTCTGAAAACAAGTACGCCTGAATCTGATTGGGTAGGCCGGAAAACTGAACACCGCCCACATCGAAGCGTGACAAATCCAGATTGCGGTCTGCGCGATTGAGGGGTAAGAAACTCAAGTCACCAGCCTTCTTGGCAACCAGCACTACCGGTGCCTTCTCTCGCACCATCCCAGCCACACTAGGCAAGCGTGCGTGCCCCGCCGCATCGGTCAATTGTGCGAACAATATGCTGCCATTGCGACCCCAGCCCTCTACCGCCGCGCCCACCACGGGTTGTCCAGTGGCAATTGACTGCACAAACACATCACGAGATCCATCCACTGCGGTCTTTGACACAATGCCGAGATCGGTCACTATGACCAGTCTGCGATCGCGCATTTTTGCAGGCGCGATCGCATCTTCTGGATCGTCTTGACCATAGCCTTCGTTGCCCTCGTTCTCCTGGTTCCGTTGACCATCTTGCTCAGTCTCACCCGATTGGTTTGTTCCATCTTTTGGATCAAAACCCTGCACCGTCACCACGAACACGCCACGGCGATCCGAGGCGTCAGCTTTCAGATACTCCGAAAAATCAATCGTTTCGTAGTGTGTTTTTCCAGGCTTTTGATTGAAAGTTAGCTTCTTCTCAAAGCGCTCCGTCAGGCTGTCCGGCGTGACGCCTGCGTAGAATTCCGGCCTAGTCATATCACCCTGAGACTGGGTGATAAGGTGCTGCAATTGTTGCGGTAAAAGGCGGCCAATTTCTATCCTGACACCTGGTAAGTCGCGCACTATGACAGGTAGCTTTTTGTCACCCGACAATGCCAGCAATGACCCTTTGCTCATAATCGCAAGCTCTGGCGTCGAGCGTTTGACTCGAATAATTTCGTCCCGGGTGGCCCCTAATTGGTAACCCCCAGCTGACTTCAAGCCTTTGGGAATGCGGATCAACAAATACCGACCCGGATCGGTTGCAAACTGAAAGGAGTGGGTCTCATTGATCTCTCGCTCAGCAGGCAGTGCCGTCAGGGGCACTTTTTTGGAAAGCTTCAGCACTGCATCGGTCACGTCAGCCGGGTCGCTCCAGGCAAATACCTCGCCGCCATCCTCGCTAACGGGGTTCTTTTGCGGCAACAGCAAAGCCGTTATTCCCCTTGCCATTTCCTTCTCATGAACTGGCATGCCAGCGGTCACTTGAAGCACGTTTTCTGGCTCTCCGCTATCTGCCGTGATAATCATTTGCTTGAGCTCGGCTATATCAAGGCTAAACAATCCTGGAATTGCTACAGCCTTAACTATTTCCTGCGTAGTCGCATTGCCACCTCGTTGCGCGATAACCCCGGGAGCAACCCGCACGGTAACGGTCGCAGTAGCCTGCGGGATTGGCAGTGCCTCGGAATGAACCGAGGCATGCAGGCGCAACTTGTCATAGGTGACAGTAAATTTCAAGCCATCGTTCGACTTGGCGAACACGCCTGACGTACTTCCATCAGCTTCTAAGCGAAGCTTCTTCTCAAATGAATCCGGATTCACAGGATGTGAGAAATCGACATCAAAGACTGCTTTGCGCAGTGTTACTTGCACCGGGTCTTGATAAAACGTTGCACCTTTGAAGTCCACCTCAAACGATGGAGAGTTGAAGGTGGCTTCTCTGTCGGAAGAGATGTGCGGAGCTAAGGATTTGGGCCCCAATGTCACGACGTAGGAAACCCCAATGGGCCAATCCTGCTCAGGCAAAAATTCAAGGCGATTGACTGCGGCCCATGTCCACTTGCCGGCCAGGGCAGGAGATAGTGATATATCCAGTGCCTCTTTGCCCACACGCGCCAAAGGTGCCGCGGAAGTTGAAAAATTCACGGCTACTGGGCGGGGTTTGCCATCGCCATCGTAAGGGGTACGTTCAGGACCGGACACGCTGAACCCGGTAGCACTTATTTTGTTGGCATCCTCCTTCGCACCATAGAAAGTCTGCCAGTTCCACCAATTCTTCCAGCCTCCTTGCGGCCCATGAAAGGCACTCCAAATACCTCCCAACGCCAGAGCTAAAGCAAGAGCGACCCATGCGGCGTGATTCTGTGCCCAACGCCCCAGTGGGGTCAGATGAGTGCCGCACCAGCTCAACCAGCGAGGCGCTTCCCAATCCAAGTGGCCAACCACAAACGGCAGCGAACGCCCAATCGGGGCAAACACCGCACCCATCAACCCCCAAACCCTTGCAGCCGCAAGTTGGACCGCTTCATGCACTTTCTTCACTGTTCCGTCTCCCTCTTCAATGTGCCACACAGAAATTCGCCAAGATCTAGCGCCTATCGTAACGAGGCGTGATGACATTTCTCATACCATCCTGAGAATACGCGGGTTTGAAACCCAATAGCTCCAAGTGCGCTCGCTTTTGTATGGACCGCAAGTGCTTGGGCTCCGCCTCAAAACTGTTTGCCAACGCACAGAAGTTTTTCTGGGGTTGTTGAATGATCAAAGTCTCATTTTGGAGGCCTTGACCATGACCACAGCAGACGACGCAGGCGCAGCGCCAGTGCAGGCCCCAGCCGCAGAGCGCGAGCTGCGCAAGCGCGAGCCCCTGCTGCTGCATATGCCGGTGAATGTGCGCAGCGCCTCGCTGTTGGTGTTGGCGGTGTTGGCCTGCATTTTTGCGCTGCGCTGGGCCGCTGCGGTGTGCATACCGCTGATGCTGAGCCTGCTTCTGACCTATGCACTGGCCCCCTTGATTGCCTGGCTGGAGCGGCGCAAGATTTCGCGCTGGATCAGCTCTGCCGTGGTGTTGCTGGGCCTGGTAGGGGCCATGGCCTGGACGGGGTATTCGCTATCCGCCAGCGCGGCGGAGTTGCTGGACTCTTTGCCGGTGGCGGCGCAAAAGCTGCGCCAGGCCCTGCACAGCCCCAACGCCACCAACACCAGTGCTTTGGAATCGGTGCAACAGGCGGCGGCCCAACTGGAGCAAGTGGCACAAGAGAGCCCCGCAAAGAGCGCCAACCCGCGCGGCGTAATGCGGGTGACAGTAGAGCGGCCGCGCTTCAATGTGCGGGATTACCTGTGGAGCGGTACGGTGGGGCTTTTGGGGCTGGCGGGGCAAATGATTTTGGTGGCCTTTTTGACCTACTTTGCGCTGGGCTCGGGCAATACCTTTAGGCGCAAGTTGGTCAAAATCTCGGGTGCCAGCCTAGCAAAGAAGAAGATCACGGTGCATGTGCTGGATGACATTCGATCCAACATCGAGCGCTATTTGTTGGTGCAAATTTTTGTCAGCGCCGTGGTGGGACTGGCCACGGGCGTCACCTTTTGGGCCCTGGGCATGGACAACGCTGCCGTGTGGGGCGTGTTTGCGGCAGTTACCAATCTCATCCCCTACAGCGGCTCGGTCGCCATCACCGGCGCTGCCAGCCTGCTTGCGTTTATGCAATTCAACAGCCTGCAAATGGCGCTGGTCGTGGGCGGCGCATCGCTGTTTATCCACACCCTGGTGGGCTACCTGCTGCTGCCGTGGCTCACCACGCGCGCGAACCGCATCAGCCCCGTGGTGGCGTTTGTGGCGCTCATTTTTTGGGGCTGGATGTGGGGCATTTGGGGCCTGCTCTTGGGGGTGCCCATCGTGATGGTGATCAAGTCGGTGTGCGACAAGGTGGAAGATCTGCAGGGCATTGGGGAGTTGCTGGGGGATTGAGTCTGCCATTCACCGACGCCTATCGGTCGTTCGCCGAAAACCGCGCGACAAAGCCGGGTGGGCCAGATATCGTGGCACAGTCTTCACTCTTTTAGGACCTGACCATGCGCTACCGCCCTCACCGCCACGAGCTGAATGCTCACCAAGACAACCCCCGCAAGCGCTTGCTGTGGGGGGCCACCTTCATCGCAGTAGGCACCGTTTTCTTGTTGGACCGTCTGGACGTGCTGGACCTGACGCAGTACCTGGGCCCGCAAAGCCGCTGGTGGCATTTCTTGCCCCTGCTGGTAGCGCTGGGGGGCGTCATCTCGGTGGTCAGCGCACAGTCGGTGCGGCGGGTGCTCAAAGGCTTGGGCGACATCGTGCTGGGTGTGTGGGTGTTTGTTTGCCTGGAGCAACTGTGGGGGCTGACGTTTGCCAACAGCTGGCCGATTTTGCTGATTGCGTTTGGCGTGCAGATGTTGGTACGCGGCTGGTTGGGTAACAGCCGCACCGCAAGCAATGAGGTGGTGCAATGAGCCCGCGGCGCGACCAAACGCGCATGGTGCTGGGTGCCTTCGTGGTACTCATCGGCCTGCTGGCGCTGACAGACAATTTGTTCAACATCAACACCCGCCAGGTGCTGCAGTTTTGGCCCGTGGTGTTCATGCTGATAGGTGCCATGAAGCTCAGCCAAACGCGCCACACCTTGGGCTATGTGGTGGGTGCCGGGTTCCTGGCCCTGGGCCTGCTGATGACGCTGAACAACCTGGAGTTAATTTCGTTCAGGTTGCGTGACTGGTGGCCTCTGCTGGTGATTGGCGTGGGTGTGGCCATGATCGCCAAGGAGCCGCTGCGCAAGCACATAGAGGGCATGCAACAGGGTTTGACCACGCCAGGGGAGGGCGGGTCTGACCTCAACGCCACCGCGGTGATGAGCGGCCACAAAATCAGTGTGGTGTCACAGGACTTTCGCCAAGGGGAGGTAACGGCCGTGATGGGTGGTGTGGATATCGATTTCCGTCAAGCGTCGATACAGTCCGTCGCGACACTGCGGGTGATGGCGGTAATGGGTGGCATCGAGATCAAGGTACCCGCTGACTGGAGCGTGGAGTGCGGTGCCACGGTGTTTTTGGGCGGCATGGAAGACAAGACGGTGCCCCCAGCGCAAGCCTCCAAACGCCTCATCATTGAAGGCTTTGTGATGATGGGTGGCATCGAGGTGAAGAACTGATGTTTGTGCTGGCCGCATGACCCCGATCACCTCCAGCGCGCGCCGCCTGCTGGCCTATATGGCGCTATGGCTGATTGCCGGGGTGGCACTGGCTGCCGCACTGGAGAGCGCAGGCTTGGCACCGTGGCTGGCTGCGCTGGTGTTTGCGCTGCCCATGGCGGTGTGCCTGGGCTTTGTGGCGGCATCGGCGTATTACGTGTGCCGCTCGGTGGTGTTAACGCAGCGCAGCGGCTGGCAAACGGCAGTGGTGTTTGGCAGCGCTTCGCTGTTGTCTGGCGGCTTGTGGGTCTTGCTATGTTGGGGCTGGAACGCGTTGGCGGCCAATCTGCTGCCAGATGGAGCCGGTGTCGCCATGCCCAACAGCGTGCTGGCCATGCTGCTGCTGTTGGGCAGTGCGCTGTACCTGATCTCGCTATTGATCCATGACATCTGGCTGGCCGCCGACCAACTGCGCGCCGCACAAGCGCGCGAAGCCCAGTCTCGATTGCAAGCGCGCGATGCGCAGCTGCAGGTGTTGCGCACGCAAATCAACCCGCACTTTCTATTCAATAGCCTGAACTCCATCAGTGCGCTCACCTCGCAAAACGCTGCCGCAGCGCGTGCCATGACGCTGGAGTTGGCCGCTTTCTTTAGGCAGACATTGGCTTTGGCCGAGAAAGACCGCATTGCATTGGCCCAAGAGATTGCGCTGTGCGAACACTTTCTAGCGGTGGAGAAAATTCGCTTTGGCGACAAGCTGCGCACCCACACGGAGGTGTCAGATGCCGCAGCCTTGGTGCAAATACCGCCCATGCTGCTGCAGCCGTGTATCGAGAACGCCGTCAAGCATGGCCTGCGCCACCTGCCCGAGGGTGGCTGCATCACTCTGCGCGCCTTCGTGCAAGGGCCCTGGCTGTATGTGGCGATTGACAACCCCATCGACCCCGACATGCCGACCGATGCGGGCACCGGCACTGGCCTGGTCAACATCAAGCAACGCTTGGCGACGGTCTACGGAGCGCAGGCCCGCATGGGCTGGTCGCAGCACGCGGCCCATTTTTCATTAGAGATCGTGCTGCCTATTCAGCCCTAAGCCATGAACACGACCACATCCTCTTTGCCACCCTTCGCTCCACCCCCATTTCGCATATTGATTGTTGACGATGAGCCCCTGGCGCGGGGCCTGATTCGGGAATACCTGGCCGCGCACACCGGTCTGGAAATCGTGGGCGAGTCGGAGCATGGCCTGCAGGCCGTACAACACATTGCTGCGTTGAACCCCGACCTCATTTTTTTGGATATTCAAATGCCCAAGCTGTCGGGCCTGGAGGTGCTGGAGTTGACGGGTCGCCGGTCAGGCGTGATCTTCACCACGGCCGATGACCAGCACGCGCTCAAAGCCTTTGATCTGCACGCGGTGGACTATTTGCTCAAACCCTTTTCACAACAGCGCTTTGATGATGCCCTGGCCCGCGCGCGCAAAGCCTTGGCCCAGGTACAGCTGGAGGTCCAACCCGAGCTGCAACAGTTGCTGGCCTCTGCCAGCCAGCGACCGGCTCGCATCCTCATACGGGACCGCAACCAGGTGCATGTCATTGCCATCGACAAAGTGGAATACGTGCAGGCGCAGGACGACTACATCAGCATCCACAGCGCCGGGCGCGATTACCTGAAAACCCAGTCGCTGGCCGAGCTGGCCGCGCAGTTGGACCCAGCCCAGTTTGTGCGCGTGCACCGCTCCTACTTGCTCAATTTGGATTTTCTGCAAGGCCTGGAGCGCGCTACCAAAGACAGCTTCATCGCAGTGCTGCGCGGCGGCCAGCAAATCCCCATTAGCCGCGCGGGGTATGAGCGCTTGGGTGGTCAAATCGGCCATTGAGCCCGTGGATAGTGCGGGAGCAGCTCCTGTTTTAATAGCAACTACCGGGATTTTGCGGGTACCAACCGAATCTCAAACACTTTGGGCCAGAACTTGCCGGTGACGAACAGGCGCTTTTGGGTCGCGTCGTAGGCAATGCCGTTGAGCACATCGGTGTGGTTTTTGATGCGGTCTTGCTCCGCCAGAAGGGCGCTGAGATCGATCCAACCGGTCACATGCCCAGTGGCCGGATCAATGCGTGCAACGCGGTCGGTCTGCCAGATGTTGGCGAATATTTCTCCGTCCACCCACTCCAGTTCATTGAGTTGGCTGACGGGCTCTCCATCGGCGGTGACGCGCAGCCGCCGCACTTCGCGCAGGGTCTTGGGGTCCAGAAACCGCAGCTCGGGCGTGCCGTCGCTCATGATGAGCCCCTGCGCATTTTGGGTCAGGCCCCAGCCCTCACCCGGATACGAAAACCGTTTTGTGTACGACAAGCCCGCCAGCTCCAGCACGTAGCCGGTTTCTGACTGCCAGGTCAATCCAATCAGTTGCCCATCCCAGTGGGCAATGCCTTCGCCAAACACGTCTGCGGGCAGGCTAAGGCTGTGCAGTACCTCGCCGGTCTTAAGCGCCACCTTGCGCACCGAAGACCGTCCCAGCAGCCCCGTGCTCTCATATAAAAAGCCGTCTTTGTAGAAAAGGCCTTCGGTGAATGCATTCACATCATGCGGATAGGCGTGAACCACTTGGTAGCCGTAGACGGGGATGCCAGCCTCGTGGGTAGGCCTGGCCGTGCTGGGTAGTGGTAGCAGCGTCAGCAGTAGGAAGGACCAGAAGATCAGGCCCCATGCTTTGACTCGAATACGGCGCATGGCGTTTGGCCCCAAGGGCTACAAAGATTCCAGCGCTTTGCGAATGCGCTCCACCGTCTGCAGCATGGGGGCGTGGACCGACACTTCCAGGCCGAGCTGCCGGGCAATGTGGTTGACGACCGCAGGGTTGAGCGGCAGCCCACCGGCATCAATCGCCCGCACCAAGTCTCTGGCCCGCTGCTCGGTGGTGGCTGGTTTTTGCGGAGCCGGTGCGCCCTGCGTACCCACCAAGAGCCGGGCGACAAGGCGGTGGCGCAGTACGTCCAGCCAGACATACAAGGTGGAATACGGTTTCATCGGAACAAGGCTGGGTGCAAACGTGGTTGGTTGTTTGGGTGGGTGGGTTGGCTCTATCTTGCCATCTCCCGCTTTGAAGCACAAAATGGCAGGCAGGGGACGCAAACCGTATTTTGCCGCCCCAGTGATGCCGCTACGCACCCCTCGCAGAAGGGCACAAGCAGGCTGGGGTCTCGTTGGAAAGCGCACCATGGATGGACACACTCCACCTCTGCCGCAGGTGACAGCGGCCCACGCTGCGCCAGACGTATCGGGCCGCCAGCGCCAAATCGCGCTTTTTGCCGCCCTGTTTCTCATCGTTTGGGGCGTTCTATTGACTCCATTTGCCAATAGCCCCTGGTTGGCCGTGCCGGGTTATATGACGGCCTTTGGTGCGGCCATGTTTGTCACCAACATCCTGCTGGCGGCGCTGTTGTTTAACCGGGGTGTGGCAGAGCGCAGTGCCGCCACCATCCAACTCGGGTCTGCCTACTTCTTTGTTGCCATTGTTTTTGTGCCGCTGATGGCGGTGTTTCCGGGGGCATTTGTGCCGGGCAGCATCATCGGAGAGACCGTCAGCGCGGTGTGGATCTGGAATTTTTGGCACACCGGTTTTGCGCTTTTGATCTTGCGCTACGCCTTGGAGGTGCACCGTGCCCTGCCAGGCCGCAGAGCCAAGCCCGTGCGCGAATGCATGGTCTTGGTGCTGGTGGTGGTGGTTATTGCCGGCATAGCCACCGTGGGCCTGCCGTGGCTGCCAGCCCTGTTTGCCAATGGCAAAACCTTTTTTGAAGGCCCCATGCGCCTGATCGCCTGGGCCGTGCTGGGCCTGAATGTGGCCGCCCTGTATGCCGTGTTCAGGATTCCCGACAAGACCTCGGAGCAAGTCTGGCTCGCCGTGGGCATGATCGCCGCTTGCCTGGATGTGTGGCTGACCTTTCACGGCTCCAACCGTTTCTCGTTGGGCTGGTACCTCTCCAAAATGGGCAGCCTGTTGACCTCCATGGTGGTACTCATGTCCTTGTTTGTGGACCTGACATCGCTGTACCGCCGCGTGTGGCAGGCCAACGCCATGTTGGCCCAACTGGCCAGCCGTGATGGGCTGACCGGCTTGGCCAATCGGCGCAGCTTTGACGAAAGGCTGGACAGCGAATGGCGGCGTGCCCAACGCCTGCAGCAGCCGCTGGCCCTGCTGATGCTGGATGTGGACCACTTCAAACTCTACAACGACACCTATGGCCATCTGGGGGGCGATGACTGCTTGCGCCGCGTGTCGGCGGCCATCGGCCAGCACGCGGCACGGCCTGGCGATCTGGCTGCGCGCTATGGCGGCGAAGAGTTTGCAGTGATCTTGCCCAACACCGATATCACGGGGGCCGCCAACCTGGCCACGCGCATCCGCGAGAGCGTGGCCGCGCTGGGCCTGATACACCCGCAATCGAGTTTGCAGCGCGTCACCATCAGTGTGGGCGTAGCGGTGATCGTGCCCGCGCAAGACCAGCGGCCCGCAGCGCTGGTGGCTTGGGCAGACCAGGCCTTGTACCAGGCCAAACACCTGGGGCGCGACCGCGTGCACCTGGCGGCGGAGCCAGCCAAGACCGCTAAGGAGCCGCTGGTGACTGCACCGTCACCCGTTGCGGTGGGGCTGTCGGCGTAAGTGCGTGCAGCCTTCGATCGGCCCGAGTTGCTGGCTCCGTTCAGAGGGATGATGTCGGGCAACTCGGGGTATTGGGCATGGTTAAATTGGTAACTACTCAGCTCCCCATGATTCAAGTCGAGAATAAACGCGTGAATTCGTCCCTGCTATGAAATAGTGAGCGACAATCGCCCACAATGCAAAGCCTGCCCGACCTCAGCCAACTCAGCCACGCGCAAAAGGACGAAATCATCAGGTTCCTGTGGGCCCGGCTGCAAGAGATTACCCCCCAGATGAATGCTCTGCAAGAACGCATCAAGCAGCTCGAAGCCCGACTGGCCCAAAACAGCAAGAACTCCAGCAAGCCTCCCTCCAGCGACGGCTACGCCAAACCGGCCCCCAAGTCATTACGTGCACTGAGCCAAAACCCCAACGGTGGCCAAAAAGGCCACAGCGGCAACACCCTGCGCCAGACAGCGCACGTAGACCAAACTGTTTCCCACCAAGGCCCCACCCACTGCAGCGCCTGCCAATTGGCGCTGCAGCACCACCAAGTAGCCGAAACCCGCCAAGTCTTTGAACTCCCTGCGCTCGCCATGCGCACTGTGGCGCACCAACAAATGCGCTCTACTTGCACCTGCGGGGCCGTGTACCTGGGCG
>NKIK01000022.1 GCA_002256115.1 Burkholderiales bacterium PBB3
TCAGGGCCTTGGACGGATCAGGGTGGGTTTCCATGAACAGGCCCGCCACACCGACTGCTACCGCGGCGCGTGCTAACACAGGGACCATTTCGCGCTGGCCGCCAGAGCTGGTGCCCTGACCGCCGGGCAATTGCACCGAGTGCGTGGCATCAAACACCACCGGCGCGCCGGTATTGCGCATGATGGCCAGGCTGCGCATATCGCTCACCAGGTTGTTATAGCCAAAGCTGGCGCCGCGTTCGCAGGCCAAGAAGCTGTCTTCGTTCAACCCCGCTTCTTTGGCAGCGGCACGCGCTTTGTCGATGACATTCTTCATGTCGCCAGGGGCCAGGAATTGCCCCTTCTTGATGTTGACCGGCTTGCCACTTTGCGCCACGGCGCGGATGAAATCGGTTTGGCGGCACAGGAAAGCCGGTGTTTGCAGTACGTCGACAACTGACGACACTTGCGCAATTTGCGATTCGTCATGAATGTCAGTTAGCACCGGTACACCCAGCTCGCGTTTGACCTTGGCCAAAATTTCCAGGCCCTTGTCGATGCCGGGACCGCGAAAGGTCGTACCGCTGGAGCGGTTGGCTTTGTCAAAACTACTTTTGAAAATGAAAGGAATACCCAGCGCGCTGGTAATTTCCTTCAAGGTGCCCGCGGTGTCCATCTGCAATTGCTCGGACTCAATCACGCAGGGGCCTGCAATCAGAAAAATACGGTGCTCAAGTCCGACATCAAAGCCGCAAAGTTTCATAGAGCCCCCACGCTTGTCGCTACGCGTACTGCGGCGCGCATCACGCCACCACCTTCAAGTGCGTAGGCTGGGCCTGATGATCCAGCGCCGCTTTGATAAAGGCATTGAACAGCGGGTGTCCATTCCACGGCGTAGATTTGAACTCTGGGTGAAATTGCACGCCTACGAACCACGGGTGCACAGCGCGGGGCAGCTCCACCATTTCGGTCAATTGCTCACGCTGCGTTAATGCAGAAATCACCAAGCCAGCCTCACGCAGGCGGTCCAGATAATTCACATTGGCTTCGTAACGGTGGCGGTGGCGCTCGGTGACGATGTCGCCATAAATGTCGTGGGCTAGCGTACCCTTGGCCACATCGGAGCTTTGCGCGCCCAGGCGCATGGTGCCGCCCAGATCGGAGTTTTCATTGCGGGTCTTTATCGTGCCGTCAGCGTCTTTCCACTCGGTGATCAGCGCGATCACGGGGTTGGGGCTATTGGGCTCAAACTCGGTGCTATTGGCTTCTGGTAAGCCAGCCACATGGCGCGCGAATTCAATCGTCGCTACTTGCATGCCCAAGCAAATACCCAAGTAAGGGACTTTGTTTTCACGGGCATATCGAGCGGCATTGATCTTGCCCTCGATACCCCGTTTGCCAAAGCCACCCGGCACCAGCACCGCATCAAACTTGGCCAACTGCGTGACGGTATCAGAAGTGATAGTTTCTGAATCCACATACTCGATGCGCACCTTGACATGGTTCTTCATGCCGGCGTGGCGCAGTGCCTCGTTCAACGATTTGTAGCTGTCCGACAAGTCGACGTATTTGCCGACCATCGCGATACTGACTTCACCCTGTGGATGCTCAGTTTCATAGACCAAATCGTCCCAACGCTTCAAGTTGGCGGGAGGCGTGTGCAGGCGCAGCTTGTCGCAGATCAGGCCATCCAGCCCTTGTTCGTGCAGCAGACGGGGCACCTTGTAGATGGTGTCCACGTCCCACATGCTGATCACGCCCCATTCGGGCACATTGGAGAAGAGCGAAATTTTTTGACGCTCTTCGTCGGGAATCGGGCGGTCCGCGCGGCAGATGAGTGCGTCGGCCTGAATGCCAATTTCGCGCAATTGCTTGGCGGTGTGTTGTGTCGGCTTCGTCTTCAATTCACCCGCCGTTGCAATCCAGGGCACATAGCTCAGGTGCACGAAAGCGCTGTTGTTAGGACCCATCTTCAGGCTCATCTGGCGCACGGCTTCTAGGAAAGGCAGGGACTCGATATCGCCCACGGTGCCACCGATTTCCACAATCGCCACGTCTACCGCATCGGGCTCGCCAAAGCGCGCACCGCGCTTGACGAATTCCTGAATTTCATTGGTGACGTGGGGAATGACCTGCACGGTCTTACCCAGATAGTCGCCGCGGCGCTCTTTGTCGAGCACGCTCTTGTAAATTTGGCCGGTGGTGAAGTTGTTGGCCTTGCGCATGCGCGATTCGATGAATCGCTCATAGTGGCCCAAGTCGAGATCGGTTTCTGCGCCGTCGTCGGTAACAAAGACCTCGCCATGCTGCAGCGGCGACATGGTGCCGGGGTCAACGTTGAGGTAGGGATCCAGCTTGATGAGGGTGACTGTCAGGCCCCGCGATTCCAGAATCGCAGCTAAGGAGGCTGAGGCGATTCCCTTGCCAAGGGAAGACACCACACCGCCGGTGACGAAGACAAATTTGGTCATGTCAGGGGGAGCATTGCGCTCAGGGAGGTGGTAAACGGAGATTATACGGGGGCACTTTCCCCCAACCCAGGGGCTTTTCTCCCCACTCCCCCCAACCCCCTCGCCCCGCTGGGCGAGGGGGGGGCTTTAACAGCCCTATTTGGTCTTGCTTTTGAAGTTGTGATGTACACGCTCAATTGCTAACGCCAGTCGTCCTTTTCCTCAAGTTGAACGTGCCCACTTAAAACATGCGGCCAGATAGGGCTGTTCAGGCTCCCTCTCGCCCGGCGGGGCGAGAGGGCTGGGGAGAGTGGGGACCGGAAATTAGAAATCAGGACTTTGGGTGGTCTGCTACATTGCCACCGATGAATGATTTAGCTGGAAAACACATCGTCCTAGGCCTCACCGGAGGCATCGCCTGCTACAAGGCAGCCGAGCTGTGTCGGGCGCTGATCAAAGAGGGTGCGACGGTACAGGTAGTCATGACCGAAGCCGCAGCCCAGTTCATCACGCCCGTGACCCTGCAGGCCCTCTCCAATCGCACGGTTTACGACTCGCAGTGGGACGCGCGGGAACGCAACAACATGCCCCACATCAATCTGAGCCGCGAGGCCGATGCGATTTTGATTGCGCCGTGCAGTGCCGATTTCATGGCCAAACTGCTGCACGGCCGGGCCGACGATCTGTTGAGCCTGATGTGCCTGGCGCGCCCCATTGATTCCGTGCCCTTGCTGGTGGCCCCGGCCATGAACCGCGAGATGTGGGCGCACCCGGCCACCCAGCGCAATCTGGCGCAACTGCAGGCCGATGGCGCAACTCTGTTAGGTGTGGGCAGCGGCTTTCAAGCCTGTGGCGAGACGGGTGACGGACGCATGCTGGAGCCGCAAGAGTTATTGCAAGACGTGATCGCGTTCTTTCAGCCTAAGGTGCTGGCGGGCGAGCATGTGCTGGTCACCGCAGGTCCGACGTTTGAAGCCATTGACCCGGTGCGCGGCATCACCAATTTGTCCAGCGGCAAGATGGGCTTTGCGATTGCGCGTGCGGCGCAGGAGGCCGGTGCCACGGTCACGCTGGTGGCAGGTCCGGTGCATTTGCCCACGCCACGCGGTGTGCAGCGTGTGGATGTGAAATCCGCTGCCAATATGCTCGTTCAAGCCGTGGATAGTGCGGGAGCAGCTACTATTTTTGTAGCAACGGCTGCCGTGGCCGACTGGCGACCTGCATCCACCGCTGAGCAAAAAATCAAGAAAGATGCGTCCGGCTTGCTCCCGGCACTGGAGTTTGTGGAAAACACCGACATCTTAGCCACCATCGCCCAATCACCCCGCGCGCAAAGCGGCGCACTGTATTGCGTAGGCTTTGCGGCCGAAAGCCACGACCTGCTGCAACATGCTACGGCCAAGCGCATCCGCAAAGGCGTGCCCCTGTTGGTCGGTAATATTGGCCCGGCCACTTTTGGCCAGGACGACAACGCGTTGCTGCTGGTCGATGCCGATGGCGCGACCGAGATTGCGCGCAATGACAAGCTAACTTTGGCCCGCCGCTTGGTGGCGGAGATTGCCCAGCGCCGCAAGGCCGCTGCGAACCCCGCCTAGTTTTTCGAATCCCTTTTTCCTTGCTCTGTAGCCCGCCAGTCCCTGCGACACGCGGGCCCACCCTCAACGATCCCTCACCATTCACCATGCAAATCGACGTCAAAATTCTCGACCCCCGCCTGACCGATCAACTCCCCAGCTACGCCACGCCCGGTAGCGCCGGTCTGGACCTGCGCGCCTGTCTGACGGAACCTCTGACCCTGCAGCCCAATGCCTGGCAGCTAGTGCCTACCGGCATGGCCATTTACCTGGAAGACCCGGCCTACGCCGCGCTGATCCTGCCGCGCTCCGGCCTGGGCCACAAGCATGGCATCGTGCTGGGCAACTTGGTGGGTTTAATTGACAGTGATTACCAGGGCCAACTGATGGTCAGCGCCTGGAATCGCAGTACTACCGCTTTCACCATTGAGCCCATGGAGCGCATCGCGCAACTGGTGATCGTGCCGGTGGTGCAGGCCCAGTTCAATGTGGTGAGCGAGTTCCCGGCTTCGCAGCGCGGTGAGGGCGGTTACGGATCGACGGGCAAGGCCTAGTTTTACATGGGATTGCGGGAGTCATTGCTATTGAATTAATAGCTTCTCCCGCACTATCCACGGCCTGAATGGCCGATTTGACTCTCAATGAAGTTTAGGAGCGCTATGGCGAATAGCAAGTTTTGTGCGTGGGTCTTGGCGGCAGTGCTTGGCGCGGCGCAAGCCCAAAGCACTGACCATATTGGCCGTTATGAAAGCACGTTGTCTGACAAAGACGCGATCCTGCAAGTGACGCAAGACTTTCGGGATGCCTTGGTCAATAAAGACGGGAAAAAGTTGGCGGCCCTGCTGCTCAGCCCGCAGATATTGTTCTCATCGCCTCCGTCGCCCAACTATGTGAAGAAGCGCCAGGCGGATGGCGAGCCGACCTTCAATGGGATTGACCCCAAGGGGGCAGCCGGGTTCATCGAGTTCGTGGCGACTTCCAAAACACCTATTGAAGAGAAGTTCTACAACATCAAAGTCACGCAAGACGGTCATGTGGCTTGGGTGAGTTTTGACTTTGAGTTCTTGGAGAACAACCGCATTGAGAACTACGGTTTGGAAGCCTGGCAACTGCTCAAAACCGTAGACGGCAGTTGGAAGATTTTTAGCGTCGTGTGGTCATCCCACGGGGCTCCCAAAACCCTAAGCACCGCTACGATTTCCGACCCAGCCTACCGCACGGCCCAACGGCTGGTGCCGGTGGAGGGCACCCGGCGGCTCAATATCTACTGCACAGGCAGCGGCTCGCCCACCGTTGTGTTGGATGCAGGTTTGGGTGACAGTGCGCGCGCTTGGGGCTTGGTGCAGCCCGAGATCAGCCCATTGACGCGGACCTGCGCCTATGACCGTGCGGGCTTGGGTTTCAGTGACCCCAGCAATCGGGCCGGTACCAGTGCCAACATCGTTGATGACTTGCACAGACTGTTGGGTAA
Source organism: Burkholderiales bacterium PBB3 (assembly GCA_002256115.1). GTDB lineage: Bacteria > Pseudomonadota > Gammaproteobacteria > Burkholderiales > Burkholderiaceae_C > Allorhodoferax. The sequence continues at coordinate 5,475 of NKIK01000022.1, forward strand.
TGCGGATATCCAACCGCCGTATGTGCTGGTGGGGCACTCTTTTGGCGGCATGAACGTCAAACTGTTTGCGCGAACCTACACCCCCGAGGTTGCGGGCATGGTGTTGGTAGACCCCTCGCACGAGGACCAATCCAGCATGATTTGGGATATTGATCCCGAATCCAAAGCGCAGAACCAGAGCTATTTGGAGTCACTGCAGGAATGCAAGCAAAGCACGGCGGATTGGGTCGAGGGCAGCGACCTATTCAAGCGATGCGTGGGGGAGGCCAGCCCGCGTTACACCCCGGAACTCAACGCCGTGGATACGCTACTGGCAAAGCAGCCAGCACGGCGTCAGGCCTGGGTGTCAGAGTTCGAAAACATCTTCATTGCCAGCAGTCAGCAACTTCGCTCGGCGAACGGGTCCTTGGGCGATATGCCGATCATTGTGTTGACCAAAGAACCTGCCAAGCCCACCGCCAGAGAAACCCAAGCCATGCGGGACGCAAAAAACCAGGGCTGGATCAGGCTGCACAACCACATTGCGACCCTGTCACCGCGCGGTGCTCGGCGCACAGTGGTTCCGAGTGGCCACTACATACAACAGGATCAGCCCGAGGCGGTGGTAGCTGCTATTCGGGGAGTTGTGTTGGCTAGCAGGGCATCCAAGCGTTACAAGCAATTCACTATAGTTTTAATCAAGCGCGAGTCTGTGCTGAACGAAGATTTGGTGTCGCCTACAAATGACCCGTGCTCACCCGCCTCCAGCTCCAGGCAGTGGCGGGAGATGATTGCCAGTTGCGCTGGAGAAAGCACATCTTTGTAGTAGTGCACCAGCGTCGGGAAAAGTTTGTGAGTCTGTTTTTCCATGATCGCAAACTGACAATTTTAGTGGCTGCCTCAAGCGCCGCGCCTGCCTTGTCAATCGTGCAGTGAACTCAAAAATTGCTTGAGCTCTGGCGTCTGCGGGTTGGCAAACAACTCTGCCGGTGCGCCGATCTCGTGCACTAGGCCCTGGTGCATGAAGATCACACGGTCGGCCACCTTGCGGGCAAAGCTCATCTCGTGCGTGACCATTAGCAGGGTCATGCCTTCATCCGCCAGCGTCTCCACCACACGCAGCACTTCGCCCACCAGTTCGGGGTCCAGCGCGCTGGTGATTTCGTCGCATAGCAGCACAGCGGGTTCCATGGCCAGCGCGCGGGCAATGGCCACGCGCTGCTGCTGCCCGCCGGACAACTGCTCGCCATACGCGTCAAACTTTTCGGCCAGGCCGACACGCTCCAGCAGCTTGCGGGCGAGGGCTTCATTGGCCGCCGCGTCTTTCTTCTTGACCAGGCCGGGCGCCAGCATGATGTTTTTGCCCACAGTGAGGTGGGGGAATAAATTAAAGCTCTGGAACACCATGCCCACATGCTGGCGCAGCTCGCGCATGGCGGCGGCATTCTTGTGCAGCAAGGGTTTGCCATCCACCGTCAGGCTGCCACTTTGAAATTCTTCCAGCCCGTTGATACAGCGCAGTAGCGTGCTCTTGCCGGAACCGCTTTTGCCGATGATGGCGATCACTTCACCGGGCTGCACCTGCAGGTCAATGCCTTTGAGCACTTCGTTGGCGCCATACGATTTGCGCAAGCCGGTGATTTCAACGATGGACATGAATCTTCCTCTCCAGGTGCTTGGCGTACAGGCTGACGGGGTAGCACAGTAAAAAATACATGACGGCCACGCAACTGAAAATCAGGAACGGGCTGAAGGTGGCATTGGCGATGGTCTTGCCCACCTTGGTGAGCTCCATAAAGCCGATGACGGAGGCCAGCGCCGTGCCCTTGATGACTTGCACCAAGAAGCCGACTGTGGGTGGCACGGCAATCTTGATGGCCTGGGGCAGGATGATGTAGCGCAGTTGCTCGTAAAAGCTCAGCGCCAGGCTCTCCGAAGCCTCCCACTGCCCGCGCGGAATGGCGGCCACACAGCCACGCCAGATCTCGGTGAGGAAGGCGCTGGCATACAGCGTGAGGCCAATGCCGGCGGCCACCCAGGGCGATGTGTTGATGCCAAACAGGCCCAGACCGTAGTAGGCCAAGAACAGTTGCACCAGCAGCGGTATGCCCTGGAATAGCTGTACATAAGCGGCGACGATGGGGCCGATGGCGGGCAGCTTGGTCAGGCGCAGCATCAGCAAGAGCAGGCCCACCGTACTGCCGCCGATAAAGGCGATGAGGGACAGCCCCACCGTCCAGCGCGCGGCCAGCAGCAGGTTGCGGATGATGTCCCAGAGGGAAAAATCCACCATGGCTTACCTCCGCCCAAACAAAAATTTGGCACCCGCCCAGTTGAGCAGTTGCCGTGTGGCTATCGACAACACCAGGTAGATGGCACCCACGATGATGAAGGCCTCAAACGAGCGGAAGTTGTTGCTCTGGATCAGGTCGGCGGAGTAGCTCAGCTCTTTGGTCGAAATCTGCCCGCAGACGGAGGAGCCCAGCATCACGATGATGATCTGGCTGACCAGGCTGGGCCACACTTTCTTGAGCGCGGGTGGCAACACCACGCGCACAAAGGTCTGGCTGCGGTTCAGCGCCAGGCTTTGCGCGGCTTCGATCTGGCCCTTGGGCGTGGCCTCCAGCCCGGCGCGGATGATCTCGGCGGCATAGGCACTCAGGTTGATCACCATGGCGATGATGGACGCGGTTTCTGCAGAAATCTTGACGCCCGCCGCAGGCAAACCAAAGAAGATGAAGAACAGCTGCACGATGAAGGGCGTGTTGCGGATCAGCTCCACATAGGCACCCACCGCAGTTTGTAGCCACACGGGGGCCAGGTTGGCACCAAAGCCCCGTGCCCGCACCCAGGCGCAGGCCGTGCCCAGCAGCATGCCAATCAGCACAGAGATGGCGGTGAGCGACAGCGTCCACGCCACACCAGTCAGCAAGAGCTGCCACTCGGACAGCACCGCCATAAAGTCGAGTTGAATCCGCATAGCGATGCCGCCAGATGTTGAACGCAGCGTTCAGCGATTACAGGGGCAAATCACCGGCTGGGCGACCCAACCATTTTTTGGCCAAGGTGTCGAGCTCGCCCGACTTCTTGGCCTCGGCCACGATCTCGTTCACCTTGGCCTTGAGCTTGTCTTCACCCTTGGCGACGCCAATGAAGTTGGGGCTTTCTTTCAGAAGCAGTTTGTATTCGCTGGAGAGTTGCGGGTTCTTGGTCATCATGTTGCCGGCCACCGATGCGCCCAGGGCCACAAACTGCACCTGACCCGACACAAAGGCTGCGATGGTGGCGTTGTTGTCTTCAAAGCGTTTGGTGTCTACACCAGAGGGAGCGACCTTGCCCAGCTCTTGGTCTTCCATTGCGCCCCGGGTTACGCCCACCGACTTGCCCGCCAGATCGGCAAAGCTTTTAACGGCCATGTTCTTGGGGCCAAACACCGCCTGGAAGAAAGGCGAGTAGGCAGATGCGAAGTCGATGACTTTTTCGCGGTCGGGGTTTTTGCCCAAGGTGGCGATCACCAGATCGGCCTTGCGCGTTTGCAGCGCGGGGATGCGGCTGGCGCTAACCACCGGCACCAGCTCCACGGCCACGCCCAGCTTCTTGCCGATGTAGTTGGCCATGTCGATGTCCAGGCCAATGGGCTTAAGGTCAGTACCGACAAAGCCGTAGGGTGCGGAGTCGGTTTGCACGGCGACTTTGAGCACTTTGCTTTTCAAGATGTCGTCCAGTGCGGTCTGTGCCTGTGCTCCCGCAGCGGCCAGCAAGGCCGCACAGGCCAGAGCCAAAGTGAAGTGGCGTTTGTTGAGTTGGACCAGTTTCATAGTAGAGCTCCTAGGTAGGTTGATGCGTCTTTGGAAGATTTCTTGGGAGGGCTTGTATGCAAGTCCTGTGCCGATGTGGGGCTGGGGGTGGCGGATGCGCCGGACAAAGGCTTGAGCGCATGGCGCAGCTCGGCCAGCGGATCGCCACTGGCGCTCTCCAGCTTGAGCGCGGCCTGCACGTGGCCGATGTGGACTTGCATCAATTGCTCGGCGCGCGCCCAGTCGCCTTGCTCCAGCGCCGCAACAATCTCCACATGTTCGGCGCAGGAGTGTGCGGCGTCATGGGACGACTGGTAAAGCATCGCAATCAGTGTGGTGCGGGCGGTGAAGTCGCGCAGCGTGTCGGCCAGCAGGCTGTTGCCCAGGCACTCGGCCAGGCACACATGGAAGTCGCCCAGCAGGAAACTGCGCAGGCCCACGTCTTCGCCCTTGACAGCCGCCTTTTCCTTGGCCAGGTGCGCTTTCAGTTGCTTGATCGCAGCCTTGCTGACCGAGGTGGTGCAACGGATCAGGCCCATCTCTATCACGCGGCGGGCTTCAAAGGCCTCGCGTGCTTCGGACAGGGACGGTTCAATCACATACCAACCGCGCCGGCTGCTCACGGTGACGATGCCGCGGGCGGCCAACTGGGTCAAAGCCTCACGGACGATGGTGCGGCTGCAGTCGAACAACATGGCCAGTTGCTGCTCGCCCAAGCGTGCGCCAGGGGCCAGCTTCTGGGCCATGACGGCTTCAATGATGCGGTTGCTGATATCGGTTGCGCTGGTCATACCAGCACATGGTGAGCAACTAACGTGCCACTGGTATACAAGATTTGTGCACCCAAAGCGGGAGGTTGGGCACCAGATAGGGCCCAGGCGAGCACCCGAAGTGTGCGCTTCAGGCGCGGCTTGGTGCAAGCCGCCTGGGCTAGGGCCGCGGGGCTTACCTAAGCAAAGACGTAGTCCACTTTGGCGCGCTTGGCCTGGTACATGGCCTTGTCGGCGCTTGTAATCAAGTCTGCAGCGGTACTGCCATCTTTGGGGAAGATGGAGATGCCGATACTGGATTTCACGACCACATCGCCCACGCTCAACGCGCAAGGCTTTTGAATCGCCTCAGCAATCTTCTCGGCAATTTGCAGCACGTGTTTGTCGTCATCAATCGACATTAGCAAGTACAAAAACTCGTCACCGCCATAGCGGCTTACGGTGTCATCTTCACGCGTGTTCTCTTGTAGGCGGTCCGCCACGGATTGCAACACCGCATCGCCGATGGCATGCCCGTGCTTGTCATTGATAGCTTTGAAACCATCCAGGTCGATAAACATCACGGCCAGCGTGAAGCCGTGGCGCTTGGCTTGTGCCAGCCCGTGCTCCAGACGGTTATCAAACAGTGCGCGGTTGGGCAGGCCGGTCAAAGCATCGTGAAAGGCTGCATGCAGGGCCGATTCACTTTCTTGGGTTACGGTGTCAAGCTGCTGCTCCAGCGCATGGCGTGCATGTACCTCTACGGCCAAAGCCTGGTTGACCTCGGAGAGCTTCTCTGCAGCCTCTTGCACCTTGCCCTCTACGGCTTCGCTGCGTTCAATCGCGTTGACGATGGTGATCGTGGCGTCTTGCGTGGCGTCTTCTTGCTTGAGCGCCGTATTGACGGAAGACAGTTCTTCCGCGCATTCAACCACCAGGTCTTTCACCCGCTTGCTGTCTCCCAGCAGTTTGGCAAGAGATTTGGCGGGTGCCGGTTTTGCTGGCGTGATGAGTAGGCTTGGTATGCGCATGTCTTAGACCGTAGTAGGTGCCAGGATCGCCCAGGCAGGTATTTGCAGATAAGGGCAGATTACAGGTCGGTGCTTGGTATGACCGTGCGTTTGCGTACGCAAGCAGGGCTTTCGATCAATGCCTGGCAACTCGGCTTGCCAACCGCAGTGCTCTAAACTTCGGGCCTGCCAGTAGCTGTTCATTGCTGCCCACTTCGGCCTGTTTTGGCCAATTGTTTCTAAGCGCCCATGCTCCATTTTCTGCGACTCATTCTGATGGGCGTCCACTTTCTGGTGGCGGCCGTTGTTAACTTTGCGATTGTTTTCTTGCGCCCGTTTAACCCCGACAACACGCGCCTGTGTGGTGCCGTGTATTCGATGCCCGCTTTGCGCATCCTGGGCCTGAAGGCCGAGCTAGATATTGATGGCATTCGCGCGCATCCCAATCCGTTTGTGATCGTGGCCAACCACCAGTCCAACTACGACTTGTTTGTGTTGGGCTGCACCGTGCCACGGCGCACCGTCACCATTGGTAAAACCAGCCTGAAGTGGATGCCGCTGTTTGGCCAAATTTATTGGCTGGCGGGCAATGTGCTGATTGACCGCGGCAACGCGGCCAAGGCCAAAGCAGCGATGCTGAAAACCACCGAAGTGATGCAGAAGGAAGATACCTCGATCTGGGTGTTTGCCGAGGGCACGCGCAACTTGGGCCAAGACTTGTTGCCTTTCAAGAAAGGTGCCTTTCAAATGGCCATTTCTGCGGGGGTGCCCATCATGCCGCTGTGTACCAGCAGCTACAAAAAGACCATGCGCCTGAACCGCTGGCATGCCGGTACGGTCAAGATTCGTTCGCTGCCGCCCATCCTTACCGTGGGCCTGACGCAAGACGACGTGCCCGCATTGATGGAGCGGTGCCACAGCCAGATGCGGGCTTGTATTGCGGAGATGGATGCGGAAATAGCCGCAGCGGCATAGTGGGTCAGCAATAAAAAAAGGGCCATAACGGCCCTCTTTCTGGTGTCGCGGTTTACATGCCCGCGTAGTTAGGTCCGCCGCCGCCCTCTGGCGTGACCCACACAATGTTCTGCGTCGGGTCTTTGATGTCGCAGGTCTTGCAGTGCACGCAGTTTTGCGCGTTGATTTGTAGGCGCTGGGCGTCGCCGCCCTTGGCTGTATCGGGCACAAACTCGTACACGCCAGCCGGGCAGTAACGCGACTCGGGGCCTGCGAATTTAGCCAGATTGATGTTGACCGGCACGGACGCGTCTTTCAACGTCAAGTGCGCTGGCTGTTGCTCTTCGTGGTTGGTGTTGCTGATGAACACGCTGCTCAAGCGGTCAAACGTCAGCTTGCCATCGGGCTTGGGGTAGACGATGGGTTTGCATTCGGCCGCAGGCTTCAGGTAGGCGTAATCGGGCTTGGTGCGTCGCAGTGTCCAGGGCATGTTGCCGCGCAGAATAAGTTGCTCAAAGCCATTCATGATGGTGGCCACGGTCAGGCCGTACTTGAACCAGTTCTTGAAGTTGCGGTCCTTATTCAGCTCGGTGTGCAACCAGCTCTTTTCAAAGGCTTCGGGGTAGGCGCTCAGCTCGTCGTGCTGGCGGCCTGCTACTACGGCGTCGTACGCAGCTTCAGCGGCCTGCATGCCGGTCTTGATGGCGGCGTGGCTGCCCTTGATGCGGCCTACATTCAAATAGCCCGCATTGCAGCCAATCAGTGCGCCACCGGGGAACACCGTTTTGGGCAATGCATTGATACCGCTGGCATTGATGGCACGTGCGCCGTAGCCCAAGCGTTTGGCAGTGATTTCGCCCTTGGCGTTTTCAAAGTAGTAGCGGATATTGGGATGGGTCTTCCAGCGCTGGAATTCCTCAAAAGGGCTCAAGTACGGGTTGGAATAGCCCAGGCCCGTAACAAAACCGACCGCGACTTTATTACCTTCCAGGTGGTACAAAAACGCGCCACCGTAGGTGTCTGACTCCATCGGCCAGCCAGCGCTGTGCATCACAAAGCCGGGTTGGTGGCGGGCGGGGTCAATCTCCCACAATTCCTTGATGCCCAGACCCCAGCTTTGCGGGTCTTTGCCTGCGTCCAGCTTGAATTTTTCAATCAGTTGCTTGCCCAGATGGCCGCGCGCGCCCTCGGCAAACACCGTGTACTTGCCCAGCAGTTCCATACCCAACTGAAAGCTTTCCATGGGTTCGCCATCTTTGCCAATGCCCAGGTTGCCCGTGGCTACGCCCTTCACCGATCCGTTGTCGTTGTAGAGCACTTCAGCGGCGCTAAAGCCCGGGAAGATTTCTACGCCCAAAGCCTCAGCTTGCTCAGCCATCCACTTGGTGACCGAGCCCAGGCTGACGATGTAATTGCCGTCGTTGTGCGCGAAGGGCGGCAGCACCACATTGGGAATACGGAAACCGGTTTTTTCACCGAGCAGCACATAAGCGTCGTCAGTGACGGGTTGGTTCAGCGGAGCGCCCAGTTCTTTCCAGTTGGGAATCAGCTCGGTCAGGGCCTTGGGGTCCATGATGGCACCCGACAAGATATGCGCGCCTGGCTCAGAGCCTTTCTCTAAAACCACCACGGAAACATCGGTGCCTTTTTCAGCAGCCAGTTGTTTCAGGCGGATGGCTGTGGCCAAGCCGCCGGGGCCACCGCCCACAACGACTACGTCGTACTCCATGGATTCGCGGGGGCCGAACTGGGCCAGAATTTCCTGTGGGGTCATGGTGCGTCTCGCTTAATAATGGGTGTTGAGCTAGTGACCGATTTTATTCGCGTAATACGTGAATAAGAACGGTCGTTCTTTTTGATTCGTGGAGACTCTCTAAATGGCATACAGCATTGATCTTTCTGGCCGTGTGGCTTTTATCACCGGGGCCTCTAGCGGCTTGGGTGCCCAGTTTGCCCGCACCTTGGCGTCTGCAGGCGCTGCCGTGGTATTGGCTAGCCGACGCGTCGAAAAGCTCAAAGATCTACGCGCCATTATCGACAGCGAAGGCGGCGATGCGCGCGTCATTGAGCTGGATGTGACAGACCACGCCTCCATCAAGTCCGCCGTGGCGCATGCCGAGACTGAGGTGGGCTCGATTGATATTCTGGTGAATAACGCCGGTGTGGGCACAGCCCAGCATCTGCAAAATGTCACGCCCGATGAGTTTGACTACATGTTTGACACGAACGTGAAGGGTGCCTTCTTTGTCGCGCAAGAAGTAGGCAAGCGCATGCTGGCGCGCGCGCAGGGTGCCGCGCCGGGTAGCTACACCGGTGGTCGCATCGTCAACATCGCGTCCACATTGGGCCTGCGCGTACAAGCGAAGACGGGTGTGTACGCCATGGGCAAAGCCGCGGTTGTGCAAATGACCAAAGCCATGGCGCTGGAGTGGGGCAAATACGGCATCAACGTGAATGCCATTTGCCCGGGCTATATCGATACAGAAATCAACCACGCTGAATGGAGCACCGACGCAGGGCAAAAATTCGTGCAAACGCTGCCGCGCAAGCGGGTGGGGCAACCGCAGGATCTGGATGCGCTGATCGTGATGCTGTGCTCCGATCAAAGCCATTTCATCAACGGCGCAGTGATTGCGGCGGACGATGGTTTTGGGGTCTAAGCGCACGCCATCCCATTGCCGCCCGCGCTGATGCTCGGCGGCATTTTGGCCGGCCTGGCGGCCGGAGCCCTTTGGGGGCTGGTGTTTGTTGCGCCTAACTTGGCGCCCGGTTTGTCGCCTGTGGACTTGGTGGCGGGGCGCTACTTCTTTTACGGACTCACTGCTTTGCTGGTGATGGCCGTGCAGGCGCGCTCACGGCCCTTGCCCACCTGGCGGCAGGCCTGGGCCGCTCTCGTTTTGAGCGTTCTGGGCTTCTCAGGGTATTACTTCTTGTTGGTGCTGGCCATTCGCGATGCCGGCCCCGAGGTTCCTACGCTCATCATTGGCGTGATACCGGTGTGGGTGATGCTGTTGGGCAAGCCTACGCACCTGCAGTGGCGGCATTTGTTCCCTGGCTTGCTACTCACGGTGCTGGGTATCTTGCTGATGATGGATTTGCCGACGCTGCTTTCGCACAGCGTGGCCCATCAGACCACGGACTATTGGCGCGGGCTGGCCTATGCGGTGGCGGCCATGTCGTGCTGGACCGCATTTGCGGTGTGGAACTCGGCCTGGCTCAAAAAGCACCGCGACGTATCGACCACCGACTGGGCCAACTGGCTGGGTGTCGGCGCTGGCCTGGCATCGATTGGGGTGTGGCTGGCGGCCGGTTCAGAGCCAAAAGTGCTCATGGCCCAGGAGAACATTGCGGTAGCAGCTATCGTTTGTATAGCAATCGGGGTGGGCTCGGGCTGGCTGGCCACGGTTTTGTGGAACCGTGCCAGCCGCGTGCTGAGTGCCAGCCTGTGCGGTCAACTCATTGTCAGCGAGACCTTATTTGGCCTGCTGTTTGCCTTCGCGTTTGCAGGCCAGTGGCCCAGCGGAATCCAGCTATTGGCCAGTGCCTTGTTTGTGCTGGGGATGCTGGCCTCGATTCGCGCACACCGCTAAAAGATATAGCCCCCACGCTTGTCACTGCATGTACTGCGCTGCCCCCCGAGGGGGCTAAATCTGCTTGGGGCGGTCCTGCGCAGATTTGCTGCCCCCACGTTCCGCAGTTGCTTAGCGCGGTGCCAGGCGAATGGCGCCGTCCAGGCGGATCACTTCACCATTGAGCATGTCGTTTTCAAAGATGTGCAGCGCCAGTTTGGCGTAATCCAGCGGTGTGCCCAAACGCGAAGGGAAGGGCACGCTGGCGGCCAGCGAGTCTTGCACTTCTTGGGGCATGCCAAACATCATCGGCGTGCCAAAAATGCCGGGGGCGATGGTCATATTGCGGATGCCGTTGCGCGCCAGGTCGCGGGCAATCGGCAGAGTCATGCCGACGATGCCGCCTTTAGACGCGCTGTAAGCGGCTTGGCCGATCTGGCCGTCATAAGCCGCGACAGAGGCCGTAGAAATCATTGCGCCACGCTCGCCAGTGGACTCTGGATCGTTCTTGCTCATGGCTTCAGAGGCCAGGCGAATCATGTTGAAGCTGCCCACCAGATTGACGGTGATGCACTTGGTGAACACGCCCAGGCTGTGCGCGCCGTTCTTGCCCACAGTCTTTTCTGCGGGAGCGATGCCAGCGCAGTTCACCAGGCCCATCAGCTTGCCTAGGGACACAGCCTTGGCCACCACGGCCTGACCGTCGGCTTCCTGGCTTACGTCGCACTTCACAAATGCGCCGCCGATTTCTTTGGCAATGGCTTCGCCTTTTTCGGCTTGCATATCGGCAATCACCACGGTGGCTCCCTTGGAGGCCAACATGCGGGCCGTGCCCTCACCCAGACCCGATGCGCCACCGGTGACGATGAAAACTTTTCCTGCTACTTCCATGAAAGACTCCTAGGTTGGTTGAATGGTTGCTTTACGTTTACGTAAACGTCAAAACGCAAGCATAGCAAGTTTGTGCAGCGCTTCTCAAAAGCTGAAAATATTAATGCTATACTGCAGGGCTTCAGGCGCATAGCTCAGCTGGTTAGAGCACCACCTTGACATGGTGGGGGTCGTTGGTTCGAGTCCAATTGCGCCTACCAAATACAAGTCTCGTAAATTGTTGTAATCATCAACGGTTTACGGGACTTTTTCGTTTCTGGCATCCATAGCGAATGGTCTTTGCGATCTTTGTTTTTGCACTACAGCGCGATCCATGATGACTTTGAGCGGCAACATTTTGACCCCCAGCGGCTTTGTGCAAGGCGCGCTGATCTTTGGTCCCACCGGGCGGATTCAAAGCATTCAAGGTTCTCCGGTTTCGGAAGCAACTGCCAGGGCCTCTGGCCAGCCTTGGGTGTTGCCAGGCTTCATTGATTTGCACGCCCATGGCGCAGGTGGGCGCGACATCATGGAGGGCGGCGATGCTGCAAGCACCGTCAGCCAGATGCATGCGCGCCACGGCACCACCTCCATGCTGGGCACCACGATGACAGCGCCCATGGAGGATTTGGTGGTCGCCATGTCCGCCATGACTGAGGTGTGTCAGCAGCGCGTTCAGGGTGGAGCCCGGATACTCGGTGTGCACTTGGAAGGCCCCTACATCAACGAAGGCCGTCTGGGCGCGCAGCCGCCCTTTGCGCGCCCGGTGCAGAGCGAGGAATTGGCCGCGCTGAATGCCTTGGCCCCGATTCGCCTGATTACGCTTTCGCCCGAAGTGCCGGGCAATATGGAGCTGATTGAATCGCTGTGTGCTGATGGCTACCGCGTGCAGATCGGGCATTCCTCGGGCACCTATGAAGACGGAGTGCAGGCCATGGCCAAGGGCGCGCGCGGTTTTACGCATTTATTCAACGCCATGACCGGCCTGCACCACCGCGACCCTGGCATGGTGGGCGCAGCGCTGGCGCACGCTCAGTACTCCGAAATCATTCCGGACTTGATCCATGTGCACCCTGGTGCTATCCGCGTCGCGCTGCGCTCCATCCCTTGCTTGTACTGCGTGAGTGATTCCACCGCTGCTGCGGGCATGCCCGATGGCGAGTACAGCCTGGGCAGCCACAAGGTTTACAAATGTCTGGGCGCAGTGCGCCTGGCCGATGGCACTTTGGCCGGGTCAGCGCTCACGCTGGATCAGGCGCTGCGCAATTTGGTGAACACCTTGGGGTTGAGCGTGCAGGAGGGCTCCATGCGGGTATCGACGCATGCGGCGGACTATATGGGCCTCAGTGACCGAGGCCGCTTGATACCCGGTGCCTGGGCCGATGTCGTGGTTATGGACGCGGATTTGCAATTGCAATCGGTCTGGGTAGAAGGAGGCGCCATTGAACTCGCCTAAAGTCGTGTCGGATCCAGTTGCGTTAGTGCCCGGTGTGACGCACCTGGACTATGCGGGCTACGCCTGTTTGAAACTCCGCAATGTGCACGGCACAGCCTTGGTGTCTTTGCATGGCGGGCAGTTGCTGTCCTGGGTTCCCGCCGGTCAACGGGATGTGTTTTGGTTGTCACCGCAGGCCAAGCCCGCACCCGCAGCCATTCGCGGTGGTGTGCCCGTTTGCTGGCCCTGGTTTGGCAAGCAAGGCCTGCCACAGGGTGCAATGCAACATGGCCCTGTGCGCAATGTGACTTGGAACGTGGTGGCGTCTGAGGTCACAGTTAACGGCGGCTTGTTGCTGAGTCTGGAGCTTGATCGCACCGCACCTGGTGGAGACGCTGTCGATACTTACGCCAAACACTTGGAAGTACGTCTGGATATTGCGCTTGGTCCCGAGTTGCGTATGAGCCTGCAGACCCATAACCGCGGCACAGCGCCTTTTGCGCTCACCCAGGCGTTGCATACCTACTTTGCGGTGGGTGAAGTGGAGCAGGTGCAATTGCAGGGGGTAGAAGGCCTGCGCTATGACAGCCGTGTGGATGGCACCCGGGGCAATCTGCAAGTGGGTGCTTTCAAACTTCAGAATTTATGTGACAACACCTATGCGCAGGCCAGTCAACAGTCCGAACACCACTACCAACTCATCGACCCAAGCTGGCAACGTCAGATCAGTCTGACGACGCAAGGCAGCCAATCCACCGTGGTGTGGAACCCCGGCGCAGAAGGCGCTGCCGCGATGGCCGATGTGCCAGATGCCGCGTGGAAAGATTTTCTGTGCGTGGAGGCGGCCAATGCAGGGGCGGATGTGGTGGTGCTGGCACCCGGCGCGCAGCACCATTTGCAGCAAACACTGAGTTGCCAAGCCTGGCCCACGGCATAGACCGATAGAATTTCAGCCAACCATTACCTGATTGATGATTGAACCCATGTCCTACTCCACCACCGCCCTCCGTGTTCATCAGTTTGTAGGGCTTGAAGCGGGGCCTGCGCTGATTATTTTGGGCGCAGTTCATGGCAGTGAGAAATCAGGTACGCGGGGCATTGAGCGCGTCTTGCAAGAGCTGGATGCGGGCACGCTGACCATCACCCGGGGCCGCCTGACGCTGGTACCAGTGACCAACCCGCTGGCCTACCAAAAGGGCGAACGCAATGGGGACCGCAACCTCAACCGCAACCTGCGTCCCACGGCCACGCCCCAAGATTTTGAGGACCGCATTGCCAACGCACTGTGCCCTCTGCTGGCGCGGCACGATGCTTTGCTCGATTTGCACTCCTTTCAATCGCCAGGTGAGCCGTTCGCGATGATTGGCCCGGCCAATAATGCGGGTACTTTGGAGCCTTTTACACACGCAGATAAAGAGCAATCCTTGGTGTTACGCCTCGGCCCCCGTCGCATGGTGGAGGGCTGGCTTTCCACCTATGCCACGGGTGTGCAAGAGCGCATGGCCCGCACACCGAGCACGGACCGTGCTGGCCTGCTAAGCACCGACCCCAGCTATGGCGTAGGCACCACCGAATACATGCGCAGCCAGGGCGGCTATGCCATCACGCTGGAATGCGGCCAGCATGCCGACCCCGCCGCGCCCGATGTGGCTTACCGCGCGATTCGCAATACCCTGGCTCACCTTGGACTTGTGGATGACCCCGACCCAGCGCCCCGCAACGATGTAGAGTTTTTGCGCCTGTCGCAGGTGATTGATAGGCACCACGCCGATGACACGTTCGCAAAGGTCTGGTCCAGCTTCGATCCAGTGCAAGCCGGGCAGCTTATTGGCACCCGCCACGATGGCACGCCGGTGCTGTCATCGGCGGATGGCTACATCGTCTTTCCGAATGGCAATGCGACCAAGGGCAACGAATGGTTTTACCTGGCCCAGCGCAGCACGCGCGACCTCTACGCGCCATCTGGCAGCCAGGCGGGCGCATGAGCATGTTGAATACCGAAACCCCCAGCGTCAGCCATACCGAGCTGGACACGTACGCCACGCCCGACCTGGTGTCCGCGCTGGTAGAAGACCAGATCAACGCGGTGAATGCGGTGCGCACAGCGGGTGTGGCGATTGCCCAAGCTGTAGACGCTGCGGTGCCGCGCATGCTGCAGGGTGGGCGTTTGATTTATGCAGGGGCAGGCACGTCCGGGCGGCTGGGTGTGCTGGACAGCGTGGAGCTGTACCCCACGTTTTCTTGGCCGCGTGAGCGGGCTGTGGGCCTGATTGCGGGTGGCGCGGGTGCCATGTTCGTAGCGGTAGAAGGCGCTGAAGACGATGCGGAGCAGGGCGCCAAAGACCTGCGCGCGGTGAATGTCGGCGCGCATGACGTGGTGCTGCTGTTGGCTGCATCGGGCGGCACACCTTATGTGCTAGGCGCCATGCAGGCTGCCAAGGCTGCGGGCGCTTTGTGTATTGGTTTTGCGAACAATCCCAACGCACCTGTCACCCAGCAGGCCGATATCGGCATCACGCTGGATACCGGTACCGAAGTCATTTCCGGCAGCACCCGCCTGAAGGCCGGCACGGCGCAAAAGATCGCACTCAACACGTTTTCCAGCGCTTTGATGGTGCGGCTCAACAAGGTCTATGGCAACCTGATGGTGGACCTCAAAGCCACCAATGCCAAGCTGGTGCGGCGCGCTATTGCGCTGACTATGCGCGCCGCCGAATGCGATGAGCCCACGGCACTGCGCACCTTGGCACTCTGTGATCAGCACGTCAAAGTAGCCGTGGTGGCGATTCGTTTGGGGCTGGACATTGCCGCTGCGCGGGCGCGGCTGGACCAAGTGGGCGGCAGTGTGCGCCAGGCTTTGCGTGGCCACTGAATCCGTACCTTCGCTCTCCCGCAGGCGCTGGTTGGCGGGCTTGGCGGGGGTGACCTGGGTCAGCTTGTCGGGCTGCGCGAATGATGTGGTTCTTATTCAACCCAGTCCCGGTTCCAATCCCCAGCTTGGCGCAGCCACCACCGAGCCCGCTACTGGCAGCAGCGAGCCACCGCCCGCGCCGCGCGAGTTCCGTGCCGCATGGGTGGCCACCGTCGCCAATATCGACTGGCCCAGTCGCAAGGGCCTGAGCAGCGCTGCCCAGCAAGAGGAAGTGCGAACCCTGCTGGACCGCGCCGTGGCGCTCAAACTCAACGCCATCATCTTGCAAGTGCGCCCCTGTGCTGATGCGCTGTACCCATCGGAGCTGGAACCCTGGAGCGAGTACCTCAGTGGTGTGCAGGGCCAAGCCCCCGTGCCGTTTTACGATCCGCTGGCGCTGTGGATCAGCGAGGCCCATGCCCGTGGCCTGGAGCTACACGCCTGGTTCAACCCGTTTCGAGCGCGCCAGGGTGACGCCAAGTCTGCGCCATCGCCCTTGCATGTCAGCCAGTCGCGTCCGCAGTGGGTCAAGGCCTATGGCAACCAGTTGTGGATGGACCCTGGTGATTCCGCCGCCGCCGCGCACAGTGTGGCTGTGATGCTGGATGTGCTGACGCGCTACGACGTGGACGGCATTCACATGGACGACTACTTTTACCCCTACCCGGTGACACAGGGGGACGAGCCCAAGACAGAAATTGATTTTCCCGACCAGATCACCTGGCAGCGTTACGTGGACGGGGGTGGTCTGTTGGCGCGCGAGGATTGGCGGCGCAGCAACGTGGATGCCTTGGTGCAGCACCTGAACACCCGCATTCACCAAATCAAACCGTGGGTGCGGTTTGGGATCAGCCCCTTCGGTATTGGCCGCCCCGATCAGCGGCCTGCGGGTATTCAAGGCTTTAGCCAGTACCACAAGCTCTACGCCGATGTGGAACGCTGGTTGCAGGCCGGTTGGCTCGACTATCTGGTGCCGCAGTTGTACTGGCCTATCGAACAAAAAGAGCAAGCCTTCGTGCCTTTGCTGGATTACTGGCATCGCCAGAACACGCAGGGGAGGCACGTGTGGGCGGGCCTGTTCACCAGCCGGGTGCTGGCAGCACCCACGCCGGGTGTTGTTGGCTCCAAAGCCAGTTGGTTGCCGGAAGAGATTGCACGCCAAATCAGCGCTGTGCGGATGCGGGCACCTGGTACGGGTCACGTCCATTTCAGCATGGTGGCGCTGCTGCAAAACCGCCAGGGCTTGGCCGATGCTTTGAAGGTCGACACTTATGCAAGTCCTGCGCTGGTGCCCGCATCGCCTTGGTTGGAAAGTGGCGCGCCGCTGGCACCTGCAGCCAAGGTCACGCCCCTGATAGGCCCGCATGGTCCGCTGCGGGTGACGTTGGAAGTTGCGGCTCACAGCAAAGCCGTGCAGTGCTGGGGCGTATGGCTGCGCTACGGTAGTCTGTGGTCTTTTCAAATCTCTCGTGCAGCAGCATTTACGGTTCAGGCCCAGCGCGACAACGTGAATGAGCCCACTGCAATCCTGTCTGCGATCGTGGTTTCAGCCATAGACCGGGTTGGCAATGAATCGCCCCGCAGTCTGCTAGATTTGAGACAAATCGGGCTGTGAAGCCGTGGATAGTGCGGGAGCAGCTATTAAAAATGTAGCATGTGCATTGAAGAACAGCTGGCTTTTCTGCATCCGCCAGCGCCAGATACGCCCCTAAACGCCTAGGGTAAACCTAGGGCAGACAGCATCCAACGCGTGTCTAAAATCTGCTGCACTGCAATACACCAGGAAGCGTCGCACTGCGCCGCAATCCATCCATGCCAAGCAAACAAGCCAAGCCTGCCAAGAATCCTGTCCGCACCATCAAGAAGTACCCCAACCGGCGCTTGTATGACACCGACACGTCCAGCTACATCACGCTGGCCGAGATCAAGCAGTTGGTGATGGAGAGCGAACCTCTGCAGGTGGTGGACGCTAAAACCAGCGAAGACCTGACCCGCAGCATCCTGCTGCAAATCATTCTGGAAGAGGAGGCCAATGGCTCCCCCATGTTCACGGCCCCCGTGCTGTCCAACATCATTCGCTTCTACGGCCATGCCATGCAGGGGCTGATGGGCGGCTATCTGGAAAAGAACATGCAGATGCTGATGGAGATGCAAGCGCCGCTGGTGCCCGGCGTGCCGGGCGTGAATTTGCTGCAGCAAATGCAAGAGCAGATGCAAAAACAAACCGCGCAATTCTTCGACACCTTCGGTTTGAAGCGCTAGCGGCAAAGGTGGGACAATTGGGGCATGAGCGAAGCTACCACCCTGTCCCCACCCCCTATCTCCAAACCAGCGCCCAAAGTCGGGTTCGTCAGCCTCGGTTGCCCGAAGGCCTTGACCGATTCCGAGTTGATCCTGACCCAACTGAGTGCCGAGGGCTACCAGACCTCCAAGACCTTCCAGGGTGCCGATCTGGTCATCGTCAACACCTGCGGCTTCATTGACGATGCCGTCAAGGAAAGCCTGGACACCATCGGCGAAGCCCTGGCTGAAAACGGCCGTGTCATCGTCACCGGCTGCCTGGGTGCAAAAACAGGCGAGGGCGGTGGCAACCTGGTGCGCCAAATGCACCCCAAGGTACTTGCGGTCACCGGCCCGCACGCCACGCAAGAGGTGATGGATGCCGTCCACCTGAATTTGCCCAAACCGCACGACCCGTTTATTGATCTGGTGCCCAATTCATTTGGCTCTGCCGGCATCAAGCTCACGCCGCGCCATTACGCATATTTGAAGATCAGCGAAGGCTGTAACCACCGCTGTACCTTCTGCATCATTCCATCCATGCGCGGTGACCTGGTGTCTCGCCCAATTGGCGATGTGTTGAAAGAAGCCCACGCACTGTTCGCCGGTGGCGTGAAAGAACTGCTGGTGATTAGCCAGGACACGTCCGCGTATGGCGTGGACGTGAAGTACCGCACAGGTTTTTGGGATGGCAAGCCGGTGAAGACCCGTATGCTGGAGCTGGTGCAGACCTTGGGTGAAATCGCCGAGCCCTATGGTGCCTGGGTGCGCCTGCACTATGTCTACCCTTACCCCAGTGTGGACGAGATTGTTCCGCTGATGGCGACCGGCAAGGTTTTGCCGTATTTGGATGTGCCGCTACAACACAGCCACCCCGATGTACTGAAGCGCATGAAGCGCCCGGCGAGCGGCGAGCGCAATCTGGAGCGCATCCAGCAATGGCGTGCGGCCTGCCCGGAGCTGGTGATCCGCAGTACCTTTATCGCAGGCTTCCCCGGTGAGACCGAAGAAGAGTTTTCGCATTTGCTGGACTTCATGCGCGAGGCGCGTATTGACCGTGCAGGGTGCTTTGCGTACAGCGCAGTAGATGGCGCAGTGGCCAACGATATTCCGGGCATGTTGCCCATGGAACTGCGCGAAGAGCGCCGCGCGCGCTTTATGGCGGTGGCCGAGGAAGTCTCTGCGTCTATGTTGCAAGGCCGCGTAGGCTCGACCATGCAAATCCTGGTGGACTCCGCGCCGGGCATGGGCAAGAAGGGTGGTGTCGGTCGCAGTTACGCCGATGCGCCGGAGATTGATGGCGTCGTGCGTCTACTGCCACCCGAGAAAATCAGCAAGACTTTGAAGGTGGGTGAGTTCACCAAAGCACGTATCGTGGGCGCACAAGGGCACGACTTGGTGGCGCAGCCGTTTTAAGTGTTGGGCAATACCTTGAATATTGCCCACAAACAAAAAAAGCCGCTGAAATTCAGCGGCTTTTTCATTATCTACATTACCATTGTTGGTGCCCAGAAGAGGACTCGAACCTCCACGATGTTACTCGCTAGTACCTGAAACTAGTGCGTCTACCAATTCCGCCATCTGGGCATCTCAGGAAAGAGAGCTATTGTATCAAAAATATTAGTCAACCCAGCGCACTGCTGGACGAAATTGAAGGAATAGTTCAGGGTCATCGTGATGGCCATGGATTTGTGTCCCGTGACGACGGTGGCCCCGACATTTATTTACCCCCCAATGAGATGCGCGCCGTGCTGCACAAAGACCGTGTCAAAGCACGGATTGTGCGCAGTGATCGCAAGGGTCGTCCCGAGGGTCGCATTGTCGAAATCGTCGAGCGCTCTTCGCAGCCCATCATTGGCCGCTTGTTGCAAGAAAGCGGCGTGTGGCTGGTGGCACCCGAAGACAAACGCTACGGCCAAGACGTGCTAATCCCCAAGGGCGCAACCAGCGTGGCCAAGGCCGGGCAGGTGGTCGTCGTGGAGTTGGTGGAACCGCCGGCCTTGTTTGGTCAGCCCGTGGGGCGGATCAAAGAAGTGCTGGGTGAAGTGGACGACCCCGGCATGGAGATTGAGATTGCCGTGCGCAAATATAGCGTGCCGCATGAGTTCTCCGAGGCCTGCGTCGCATTGGCCCGCACGCTGCCCGATAAAGTCCGTCCGCAAGACCATGCCAATCGTATTGACCTGACGGATATACCCCTGGTCACCATTGATGGCGAGGATGCCCGGGACTTTGACGATGCGGTGTATTGCGAACCGGCTATCAAAGGCCGCGGTAAGAGCGCCCAAAAGGGCTGGCGTCTGCTGGTAGCGATTGCCGATGTCAGCCACTACGTGCAGACTGGCTCCGCTATCGACATCGATGCCTACGACCGCGCCACCAGCGTCTACTTTCCCCGCCGCGTAATTCCCATGCTGCCCGAGAAGTTGTCCAACGGCTTGTGTTCGCTGAACCCCGAAGTCGAACGCCTCTGCATGGTGTGCGACATGTTCATCACACCCGATGGCGAAGTCGATGCCTACCAGTTCTATCCGGCATTGATGTGGAGCCATGCGCGCTTCACCTACACCGAGGTGGCGGCTATTTTGGGTAATACGCGTGGGCCTGAAGCCGCCAAACGCAAAGACCGGGTCGATGACCTGCTGAACCTGCATGGCGTTTACCAGGCATTGTCCAAATCACGCCAGAAGCGTGGCGCTGTGGACTTTGAGACGACGGAGACGCAAATCGTCTGTGATGAAAACGGGCGGATCGAA
Organism: Burkholderiales bacterium PBB3; assembly: GCA_002256115.1. Taxonomy (GTDB): domain Bacteria; phylum Pseudomonadota; class Gammaproteobacteria; order Burkholderiales; family Burkholderiaceae_C; genus Allorhodoferax. The sequence continues at coordinate 25,785 of NKIK01000022.1, forward strand.
AAAATCATTCCCCGCACCCGCAATGTGGCGCACCGCGTTATTGAAGAAGCCATGCTGGCGGCCAATGTGTGCAGTGCAGACTTCATTGCACAAGGCAAACACCCCGGACTTTTCCGGGTGCATGAAGGCCCGACGCCGGAGAAGAAAGAAATCTTGCGTGGCTACCTGAAAGCCACGGGTGTTGGCCTGACGATCACCGACGATCCCAAGCCGGGAGAGTTTCAGGCCATTGCCAACGCGACCAAAGACCGCCCCGACGCGCAGCAAATTCACTCCATGCTGTTGCGCTCCATGCAGCAGGCTATTTACACGCCTATCAATAGCGGTCACTTTGGTTTGGCGTATGAGGCTTACACGCACTTCACTAGCCCGATTCGTCGCTACCCGGATTTGTTGGTACACCGTGTCATCAAGGCCATTCTGGCCAAGGCACGGTATCAATTGCCTGTATTGCCGACCCCGGGCGAGGCGCATGCCAAGCTGTCACGTCGCCTGGAAAAGGGACTGGCTGCCAAAGTGGCCCAACCTGGCATCAAGCCTCGCAAAGTCACGGCCGGGCAGCAAGCCTGGGAGGCCGCAGGCCTGCATTGCAGCGCTAACGAACGCCGCGCGGATGAGGCGAGTCGCGATGTGGAAGCCTGGTTGAAATGCAAGTACATGCGCGAGCATCTGGGCGAGGAGTACTCGGGGGTGGTCACGGCGGCCACTACCTTCGGCATCTTCGTCACGCTGGACGCCATGTATGTGGAGGGCTTGGTCCACATTACCGAGCTGGGTGGCGAGTACTACCGCTTTGACGAGGCACGCCAAGAGCTGCGCGGTGAGCGCACGGGCATTCGCTATGCCATTGGCACCCGGGTGCGGGTGCAGGTGAGTCGCGTTGATCTGGATGGTCGCAAGATCGACTTCCGCTTAGTGACGCCGGGCGAGGAGGGCATCGCGCGCGGATTTACGGACAAGGCGGCCCGTGATGCGAAACCGCGCCCTGGAGCCCCTCCCCGCGTTGCGGAAGACTTTGATGCGCGGGTCCCTCCATCGAAGGCGGCAGATCGTAAGCGAGTGGCCGGCAAAAAAGCTGTTCGTAGCGAGCGATCTGCAGACCGTCCAGCCGCCAAATCGGGCAAAACGCCACGCAAACGCCGCTAGGCTTTGTGCTTGCGGGGCACAGGCGCTACAGCGCCTGTGCCAACTGGTGTGCGGTCAGTGCTCCGGCATTGGCTGGCCAGTGGTCCGCCACTGTCCCGTGCCGGTTTACCGCCGCGCAGCTGGCTGAAAATGCATCCTGCTGTTGCGCCAAGTAGCTAGCAATCAGGCCCGCTAAAACGTCACCTGTGCCTGCAGTGGCCAGGCGTGCATTGCCCGTGGGGTTGATGCACGGGAGCCGGCCCGGTGCCGCAATCACGCTGCCCGAACCCTTGAGGACGACGACACATTGCCAGCGGTCTGCAAGGCTTTGGGCTGCGGCTATGCGGTTGGCTTGCACGCTGGAAACGCTGGTAGCCAGTAGGCGAGCGGCTTCCAATGGGTGGGGTGTGAGTACGGTGGTTGCAGGGGCGCGGTGGGTCAATGCGCGCTGGGCCTCCGTGGACAAAGCCAGATGGTTCAGTGCATCTGCGTCCAAGACCAATTGCCTGGATCGTTGAACAACATTCAACAGGCACGCCGCCATGGCGGAGCCGCCGCCGCAGCCTGCTGCTACCGCCATGGTTTCAATGGGCAGGGATCGTGCTTCACGCACCATCAGTTCCGGAAGGTTGTTGTCCAGGGCAGGAGCCTCGTTCGCCAGTAAGCCCATGAATACCCGTCCGGCACCACCTTGCAGAGCCGCGCGCGCCGCCAGCACAGCGGCACCCACCATGCCGGTGTCGCCACCTATGACGGCCACATCGCCAAAAGATCCCTTGTGCGTGTTGTGGGCTCTGGATTCAGGGGAGGGCGGACCGCCAAGGCAGGCCATAGGTGATTCGGTGTGGATGGCATCCAAGGCGTTGAACCAGATCTCTCCGCTCAGGGCTCTACCTTCCGCAGTAAATAGGCCAGGCTTGAGTGTTAACAAACTCAAAGTGAAGTCAGCGCGCACCACGTGGTTTGCCGCTGCACCTGTGTCTGCGTGCAGGCCGGTCGGAATATCGACAGCAAGCACGGGGCTATTGCTGGCGCTCATCTGGGCGATCCAGGCCTGGCAATGGGTGTCGAATCCATCGCATTTGCCGATGCCGAACAATGCATCCACGCAGAAATCGAATCCATTGGGCGCTTGGGCCTGGAACATGACGCCTGCGTTTGCAGCGCGCTGATGCGCCTTCAGAGCATCTCCGGTGCGAGTCAGTGCGCCTGGCAGTTCAGAAACGACGACCTGCTTCCCCATGCGATGAAGATGAAATGCAGCTTCTAAACCATCGCCGCCATTGTTACCAGGACCGCAAGGAATCCAGATCAGCCGCGCATGGGGAGCCAGCGCCGCCGCTAGTTTTGCTGTGGCAAGGCCAGCGCGCTGCATCAGCGACTCTGCCTCGGGGCCATTCGTGTGAAGGCTTTCAAGGCGGCGAGTTGTAGCCGTATCGAAAAGTGGATAGGGCTGTGGAGTCGTGAATCGGTCTCCCAGAATTCTTTCAGAATTCGTAGACATCGCCTTCTCGTGCCAGTCGGACATCCAAGCCTTGTACGGCTGCGGCATTTGTAGCCAGCGCGGCCGCGAACGCGACTTCCAGGGCATCATCGCTGCGGGTAGGTTCATGGTGGGTGCAAAACAGCAGCTTGGCACCTGCGGCTTTGGCCGTCGCTATGCTGCTGCTGAAGGTTCCATGCCCCCAGCCCTTCTTGGCCGGGTATTCTCCATCGGTGTAGGAGCAGTCGGCAATGAAGACGTCTACCCCCCGTATCGCATCCTCGATAGCCAAGTTTTTCTCATCAACGAAGGTTTGGTATTCAGCGTAGCCGTCGTCGTCCGGTTCATAGATGTTGTAGGGCGGCTCGTGGTCACCGGTGAAGAACACCGACTTGCCATTGCATTCGATGCGGTAGCCGAAATCAATGACAGGGTGGCTGAGCAATACCGGCGTGACTTTGGCTGATCCAATCTCCACGGTCTCACCTGGTTTCAGCGTCACATACTCAATGCGGGCTTTCATTTCTGCTTCGCGCACGGGAAAGTAGCTGTACTGAAGTTGCACTGCCATGACCTGCTCGATGCCTTTGCCAGATACAGGGTCGAAACCACCGTGGAGCCGCAGGGTGTTCCCGGATATGAAATTGGGAATGAAGAATGGCAGTCCTTGAATGTGATCCCAGTGCGAATGGGTGATCAATACATTGGCGGTAACCGGCAATTCTGCCAAGAGCGTTTGCGACAGCGGAAAGATGCCCGTGCCAGCATCCAGCACCAGTAACTCGTTATTGTCGGTGCGGATTTCAATACAGGTCGTGTTGCCGCCGTATCGGACAGTCTTGGGCCCGGGCGAAGCAATGGAGCCGCGAACACCCCAAAATCTAACCTTCATGGGAAACTCCTTCAGACTTTTGCGAAGACCTGTGCCTCTTCAAACAGAGGGTTGAGGTCACCCAAAGAGGCGATTACCTCGTCCAGGCTGCCTCCCAAGCGTTTCTGAACCGATGCTGGAAACTCATCAATGAAGGGGTTCCCGCCAAACCCGAACTTCAACTTCTTACTGATCTGATTGGCACCAAAGACGCAGGCAATCATGTCAGTGTCTTTGAAATTCGAGGGGTGCTGGTGCCGGATGGTTTCGATCAAATGCGGCGCAAAACGCCATTTCTCAACCAGCATGGCACCGACCAAGACATGGTCTGCACCGATTTCCCGTTGCAAGGCTGTATGCAGTGCTTCCCCGGTAGCCTGGCTGTGCAGCAGTGCTACTTTGAATTCCTTGGGCATCATTTGGGCAAAAACCACCTTGCCAAAATCGTGCAATAAGCCTGCAATAAAGCAGTCCATCGGGTCAGCGTTATCCACTCGGCTTGCCAATTGTTTGGCCAGAGCGGCGGTCGCCAGAGAGTGCAGTAAGTACTGCTGCGCATCGAAGCCAGATTCATTGTCTTTGGGCAGCATACCGATGGCAGCAATGCTCAGAGCCAGGTTTTTGATGGTGTTGAACCCCATGTAAACCACGGCATTGCCGATGGAAGTGATTTGTTTGGGGAGGCTGTAGTAGGCCGAGTTGACCACCTTCAAAATCTTGACGGTGACAACGGGATCCTTGTCAATCACCTCAACCAACTCTTTGGGAGTGCTATTGACATCGCGCGTCAACTCCAAAATGCGCTGCACACTTTTGGGAAAAGCAGGCATGCTTTCCACTGCAGCGGTCAATCTTTGCGAAAGTTCAGGGCTCATGGGTCGGCTTGCCTCGGGTTAATGCATTGTGGCACCACATTGCGGCCGTGAAAAGTGCGACTTGGCCTGCCTAGAGCCTTTTGGTATCAAATGCTATAATCGTCAGGCTTTGCTGCAATGAGCGGCAATTCAATCGCAAACTAATCCCGCCAAGGTGTTGGCTCCTCAGTGCTTTTGCACCCGATGAGCCGATAAGCGGATTGGATTTTAGATCTAACCTTTGGAGTTTTTATGGCAATTACTATGCGCGAAATGCTGGAAGCTGGCGTTCATTTTGGACACCAAACCCGCTTCTGGAACCCCAAGATGGCCCCGTTCATCTTCGGTCATCGCAACAAAATCCACATCATTAACCTGGAAAAGTCGCTGCCGATGTTCCAGGATGCTGCGAAGTTTGTTCGTCAGCTGTCCGCTAAGCGCGGCACCATTCTGATGGTGGGCACCAAGCGCCAAGCGCGCGAAACCGTGGCTGAAGAAGCGCAACGTGCTGGCGTTCCTTTCGTGGATCAGCGTTGGTTGGGTGGCATGCTGACTAACTTCAAGACAGTCAAGACATCGATCAAGCGCCTGAAAGATATGAAGATCCAGCAAGAAGCTGGTTTGGACAGCATGAGCAAGAAAGAGCAACTGATGTTTGCTCGTGAATTGGCTAAGCTGGAAAAAGACATTGGCGGCATTCAAGACATGAACGCCTTGCCAGATGCGATTTTTGTGATCGACGTGGGGTACCACAAGATTGCTATCGCTGAAGCTCGCAAGCTGGGTATTCCTTTGATCGGTGTTGTGGACTCCAATCACTCCCCAGAAGGTATTGATTACGTGATCCCCGGCAACGATGACTCCGCTAAGGCCGTGACTTTGTACGCTCGCGGTATCGCGGATGCGATTCTGGAAGGCCGTGCCAACGCCGTTGACGATGTGGTCAAGGCCGTTGCGGCTGAAGGTTCGGATGAATTCGTTGAGGTGAGCGAAGCTTCTGCTTGAAGTTGCGCTGACCCTAAAAAGGGGGCTTCGTGGCCCCTTTTTTTTAGCACTGATTAAACTAACAAACTGTTGATGGAGTAGAAAAATGACTGCAATTACCGCAAGCATGGTTGCCGAACTGCGTGGCAAGACGGACGCCCCCATGATGGAGTGCAAGAAGGCACTGACTGAAGCCCAAGGCGACATGGTTAAGGCCGAAGAGCTGCTGCGCGTCAAGCTTGGCAGCAAAGCTGGCAAGGCTGCTGCGCGTGTGACCGCTGAAGGCGTTGTTACCAGCTTCATGGATGGCACCGTAGGTGCCATGATCGAAGTGAACTGCGAAACCGACTTTGTGACCAAGAACGACAGCTTTCTGGCGATTGCCAATGCCGCTGCCATGTTGGTTGCCAAACACAATCCCGCTGACTTGGCGGCATTGTCTGCGTTGGAATACACACAAGATGGTTTCGGACCTACATTGGAAGATGTGCGCAAGGGCCTGATCGGCAAGATCGGCGAGAACATGACTTTCCGTCGTTTCAAGCGTTATGCATCGGGTGCCAAGCTGGCTGGTTACTTGCACGGTACCCGCATTGGTGTGGTCATTGAGTTCACGGGTGATGACGTCGCTGCCAAGGATGTCGCCATGCACGTGGCTGCGATGAAACCCGTGTCGCTGACCAGCGCCGATGTGCCTGCAGAATTGATTGAGCGCGAGCGCTCTGTCGCGACTGCCAAGGCTGCTGAAGACGCTGCGGTGGCAACTGCTGCCGGCAAGCCTGTGCAATCTGCCGAAATCGTTGCCAAGCGCATCGAAGGCGGCGTGCAGAAGTATCTGAAAGAAGTCTCTCTGGTTGACCAAGTCTTCGTCAAGGCGGCCGATGGTAAGCAAACCGTTGGCGCAATGTTGAAGGAGAAGGCAACCGACGTGAAGAGCTTCACGCTGTACGTAGTCGGCGAAGGCATTGAAAAGAAGGTTGATGACTTTGCTGCTGAAGTTGCTGCACAGGTCGCAGCAGCCCAACAAGCGGCCTAAGCCTTGCGCCTTGTTGCGTTGTTAGATCCCACCCTCACATTCACCTCGGGAGTCACCCATGCAGCCATCTAAACCCGCCTACCAACGCATTCTGCTGAAGTTGTCTGGCGAGGCGCTGATGGGTGACGATCAGTTCGGCATCAACCGAGACACCATCGTTCGCATGGTGGATGAAATCGCCGAAATCACGCGTCTTGGTGTGGAGGTGGCGGTGGTCATTGGGGGCGGTAATATTTTCCGTGGAGTCGCCGGCGGCTCGGTCGGTATGGATCGCGCAACGGCGGATTACATGGGCATGCTGGCCACCGTGATGAACGCGTTGGCGCTGGGTGACACCATGAATAAGGCCGGTCTGACAGCGCGCGTTATGTCGGCTATCGGTATAGAGCAGGTCGTTGAACCCTATGTCCGGCCCAAAGCCTTGCAGTATCTGGAAGAAGGTAAGGTCGTTATTTTTGCGGCCGGTACTGGGAACCCTTTTTTCACGACCGACACAGCAGCTGCTTTGCGTGGCGCTGAAATCGGGGCGCAAATTGTATTGAAGGCGACCAAGGTGGACGGCGTTTACTCTGCGGATCCCAAGAAGGACCCTAACGCAACCCGCTTTGCCAGCATTACATTTGACCAGGCGATGAATCAAAACCTGGGCATCATGGATGCAGCGGCATTTGCGCTGTGCAGAGACCAGAAGCTCCCTATCAAGGTGTTTTCTATCTTCAAGCATGGCGCTCTGAAGCGCGTAGTGATGGGTGAAGACGAAGGAACCTTGGTCCACGTTTGAGTGTCTATGGGGTGCGTCAGCATCCATTTCGACTGGAGTTTGAAAATGGCAATCAGTGAAGTCAAATCCAATCTTGAAACCAAGATGGACCAATCCATCGGTGCGTTCAAGAACAATCTGACCAAAATCCGCACCGGGCGCGCAAGCCCTGCGTTGCTCGAATCGGTCCAAGTGGACTACTACGGGTCCATGGTCCCGCTCAGCCAAGTGGCCAACCTGTCTTTGTTGGATTCCCGAACTGTTAGCGTTCAGCCATGGGAAAAGGGCATGGGGGCCAAGATTGAGAAAGCCATTCGTGAAAGCGATTTGGGTCTCAATCCCTCGTCTATGGGTGACTTGATTCGCGTGCCTATGCCTGTCATGTCGGAAGAACGCCGGCGCGAACTGACCAAGCTGGTCCGCAATGAAGGTGAGGGCGCGAAAGTCGCTATTCGCAACTTGCGCCGCGATGCCAACGAAGCTGTCAAAAAACTGGTCAAAGACAAACTGGCATCCGAAGATGATCAAAAGCGTTCAGAAGCAGACATCCAAAAGCTGACCGACCGCCACATTGCGGAAGTGGACCGTCTCGTTGCGTCCAAAGAAGCTGACATCATGGCGGTTTGACGCTTGATCCCAAGACGCATTTGCCCCATCGGATGGCACTCCCGGTGATTCCTAACCACATTGCCATCGTGATGGATGGCAATGGCCGTTGGGCTTCCAAGCGGTTTATGCCCCGAATTGCAGGGCACAAGCAAGGCGTAGACGCGCTGAAGGGTATTGTTTCTGCATGTGCAAAGCGCGGTGTGCAGGTGCTGACCGTATTTGCTTTTTCCTCCGAAAATTGGAACCGCCCTGCCGAAGAAGTGTCCGGGCTCATGGACATTTTGGCCCTTGCCTTGGGTCGTGAAGTTCCGCAACTTCTCAAAGACGGTGTTCGCCTTCACTTCGTGGGTTCGCGTGGCGGGCTGTCTGAGCGGGTGTCACGCGGGTTGGCAGACGCGGAGTCAGCAACTGCAGGCAATTCGCGCCTGATTTTGAATGTGTGCTTCAACTACGGGGGGCGCTGGGACATTGCCCAAGCCGCCGCCAAGCTGGCTGCCGCTGGCCAGGCTGTGACTGAAGCCTCACTGAATGGTGCTTTGGCCCTGTCCCACTGCCCAGACCCTGACTTGGTCATTCGAACGGGTGGAGAAATGCGCATCAGTAACTTTTTATTGTGGCAGGCGGCCTACTCAGAGCTGTATTTCAGTGATCTGCTGTGGCCGGATTTTGATGAGGCTGCACTGGATACTGCGGTTCATTGGTTTGCATCGCGCGAGCGACGTTTTGGCAAGACCTCAGAGCAAATTGCGCCCACTGCGGTCGGCCCAGGCTGACAAGGAAACCCCGTGCTCAAACAGAGAATCATCACCGCCATTGTGCTGTTGGCCTTTTTGCTGCCGGCTGTTTTCTACCCCGATCCAACGGCATTCACGGGCCTGGCAGTGCTGCTGATTGCGGCGGGCGCTTGGGAATGGGCCAACCTCAATCAATGCAAACCTCTGACTGCTTATGGCGTTGCTGCGGTTAGCGCCGCTGGCTGTCTGGCTGTTTGGTACTTCGGTTTCGCCTCGCTTCCCCAACGCAGCCTCTGGTTGATAGCCGGTGCGGTTTGGGTTTTGGGTGGCGTTTGGCTGCTTCGCGGTGGTGTCGGGGTGTGGGCGCGGGTACCGCAAGGGGTTCGTGTTGCTGTTGGGGTTTTAGCACTGTGGGTCGCGTGGTTGGCCGTAGTGCAGGCGCGCTTGGCAGGTATCAACTTTTTAGTGTCGACCATGGTGTTGGTCTGGATTGCCGATGTTTTTGCCTACTTTGCCGGGCGTGCCTTGGGTGGTCGGTTTTTTAAGGCCAAGCTCGCCCCCACTATCAGTCCCGGGAAGACCTGGGAAGGTGCCTTGGGCGGCATGTTGGGCGTCCTGGTCGCCGCAGGTGTATGGCGTGCGGCGGATGCATCGCTGGGCACCAGCGATTGGAGTGTTTTTTCTCGCTTGGGACAGTCGGGGCTTTTATTTATGTTTTTGTCGGTCGCCTTTTTGGCCGCGATGAGCGTGGTTGGCGATCTGGTGGAGTCTCTTTTCAAGCGTAGCGCTGGTTTCAAGGACAGCAGTGGCTTGCTGCCTGGCCATGGTGGCGTACTGGACCGGTTGGATGCCCTGCTGCCCGTATTGCCCTTGGCCATGATGCTGACGTCCCTATGAGCAGTCCGCGTACCCGTGTTGTTGTTTTAGGCTCTACAGGGTCTATTGGTGTCAACACGTTGGATGTAATCGCACGGCACAGTGAGCGTTTTGAAGCGTTCGCACTCACGGCGTCGACCAATGTAGAGGTTATGGCTGCGCAGTGTGCAAAGTTTCGTCCCGTATTTGCGGTGATGGCCGATGCCGATGCGGGTAAAGCCCTGCAGGAACTCTGTGCTGCCAATAGTTTGCCCACGCGGGTGCTGTGGGGCGCAGAGGCACTGGTTACCGTGGCTGAACATGAACAGGCAGACGCTGTAATGGCGGCCATCGTTGGGGCGGCGGGCCTTGCGCCCTGTATGGCCGCGGCCAGGGCTGGCAAGCGACTTTTGCTGGCCAACAAAGAGGCTCTGGTCGTCGGCGGGCATTTGTTCATGGATGCAGTTCGCCAAGGAGGTGCCACCCTGCTACCAATCGATAGTGAGCACTCTGCCATCTTCCAGTCGTTACCCCAAGATCGAAGTTCCTGGAAGACCAATGTTGACAAAATCATCCTGACTGCTTCCGGCGGACCATTTCGCACCTGGGCTCCAGAAAAACTGCGTGACGTGACTCCCGATCAAGCCTGCGCACACCCCAACTGGGTGATGGGGCGAAAGATTTCGGTGGACTCGGCCACCATGATGAACAAGGCGCTAGAGGTCATCGAAGCGCGGTACTTGTTCGATGTGGAGCCCTCGCAGATTGAGGTCGTGATTCATCCGCAGAGTGTCATCCACTCGATGGTTCAGTTTGTCGATAACTCCGTCGTGGCGCAATTGGGTACGCCTGATATGCGCGGACCGATTGCCTATGGTTTGTCGTGGCCGGAGCGCATCGAGTCCGGTGCCAACGCGCTTGATTTTTCATCGCTCCAGAATCTGACCTTTGAAGCGGCATCGTCTGCCGAGCACCAGGCACGCTTTCCGGGTTTGAAGTTGGCCTGGGACGTACTGAACGATGTGCCTGGCAAAACTGCGGTGCTTAACGCTGCCAATGAAATTGCCGTGGCGGGGTTTCTGGCGGGGCGTATTCGGTTTGACCAGATTTACGCGGTGAATGCTGCAACCCTGGCCCAGGTGGTATTCGATACCCCCAGCTCGCTGGAGGACCTCTACGTGCTGGATGCTCAGTCGCGACAAAGTGCCCAGCAGACCATGGCCAATCTCAGCCACTGAGTGGCGAAAAACTTATGTTGTTCACCATTGCTTCATTTCTCATCGCTATTGCTATTTTGGTGGCGGTGCATGAGTTTGGGCACTTTGCGACAGCCGTAGCTCTGCGCGTTAAGGTGCTGTGCTTCTCCATCGGTTTTGGTCCACGCTTGGTGACGTGGCAATCCAAACGCTTGGGGACTGAGTTCGCGATTTCTCTGTTACCTCTGGGGGGCTACGTCAAATTTCTGGATGAGCGAGATGGCCCTGTTGATGTCGCGGATCGTCCTTTCGCCTTCAATGTGCAGCCCCTCAAAGTCCGTGCAGCGATTGTTGCCGGTGGGCCTGTGGCCAATTTCTTACTTGCCATTGTGTTGTACGCCTGTGTGAATTGGGTGGGCACGATGCAGCCCAGCCCCTTGTTGAGTACGCCGATAGCCGGTTCTGTTGCAGAGCGGGCTGGCATTCGGGGCGGCGACCTGGTGGTGGCAGGTAGTTCTGATGGTCAAGAACCGGTGGAGATTCAGTCCTTCGAGGATTTTCGTTGGCTGCTGATGCGGTCGGCCATCGATCATCAGGATTTGTCGCTGGACATTGCCGACAGCCGGGGTGGGAATCGGCGTCAAATTGTCTTGCCTTTGGCGGCGCTAGAGGCGCGCGATGCCGACGCTGCGTTGTTCCGCAAAATTGGCATCTTGGCACCGTTGTCGGTTGCGCGTTTGGGCGTATTGGCTCCAGGCGGTGCCGCCGAAGAGGCGGGGCTCAAGGCGGGAGACTTGGTGCTCCAGGTCGATGGCACAACGATTGTGGACGCCGCGCAATTGCGCGACATCATCCGTAGTGCGGTAGGCCCGGCGGCTATTCGGATCACACAAGCTTGGCGTATTGACCGGTCTGGGACGATGTTGACATTGCCCGTGTCACCACGGATTGAGTCAGCGCAGGGTGCCCGCGTTGGACGTGTGGGGGCCTACATCGGCGTGCCACCCGCAATGGTGATGGTGCGATACGGTGGGATAGCCGGTTTGACCCGTGCCATGACGCGTACCTGGGAGGTGTCCGTTCTATCTTTACAAATGATCGGCAAAATCCTGGTGGGGGAGGCATCGCTGAAGAACTTGAGCGGCCCAATCACCATTGCCGACTATGCGGGGCAATCTGCCTCTCTGGGTGCTGTGCCATTTGTCGTATTTCTGGCGCTGATTAGCGTCAGTTTGGGAGTCCTGAACTTGCTGCCACTGCCAGTCCTCGATGGAGGGCACCTGATGTATTATCTTTGGGAGTCACTGACTGGAAAGCCTGTTTCCGAATCGTGGATGGAGCAACTTCAAAAAGTTGGTCTGGTCGTTTTGTTGATGATGATGTCCGTTGCCGTCTTTAATGACGTAACGCGACTGTTGGGCTGATCGCCGGGTTTACACACACTGGCGCACTTATGTTGAAAAAAATGCAATTCAAACGTACCTTTTTAAGCGCCACTCTGAGCGCAGTTTTGAGCGCTTCGCTCGTGCACAGCGCCTGGGCGGTGGAGCCGTTCTCGGTGCGGGATATCCGGGTGGAAGGATTGCAGCGGGTTGAAGCGGGTACTGTGTTTGCATCGTTGCCCGTCAAAGTGGGTGACATTTATAGCGATGACAAAGCAACCTCTTCTATTCGTGCTTTGTTCTCCTTGGGGGTTTTTAAGGACGTGCGCATTGAGGTCGCCGACGGAATTTTGATTGTGATCGTGGACGAACGCCCCACCATTGCAGAGGTGAGTTTTGCTGGTACCAAAGAGTTTGATAAAGATGCCCTGACCAAAGCTTTGAAAGACATTGGTTTGACGGATGGACGTCCTTACGACAAAGCGCTGGTAGACCGTGCAGAACAAGAGTTAAAGCGGCAGTACATCACCAAAGGTATGTACGCCACCGAGGTAGTGACTACCGTAACTCCCATTGAACGCAATCGGGTCAACTTGAGCTTTGCGGTGACCGAAGGCGATAGCGCGCGAATCAGCGACATCCGAATCGTCGGACCCAAGGCATTTTCTGAATCCACTTTGCTGGGTTTGTTCAATCAAGATACCGGTGGCTGGCTTAGCTGGTACACCAAGTCTGATCGCTACTCACGCGCCAATCTGAACGCTGACATTGAGTCTCTGCGTTCCTATTATTTGTCACGCGGTTATTTGGAGTTCCGAGTTGACTCCACCCAAGTGGCTATCTCGCCCGACAAGCAAGGCATTTCCATCACGATCAACATCACCGAAGGTGAGCAGTTTGTGGTGTCCAAAGTGAAGCTTGCCGGAAATTTTCTGGGTAAAGAGGAAGAGTTCAAGTCGCTGATTGCTGTGCGCGTTGGAGAGCCGTATAACGCTGACCGCGTGGCCCTGACCAGCAAAGCATTTACCGATTACTTCGGTAATTTCGGCTATGCGTTTGCCAGGGCCGAGGCGCGCACAGAAATAGACCGTGCCACCAACCGCGTAGAAGTCACTCTGCAAGTGGACCCCTCACGGCGGGTCTATGTGCGGCGTGTCAATGTGGCAGGTAATGACCGCACGCGTGACGAAGTGATTCGCCGCGAATTTCGGCAACTGGAAGCCGCTTGGTACGACGGAGAAAAGATTCGCCAGTCTCGCAACCGGGTCGACCGTTTGGGCTACTTCAAGGAAGTGACCTTGGACACGACCGAGGTGCCGGGTTCTCCAGACCAGGTTGATGTGACCTTTACCGTGATTGAAAAACCCACCGGGCAGTTGAGCCTGGGTGCCGGTATTTCCAGCGCCGATGGTTTTGGGTTCACGTTCGGCTTTAAGCAAGACAATGCCTTTGGGTCTGGAAACTCCCTCGGCATCGAGGTCAACACCAGCAAGACCAACCGCACCTTGGTATTCAACACCACCAATCCCTACTTCACGCAAGACGGAGTTTCAAGGTCGATTGATTTGTACCAGCGCAATTCCAAACCCTATGCGGATATCGACAGCTACGCGATTGAAACAACCGGTGGTGCTTTGCGCTTTGGTGTGCCGTTTACGGAATCCGATACGGTGTTCTTCGGCGCGGGTATTGACCGTACCACCATCGTTCCCGGCACTTTATTGCCCGTTGTCTACCAAGACTTTGCCAACCAATTCGGTTTTACCAGCACGGCCGTGCCCTTGACCATCGGCTGGGGCCGTGACACACGCGACAGCGCATTGGTACCCAGCTCCGGCAAGGTTATTCGTGTATCCGCCGAATGGAGTGTTGCCGGTGAGTTGCGCTATGTGCGTGGCGTTACCCAGTATCAGCAGTTTTACCCGGTCACCAAGAAAATTACGGCCGCTGTGAATGCGGAGTTCTCATTTGGTGCAGGCACGGATGGCGTTGCTTATCCCATCTTCAAGAATTTCTACGCTGGTGGCTTGGGCTCTGTGCGCGGCTTTGAACAAGGTAGCCTGACGACGGCCAAGCAGCGCGAATTGGGTATCACGGCGACCGGTGGCACCAAGAAGTTGAACTTCAACGCCGAGTTGCTGTCGCCGCTGCCTGGTGGTGGTAGCGACAAGACCTTGCGGGTGTACGCCTTCTTCGACGCGGGCGGTATTTATGGCCCGGAAGAATCTATTAATTTGAACGAATTGCGTAGCTCTGTGGGTGTGGGTATCAGTTGGATTTCGCCGGTTGGCCCCTTGCGCCTGGCGTTTGCCAAACCGATCAAACAACTCGAAAACGATAGAATCCAGACTATGCAATTCCAGATCGGAACCTCTTTCTAATGAAAACCTCTACAAAAATTTGGTGGATAGCCGGACTGCTGGTAGCGGCATCCGTAAGCGCTTCGGCGCAGGACTCCAAAATTGGTTACATCGACACCAAACGCATAACGACCGAGTCAGGCCCAGCCAAAGCTGCGCAAATCAAGCTGGAACAAGAGTTCACAAAGCGCCAAAAAGAGCTGACGGATCAGCAGAGCTCGTTGAAAAATTTCAGCGAAAAATTCCAACGCGATGAACCCACTTTGTCGGAAGCGCAGCGGGTTACGCGCCAAAAAGAATTTGCCGAACTGGGCCGTGATTTTCAGCGCAAGCAGCGCGAGTTTCAAGAAGACTTGAACGGCCGTCGCAACGAAGAGTTGCAGCAAGTGCTGGACAAAGCGACCAAGGCAGTCAAGCAAGTGGCTGAAGCTGAGAAATACGACTTGGTGATCCAGGAAGTGGTGTACACCAATGCCAAGCACGACATTACCGACAAGGTTTTGAAGATACTCAACGGTGGCAAGTAAAGGCAGAGCGCAAGCCTGTGGCTTATGCAATTGACCCTTGGTGCTATTGTCGAATCGCTGGGCGGTGAGCTCGTAGGCAACCCCCAGCAAATCATCTCCGGTCTGGCACCTTTAGAGACTGCCACATCTTCTCAGCTCAGTTTTTTGAGCAATCCCAAATACCAAGCGCAACTCGCGGCCTCGCAGGCGGCCTGTGTGGTGATTGCGCCTGCCACGCGTGGGGCTGCCACGCTGCGCGGTGCGTGCATCGTCACCGATCAGCCCTACCTGTACTATGCGCGCCTGACGCAGCTGTGGCAAAAGCACAGGCGCGCCCATACGCCGGTAGAGCCTGCCGTGCACGCCAGTGCCGTGATCCATCCGACAGCGGTTATCCATCCCGGTGCCCGAATTGGCCCTTTGTGCGTCATAGAGCAGGGTGCCCGCATTGGTGCCGATACGGTGCTGAAGTCGCGTGTGACGGTGGGCGAAGACTGTGTCATTGGCCAGCGCTGCATCGTGCACGCCGGCGTGGTCATCGGTGCCGATGGTTTTGGCTTTGCGCCGCACGGCGAAGGCTGGGAAAAGATTGAACAACTGGGCTCTGTCAAGATTGGTGACGATGTGGAGATTGGTGCCAATACCTGCATTGACAGAGGCGCGCTGGACGACACGGTGATTGAGGACGGTGTGAAGCTGGACAACCTGATCCAGATCGGCCACAACGTGCGCGTGGGCAAGCACACCGCCATGGCGGGCTGCGTGGGCGTGGCGGGCACTGCCACCATTGGCGCGCGCTGCACCATTGGTGGCGGGGCCATCGTTCTGGGGCATTTGACTGTGGCAGACCAAGTGCATATTTCTGCGGCCACCGTGGTCACGCGCTCGATTCGCAAGGCCGGTAATTACACCGGCATGTTTCCCATTGATGACAATGCGGCGTGGGAAAAGAACGCAGCCTCGCTCAAACAACTGCATAGCCTGCGCGAACGCATTCGCGCCCTAGAACAAACAATCAAAACATCGGACACACCATGATGGACATTCACAAAATATTGAAACAGCTGCCCCACCGTTACCCGTTTTTGCTGGTGGACCGGGTGCTGGAGCTGGACAAGGGCAAGACCATCAAGGCCTTGAAGAATGTCACCATCAACGAGCCTTTTTTTGAAGGCCACTTCCCGCACCGCCCGGTGATGCCAGGGGTGCTGATGCTCGAAGCCCTGGCCCAGGCGGCTGCTTTGCTGGCGTTTGATGCGCTGGACACCACGCCCAATGACGAGATGGTGTACTACTTCGCCGGTATTGATGGCGCGCGTTTTAAGCGCCCCGTGGAGCCAGGCGATCAACTGATTTTGGACGTGGAATTGCTGCGCATGAAGGCCGGTATTTTCAAGTTCAAGGCACGTGCATCGGTGGCCGGAGAGTTGGCTGTAGAGGCCGAGTTGACCTGCGCCATGCGTGCCATTCCGCAAGGGGTTTGACATGTCTCTGATCCACGCCACAGCCATCGTGGACCCTGCGGCTGAGCTGGACAGCTCAGTGTCGGTGGGGCCCTATACCGTCATTGGACCCCATGTCAAAGTGGGCGCTGGCACTACCATTGGCCCGCATTGCGTGATCGAAGGTCACACCACGATTGGCCGCGACAACCGCATTTTTCAATTCAACTCTTTGGGGGCGATTCCGCAAGACAAAAAGTACGCGGGTGAGCCCTGTGAGCTGATCATTGGCGACCGCAATACCATCCGCGAGTTTTGCACCTTCAACATCGGCTCGCCCGGTGACCTTGGCAAGACCATCCTCGGCAATGACAACTGGATCATGGCCTATGTGCATCTGGCGCACGATTGCGTTGTCGGTGACCACACCATCTTTGCCAACAACTCGCAGCTAGCGGGCCATGTGCATGTAGGTGACTGGGTGATTTTGGGCGGCTTTACAGTGGCCCACCAGTTTGTGCGCATCGGGGCGCACGCGATGACGGCCATGAGCTCCGTGCTGCTGGCCGACGTGCCACCGTTCGTGATGTGTCAAGGCCAGCCCGCTGCAGCGCGCTCTATGAACTTTGAGGGCCTGCGCCGCCGCGGCTGGACGCCGGAGCGTATTTCCGGTGTCAAAGCGATTCACAAAGCCCTGTATCGGGAAGACCTGACGCTGGATGCCGCGCGCCAGAAGATCGCCGAGTTGGCGGTCAGCCGACCTGAAACCAGCCCCGACGTGGCGATGATGCTGTCCTTCCTGGAGCAGCTTACGCCGCAGCGCGGCATCGTGCGCTAAAGCCTTCGATGGCGCTCCCCCCCGGCACGCCTGACGCGTCCACCAGCCCCAACAATTCCATTCGTGCGCCGAAAATCGCCCTGGTAGCGGGCGAGGCCTCGGGCGATCTGCTGGCGGGGCTGCTACTGGGCGGCATGCAGGCCCGCTGGCCCGCGATGCAGTCACACGGCATTGGCGGCCCGCAGATGGCGCGACATGGCTTCAGGGCCTGGTGGCCCCACCATAAGCTCTCGGTGCATGGCTTTAGCTGGGAGCTACTGCGCCGCTATCGCGAAATCGTGGGCATCCGCGACCAACTGCGCACGCGCCTGCTGGCCGACAAGCCCGACTTGTTCATTGGCGTGGATGCACCCGATTTCAATTTGGCGCTGGAAGCTGATCTGAAGGCAGCAGGTGTCAAGACTGTGCACTTCGTTTCGCCCTCAGTCTGGGCCTGGAGGCCTGAGCGGCTGGAGAAAATCCGCCGCAGTGTCGACCATGTGCTGTGCATCTTTCCATTTGAGCCAGAGCTGCT
Organism: Burkholderiales bacterium PBB3; assembly: GCA_002256115.1. Lineage (GTDB taxonomy): Bacteria > Pseudomonadota > Gammaproteobacteria > Burkholderiales > Burkholderiaceae_C > Allorhodoferax. The sequence continues at coordinate 43,334 of NKIK01000022.1, forward strand.
GGCCCGCCATGGCGTGGCAGCCACCTATGTGGGGCACCCACTGGCCAATGTGATCCCGCTGGAGCCAGATCGCGCAGGTGCCCGCCGCACCCTGGGCCTGCGGGACGACGATGCCGTGGTGGCGCTATTGCCCGGTAGTCGAAAAGGTGAGATCGAACATCTGGCTTTAAGGTTCTTTCGGGCTGCAGCGCTCATGGATAGTGCGGGAGCAGCTATTAAATTCATAGTGCCAGCGGTGCCGGGTCTGCAGCCACTGATTGAAGCGGCGGCCCGCAAGAGCGGCATGGCTGGCAAGCTGCACATCATCACGGGGCAATCCCATCTGGCGCTGGCCGCGTGCGACGTGACGCTGATCGCCAGCGGCACCGCTACGCTGGAAGCCGCGCTGTTCAAGCGGCCTATGGTGGTGGCCTACCACATGGGTTGGTTGTCTTGGAAGCTGATGAGTCGCAAGCGGCTGCAGCCTTGGGTGGCCTTGCCCAATATTTTGTGCCGCGATTTTGTCGTGCCCGAGCTGCTGCAAGACGCAGCCACACCCGAGGCCTTGGCGCGCGAAGTGCGGGTTTGGCTAGACGCTAAAGCCCAGAACCCTGCGAAAATAGCCGCCCTGCAATCCACTTTCACGGCGCTGCACCACGAGCTGCAGCGCGATACGGCCACCCTTGCCACCGATGCCATCCAAAAAGTCCTCCAAAGCTGAAACCGCTGCAGCGCACCTGGCCGCGATGAAGCAAGCCGCCTTGCTGTGGGACGTGCCGGGTCTGGTGGCGGGTGTGGACGAGGCGGGCCGCGGGCCGCTGGCCGGGCCGGTGGTAGCCGCAGCGGTCATCCTGGATGAGCGCAACCCCATCAAGGGGCTGAATGATTCCAAAAAGCTCACGGCTTTACGCCGCGAAAAGCTGTTCGACGAAATCCGCGCCAAGGCCCTGTGCTGCTCGATTGCAGAGGCCAGCGTGCAAGAGATCGACGAGATCAACATTCTGCAGGCCACCCTGCTGGCTATGCGCCGCGCGGTGGAGGGCTTACGCCTCACCCCCGGCTTGGTGCTGGTCGACGGCAATCGCCTGCCACGACTCAAGCTGCGGGCTGAGGCCATCGTGAAGGGCGACGCCTTGGTGCCCGCCATCTCGGCAGCCTCCATTTTGGCCAAGGTGACGCGGGACCGCTGGTGCGCCGAGCTGGATGCGCAGTACCCGCAGTACGGTTTTGCCGGGCACAAGGGATACGGCACCGCCGAGCACCTGGCGGCTTTGCAGGCGCACGGTGCTTGCCCGCAGCACCGCAAGACCTTTGCCCCAGTTACCAGGGTGTTGACATGAGCCAGACCAACGCCGCTGCCACCCCGATCACCTCACGCGACAACCCGCTGCTCAAAGAGCTGCGCAAGTTGAATGAGGACAACACCGCCTATCGGAAACTGGGCCGCTACTGGGTAGAGGGCGACCACCTCTGCAGTGCCGCTCTGGCGCGCGGCCTGCGCCCAGCCCTGGCCGTATATTCAGAAGCCTTTTGGCCCAAAGCGCCCATGGAATATGCGGGAGCAGCTATTAAAAACATAGTAATCCCGCCAGCCTTGTTCAAGGAACTGAGTGGCCTGGAGTCCCCCGCGCAAGTGGGTTTTGTGATCGATTTGCCCGAAGCGGCCCCCATCGCTCCCCAGGCCGCCACGGTCATTTTGGACCGCGTGCAAGATGCGGGCAACGTCGGCTCTATCTTGCGCAGTGCGGGGGCTTTTGGCTTCAAGCAGGTGCTGGCCCTGAAGGGTACAGCGGCGCTGTGGAGTCCTAAGGTGCTGCGCGCGGGCATGGGCGCGCATTTCGGTCTAAAACTGGTTGAAGGGCTGACGCTGAAAGACCTCAACGCACTGCAAGTCCCCCTGGTGGTGACCAGTTCGCACCAGGGCGATTTACTGCAAAACCTGCAGCTGCCACACCCCTGCGCCTGGGCCATGGGCCACGAAGGGCAGGGCGTTAGCACCGACCTGATGGCGCGGGCCGCCCACTTTGCCCGCATCGGGCAGCCGGGGGGCGAGGAGTCGCTGAACGTGGCGGCTGCGGCGGCGATTTGCCTGCATGCGAGCACCTTAGGCCAGCATTAGCGTCGACATTGGGCGGTTTTGTGGCCGCGCTCCGCTATAATCAGAGGCTTTCCAGAAAACAGCCGTCCCAAGCGCACTTTCAACATTCCCTCATAAAAGCATCCGCCAGGAATCACTCCAAGAGCGGGACCCGCCAAGAGCAACTCTTGAGCGCGTTTGGGCGTACCCGTAACCCATCCGGAGAAACCAGTGCTTTTGTCTCTCAAGGGAACCACCCCACCCGCCATCTTGGCGCTCGCAGACGGCACGGTCTATATTGGCAATTCCATTGGGGCCCCAGGTTCCACCGTCGGTGAGGTCGTGTTCAACACCTCCATGACCGGCTACCAGGAAATCCTGACCGACCCCAGCTACTGCCAGCAGATCGTCACGCTCACTTATCCCCACATCGGCAATTACGGTATCAACCCGGAAGACGTGGAATCCCACAAAGTCTTTGCCGCCGGTTTGATCATCAAAGACCTGCCCCTGGTCGCCTCCAACTTCCGCTATACGCAAACGCTGAGCGAGTATTTGGTAGCCGAAGGTACGGTGGCCATTGCCAATATCGACACCCGCCAACTGACGCGCCAACTGCGCACCCAGGGCGCACAAAACGGCTGCATCCTGGCCCTGGCTGCCGGTGAATCGGTCACCAAAGAGACCATCGACAAAGCTGTAGCCGCTGCCAAGGCCGCGCCGAGCATGTCTGGGCTGGATTTGGCCAAGGTGGTCTCCAGCACCACCAGCTACAGCTGGACTGAGTCGGAGTGGAAACTGGCAAACGCCGATGGCAAGCCGGGCTATGGTCAGCAAACCAATCCGAAGTTCCATGTCGTGGCTTACGACTTTGGCGTCAAGAAAAACATCCTGCGCATGCTGGCCGAACGCGGCTGCAAGGTCACCGTAGTGCCAGCGCAGACATCGGCTGCCGACGTGCTCAAGCACCAGCCGGATGGCATTTTCCTGAGCAATGGCCCTGGCGACCCAGAGCCTTGCGACTACGCCATTGCAGCCACCCGTGAGTTGATCGAAACAGGCATCCCCACCTTCGGCATTTGCCTGGGCCACCAGATCATGGCCTTGGCCAGCGGCGCCAAGACTTTCAAGATGAAGTTCGGTCACCATGGTGCCAACCATCCCGTTAAAGACCTCAGCAGTGATCCGGTGCACGGTGGCCGCGTGTCCATCACCAGCCAGAACCACGGCTTTGCGGTGGACGAAAAGTCTCTGCCCGCGAATCTGCGCCCCACCCACATCAGCCTGTTTGACAACACACTGCAGGGCCTGGAACGCACCGACAAGCCCGCGTTCTGCTTCCAGGGTCACCCGGAAGCATCGCCTGGACCGCACGACATTGGCTACCTGTTTGACCGTTTCATTCGCGAGATGGAGACCCAGGCCGGAGCCAAGGCATGAGCTTCTACGGCGTCACCGATATCTGGACTTACGTGATTGGCGCGTTTGGCATCATTTTGTTGCCCGGACCCAATTCGCTGTTTGTGTTGTCGGTAGCCACCGCCCGCGGGGTGAAGGCGGGTTGGCAAGGTGCTTTTGGAGTGTTTGTGGGCGATGCGATTTTGTTGGCCCTCACCGCGCTGGGTGCGGCTGGCCTATTGCGCACGCAGCCGGCACTGTTCATGGTCGTCAAATACGCGGGCGCGGCCTACCTGACCTGGGTGGGTCTCAATCTCGTTTGGGGCGCGTGGAAGAAATGGCGCCTGCCCTTAGTCGTTGCCACAGCCCCTGCACAAGAGACGCCAGCGCACTTGGCCCATCCCTTCAAGCGCGCCCTGGTCATCAGCCTGTTGAATCCCAAAGCGATTTTGTTCTTGCTGTCCTTCTTCGTGCAGTTCATCGATCCGCACTTTGAAACGCCTGCCATTCCCTTCCTGATCCTGAGCGCCATTTTGATGACGTTCAGCGCGCTGTATTTGTTCGCCCTGATTGTGGCCGGCGCGCGCCTGGCTGAGAACTTCAGCCGCCGCCAGCGTCTCTCCAGCAGCCTCTCTGGCGCGGTGGGCGGCCTGTTTGTCTGGTTCGGGGCCAAGCTGGCCACGGCCAGTCTGAATTAATTGAAAAGTAAAAAGTCCTAAAAAGCGACGAGTCACACCATGCCAAAACGTACTGACCTCAAAAGCATCCTCATCATCGGCGCTGGCCCCATCATCATTGGCCAGGCCTGTGAGTTTGATTACTCTGGCGTGCAAGCCTGCAAAGCACTGCGCGAAGAGGGCTACAAAGTCATCCTGATCAACAGCAACCCCGCTACGATCATGACCGACCCAGACACGGCCGATGTGACTTACATCGAGCCCATCACCTGGCAAACGGTCGAGAAGATCATCGCCAAAGAGCGCCCGGACGCGATTCTGCCGACCATGGGCGGACAGACCGCACTGAACTGCGCGCTGGACCTGTGGCACAACGGTGTGCTTGACAAATACAAGGTTGAACTGATTGGCGCCACGCCAGAGGCGATTGACAAGGCCGAAGACCGCCTTAAGTTCAAAGACGCCATGACCAAGATCGGTCTGGGTTCTGCACGCTCCGGCATTGCCCACAGCATGGAAGAGGCTTGGACCGTGCAAAAGACTTTGGGTTTCCCCACGGTTATTCGCCCTAGCTTCACGCTCGGTGGCACCGGCGGTGGCATCGCTTACAACTCCGAAGAGTTTGAGACGATTTGCAAGCGTGGCCTGGAAGCCTCGCCGACCAACGAGCTGCTGATCGAAGAATCGCTGCTGGGCTGGAAAGAGTACGAAATGGAAGTGGTGCGCGACAAGGCGGACAACTGCATCATCGTTTGTTCCATTGAAAATTTGGACCCGATGGGCGTGCACACCGGCGACTCCATCACCGTCGCCCCGGCGCAGACGCTGACCGACAAGGAATACCAGATCCTGCGCAATGCCTCGCTGGCGGTGCTGCGCGAAATCGGTGTGGATACCGGCGGCTCCAACGTGCAGTTCTCCATCAACCCGGTCGACGGCCGCATGGTGGTGATTGAGATGAACCCGCGCGTGTCGCGCTCCTCGGCACTGGCCTCCAAAGCGACCGGTTTCCCGATCGCCAAGATCGCTGCCAAGCTGGCCGTGGGCTTCACGCTGGACGAGTTGCGCAACGACATCACCGGCGGTGCAACGCCTGCGTCGTTTGAGCCGAGCATTGACTATGTGGTCACCAAGATTCCGCGTTTTGCGTTTGAGAAATTCCCCGCCGCCGACAGCCGCCTGACCACACAAATGAAGAGTGTGGGCGAGGTCATGGCCATGGGCCGTACCTTCCAGGAGTCCTTCCAAAAAGCCTTGCGCGGCCTGGAAGTGGGCGTGGACGGTTTGAACGAAAAAACCCAGGACCGCGAAGTGCTGGAAAAAGAGCTGGGTGAGCCCGGCCCTGAGCGTATCTGGTATGTGGGCGATGCGTTTGCCCAGGGCATGAGTGTGGACGAGGTGTTTGCGCTAACCAAGATCGACCCTTGGTTCCTTGTGCAGATTGAACAGATCGTCAAGATTGAGTTGGAAATTGAACGCTTACCCCAGCCCGCCAGTGGCACGGCCTTCGACAAGATCGATGCTGCCACGCTGCGCAGCCTGAAGCAAAAGGGTTTCTCAGACCGCCGCCTGGCGCGCCAGTTCAAGACCACCGACAAAGCCGTGCGCGAGAAGCGCCGCGCCTTAGGTGTGCGCCCGGTCTACAAACGCGTGGACACGTGCGCCGCAGAATTTGCGACCAACACGGCCTACATGTATTCCACCTACGAGGCCGAAGGCGCAGAGTGCGAAGCCGCGCCGACTGACAAGAAGAAAATCATGGTGCTGGGCGGTGGCCCCAACCGCATCGGCCAGGGTATCGAATTTGACTACTGCTGCGTGCACGCCGCGCTGGCCATGCGCGAAGACGGTTACGAGACCATCATGGTCAACTGCAACCCCGAGACCGTGTCGACCGACTACGACACCTCAGACCGCCTCTACTTCGAGCCCCTGACGCTGGAAGACGTGCTGGAAATCGTCGACAAGGAAAAGCCCGTCGGCGTGATCGTGCAATACGGTGGACAAACACCTTTGAAATTGGCGCTGGACCTGGAAGCCAATGGCGTGCCCATCATTGGCACCAGCCCGGACATGATCGACGCGGCCGAAGACCGCGAGCGTTTCCAAAAACTGCTGCATGAACTGAAGCTGCGCCAGCCGCCGAACGCCACGGCGCGTGCCGAACCCGAAGCGCTTGAAAAAGCTGCCGCCTTGGGCTACCCGCTGGTGGTGCGCCCCAGCTACGTGCTGGGCGGTCGTGCGATGGAAATCGTCCACGAGCAGCACGACCTGGAGCGCTACATGCGCGAAGCCGTGAAGGTAAGCAACGATTCGCCAGTGCTGCTAGACCGCTTTTTGAATGACGCCATCGAGTGCGATGTCGATTGCATCCGCGACTCCGCGGGCGACACCTTCATTGGCGGCGTGATGGAACACATCGAACAAGCCGGCGTGCACAGCGGTGACTCTGCCTGTTCGTTGCCGCCGTACAGCCTGGCCGCCGATACTGTCACTGAAATCAAGCGCCAGACCAAGGCCATGGCCGCTGCGCTGAACGTAGTGGGCTTGATGAATGTGCAGTTCGCCATTCAAAACGTGGATGGCAAAGATGTTATCTACGTGCTGGAAGTGAACCCCCGCGCCAGCCGCACAGTGCCCTTTGTCTCCAAGGCCACGGGCATCCAGCTGGCCAAGGTAGCCGCGCGCTGCATGGCGGGTCAGACGCTGGCTAGCCAGGGCGTCACCAAAGAGGTGACACCACCGTACTTCAGTGTGAAGGAAGCCGTGTTCCCGTTCGTCAAGTTCCCCGGTGTAGACACCATCCTCGGCCCCGAGATGAAGTCCACCGGCGAAGTCATGGGCGTGGGCAAGACCTTTGGCGAAGCCTTTGTGAAGTCGCAATTGGGCGCTGGCGCCAAGCTGCCGCGTTCCGGTGCGACCTTTATTTCGGTGAAGCAGACCGACAAACCGCGTGCCATTGAAGTGGCGCGCAAACTGCTGGCGCTAGGGTTCCGTCTTCTGGCAACCAAGGGTACGGCGGCTGTGATCAACGCAGCAGGCATTCCCTGCGGAGTCGTCAACAAGGTGACCGAAGGCCGTCCGAATATTGTGGACATGATCAAAAACAACGAAATTGCCATGGTCATCAACACCGTGGAAGAGCGTCGCAACGCGATCAAGGACTCCCGCTATATCCGTACTTCCGCTTTGCTGGGGCGTGTGACCACCTACACCACCATTGCCGGTGCTGAAGCCGCTGTAGAAGGCATGAACTATCTGGATACGCTGGGTGTAATCTCTGTGCAGGAGATGCACGCCCAATTGCAGGCTTAGGCAAGCGTGGGGGCTACCGCAACCTTGGCATAATTCGCGCTTAGCTCACAAGGACAGTGCAGTGTGCCCACGCTGCCCTGTCCTTGTTTCTTGTAATTCAGGCTTTTGTTTTTCGAACTTTTGATATTTATCTATGGCAACTCTCCCTATTACCAAGCGCGGCGCTGAAAGCCTGAAGGCCGAACTGCATAAACTCAAGACCGTGGACCGCCCCTGGGTGATTAACGCGATCTCTGAGGCCCGCGCGCAGGGCGACTTGAGCGAAAACGCGGAATACGAATCGGCCAAGGACCGCCAGGGCTTTATCGAAGGACGCATTCAAGAAGTCGAGGGCAAACTCTCCGCCGCCCAAATCATTGATCCTGCCGAGTTAAATGCGGATGGCCGGGTGGTATTTGGTGCCACCGTGGAGTTGGAAGATGACGACAGTGGCGACCGCGTGACTTACCAGATCGTCGGCGAAGATGAAGCGGATTTGAAGGTCGGGCGTGTCAATATCGGCTCTCCCATTGCGCGCGCCTTGATCGGCAAAGAAGAGGGCGACACTGCCGAGGTACAGGCACCGGGTGGCATCAAGTCTTACGCCATTGTTTCGGTTCAATACATCTAAACCTACCGCAATACGGACCCAGGCCATGCGCCACTTACCGGTTTGGTTGGCCGCTGCATGGTGGGGTAGTCTTACAAGCTTGGGCTTCTTTGTGGTGCCCATGTTGTTTGCCAATTTGCCCACGCCCGCCATGGCTGGCAATATGGCGGCCAAACTCTTCTCGGCACAAACCTATGTGTCAACCGCTTGCGGCCTGTTGCTATTGCTTGCGTTTGGATCAAAACGGCCGCTAGTGCCCATGGATACTGCGGGAGCAGCTACACTTTTTGTAGTGGGTGGCGTTCTTTTTGCGCTATTGGTGGAGTTTGGCGTAGCCCCGCGCATCGTCGCCCGAGAGAATCTGGCGCTGTGGCATGGCCTGGGGAGCGCCATGTATCTGGTGCAGTGGCTATGCGCTGGCATAGTGTTTGGGAAATTGCTTGGGCGAGACGCAGGCGCGCAACGCTGAAGCGCCTATACGCCACGCACTCCAATCCGCAAAGTAAAAAGCCCGCATGCAAGCGGGCTTCCAAGGTGGGTCTAACAGACCCTGCTAGCACTGCTTGCTATTAGGTCTGACTGCGCTTCTTCACACTCACCGGTGGCTTGGGCTTGGCCCGCCGCACATTGCCACCCGCCGTCAGGCGTTGGTTGCCCAACACCCGCAGAGTTTTCACCTCAGGGCGCTGGCCAGCGCGTTTGCTGTATTTCAGGACTTTGACTTCACGTGGACCCGCCATGCGGTTCTCGTCGACAGTCTTTTCTTTTTCCACCTTGGGGCGCCATAGCACCAGCAGCTTGCCGATGTGCTGGATGGGCGCTGCGCTCAGCTCTTCCGTCACAGACTGGAACATGGCTTCGCGGGCCACGCGGTCATCGGAAAAAACACGGACTTTGATGAGGCCGTGGGCGTTCAGTGCAGCGTCAATTTCTTTCTTGACGTTATCGCTGAGGCCATCGCCACCCACCATGACCACGGGGTCCAGGTGGTGGGCTTCGGAGCGGTGGTCTTTGCGCTGGGCAGGGGTCAGTTGAATTTGAGGCATAGCCCTATTATCGACGCAATAGAAAGCCGGTGTCCTTCGGACATTTTTTTGGTTACGATGTGTAAACCGCTAACCCAACCGTTGGCTCTTCAAATACCGTTTTGATCGGCGCGGCGATTGCTTTTCTTCCTACCGTGGCGTGAGACAGATATCAATGAGCCGTCGAAAGTGTCGTGTTGCTCTATTCGGAAGTTTTTACCGAGGTTTTTATCTTCTGGATGAGCTGCTCCATGGGAGCCTGAGCGACAAAGTCTCTGTGGTGGGAGTTGCGACGGACGACCCCGACGCCCCCTTTGTCAGCGCAGGGAGCCGCGTTTGGCAGTATCCCCATACCCCGTATGAAAAGAGAATGGTTGAGGAGCTAGCCCATGAGCATGGCTTAGAACCCTACCTTGGAAAAGTCAACTCGCCAGCGTTTTACGAGCTGTTTGAAGGTTCCTGGAAACCAGACCTGTGCGTCATGGGCACTTTTGGGCAGCGTATCGGCAAAAGACTCATAGACGCACCTGCACTGGGTTTTTACAACTTGCATCCCTGTATTGATGATGCCTGGCCGTCCAAATACATTGGCGGTAACCCGTTCGAAGCCTTGATGCAGGATGGCCAACGGTATTCTTGTGTTGTGTTTCATGGCATTGATGAGGGCTTCGATACGGGGCCCTTCGTTGCACGAACAGACCGGATCGCTTTGCCAAGTCAAACGACCGTAACTGACATGCACAAAATTTCGTCCTTTGCCGCGGCGCAACTGGCAAGCCAAGAAATTGGCAAGATCGTTTTCTCCAACCGGAGGGCCTATGGTTAATAAGCCAAGGGTTTGGCGGAGTGCGGCAGGGCTGATAACGCTGCTTCTGGCGGCAGTTTCCAGTGTGTCGGCACAGGTTCCCGCCAGCCCGGTTTTAACGGCTATCAAAGAGGCTGGGATTGTCCGCATTGGCGTCAAGACCGATGTTGAGCCCTTTGGCCTGATCAACCCCAGTGGTGAAGTCGTTGGATTTGAAATCGACTTGGCGAAGGATATTGCCGAGCGGCTGGGAGTTCGCCTGGTCAAAGTTCCGGTCAGCACCGAGACGCGCTTTCAAAAGCTGGAGCTCGGTGAGGTCGACTTGTTACTGGCCACCGTAGGAGACTCTCTGGAGCGGAGAAAAATTGCCACTGGCATTGAGCCTGGCTATTTTGAGACTGGCGTGACGGTCATGTTGCGACCCGACCAGGGGTTGAAGGACTGGAATGCTGTGCGCGGCAAGACACTGTGTGCGCTGCAGGGCGCGTACTTCAATCGCCCTACGAGTGAGCGCTACCTACTGAATTTGCAAACCTACAAGACGGTGCGTGACGCGCTATTGGCGGTCAATGGCGGGCGCTGCGATGGTTTCCTTTACAACGCGCCAGCCATCAAAAATCTACTAAAAAAAGCAGAGTTCAAAGGCTACTCTGCGCCTTTCCCTGAGGCCTTAGTCACGCCATGGACGATGTTCATCAAGAGGGCAGAGGGTGGAAAAGAGTTTGAACAATTTCTGGGCAACGTGACCGCTGACTGGTATCGCAATGGGATGATTACCAAGACCGCAGCCACCTGGGGTGTGAGCAGCAGTAGCTGGCCCGCGGATGAAATCGAACTCTGGACCCGTAAGGAATCCGATGGAAGTTTCACATGCTCCAGAGGCAGCAACGGCCTGTGGCCTGCCGAATGCAGACGGGTTGAGTTCGTCAAATCGGACGATGCGACGGGCTTGCGCGCGCTTGGCCTGGCGCTGAAGGAAACCACCGGGGCTGACCTCAGCTATGTCTACGATGCCTACGATAGAGGCCAAGTGGTGCAAGGGCTCGCTTACACCATGGTGGTGACGGCACTGAGTATTGTGGCGACCCTGGTGCTTGGCGTGATGGCTGCCATGGTGTCAGAGGCGCGCATACCCGTGCTGAGCAGGGTGGTTCACGTGCTCATGTCGTTTGGGCGGCTTGTGCCACCACTCTTGATGATGTACCTGCTGTTCTTTGGCGTAGGCGGTGTGCTCATGAGCCAGTACGCCGTGAAACTCCCTGCACTTTTTGTCGCAGTGGTGTGCCTTGCGTATTACAGCGCTGCTATCGTGATGAACGCCCTGCATGAAGCAGCTGTGCTTTTGAGAAAGTCGAAACCTGCATTCCAGTTGACTTGGACAAGCATTGCACAAGCCATTGATTACGCGCGTTGGCCCATCAAACAAGCGCTGATCAATGTGACCAAGATGTCCATGATCGCATCCGCCATCGCAATACCTGAGCTTCTGAGCCAGGTGAACCTCATCATGGCGGAGAAGGGGAACTTGGTCGTCATGATGTGCACATTGCTAGTGGCCTACTACCTGATCACCAGTTTCTGGATACGTGCATTCACGTTTCTGGAAAGTCGTTTTTACCCTGCGGTGCAAAAGCTATGATGGATGTGGCTGCATTTCTCTTGACGTGGACTCCGTTCCTTGCGGTCGGATTCTTGTGGAACGTTGGTGTCACCATCTTGGCGGTGGCCATAGGGACCTGCGTAGGTGTTGGCTTAGCGCGATTGCGCCTTAGCAACACGAAAGCCTTAGTCACCCTCAGTGGCTTTCTCTCCCGCGCGTTTCGCAATGTGCCAACGCTTGCGCTCCTGTTCTTTGCAGTGTTCGTATTGCCAAAGGAATTCACAGTCTATGGCACAAGCTTGGTGGTTGAAATTCCGTTGTGGTTCAAAGCGGCCCTGGGCCTATCAGGGTCCGTCATTGGCTTTGCCTCGGAAAGCTTGGTTCTTGCACACCAGAATTTGAAACGGCACGACTATGGTGCTGCGATGCTGTTCATTCCAACCTGGGGCTCCAGCGTCATGATCTCGTTCATTGCATCCAGCACGGCGTCATTGGTGGGTGTCAGTGAATTGATTAGTCGAAGCAATTCGATAATTGCTGCCACCGGCACGGGGCATTTGATCCCGGTTTACCTATACTGCGCCTTGTTTTTTATGGCTGGTTGTCTGCTGTGGATGGCATTGATAAACCGTATCAAAAGTTCGCCCGTTCTGTTGTCCATGCTGAAGCGGGCAGCAGGCTGACGTCAATCGCTGGATGAGCGCTGATGGTAAGAGGCTTCAAGGATCACCCGGAGAAACGAATATGTCAGACGAAGTGCTCAACCCGGCCGAAACGGTGATAGCTGTCAATCCGGCGCAGACCGAACCTGTATCCAGGTTCGCCGTCAAGCTGCGTTTGAGCATCAGCACGCTATTTTTGTGTCTGATCCTGCCCTCGTTCGCCGTGTCTGTTTTGTATATGTACAGGACAAACTACGACATCTACAAGCGCAACGCGGCGGAGTTAATCACTACCCATAACGTCCAAACCTCCGCCAAGCTAATCGCTTTGCTTGATCCCATCGGCGACTCTTTGCTGACGCTTGCAAAGCAAGTTCGCGACGACCCACGCCTGTTTGACAGCAACAGCTTTCACAGCACCATGCTGTTGCAACTGGAGAACAACCCCGACTTGGTGTCCATTTTTGTGGCATCCGACAAAGGCAGCTTTCACCAAGTCCAGCGCATACGCCAAGGCATGGTCGTGGCGAATCGTGTTCCTACAGCCGAGGTCAGTTACAACACCTGGGTTGTTGACAGATCAAAAACCGCGCAGCCAGGCAGCAAAGCAGGTTCGGTAGCGGGCAGTAGTCCGCCCAAAGTAGCGGCCGGGCTAGGTGATGGGCAGGACGCCGCCAGTTCGGTTTTTACTTTTTACAAAGACCGGGACACGGTGGTAGATACTTTTGCAGTCAAAAACAACTATGACCCACGCGAACGGCCTTTCTACAAAGCGCTTTCAAGCAGTGCCGGCACGTCTGCCAATATAGAAAGTGATCGTTTTATTTATATCGGTGAGCCCTATATTGCTAGCAGTACCGCTCGGCCAACCATTAACGTATCCGCTCCAATTTTTTTGGGTAAAACATTCGCTGGAATGGTGGGGGAGTCTTTTGAGCTCGCCACGATTTCTGATTTTTTGAAATCCATTCAAATTAGCAAAAATTGTGAAACTTATATTCTTGATACCGAAGGCAATATTGTTGTTAGCACAGGCCCCAACAATGGCTACAAGCTAGAAAAAAATACCTTGGTTAAACAAAATATTTTGGAGGCAGTAGGGGAAACGGCGGAGCTGGCCTTTCAAATCCGGCACAGCTCAAGTCAGCGGCAGTTCGAGTTCAAGAACCCTGTCACCTCAGAGGTCTATCTAGCGCAATTTACGCCCTTCCCGAATAGTTTCAGGAAGAACTGGGAAGTACTGACCTTGGCACCGGTAAGTGACTTCTTGGTAGGACTCAACACGATAAACCGGCAGTTGATTATTTATGGTGGCCTTGCATGCGTACTTTTGGTGTTGTTGACCTACATCTTGTCCAGAGCTATATCTCGCCCCATTGAAACCCTGACGGAAGATATTCGCGATTTGCTGGACTTCAATCGCGCAAAGCCCTTGGTTCACTCCAATATTTTGGAGATCAGAATCCTGAGCAATGTGGTGAATAAATTGCGCAATACGCTCAGAGCCTTTGCCGCCTATGTGCCCCGCGATTTGGTCAATGATTTATTGCGCTCTGGCAATGCGATTGAGCTGGGTGGCGAAAGTCGCTACCTGACCATCATGTTCACGGATTTGAAGGACTTCTCTACGATTTCTGAAGTGACCCCGTCACGCGCCCTTTTGAAATGTGTGTCGGCTTACTTGTCGCTTGTTACCTATGCGGTCAAAGAAGAGCAGGGCACGGTAGACAAGTTTATTGGAGACGCAGTCATGGCGTTTTGGGGTGCTCCATTGCTAGACCAAAACCATGCCTATCACGCCTGTGTGACAGCCGTCAAATCACAGCGACGAATGCTTGAGCTGAACAAGCAACTGGTGGCGGAAGGCCTCCCCGCCCTGACCGTGCGGATCGGTATTCACTCCGATGCTGTACTGGTGGGCAATATCGGATCGTCGGAACGGATGAGCTACACGGTGATGGGGGATGGTGTCAATGTTGCTGCACGGCTGGAGGGCATCAACAAGGAATTCGCAACTGCCATTTGCATCAGCCACGCCACGTTCAAAGAGGCGGGTGAACGGCTGTGGACGCGCCCTGTGGATGTGATTACGGTCAAAGGTCGCAAAGGGGAAATTCCCATTTATGAGTTGGTTGCCATTCGCAGTGATGACATGGAAACCATGGCAACGCAGCGAGAGCAGGAATTGTGCGAGCTGACGCACCAAGCCTTTAATTTTTACGCCAAAAAGCAGTACCGGGAAGCCGCTGATTTGTACGAAACAATCATTCAGGTGCATGGCGATGGGTTGTCTCGCATCATGAAGAATAGGTGTCTGCAGTATCTCTCTGCCTGAACGTGCCTGAGCGCCCCCCAGCTTCGCGCTGGATTAGCGGACAATCGACCCCTCCCCAACGGGGGAGACCGCGTTTGAGGCACCCATGAAAACACCCAGCAAAGGCAAAAAGGTCAACAAGGCCTGGTTGCACGACCACATCAACGACCCTTACGTCAAATTGGCGCACCGTGAGGGCTACCGCGCCCGTGCCGCTTACAAGCTCAAGGAGATTGATGAGGCCCTAGGCTTGATCAAGCCGGGCCAACTGGTTGTGGATCTGGGTTGCACCCCGGGTGCATGGAGCCAGTATGTGCGCCGCCGCATGTCACCCAGCGGCGCAGCCGTGGGGGATTTGAATGGCACCATCATCGGGCTGGACCTGTTGCCCATGGAGCCAATTGAGGGGGTTACCTTCATTCAAGGCGATTTCCGCGAGGCGGAGGTGCTGGAGCAGCTCACGCTTGCTTTGCAGGGCCGCCAGGCGGACATCGTGGTGTCAGATATGGCCCCCAATCTGTCTGGCATTTCATCCGCGGATGCTGCCCGTATTGAATACTTGGTGGAGCTGGCCATTGAATTTGCCCAGAACCACATGAAGCCACAGGGCGCGCTGGTGGCCAAGGTGTTCCACGGCGGCAGCTATAACGATGTGGTACAGCATTTCAAGGCTGCGTTCGAGGTGGTTAAACCCTTCAAACCGAAAGCCTCCCGTGACCGTTCATCCGAAACTTTTTTGATCGGGCTGGGTCTGAAGACGGTCGCATAGCCCTGTGGCCGATGTGGCCGAAACGCTGAAAATACCGCCATCGGCACCTTGAAACCCCTAAAATGGGGCACACATAGGCAGGGCACTCCTTTAGGTGCCCAGTTTGGAGCTTCGCTTGAATAATCAGTGGTTTTCGAAAATTGCAGTTTGGTTGGTGATCGGCTTGGTGCTTTTCACCGTGTTCAAACAATTTGACGCACGCGGCAGCGCCAGCGCCACAACTGTGAGTTACTCCGAGTTCTTGGACTTGGTCAACAGCCGCAGCATCAAAAGCGCCATGATCCCGGATGGTGCGGGCGGTGGAGAAATCACCGCTGTCACCAATGACGACCGCCGGATTAGAACCAACGCGACTTACCTCGACCGAGGCTTGGTCGGCGATTTGCGCAATAACAACGTCAAGTTCGACACCAAGCCCCGCGAAGAAACGTCATTGCTTATGTCCCTGCTGGTGAGCTGGGGCCCCATGCTGCTGTTGATCGGCGTATGGGTGTACTTCATGCGCCAGATGCAAGGTGGCGGCAAGGGTGGAGCCTTCAGCTTCGGCAAAAGCAAAGCGCGCCTGCTGGACGAAAACACCAATACCGTGACTTTTGCCGATGTGGCCGGTTGCGATGAAGCCAAAGAAGAAGTCAAGGAAGTCGTCGACTTCCTGAAAGACCCCGCCAAGTTCCAAAAGCTCGGCGGCCGCATTCCCCGTGGTTTGCTGCTGGTCGGCCCTCCAGGTACTGGCAAAACCTTGTTAGCCAAGTCCATTGCTGGCGAAGCCAAGGTGCCTTTCTTCAGCATTTCGGGTTCCGACTTTGTGGAAATGTTTGTGGGCGTGGGCGCATCCCGTGTGCGCGACATGTTTGACAACGCCAAGAAGAATGCACCTTGCATCATCTTCATTGATGAAATCGACGCGGTGGGCCGCCAACGTGGCGCAGGCTTGGGCGGTGGCAATGACGAGCGTGAACAAACTCTGAACCAGATGCTGGTCGAGATGGACGGTTTTGAGACCAATGTCGGGGTGATCGTGGTGGCTGCCACTAACCGCCCCGATATTTTGGACGCTGCGCTGTTGCGCCCTGGTCGTTTTGACCGCCAAGTCTACGTAACGCTGCCCGACATCCGTGGCCGCGAGCAAATTTTGAACGTGCACATGCGTAAAGTGCCTTTGGGCCAAGACGTGAGCCCCGGCGTGATTGCCCGGGGCACCCCTGGCATGAGTGGTGCTGATCTGGCTAACTTGTGCAATGAAGCTGCGCTGATGGCTGCGCGCCGCAATGCCCGTTTGGTGGAAATGCAAGACTTTGAAAAGGCCAAAGACAAGATCCTGATGGGCCCTGAGCGCAAGAGCATGGTCATGCCCGAAGAAGAGCGCAAGAACACGGCCTACCACGAGTCTGGCCACGCGCTGCTCGGCAAGCTGCTGCCCAAATGCGACCCGGTGCATAAGGTCACCATCATCCCCCGTGGCCGCGCCTTGGGCGTGACCATGAGCCTGCCGGTGCAAGACCGTTACAGCTACGACAGCGAGTTCATGCTCAGCCAGATCAGCATGCTGTTTGGTGGTCGCATTGCCGAAGAAGTATTCATGGGTCAGATGACTACCGGTGCTAGCAACGACTTCGAACGCGCCACATCCCTGGCCCGCGACATGGTCACCCGCTACGGTATGACCGAAGCACTAGGCCCGATGGTCTACGCTGAAAACGAAGGCGAAGTGTTTTTGGGTCGTAGCGTGACCAAAACCAACAACATGAGCGAAGCCACCTTGCAAAAGGTGGACAGTGAAGTGCGTCGCATCATTGACCAGCAGTACGCCCTGGCGCGCAAGCTGATTGAGGACAACAAGGACAAGATGCACGCCATGGCCAAGGCCTTGTTGGAATGGGAAACCATTGACATTGAGCAACTGGATGACATCATGGCCGGCCGCGAGCCCCGACCGCCCAAAGATTGGACGCCGCGTATTCCACCTAGCTCGGGTGGTGGTAGCGGTGGCGCACCTGCGGTCGCGGTAGACCCGGCACCCACCGTCGCTTAAAGGCGGGTTACCATCAGAAACGGGGCTTGGCCCCGTTTTTTCGTTTCTACCGAAGACGCTTATGCACTGGCAAACCACCCGTTTCAGTATTGACCTGCGCTCGCCCCAGGTGATGGGCATTGTCAACGTCACACCCGACTCCTTTTCGGACGGTGGCCAACACGCTTCGCAGAACGCGGCCATGGCTTGGTGCGACAAACTCCTCAAAGACGGTGCCAACATTTTGGATATTGGCGGCGAGTCCACCCGCCCTGGCGCGCCCCAAGTTCCACAAGACGAGGAACTGGCCCGTGTGCTGCCCATCGTGCGCTACGCGGTCACGCTAGGCGTTCCGGTGTCTGTCGACACCTACAAGCCCGCTGTCATGCAGGCGGCTCTCGACCTGGGCGCGGACATCATTAACGACGTGTGGGCGCTGCGCTGGGCGGGTTCTGAAGATTTGCGAACTGGCATGGACGTGGTGCGCGAGCACCCCAACTGCGGCATGTGCCTGATGCATATGCACCGCGACCCGCAAACTATGCAGGTGACGCCGATGGCGGGTGATGCGGTGCCACAAGTGCTACTATTTTTAGAGCACCTAGGGCAGGAAATGTCTGGGCTTGGCGTCGACAAGACGCGTATCTGTATCGATCCGGGAATTGGCTTTGGCAAAACCGTAGCGCAAAACTTTGCGCTACTGGCACGCCAACATGAACTCATTGCCCGGGGCTACCCGGTGCTGGCGGGCTGGTCGCGCAAATCATCTCTGGCGGCGGTCACCCAACGATCGCTGTCCGACGTGGCCACGCTGGACGTGCGCGAACGTCTGGTGCCCAGCGTCACCGCGGCCCTGCTGGCCGTGCAAAACGGCGCACACATCGTCCGTGTACATGACGTCAAAGAAACCGTGCAAGCCCTCAATGTGTGGGCCGCTATGCAACAACAGAAAGTAAGTGAATGACGCGCAAATATTTTGGTACCGATGGCATCCGCGGTACCGTGGGCCAAGCCCCGATCACCCCCGACTTTGTTCTGCGTCTGGCCCACGCGGTGGGCCGCGTGCTCAAGCACACCGAAGACCGCCCCACGGTGCTGATCGGCAAAGACACCCGTATCTCTGGCTACATGCTGGAAAGCGCGCTGGAAAGCGGATTTAACTCTGCGGGCGTCGATGTGGTGCTGCTCGGCCCGCTGCCCACGCCCGGTGTGGCTTACCTGACCCGTGCGCAGCGCGCATCTTTGGGCGTAGTCATCAGCGCCAGCCACAACCCGTTTGCCGACAACGGCATCAAGTTTTTTAGCGCCCAAGGCACCAAGCTGTCCGATGCCTGGGAGCTGGAAGTGGAGGCCGCATTGTCGCAAGACCCAGTGTGGGTCGACTCCATCAGCTTGGGTAAAACCCGCCGCCTGACAGACGCTGCGGGTCGCTACATTGAGTTTTGCAAGAGCACCTTTGGCAGTGACCTGACGCTGCGTGGCCGCAAGATTGTGGTCGATGCCGCCCACGGCGCGGCTTACCACATCGCCCCCAAAGTCTTCCACGAGTTGGGTGCCGAGGTGATCGCCATTGGCTGTTCGCCCGATGGCCTGAACATCAACAAAGACGTGGGTGCGACCCACCCCGAAGCGCTGGTGCAAGCGGTCAAAGACAACCACGCCGACTTTGGTGTCGCGCTGGACGGTGATGCCGACCGGCTGCAACTGGTGGACTCGGAAGGCCGTTTGTTCAATGGCGATGAGCTGCTGTACCTGATAGCCGATGAACGCCTGGGTCGCGACGAACATGTGCCCGGCGTGGTGGGCACTTTGATGACGAACATGGCGGTGGAAGTGGCATTGAAAGCCCGCGGCGTGCAGTTTGTACGCGCCAAGGTGGGCGACCGCTATGTGCTCGAAGAACTGGAAAAGAACAAATGGATTTTGGGCGGCGAGGGCTCCGGTCACTTGCTGGCGCTGGACAAGCACACCACGGGTGATGGCTTGATCTCTGCGCTGCAGGTTTTGCAAGCCTGTGTGCGCGCCGAGAAAACCATGGCCCAACTGCTGGATGGTGTGACGCTGTTCCCGCAAACCCTGATCAATGTGCGCCTGACGCCGGGGCAGGACTGGAAAGCCAACACCCGTCTGACGGAAGAAACCCAAGCTGCTGAAGCTGCGCTGGGTGACACCGGCCGCGTGCTGATTCGCGCCAGCGGCACCGAGCCTCTGGTGCGGGTGATGGTAGAAGCGCGCGACGCCGCTCAGGCGCTGAGCTGGGCGCAGCGCATTGCCGATACTTTGAAAGTTTAAAAATGACGCTTGATATTCGAGTGGTCCGCGCCGACTACGCCAACCGGACCCATGCTGCGGCATTGGTGGCTTTACTGCACGCCTACGCGCTGGACCCCATGGGCGGTGGCGAAGGCCTGAGCGATTTTGCCAAAACAGCGCTGGTGCCGGCCTTGGCCGCACGCCCCCAGGCTTTCAGCGTATTGGCGTTTGCGGGCGCAGATGACGGCACCCCCGTGGGGCTGGTGAACTGCATTGAAGGCTTCTCTACCTTTGCCTGCAAACCTCTGGTCAATGTGCACGATGTGGCGGTGCTGAGCGGCTACCGCGGCCAGCGCATTGGCGAGCGCATGCTGGAGCTGGTGGAGGTGCTGGCGCGTGAGCGCGGTGCCTGCAAACTGACGCTAGAGGTTTTGTCAGGCAACGGTGGTGCAGTCAAGCTCTACGAGCGCGTGGGCTTTGGTGGCTATGCCCTGGGCTCCACCATGGGCACCGCCAACTTCATGCAGAAGTGGCTGCGCTGATTGCGCAGTTTTTTCGGTTTTTTAGGAACTGCGGGAACTTTTAAGCCCCGGCAATGCAATAAGGAGGAGGGCGCAAGCATGTTGCACGCGCCACGCCCCAATTTACTTGCCGTTTCATGTCCTTTTTTGGTCTCCGCTGGCTCCCCGGTTTTGCTGCTGACGCAGCCGACCTGCTGCGCCGCGCTACGCGTGGGGATGCGGCGGCGCTGGACGCCCTGTACCGCCAGGAGTCTGGCCCGGTTTACCGCTATGCGCTGGCCCTGTGTG
The DNA here is from genome assembly GCA_002256115.1 of Burkholderiales bacterium PBB3. GTDB lineage: Bacteria > Pseudomonadota > Gammaproteobacteria > Burkholderiales > Burkholderiaceae_C > Allorhodoferax. The sequence goes on from NKIK01000022.1 coordinate 63,617, forward strand.
GCAACGAAGCCTGGGCCGCGGACGCGCTGCAGGACGCGTTTGTAGCACTGCTGCACCAGCCCACCGGCTTTGACGCCGCCAAGGGCAGCCTGGGTGCCTACTTGTGCGGCATGGCCCGCCACCACCTGCTGGCCACCCGGCGCGACCGTCTACACACCGCCGCACCGCTGGATGAAGATGACGAGGCCGCTGATCACGCCGATTGGGCCCCCGACCCGCAAGACCAACTGTTGCGCATGCAATCCTTGCAAGCCCTGCACCAGGCCCTGGCCGGCCTGCCATGGCACCAGCGCGAAGCCCTGGTGTTGGTCGATCTGCAAGAGCGCGACTATGCCCAGGCCGCCGCGATTGCGGGTATTCCCATCAATACCCTGAAGACCCGCGTGCTGCGGGGACGCCGACAGCTGCATGCCGTGTTGTCCGCAGCCACCCATTCCCCCAGCGCCAGCGCGCACCGGAGAACCTTATGACCCATATTGAAGTGATTCCCCAAACCCAGAGCGCCACCACGGCCGACCTGACCGTGGCGCTGGCCGATGCCCGCACCCTGCTGCACGACTGCGCGCCACCACCCCGGGTGCAAGTGGCGTTGCACAAATCTTTGGGTTTGCCGCTGCCATCTTTGTCGGCCGTGCGTGCATCCCCCTGGCAGCAGGCCGTGGATTGGCTGGTGCGCCAGCGCTGGTCGGCTGCGGTGGTGGCCTTGGTGCTGGTGTGTGTGGTGGCTGGTGTTGCCGAGCTGGGCATGCCCCCTGGCAGGCCGCCGATGCGCCACGCCATGGATGACCTGGTTGGCGGTGGTTTTATGCCCGTGGGCAACCCCGCAGGCCTGGCCAATGGTGCCACCGCCTGGCTGGTCAGCACGGAGATGTCGCGCCAGCAATTGATCACGTTGGGACTGCCATTCGACCCCGCGCGGGCGGCCGACACCGTGCCCGCTGAAGTTTTGTTGCGGCCCAACGGAGAGCTGTTGGCCGTGCGTTTGATGCCTTGATTTTTCTGTCCCTATTCATCCATTTATTTTGAGGAGAACACCATGCAACCGTCTCTCGTATCCCACGCCGTCATGACCCTGTTGGCGGGTGCCAGCGCCCTGTGCGCGCAGGCCGTGCAAAGTGCTGAGCGGGCCGAAAGCCCACCCGAAGTGCATCTGGAGCTGCTGGCGCAGGCGGCCCCTGGTCGCCCCGTGGCGGTAGAGCGTGAGGTGCGCATCCTCACCCCTGGTGGTGACAGCGGGGCTGGCTTGGGAGGCATGCTGGGTAATCTTGGCAGTTTTGCGGGCGCGGGTAGCTCGGGTAGTGGCCGTGAGGTCAAGGGCGCGCCGTATTGCGCCGATGCCGTGCACGAAAGCACCCAGTACTTGATCGACCCAGCCAGCAGCACCCCCAACAAAATCGTGCGCAAGAACAGCAGTACGCTGTGCCGCGATAGCGAAGGCCGCACGCGCCAGGAGATTGATGGGGCAGGGCGCAAGCAAATATTTCTGCGCGACCCGGTGGCCAAGGAAAGCTGGATGTTGGACCCCGAGCGCAAGACCGCCATCCGCCTGGGGGCGATGCAACCCATGGCGCCCGGCGCGCAGCCGGGCGACTCTGGGGCCTGGCGCGAGTATGGCGAGCGCATGCGCGACTGGGCGCGAGATTTGAGCGGCCGGGTGCGCCACGAAGTGGTGGGGGTGACCACTGCGGTCGCCCCGATGGCTCCGCCCGTGCCGCCTGTGCCGCCCATTCCTGCTGCGACGCCATTGCCCGAGGGCGGCCCGTCACCGGTGTACGTCACCCGCAATGAAACGGTGTCTCCCGATGGCAAACAGCGCCAAGTGGAGGTGCATGTAATCCGCCGTGGCGCGGGCGATGCAGCCCTGACCCCCCTGCCTGATATGGCCCCGCCTGCTGAGGTAATGCTGCGTGCCGAGAGCATGGCGCGGCGCGGCGCAGGTGTGGTCAGTGCCTTGCCCGCCAAGGAACTCGAAGGCGTTAAGGTGAATGGCGAACGCACCACCTGGACGATTGAGGCGGGCAAGATCGGTAACGAGAAAGCCATTGTGCAAACCCGCGAGGTGTGGACATCGCCCGAGCTGATGCTGACCGTGTACAGCAAGGATGTAGACCCCCGCAGCGGTGAAACCGTTTACCGCCTGAGCAAGCTCAGCCGCAAGGAGCCGGACGCATCCCTGTTCAAAGTGCCCCAGGGGTATGAAGTGACCGAGCCCACTGTGATGCCACGCGTGCTGCGCCCACCCAAGGCTGCGCCCACCCCAGCGCCTGCGCCCTCTGCCAGGGGCTGAGCCCATTCCCATTTATTGCCAAATCGGCCTTCTGGGCCGTGGATAGTGCGGGAGCAGCTCCTTTTTTAATAGCGATCACGGTCTGCAAAGACCGTTTTCGCAGCTGCAGCCCCACGCTACATCTGGCGAAAGAGGTGCACGTAGCTGCGGCTGACCGCCAAAGTCTCACTGCGGCCCTTTAGCTGCACTTCGCCCGAATCACCATTGCTGTGCGCGAAGTGGGCCACTTGCTGCAAATTCACAATCACGGAGCGGTGAATCTGCGCAAAGCATTGCGGGTCTAGCGTATCTGCCAGCTCACGAATGGTTTTGCGGATCAGGGCCTCGCCGCCCTCCCAGGCTACGAGTGTGTACTTGGTGTCGGACTTCAGGTACAGCACCTGCTCCACCGGAATCAGGCGCACGGTGCTGCCCACCGATGCCTTGATCCATTTCAGCCAGGGCTGGGGTCCCAGGCGATCCCGCAGTTGCAGGGCCATGCGGTCCAGCAGGGCATCCATATCCGAAGGGGCTGCCTCATCCAAAGGCGCGGGTCGTGATGCCGTGGTTGCAGCAAAGCGCTCCTTCAATCGCGTTCTCAGCCGATCAATCGTATCTTGCAAGCGCGCTTCCTCCAGGGGTTTGACCAAATAGTCAATCGCCCCTTGCCGGAAAGCTTCTACCGCGTAGTTCTCGTAGGCCGTTACAAACACGATGGATGCGCGCCGACCAATGCTGCGCGCGGCCTCCACACCATTCATGCCGGGCATGTGCACATCCAGAAAACACACATCCGGCTGCAGTTGGTCAAACAGCTCGACCGCTTCGCGTCCATTGCGGGCCCGGGCTACCACTTCCAGCTCGGGCCACAGCCGTTTCAGGTGCAAGGCCAACTGCTCGCGCAGCAGGGGTTCGTCGTCGGCAATCAGGGCGGTACAGGCTGTCATAGGGCATGCATGGAGGAAAGGGCTTAAAGGGGTTTGCGAAAACGCAGGTCAACACGCAATCCGTGGGGCGATTGCTCGCTCAGCTCCAGCACGGCATCTGCGCCAAACACGGCTTTCAGGCGTTCCTTCAGATTATTAAGCCCCAGACCCATGCTGGCCGTCTCTGACATGCCCACACCGGTGTCAGATACCCAAATCAGCACGCCCTCTGCCCCTACAGGCCTGGCACCCACAGCGATTTCACCACCCTCCATGCCAGGGTCTATGCCATGGCGCACCGCATTTTCTACCAGCGTGAGTAAAGCCATGGGTGGAAAACGCAGATCCTTCAGAGCTGGGTCGATGTCCACACTAAAGCGCAGCCGATCAGGCATGCGCATGGCCATGATGTCCAGATAGGACCGCACCAGCCGTTCTTCATCGGCCAGGCTGGCGCTTTCTTGCTGCAGCTGCTGCATGGCCCCGCGCAAGTAGGCAATCAGGCTGCGAAACACGGGCACCGCCTGGGGCGAACCGGTTTCTACCAAGGTCTGCACATTGGCCAGGGTGTTGAGCAAAAAGTGGGGCTCAATCTGGGCCGTCAGCAGGCTCAGGCGTGCGTCGGATGCCTGGCGCTGTAGCGTCTCGCGCTCCAGCGCAAATTGCAGGGCCTCGGCCTTGGCCTTGGCCTCGTGCTCGCGGATCAGCGCGCCCAGCGTTAACAAACTGCCCCCGATGGTGGCACTGAGCATCACCAAGAAGTAGCCGCCTTTGAGCGGGCGGGAGTTCAAAAATTCCGACAAGCTCCCCCCGGTGCCTACCAGTTGAACGATCAGCGGGCCAATGGCTGCGCCCAGCATGACGGCGGCCCATTGCGCCACCCAAACGGGTAGCAGGGTCTGGCGTAGCGCGCCAGCGACCTTGAAGGCAAATAGCGACACCATGCTGACAAAAACGGTTTCACCCAAGAGCTCATAAAACGGGTTGCGTACCAGGGTTCTCAGCATCACCGCGCAGAGCAGGGCCACGCACAGCGCCGCTGCAAATTCCGGTTGGCTGGGGTTCAGGCGGGATTTGTCCCACAGCCTTGGGGTAGCTGCGTTAGCGTCTGCGTGAGTGGGTGGGGAAGCGTTAGTCATGGTCCGAAGATAAAGTGCGGCCCCCCTGGGGTCAAGGCGGTGGCAGACCAAGCGCGGCAAATAGGGTGTGAAGCGCGCCCATGCGACCTGAACCCTGGCGCAGCCTGCCCGCCGCAAGTCACACAAATGCCATCAAACTGCCACAAGCGCGTCACCCCAGCCTTTCAGAATTCCTGCAACAACTTCCAAAGAGGAGACTTGCATGAACGATATGGGCAGCCTTTCAGTCACACCCCCCGCCAGCGGTTTGTTGGCCACCCCACGGCCCCTGGTCAGCCCGGCCCAGGAGGGCAAAATCACCGTCAGCTGGGCCCAGCATGCCGACGAGGTGCGCGAGGCCCAGCGCCTGCGCTATGCCGTGTTTGCCACTGAGATGGGTGCCCGTCTGGACACCACGCTGCCTGGCCACGACATCGACTTGTTTGACAACTACTGCGAACACCTGCTGGTGCGCGATGCCACCACGCGCGAGGTGGTGGGCACCTACCGTGTGCTGACCCCGGCCCAGGCCAAACGCGTAGGCAGCACCTATAGCGACACCGAGTTCGATTTGACCCGCCTGCGCGGCATCCGCAGCCGCATGGTGGAGCTGGGCCGCAGTTGCGTGCACCCGGACTACCGCCACGGCGGCGTGATCATGGCGCTATGGGGCGCGCTGGCCGAGTTCATGCTGCGCAACCAGTTGGACACCATGATCGGCTGCGCCAGCATTCCCATGCTGCACAACGGCGTGGTCAGTGGCGATGTAGCGGCCAGCATTTGGCGCAAGGTAGAAGCCACGCACCTGGCCAGCATTGACTACCATGTGCGCCCCCGGCTGCCGCTGCCCATCGAGCGGCTGGATTGCACGCTGGATGTGGAGCCGCCCGCGCTCATCAAAGGCTATTTGCGCCTGGGCGCCAAGGTGCTGGGCGCACCGGCCTGGGACCCCGATTTCAATACCGCAGATCTGCCGATGCTGATGCGCATTGCCGACCTGCCCGCGCGCTACCGCAAACACTTTCTGGGGGCCTGATGCGCGCCGCGTTCCAGGCGACAGGAACCGCGTGGTTGCAGCCCAGTGCCACGGCATTCCGTGCGGCATCCGGCATGCTGCACACCCCTGACCGGGACAGCCATGACCATCCTGACAGCCCGGACAAAGAAGACGAGTCTGGCCAACGCTTGCGCACCATCTTTATCTCTGACATTCACCTCGGCACGGCGGGCTGCCAGGCAGAGGAGCTGTTGGAGTTTTTGAAGACCTACCGCTGCGACTACCTGTATTTGGTGGGCGACATTGTGGATGGCTGGCAACTGCGCCGCCGCTGGTTTTGGCCGCAATCCCACAACGACGTGGTGCAAAAACTGCTGCGCCGCGCGCGCAAGGGCTGCAAGGTGATTTTTGTGCCCGGCAACCACGATGAGTTTGCGCGCGGCTTTGTCGGCCACCAGTTTGGTGGCATCGAAGTGCGCGAGGACGCCGTGCACACTACGGCGGATGGCCGCACGCTGTGGGTCACCCACGGCGACTACTTTGACGGTGTGATCCAGTGCGCCAAGTGGCTGGCCTATTTGGGTGACAACGCCTACGAGTTCACACTCAAGCTCAACCGTTACCTGAACGGATTGCGTGCGCGCCTGGGGCTGCCGTATTGGTCGCTCTCGGCCTACTTGAAGCAAAAGGTCAAAACCGCGCTCAACTATGTGATGGATTTTGAGGTGGCGGTGGCGCAAGAGGCGCGCAGTCGCGGCCACGACGGTGTGGTGTGCGGCCATATTCACCGCGCCGAGATGCGGGACATTCAGGGCACGCTGTACTGCAATGACGGTGACTGGGTAGAGAGCCGCACCGCCCTGGTGGAGCATATGGACGGGCGGCTGGAGCTGCTGCACTGGGATACGGTATGCAGCGCGCGGACAGCAAACCTGGCAGTGGCACCCGAAACTGTCACACCACTGTCATCAAATGGGTCAAGAATCCGAAGCTAGCCTGTCACCGCTTCGTCATTGTCTTGTCACCGATTGTTCAAACGCCATGCTTTCTTTGCTACGCAAGTCCTTGTCTGCCTCATCGTTGCCTGCCCCTGGGCCGCTGAGCCTGTTGGACCGCGACCACAGCATTCTGGCCTTTAACACCCGAGTACTGGACTGGGCCGTGCGTGATGATGTGCCGCTGATCGAGCGTTTGCGCTACCTGTGCATAGTCTCCAGCAACCTGGACGAGTTTTTTGAAGTGCGTGCCGAGCCGCATTTGACGGCTTACCAGGCCAATGACCAGAAGGGTGACTACTCGGTCCGTTCGTTTGAGCGCTTGTCCGACAGCCTGCACGGCATCGTGGAGCAGCAGTACACGCTGTTCAACGAGAAAATCATGCCCGCCTTCGACAAGCAAGGCATCAAGATCATTTCGCATGGCGACCGCAATGCCGCGCAGCGCCATTGGGTCAAGCAGTATTTCGAGCGCGAAGTGCGCCCCTTGCTGATTCCCGTGGGGCTGGACCCGTCGCACCCCTTCCCTCAGGTGGCCAACAAATCACTGAACTTCATCGTGCGCCTGGGCGGGCACGATGCTTTTGGCCGCGAGAACGAAATCGCCATCGTCAAGGTGCCCCGTGTGCTGCCGCGCCTGATCCGCATGCCCGACAAGGTGTCGCATGGCAAGGTGCTATTCGTGTCGCTGTCCAGCATCATCCGCGCCCACCTCAGTGAGCTGTTCACCGGCCGCACGGTGGGGCAGTTTTCGCAGTTCCGGGTCACGCGGCATTCGGACTTGGCGGTAGATGAAGACGATGTGAAAAACCTGCGCACCGCGCTGCGCCAAGGCCTGGTGCACCGCCACTACGGCCAGGCGGTGCGCTTGGAAGTGTCGGCAGGTTGCTCCGAGTTTTTGGCGGAATTTTTGCTCAAGCAGTTTGAGTTGCCACACCGGGCGCTCTACCGCGTGCACGGCCCGGTGAATCTGGTGCGCCTGACCCAATTGATTGACCTGCTGGACCGGCCAGACCTGGGTTTTCCGCCCTACAAAGCGTCTTTTCCCTCGCAGTTTCACCACGGTCACTCCATCTTTGAGCAACTGCAGCGCGGGGACATCGTGGTGCACCAGCCGTTTGAGAGTTTTGATGGTGTGCTGGCCTTCTTGCGTGAGGCGGTGCATGACCCGCAAGTGCTGGCTATCAAGCAAACGATTTACCGCACCGGTGCCGATTCCGAACTAATGGACCTGTTGCGTGAAGCCGTGCGCCGTGGCAAGGAAGTGACCGTCGTGGTGGAGCTCAAGGCCCGCTTTGACGAAGAAGCCAATATCAATTGGGCTGAGATGCTGGAGTCGATTGGCGCGCAGGTCGTGTACGGCGTGGTGGGCCTCAAGACCCACGCCAAGATGATGCTGATCACGCGGCGCGAAGGCAAAGCGCTGAAGCGCTATGGCCATTTGTCCACCGGCAACTACAACCCCCGCACCGCCAAGCTGTACACCGACATTAGTCACCTGACCGGCGACACCGCGCTGACCACGGACATGGAGCACGTGTTTGTGCACCTGGCCAGCCAGAGCAAGCTGCCGCGTCTGAGCAAGCTGTGGCTGGCACCGTTTTACCTGCACAAAAACCTGGTCGCCAAGATCAACGCGCTGGGTCAATCGGCCGCCAAGGGACATGCGACGCGGATTGTGGCGAAGATGAATTCGCTGACCGATGAGCAACTGATACGCAGCCTGATTGCCGCCGGGCAGCAGGGCGTGAAAATTGACTTGATTGTGCGTGGCGCCTGCATGCTGCCGGCCCAGGTGCCGGGCCAGACTGACAACATCCGGGTGCGCAGCATCATTGGCCGCTTCCTGGAGCATTCGCGGGTGTTTTACTTCCGCGATGGCACGGTGGAAGACCTGTATCTGTCTAGCGCCGACTGGATGAACCGCAATATGGTGCGCCGCGTAGAGCTGGCCTGGCCGGTGACGGATGCCGTGCAGCGCCAGCGCCTGATTGATGAGTGCCTGGTGGCCTATTTGCATGACAGTGTGGACGCCTGGGAACTGGGTGCGGACGGTAGCTACCAACGCATTGGCCTGACCACGCCCGGCCCGCACCACGGGGCCCAAGCCGCGCTGATGGAGCGCTATGGCCGCAACGACAACATCCGCTAAACCGCGTTAAGGAGTGTGTGCAATGGACCTGATTCTGTGGCGCCATGCCGAAGCAATAGAGCCCGAAGCCGGGCAGCCTGACATGACCCGACCGCTGACACGGCGTGGTGAAAAGCAAGCCGTAAAAATGGCCGCCTGGCTGGACCGTCAGATGCCCGATACCACGCGCATTTGGGTCAGCCCATCCCGGCGCACGGAGCAAACGGCGGCAGCGCTGGGCCGCAAATTCAAGATCACCGACGCCCTGGCACCACACGCCACGGTGGAGCAATTGCTAGAGCTGGCACAGTGGCCGTTGGGCAATGGCTGTGTGCTGATGATTGGTCACCAGCCCACACTGGGGCAGACCTTGTCGCAAGTGCTGGGCTTGTCAGCCGGGGAGTGTGCGGTGAAGAAGGGCGCGGTGTGGTGGGTGCGCCACCGCGAACGCGATACCGAAGAACAAACGGTGGTGGTGACCGTTCAGACTCCGGAATTCCTGTGACTTTGTGGGACAGACCAAGAAGTTACACGCAAGTGAACTTTTGCTCTGTCCCCAACTGATTAGCATGACTCAGCTTTGACTTATTGACGTTTTCGTAAATCATGACATCACCACAATTTTGCCTGCGCCCAACAAGCGGCGATGATCGTGGGGCGTCTTTGCGCACTCTTGAGCTTGTTGCGCGCGGTTGTCTGCAATTCGCTCAGGTTGTTCGGGCAGTAGTTGGCCATAGCGTGGCGTTTGAGCCAGGCCCACAAATACTCCACCGGATTG
>NKIK01000023.1 GCA_002256115.1 Burkholderiales bacterium PBB3
GGTTGAACCAATGCTGGATGAAGTGAATGCGAAGCATGCGCTCAAGACCAATGGGTGGACGACCATTGCCTGCCTTGGGGTAGTGGGGCTCTATCACTGAGCACAAAGCACCCCAAGGAACGATGGCCTCCATGGTCTTCAAGAACTCATCGCGCCTTGTGGGTTTGCGGTAGTTCTCGAACGTTTGGTCGGCAGCCATTGCGAGGGTTTGTTGTTTCATCGGCATGTAACGCTGCAACCCCCTGGGGCGTGGACCTTATTCATCAAATCCCTAAGTCAGTTTCTAAAATCTCCTTGTAAGCGCGTCGCGAGAGTATGACCAAGCATAGGTTCAATATTCCAAAGCCAGCGAAGCCAAATACACCAGTCTGCCAAAGGTTTGTATATGCCTTTTGAAGCATGTGGTCGTTTCCACGTATCCATTTCAGAGACCGGTCTAGTTGTTCCAAGTCACTCTGAGCGTATTTAGTGCGATCAATGATCGCTCTTCGATGACTGTCAATGCGTGATCGGTTGGAGTTTTTATTATCGGGATTTGGATAAAGCAGAAAAAACTCAGGCTCAGAGCAACAGCAGCTGATACCAAGGAAACCAAAAAAGTGGTCTGTATTTTCTTCATCGGTATTCCGCCTTTTGAATGAATTGCCGTACGGGTCATAGATCGCTCACCAATTGCTCCGCAAAACAAGGCTCGCCGGAGATCGCTAGCCAGTACTCTTGCGCGACTTCGGTGGGGATACTGAGCTCCGCTGCAAAAGACATCCACCCAGACACAGCCTCAAACACCTGCGCGATGATCGCGTCAGCCTTGAGGATGTCGAGTTCCTTTGCAACCCGCCGGACAGCCGCCAGCTGTGGCCGTCCTTCGCCGCCAATTGCCGTGGTGTGCATATTGTTGATGCCGGCACTGAAGGTGAGGTCAAAAGCCGGTGTCAGCACAAAGTCTTTGCCCATTTGCATGAACGCAAAATTCTTGACGTGGTCATCCTTGTTGTGCGCCAGCACATTGAAGACCATGCGCCGAAACGCCTGACTCACTTCGCGTTGGTCTTTGGTAGCAAACCCTACGGCTTTGAGTAGGTTGGAGTAGTCGATGCTAGGCGCACGGTGGGTGATTTCCAGCACGCCGCCGAGCGAGATCACATGCAGCTTTTGGTTGCCGATGCGGTCAAAGCGTTGTACGGCAAAAAAGTCCTCGTTTTTGCCGCGCACGGTGGCTTGCACGAGTTGGGTGGGCGGCATGACCACACCGGCTGCGTGGGCCATGCGCGCATAGGCCAGCTCGATGCGGCCCATGGAGTCTGGGTCGCCATCCTTGCTTCGGTACTTGACGATCCAGTGCTCAAAGTTGTCCGGGATGTTGGTAAAGCCTGAGATGCAAGCTTGCCCGCCCCTCTCCATAGCCACGGTCACCTTGGGCCGCGCGCCACCGGGGGAGCCACCGTACAAATACAGGGCGCCCAAGACATCAGCGGCAGAGCCCTCTTGCACAAGCAAGGCCTCCTCTGCCAGCCGGTCCAATGAAAGTTCGGCCTGGGTTTCGTGGTGTTTGATGACGGGCCGAAATTCCAGGGCACCCATGGCACGCGCGCCGATGTAGGCCAGCCGGTCCAGTGGCGTAATTTCATGTGCCGACCAACCTGCTGCGGCCTTCAAGTACCTGTCCATCAATAGCAGGCCCCAGCCGTCGGGCAGCGCATCGTTAAAGACACCATGTAACTGATCGAACACGGCGCTGGACGCTTTGAATGGCGTGGTCGACAAGGCAAACTGCTTCATGGGCGACAGAGGCTGTCCATTCGCAACCCAGCCTGGGTCATACGCAAACCAGATCACACCCCGCGCATCCATGGCCAAGCCACCCACGCGGGTGCCGGCCATGAACACGTCGAGTTGCGTGATGTGCTTCACAAGCGTCCTCGGAGTCTGGGTGTAGCAGTGATGTCCGCCAGGGTGACGATCTCTTTGGCCGGGAAAAGCGCTTCAAAAGCATCCAAGCAATCTAGGACCTGCGCCAGCTTGAGTAAAGATTCCAAAGAAATGGCACCCGTGGTCTCAAACCGTCGGATAGAGGCTGCGGATACCCCAGATTTGGCCGCCAGCGTCTCCCTGGACAAGTTGGTGGCTACCCGCCGGGCGCGTGTCCGTTGGGCCAGATGCTGCGCAACCTCGCCGGGTGATTTAAATGACAACATAGTATCTTTAATTGTAGCAATATAGACTTAATTGATATTTTGCTATCAATTAAATAACTCTACAACAATCTAAAAACCAACGGCATCAACAACGAAGCCAACACCACCTGCAGCCCCAACGCCAAGCCCGCATACGCCCCGGCATCCGCATTCACCTGCAGTGCCCGCGCAGCACCCAGCCCATGCGCGGCGGTGCCCAGTGCAAAGCCGCGGGCGGTCCAGCCTGCGGTGGTGAATGGGATGCGCAGCGCGTTGAACAGGTAGCGCCCGCTGACGGCGCCCACCAGTCCGGTCAGCACCGCAAACACTGCCGACAGCGCGGTGATGCCGCCGATCTTTTCGGCAATGCCCATGGCCACGGGGGCGGTCACCGATTTGGGCGCGAGCGACAGTAACACTTCGTGTGGCAAGTCCAACGCCCAGGCCAAGGCTAGTGCCGATGTGCTGGCGGCGGTGCCGCCCGCCAGCGCGGCGATCAGCAGGCGGCCCCAGCGCTGGCGCAGCTCCAGGCGGCGCTGCCACAGGGGCCAGGCCAGTGCCACCACGGCGGGCCCCAGTAAGAAGTGAATGAACTGCGCGCCCGCAAAGTAGGTGGGGTAGGGCACGCCAGTGGCCAGCAGCACACCGGCAATCGCCACCACTGTCCACAGCACCGGGTTGGCCCAGGGCACCTGGTTCAGGCGCAGGTAAATGGCCTGCATGCTCACATAGGTAGCCAGCGTGGCCGTTAGGCCAAACAGCGGCGTGGCCGACAGGTAAACCCACAGCTCAACGAACTTGGGCATCGCCGTCTCCTATGTTTCCTGTTTCCAACTCGTCTTTGGGCGTGAGCTTGAACAGCACCAGCGCCGTCACGCCCAGTCCGATCCAGGTAGACAGCACGATGACGACCAACATGCGCCCACCGTATTGCGACACCAGTGCCAAGTGCGTCATCACGCCCACGCCCACGGGCACAAACAGCAAGGAGAGGTGTTGCAGCAGATAGTCCGCACACGCCGCCACCGGCTTGCGCACCAGCGGCCAGCGCAGCGCGCCCAGCAGCAAGACCATTCCAACCACCGGGCCTGGGAACGGCAGGCCAAACGCCCGCGCCAGCAGTTCGCCCAAAGACTGCAGTGCTAAAAGCCAAGCCAGCCCGCGCAAGCCTTGTGTGGAGTTGTTCATGCTTTCGCCCGCGGTTGCCGGTAGGTCATACGGTTCAACATCCTTGCAATTTAGGAGTTTCATTCCATGATTTGCAAGGATAAACCGTCAGAACCTTGGCAAATCCGGGTGCTTGAGCTTGCCGCCACGCACCAGCTCTTTGCCGTATTCCGCACAGCGCTGCAGCGTGGGGATCACTTTGCCGGGGTTGAGCAGGCCTAAGGGGTCAAAGGCTTCTTTGAGTGCAAACATCTGCGCATTCTCCTGCGCGCTGAACTGCACGCACATACTGTTGAGCTTCTCAATGCCCACGCCGTGCTCCCCGGTCACCGTGCCGCCCATGGCTACGCTGGTTTCCAGAATGTCGGCACCAAACAGTTCGCAGCGGCGCAGTTGGTCCGGGTCATTGGCGTCAAACAAAATCAGCGGGTGCAAATTGCCATCGCCCGCGTGAAAGACGTTGGCGCAGCGCAGTTGGTATTTCTTTTCCATCTCGGCAATAGCCAGCAAAATGTCGGCCAAGCGCTTGCGCGGGATAGTGCTGTCCATGCACATGTAGTCAGGGCTGATGCGGCCACTGGCCGGGAAGGCGTTTTTGCGACCGCTCCAAAAGCGCAGGCGTTCGGCCTCGTCTTTGCTCACCGCAATGGCCGTGGCACCGCAGCGCTGCAATACATCGGTCATGCGGCCAATTTCCTCTTCCACTTCTTCCGGGGTGCCATCGCTCTCGCACAGCAAAATCGCCTCGGCATCCAGGTCGTAGCCTGCGTGTACAAAGTCTTCCACAGCCGCGGTCATGGGCTTGTCCATCATCTCTAGCCCTGCCGGGATGATGCCCGCCGCAATCACCTCAGCCACCGCGTCACCGGCTTTGCGCACATCGTCAAAGCTGGCCATGATGCAGCGCGCAAGTAAGGGCTTGGGGATCAGCTTCACGGTCACTTCAGTGGTCACGGCCAGCATGCCTTCGCTGCCAATCACCACACTGAGCAAGTCATAGCCGGGCGTGTCCAAAGCATCGCTGCCAAATTCAATCGGTTCGCCCTCTACCGTGAAGCCACGCACCTTCAGCACGTTGTGCAGTGTCAGGCCGTACTTCAGGCAGTGCACGCCGCCCGAGTTCTCGGCCACATTGCCGCCTATCGTGCAGGCAATCTGGCTGCTCGGGTCGGGCGCGTAGTACAGACCATAAGGCGCGGCCGCCTCGCTGATAGCCAGGTTGCGCACGCCGCACTGCACCACCGCCGTGCGGCTGCGTTTGTCGATCTTGATGATCTTGTTGAACTTGGCCAGCGACAGCGTCACGCCCAGCGCGTGCGGCATGGCCCCTCCCGACAAGCCCGTGCCTGCGCCGCGCGCCACCACGGGTACGTTCAGTGCGTGGCAGGCGCGCAGCACGGCGGCCACCTGGGCTTCGGTCTCTGGCAGCGCCACCAGCAGCGGGCGTTGGCGGTAGGCAGTCAGGCCATCGCATTCATAGGGCGTGGTGTCTTCCGTCTGGTAGAGCAGTGCGTGTGATGGCAAATGCGACTGTAGAGCCCGTAGAACGTGCGGGAGCAGCTCCTGTTTTTGTAGCAAGTGTGCGCTGGGCGCAATAGTGGTGTTCATGGGCTGGCCTTGGGGTAAAGCGTATGGACGCACTCTAAGCCAGCGCAGGCGCTATCGGCGTGATGAAACTTGCAGCGCCGCATGAATTTATTCGTGCGGGGTCGCCCCGCCCGCTTCACGCCACCGCCTTTTTCAGCCAGTCGGCAAAGGCGGCCACCTCCCAGCGGTCCATCGCGCCCGTGCGCCAGCACAGGTAGTGGGCGTGGGGGCTGGGCACATTGCGTGGGTACAGGCGCACCAGCGATCCATGTTCCAGCCACGGCGCACCCAGCCTCAGGCGCACCAGCGCTACGCCCATGCCGGCGGCAGCGCCGTCACACATCAAGCCAATGTCGTTGAACTGCGAGCCTTCCATAGGCTCGGGCCAATCCAGGTCATGCGCTGCAAACCAGGTGCGCCAGGGCTCCAGCGGGCTGCGCAGCAGCGCCACGTTTTCCAGGTCCTGCAGTGTGTCAAACGGCCCGTGCTCGCGCACAAACGCGGGCGATGCCAGCGGCGTCACTTCGTCTTTGCACAAACAGACATGCTCCACATCGGCGTAGCGGCCCGCACCAAAGCGCACGGTCAGGTCGGCATCTTCGGCCACCACATCCAAGAGCGGTATGGACACCTGCAGCGTCAGGTCAATCTCAGGGTAGGCATCGGTGAACTGGCGTAAACGGGGGATGAGAATGGAGCGTGAAAATGTGGGGGTAACTGCCAGGCGCAGCTTGCGCTTGCCCGGTGCATTGGTGGAGCTGGGGAACTTCTGCAAAATCGCCAGGCCTTCGCGCACATGGGCCAGGTATTCGCTGCCCTCGGTGGTTAATGAGAAGTCTGCCCGGCCAAACAGCTTGGTGCCAATGATCTGCTCCAGTTGCTTGACCCGGTGGCTCACCGCGCTGGGCGTCACGCACAGCTCTTCAGCCGCCTGAGTCACGCTGCGCAGGCGCGCCAGCGCCTCAAAGGTCAGCAGGCATTGGATAGGCGGGATGCGGGCGGTAGCACTCCGCGCGGCGTTAGACGTGGGGGCAGTAGTCATCGCCTCACTATAATCCGCCCCCACTCAAGCCTCTTTTTCCCAAGGAACTGCCGTGTCCGATTTCCTCGCGGTGTTGCCGCAGTACCTGCTCCCCAAACAAGCCCTCACCGCCTTTGGCGGCCTCGTGGCCGGTGCCCGTGGTGGCAACTGGACCACTTCGTTGATCAAGTGGTTTATCAACAAGTACCAGGTGAACATGGCCGAAGCGGCCAATTCAGACCCCGCCGCCTACGCCACTTTCAATGAATTTTTCACCCGGGCGCTCAAGCCCGGTGCGCGCCCACTGGCCGATGCGCCCTGGATTTGCCCAGTGGATGGCGCGATCAGCCAATTTGGCCGCATTGAGAAAGACCAGATATTCCAGGCCAAGGGCCACCATTACTCCACTACGGCCCTGGTGGGTGGTGACAAAACACTGGCAGCCCAGTTTGAGGATGGTGAATTTGCCACGATCTACCTCAGCCCCAAGGACTATCACCGTATCCACATGCCCTGCGCGGGTAGCTTGCGCCGCATGATTTATGTGCCGGGCGACCTGTTCTCCGTCAACCCGACCACAGCGCGCGGTGTGCCGGGCTTGTTTGCGCGCAATGAGCGCGTGGTCTGCGTGTTTGACTCGGCGCATGGCCCCTTTGTGCTGACGCTGGTGGGCGCGACCGTGGTGGGCAGTATGGCCACTACCTGGCATGGCGTGGTCAATCCGCCGCGCGGCGGGCAGATCAATGAGTGGCATTACGACGCCGGTGCCGTGTCCTTTCAGCAAGGCGACGAGATGGGACGTTTTTTGCTTGGTTCTACCGTAGTGCTGCTGTTTCCCAAAAAGACGGTGGCGTTCGATGCCGCCTGGGCACCGGCTGGCCCGGTTCGGCTGGGCGAAAAAATGGCGACAAGCGCTTGAAACCTCGGTAGTTTCAAGCGCAGACTCGCCGCAAGCTCAGTCGCCAGACAAGCGGGTGTGCCGCTTCGAGATTTAGGCCCCCACAGTCGCCCACGCGGTGTGACTCCTTGCCCCCCAAAGGGGGCCGCAGTTCACCTTGGGGCGGCCCGGCGGTGAACCGTTCCTATTTAAAAATAACAGTCTTGTGGCCGTTTTGCAGCACGCGGTGCTCGCTATGCCATTTCACGGCGCGGGCCAGCACCTGGCTCTCGGTATCACGGCCCATGGCGGTCAAATCTTCTACCGTCTTGCTATGGTCTGCCCGGGCCACGTCTTGCTCAATGATGGGGCCTTCGTCCAGGTCTGCCGTCACGTAGTGGGCTGTTGCACCGATCAGCTTCACGCCACGGTCATGCGCCTGGTAGTAGGGCTTGGCCCCCTTGAAGCTGGGCAAAAACGAGTGGTGAATATTGATGGCTCGCCCGGCCAGTTTGCGGCACAGGTCGTCACTCAGAATTTGCATGTAGCGGGCCAGTACGACGAGTTCTGCGCCTTCGCTTTCAATAATTTCCAACTGCTTGGCTTCAGACAAAGCCTTGCTGTGCGCCGACACCGGCACATGGTGAAAAGGCACGTTGTAGCTGGCGGCCAGTTGGTAGAACTCGCGGTGGTTGGAGATGATGGCCCGAATATCAACGGGCAACAAACCACTCTTCCAGCGAAACAGCAGGTCGTTCAGGCAATGGCCTTCTTTGCTGACCAAAATCACCGTGCGCATGGGTTGCTGCGTCGAGTGCAGCGTGCACTTCATTTGCAGGGGTTTGGCAAAGTGGTCCAGTTGACCGCGCAAATCTTCAAACGTGAGTCGTACGCAGCTGAATTGCACGCGCATGAAAAACAAGCCCGTATCGGGGTCGTTGTACTGGGCAGCTTCTTCAATATTGCCGCCGCGTTCTAGCAAAAAGCCCGAAACGGAGTGCACGAGGCCCAGGCGATCCGGGCAGGAAAGAGTGAGGATGTAGGTCTTGCTCATGCCGCCATTGTCGCAGGGGCGGCGACCCGCGCGGCGGCGGATGGTGGGGGCAAATTTGCCGCCGGGCCGCCCCTAGGCAAATCAGCCCCCTCGGGGGGCAGCGACCCGCGCAGCGGCAAGCTCCCTTTAGTGCACAACGACCGGGTTTTGCGCCAGTTCGGCGTATTGCTCCAGGGTGGATTCCACTTCCTCTTGGGACGGCGTGTTCACTTGCCAGGCCACGATATGGCGCTGAAACAGCTCCGCCCAGGAACCATCCAGATAGACCTCTTTGCCCGAGCGTTTGTCCACGATCTCAAAGCCGTGGCGCGCCATCATGGGGATGCCTGCGGGGTAGAGCGCTGACGGTGCTATGAACTTGGCCGGGTTGCCATCGGCATCGGCGTTAGCCAGCATATGGGTGACGGAATAGGTTTCGGAGTCGTAAAGCGTGTGCATGGGAACCAATGATAGAACTAAACCGGAGCTGTGGGCCGATCCCGCAAAAATCAAGGTGCGATGGTCTCGGACCAGCGCAAGTCCATCACGTCGCCATTGGATTCCGTGAGGCGGATGCGCACCGGGAAATAGTCCATGGTCGGGGCCAGCCAAACTTCACCCCGGGTGCCGTAAGCGCCCACTGCGTCGCGCGCCAGCTTGATAGCCGTGACCGGACCGGCGGGGAGCGTCAGCTTTTCCGGAGCACCCACCTTGAACACCCATGACTCCACCGAGGTAGGACCGACTGCCTCGAAAGGCAGCGTCGTGCCCTCTGGGAAACTGGAGGGGGAGCCCCCCAGCATGGCGGCCAGTTGAAAAAAGACGCTCAGGTGGTCCTGGGTGCCGGGCAGTAGTGCGCCATCTGGGGTGTTGGCGCTGAAGGTGATTTTGCCTTTGCTGCGTTCAAAGTGCGCGGCTCTTTCGCTACGCGACTTGTCGCCAAAACGCGTGGGCTCCAGCCCTTGCGAGCCCAATTCGCCCCGGCTGGTTTGCACGCGTGAGCCGAGCAGGAAGTGGGTCACTTCCAAACGGGCATCGTAGGCCGTGCCATCCTGCTTCCATTGGAGGTCACCCTTGAGGGAAACGGGTACGCCTTTGAACTCGCCTTTGATGGTGTATTTCAGGTGCAGCGGCGGCGGGAATGTATATACGATGGCCTTGGTGGCTACGGCTGTCCGGCTGGGCGCAGGGCTAGCAGCGGCAGAGGGGAGTGTCTTGGATTCGTCTGCCGCTGCCAATAAGGTAACCGGCCCGACTGGCGCGGTCAGGCGGGGGGGGGACTCAGCGGCGGGGGCTTCGATGAATTCGGCGAAAGGTTGGGGAGCGTCCGGGTGCACCGGTTCGGGCCCAGGAGCCACAATATTGTGCAGGGCAGTCGATTGTGAGGTCGCAGTAGGGGCAACAGGCACCACCGGAAGCGGTGTGGCTTCGGGCTCCGGCGCGGTGTCGCTGGCTACAGTCAACAGTGGCGTGGGTGGGGATTCGGTAGGGGCCGCAATCATTCTGGTGCTGAAAGGCGCCGCATCGGTATCGGTACCAGGCCGGGAAATCACCACAGGCGTGCCGTATAGCAGGCTGACGTGCGCCAGCAAAACCGCGCCTGTCAGGGCTGCGAGCTTGAAGGATGTTTTGCGTGAGGGCGCAGTGGGTGTTTCTGGGGGCATGGGTGATGGAAGGGACCCGGGCTGCTTTTGGCTAAGTGTGTGGACGATCCCGGTATAACGTTTCCAGTTTAATTCAGAGCGACAATTCCCCTATGAAACTCGCAACTTATAAAGATGGCTCCCGCGACGGCCAACTGGTGGTGGTGTCGCGCGACCTGCAAACGGCGCATTACGCCACCCACATTGCCAACCGTTTGCAGCAGGTGCTGGACGACTGGAATTATCTGTCGCCCCAACTGCAAGACCTGTCGGACGCCCTGAACAGTAACAAAGCCCGGCACGCCTTTCCGTTCGATGCCGCACAGTGCATGGCGCCGCTGCCCCGCGCCTACCAATGGGCCGATGGCTCGGCCTACCTGAACCATGTGGAACTGGTGCGCAAAGCCCGCGGGGCCGAGGTGCCGGAAAGCTTTTACACCGACCCGCTGATGTACCAAGGCGGCAGCGACGACTTTTTGGGGCCTTGTGACCCCATCGTGGCCGTGAATGAAGACATCGGCATCGACTTTGAGGCCGAGGTGGCTGTGATCACCGGCGACTTGCCGCTGGGCTGTACTGCGGAGCGCGCGCTGGACGGCATCCGCCTGGTGATGCTGGCCAACGACGTGAGCCTGCGCAACTTGATTCCGGCCGAGCTGGCCAAAGGCTTTGGCTTTGTACAAAGCAAGCCGGCCACCGCGTTCAGCCCCGTGGCGGTCACGCCCGATGAGCTGGGCGACGCCTGGATCAAGGGGCGTGTCCACCTGCCGCTGCAAAGCACCTGGAATGGCCGCAAGGTCGGCATGTGCGAAGCCGGACCCGACATGACCTTCCACTTTGGCCAACTGATCGCCCATCTGTGCAAAACCCGCAATGTGCGGGCCGGCTCGGTCATTGGCTCGGGCACCGTCAGCAATATTGGCGTCACCAAAGGAACGGGTGACAAGGCCCGCACTGACTGGCCCAAGGGCTACAGCTGCATTGCCGAAAAGCGCGCGATGGAGACGATTCAGGATGGCGCTGCCACCACCGAGTTCATGCGCTTTGGCGACACCATCCGTCTGGAGATGAAGGGCCGCGATGGTGCCAGCGTGTTTGGCGCGATTGAGCAGGAAGTGGTGCCGATGGCGCAGGTGATGTCACGCCGCGCGGCGCGGGAAGCTGCGACTGCTGGCACTGCAATTGCTAACCAAGAGTCTGCCATCACTGACACCCCCACCCCGGATCCCCATTTTGTCCAAAACTGATAGCGCCCCAGGCGCACCGCGCCGCCTGCTGCCGCTGGCATGGCCCATCTTTGTAGAGCAATTGCTGCACATGAGTACGGGGGTGATCGACACCTTCATGGTCAGCCATATCTCGGATGGTGCGGTGGCCGCGCTGGGTTCCGCCAACCAGATCATCATTTTGTTTGTGGTGCTGTTTGGCATTGTGGGCATTGGCACCAGCGTGGTGATCACCCACCACCTGGGCGGGGGGGATCGGGCCGGTGCAGACCGCATTGCCGCCACCGCCATTGGCGTGAACACCTGGTTCGGCTTGTTTGCCAGCGTGCTGGTGCTGGTGCTGGCACAGCCCATGTTGGACCTGATTCAGTTGTCGCCAGCGCTGCAGGCGTATGCGCTGCCATTTCTCGCCATCATGGGCGCCACGCTGTTTCTGGAGGCGATGATCCAGTCCATTTCTGCGGTGCTGCGCGCCCATGGCCACACGCGCGATGCCATGGTCGTGGCCATAGGGCAAAACGTACTCAACGTGATTGGCAATTGCATTTTGCTGTTTGGTCTGTTCGGTGCGCCCAAAATGGGCGTAGAAGGCGTTGCGCTGTCTACGGTGTTCAGCCGTATCGTGGCCTGCGCGGTGATGTGGGCGCTGCTGAGCTACCGCATCCATCTGCGCGTGCGGCTGGCGGATTTCTTTCAGTTCTCCAAAGAGCGGCTGGGCCGCATTTTGCATATCGGCCTGCCTGCGGCGCTGGAAAATGCCAGCTGGTTTTTGGCATTCATGACCATCACCGCGTTTACCGCGCGCATGGGCGACCAGGCCTTGGCCACGCAGTCGTATGCCATGCAGTTGGTCTGGGTGGTGGTGCTGTGCAGTGTGGCCATTGGTTTGGCTACCGAGATCATCATCGGGCACCTGGTAGGGGCCGGGGAGTTTGATGCCGCGTACCGGCAGGTGTTGCGCAGTATGCGGGTGGGGTTGGTCATTTCTCTGGCAGTGGCCAGCGCCGTGGCTGTGTTGTCGCCCTGGCTACTGGCGTGCTTTACCCAAGACCCCGCCATCATTGCCACCGGCGTGCTCTTGATGCGCATGGGCGTGTTGCTGGAGCCTGGGCGCGTGTCCAACCTGGTGGTGATTAACGCCCTACGAGCGACCGGAGATGCACGCTACCCGGTGGTGATGGGCGTGTTTTCAATGTGGGGCGTGATGGTGCTTGGCAGCTGGTTTTTGGGTACTTACCTGGGCTGGGGCTTGGTGGGGGTGTGGATCGCCATGACCGCCGACGAATGGCTGCGTGGGCTGATGATGTTGCGGCGCTGGAAGCAGCGTAAGTGGCTTAAATACGCGGAGCGCACGCGGGCCAAGGTGCAAGAACACAAGATGCTTGTCCCTACAGCCCCTGCCCATTCATCAGCCGCAGAATAAACACCTTGGCACCACTGAGCATCATCTCAATGGCCACCGACACCAGCACCAGGCCCATCAGTCGTTCCAAGGCGATGACCACCCGGTCGCCCACGATGCGCTGAATCCGCTCGGCCGACAACAGCACCACCGCGCTGACCAGCATGGTCACGCACAGCGCGCCTATCCACTCCAGTCGGCGCTCTGGCTGCTGGGACACCAGCAATAGCACCGTGGCCAAGGCAGACGGCCCGGCAATCATCGGAATCGCCAGCGGCACGATCAGGGGCTCAACCAGGACTTCTTCTTCGGGGCCGGCTGGCGGTGGGAACACCATGCGGATGGCGATCAAAAACAGGATCACACCGCCGCCAATTTGCAGAGACAACTCGCTCAGGTTCATCACTTCTAAGAACTTCTCGCCCACAAACATGAAAGTCAGCAACAGCACAAAGGCGATCATGATTTCGCGCACGATGACAAACGGGCGGCGCTCGGGGGCCACGTGCTTGAGCGCGTTGGCGAAGATGGAGATATTGCCGATGGGGTCGGTAATCAGCACCAGCAGAATGGTGGCGGACAGGAAGGTGTAGTTGTTCATGGCGGGCGAGTCTCCGGTTGGGCCGGTCAGCGGGGCCAGCCGCCATCGTAACGGGTCGCTCGCCCAATGTGGATAATCGCGGCCATGCAAATGCTGCGCAACTTCACCTTCCTCGCCCGCTTCGTGCTGGCGTGCATGGTGTTGTCCCTGGGTGTGGCGGTGGCTTCGCCCATCGTCAAACCGCAGAACGCGCTGCTTGTGTGTACCGGATCGGGCGTCATGAAGGTGCTGATCACAGCCGATGACGGTAGTACATCGGAATCGGGCAGTACCACGATGGATTGCCCCTTGTGCGTGGCAGCCGGTGCGCCGCCGCCGGTGGCTACCCTCAAGGCCGAGCCAGTGCAGCCGCTGGCCTACGCACTGCAAAGTATTCCCAGCGCGCACATTGCTGC
Source organism: Burkholderiales bacterium PBB3 (assembly GCA_002256115.1). Classification (GTDB taxonomy): domain Bacteria; phylum Pseudomonadota; class Gammaproteobacteria; order Burkholderiales; family Burkholderiaceae_C; genus Allorhodoferax. The sequence goes on from NKIK01000023.1 coordinate 13,127, forward strand.
GCGCACCGCTGCGCCGCTGCCGGCGCGCGGGCCTCCCGCTCTCTGAAATATCAAATTCATAGCTGCTCCCGCACGTTCCATGCGGGTTGTGGCCTATTTTACTGATTTTTCGGAGTTTTCATGCAGTTTTCTCGCATTGCGCAGGTGTGCGTCACCGGTGCCGCCGCATTCCCTTTCGTCGCTGTTTCTGCCTTGGCTCAGAACCAAGCCCCCGCCCCATTCGCCACGTCGTCTGCCGCTGACACCCCCAGCCGCAGCCTGGGCGTGGTCACCATCCTCAGCGGCCAGCCCACATCCCTGCCCACCCAGATTCCCACCACGATGCAGGGCGTTACGGGGGAGGACATCGCCAACACCATCAACGCCACCGACAGCGAAGACGCACTCAAGTACTTTCCCAGCCTCTTGGTGCGCAAGCGCTATATCGGCGACTACAACCACGCGGTGTTGTCCAGCCGCGCATCCGGCACGGGCAACAGCGCGCGCTCGGCCGTGTACGTGGACGGCGTGCTGGTGTCCAACTACCTGGGCAATGGCGCGACCTATGCGCCGCGCTGGGGCATGGTCACGCCTGAGGAAATCGCCCGCGTCGATGTGATGTACGGGCCGTTCTCGGCCGCCTACCCCGGCAACTCGGTGGGCGCGGTGGTGGACTATGTGACCCGCATGCCGACCCAACTGCAAGCCAATGCCAGGATAGGCATCTCGCACCAGCCCAACGATCTGTATGGCGCCAACACCAACTACCAAGCCCGCCAGGCCAGCGCGTCAGTGGGTAGCAAAGCGGGCGACTGGTCGTGGTTTGTGAACCTGAACCGTACGGATAGCAATGGCCAACCGTTGACCTTTGCTACCCGCCTCAAAAGCGTTGGCGTAGCCAGCACGGCTGGTACCGCAGTGACCGGCGCAGTGCTGGATGCCAACAACGCCAATGTTCCCTGGTTCAATTTGGGCAGTGTGACGCAGTACCACACCATCCAGGACCACGCCAAGCTCAAGCTGGCCTATGACATCACGCCCACGCTGCGCGCCCACTACACGCTGGCCAGCTGGAGCAATACCTCGGAGGGCCGCGGCCAGTCCTACCTGAAAGACGCCAGTGGCAACACCGTCAGCAGCGGTGCCATCAACATCAACGGCCTGGCATTTACCGGTGCTAACGCATTGACCGGCGCGGACTTTGTGGCCACCAATGAAGCCCTGCGCCACCTGGCCCAGGGCTTGTCCTTAAAGACCCGCACCCAGGGCGTGCTGGACTGGGAGCTGGCGGCCAACCAACTGAACTACGACCAGGACTTGAACCGCCGCAACAGCGCGGGCAATGTGCTGCCTGGCGCGCTGGCAGGCGGCGCGGGCACGGTGGCGGATGGCGGCGGCACGGGTTGGAAGAGCCTGGCGCTGAAAGGCACTTGGCGGCCGCAAGTGGCCTTGTCCAAACCCGGTGAGCCGGCCGTCGGGTCTCATGTCGTGGATTTTGGGTTGCAGCAGGACCGTTATCGCTTAAGCAGCATCACCTCCAACATCCCTGGCAACTGGATCACCGATGCGCCCGGCAGCCTGGTCAACGCCATTGGCGGCACCACCACCACGCAGGCGGCCTATGTGCAAGACAGCTGGACGCTTGCCAAGGACTGGAAGACCGTGCTGGGCCTGCGGCTGGAAAACTGGGCGGCCAGCGATGGCCAGACCACCTTCGGCCCAGGCAACCCAGCCAACCGCAATTACGACAGCCGCAGCGAGAGCTTTGCATCGCCCAAAGCTGCGTTGTCCTACCAATGGGCAGCGGATACCGTATTGAAGGCCTCGCTGGGCCGCGCGGTGCGCTTCCCCACGGTGGCCGAGTTGTATGGCGCGACTGCCGCCACCAATTCGCAGTACATCAACGATCCGAACCTGCTACCCGAGAAATCCTGGACCACCGAGCTAAGCGCAGAGAAGGAATGGGCCGGTGCCCAATGGCGCGCCACCTTCTTTGGCGAGAACACGCAGGATGCTTTGTATTCGCAAACCACCTTTGACGCGCAGGCCAACCGCAACATCAGCCGCGTGCAAAACATCGGCCGCATAGCGACCACCGGGCTGGAGCTGGCGGTGAATGCCGAGAACGTGTGGCGCCAGGGGCTGGACCTGTCTGGCAGCGTGACTTACACCGACTCCACCATCCGCGAGAACGCGGGCTTCGTGGCCGTGGCGGGCGACACCATTGGCAAACGCCAGCCGAATATTCCGGCCTGGCGCGCTACGGCCTTGGCCAGCTACCGCTGGAGCCCGCAGTGGATCACCAGCCTGGGCCTGCGCTACAGCGGCCCACAGTTCCGCACGCTGAACAATGCCGATGTGAACGGCTTCACCTACCAGGGTGTCAGCGAGTATTTCACGGCCGATGTGCGCGCCCGCTACCAGTTCAACAAGCAGGTGAGTGCGGCGGTCGGCATCGACAACTTGAACAACTACCAGTACTGGAACTTCCACCCCTACCCGCAGCGCACTTTCAGTGCCGAACTGCAATGGAACCTTTAAGCGCCCGACGACACCAACTCCTACGAATGCCGACCATGAAATTTCAATTTGCTCTTAAATTTATAGCTGCTCCCGCAATATCCATGGCCTGTACGGCTGTTTTGCCTCATATTGTGTTGCAAGATGCTACGGCCCCCGCTGCGGCTAGCTACCGGGCAGTTTTCAAAGTCGGGCATGGCTGCGATGGCGCACCCACGACGCGCATTGCGGTGGCCATTCCAGAAGGTTTTAGCGGGGCGCAGCCCATGCCCAAGCCGGGCTGGACGCTGAGCACGCGCATGGGCAAACTCGCCCAGCCGATGGAGAGCCACGGCAAGACACTGACCGAGGGCGTGCAAGAAATTACCTGGACGGCCAACGGCCCTGACAGCTACCTGCCATCGGCTTTCTACGATGAATTCGTTTTGCGCGGCACCACCCCCAAAACACCGGGTGCCCTGTGGTTCAAGGTGACGCAAACCTGCACCACTGGCGTCAATGCCTGGGTCGAACAACCAGCCCAAGGCGTGTCGACCCGCGGCTTGAAAAGCCCTGCGGCTGTGCTGGAGGTGTTGCCCGTGCCAGTCACCCCCGCTACTCCCGCAGCGCCCGCTGGCGGCCATATTCACTGATTCTCCCAACCTGTAAAACCCTAGGAAACCCATGAAAACTATTTCCAAACTCTGCGCCGCGATCACTCTGGCAGCCATGTCCGGTGGCCTGTGGGCGCAAACCGTGGACGTGCAAGGTGCATGGGCCCGCGCTACCGTTCCCGGCCAGAAGGCCACAGGGGCTTTCATGAAACTCACTGCGGCCACCGGTGCCAAACTGGTCGGAGCCTCTTCGCCAGCGGCTGGCGTGGTGGAAGTGCACGAAATGAAAATGGAAGGCGATGTGATGCAGATGCGCGCCGTGCAGGGCGGCCTGGATTTGCCCATGGCCCGGGCCATCGAGCTCAAGCCAGGCGGCTTCCACATCATGCTGATGGACCTGAAGGCCCCCTTGCTAAAAGACACCACCGTGCCCCTGACCCTGGTCTTCAAAGACCGCAAGGGGGGTGAGTTCAAGACCGAGGTGAAGGTGCCGGTGTCCTTGACGCCACCGGCCCAAATGACCATGCCCATGGGCCAGTAAAGCACGCACAGAGCGGCGCATAGTCGCCATACGCACCACATTGGGGTAAGCTGTTGCTAGTTCGTGGTCGAGACACTGCGGCAAAACCCCAATGGAGTGAATATGAGCGATCCAGATCCTTCCAGTTTCGGCAAATTCGTACCCGGTTTCGATTTTTTGCAAAATTTGGCCAAGGGGGCGAGCAACAATATTCCCCAAATGCCCAACCTGGGCAATTGGGTGGCCCCCACGCTGAACGTGGAGGAACTAGAGAAGCGCATTGACGAGCTGAAGAATGTGCATTTCTGGCTGGAGCAAAACTCCCGCGCGCTGGGTGCCACCATCCAGGCCCTGGAGGTGCAAAAAATGACCCTGGCCACGCTCAAGGGCATGAACTTCAATATCGGTGATGTGGCCAACGCCCTCAAGCTCAAAGCGGCGGATTCGGTCTACACCGGCGTGCAGCGCGTCACAGAGAAAGCGGCGTCTACCGCCAAGAGCATTTCTGATGTGGCCACCGGCACCAAATCCCCAGGTAAGTCGGCCAAAGCTTCGGGTGTGGCGGGCTTGGTAGACCCCCTGCAACTGTGGGGCTCACTGACCCAGCAATTCCAAAACATCGCCGCCAGCGCCCTGAAGGACGCTACCGCCAAAACTGCCGTGGATGTGACTAAAAACATGGCCACGGGTATGGCCAAAGAGGCCGTCAAATCCGCCAAGGCGGCAGGCAAAAAAGCGGCTGGCGCGGCAGTGAAACGCGCGACCCGACCGGCCGCCAAAAAAGCCCCCAGCCGTAGCCGCTAAGTACCTGGGCAGCGCGGTGCCCACAGATACGCAGGCAGTGCCATGAAACTGTTTCCTTACGCGCACGCCACCCACCCCCAGTGGCCCATGGCTGCGGCCTTGGTGCTGGCGCAATTGCGCGCCCAAATCGCCTTGCACGGCTACGCCAGCCAACCCACGTTGGCGCTGCTCTACATCACCGACCATTACGCCGCCCATGCCGAAACCATTTTGGAGCACCTGGGTGCCGAGCTGCCGCTGGTGACGGACTGGTCGGGCACGGTGGGTGCGGGCATTCTGTCCAACAACGTCGAGTACTGGGACGAGCCCGCCATGGTGGTCATGCTGCTGGAGCTGCCCAGCGACCAATACCGCGTGTTCTCAGGCGTGGCCCCGCTGGGGCTGGGCTTTGAGGCGCATACCGCTCTGGTGCATGCCGACGGCCAGACGGCCGATGTGGACGAGCTGATTGCCGAAATGGCCGAACGCACCGATGGCCAGTATGTCTTTGGGGGTCTGTCGGGTGGCCGCAGCCGCAGCGTGCAATTTGCGATTGGCGGCGACGGCAATATCCGAGGCCACGGTGGTGCCAGTGGCGTTTTTCAGGGGGGCTTGAGCGGCGTGGCCTTTGGGCCGGGGGTGGCTATCGTGTCCCGTGTTACGCAGGGTTGCGCGCCGGTCTCGCGCACACGCGTGGTCACCGCCGCGAGCCACAACGTGGTGCTGGAGCTGGATGGTGAACCCGCGCTGGATGTGCTGTTGGACGATCTGGCCGTGTCGCTGGACCGGCCCCAAGAAGCCATAGACACCGTACGCCGCACGCTGGCCGGGCTGGTGAGCGCGCAGGATGTGAAGCAGCGCGCACTGGCCGCGCTACCGGCGGTGCGTGTGACCGGCAATTTTGGTGAGGATGTGACGGTGCGCCACATCGTTGGCCTGGACCCTGGCCGACGCGGCATTGCAGTGGCCGATGTGGTGGAGGTGGGCGCTGAGCTGGCCTTTTGCCAGCGCAATGCCCAAGCCGCGCGCGCCGATCTGATGCGCATTTGCGCCGAAATCCGCGAAGAGCTGGAGCCCCAGGAGCTGGCGCTGGAAGTGGCGCATGCGCTGCAAGACGCCGAACTGGAGGCCGCTCCGCATGTCGCGCGGCGCATTGCCGGTGCGGTGTATGTCAGTTGTTCGGGGCGGGGCGGGGCGCATTTTGGTGGCGACAGCGCCGAGCTGCACATCGTGCGCCGCGCCTTGGGGGATGTGCCCCTGGTCGGTTTCTTTGCGAATGGCGAAATTGCCCACCAGCATTTGTACGGTTACACCGGTGTTCTTACGGTCTTTGTGGCTATTCAACAATAGTCGTTGGTTGAAAAATCGGGGATTTATTGCTCAGGCCCGATGAAGTCATAACTTCTGCGCGGACTGAGCTTGTCGAAGCCATGGGAGCCGTTCGACAAGCTCAGTGCGGATCAGCGTCATCGACGGCATTGCCTTCCAGACCAATATCTTGGCGCTGAACGCGGCGGTAGAAGCGGCACGCGCCGGTGAACAGGGCCGTGGCTTTGCGGTGGTGGCCCGTGAGGTGCGCTCGCTGGCAGGTCGGTCCGCCGAAGCGGCCAAGGAAATCAAGTCCCTGATCAATGCCAGCGTGGAGCGGGTGGAGCAGGGCCCTGCCCTGGTAGGCAAGGCTGGTGAAACCATGACCGAGGTGGTTAGCAGCATCAAGCGCGTGACCGACATCATGGGTGAGATCAGTGCGGCTAGCAACTAGCAGGCTGCGGGCGTGTCCCAGGTGGGCGATGCGGTCAACCGCATGGACCAATCCACCCAGCAAAATGCTGCTTTGGTGGAAGAGATGGCCGCCGCTGCCAGCAGCCTGAAGAGCCAGGCCAGCGACCTGGTGCAGGTGGTGTCGGTATTCCAGATCAGCGCGCAGCAGCAGGGCGCGGTACCCGCCAAAGCCAATGTCCGCTCCGGCAAAGCCGGGCCTTTTGATGGCCCCGAGCGGCGCGATGGCCCGGCGAAACCCAGCGCGGCCTACAAGCCCGGCCCCAAACCGGCAGCCCGCCCCGCAGCTCCAGTGAAGACGACATTGCTCACGCCCAAAACCAGCACCAAGAATAAGCCTGCGGGCGGGGATGAAGATTGGGAAAGTTTTTAGGCTTTTTTCGAATCAAATATGCCTGCGGCCCAGGTGGAATTTGCGCATAATGCTACTGAATTAATAGCGAACTGGAGGACTAGTTGCGTCTTCCTTTTTGCTACTGCTTGCGGAGCGCGCGCTGACTGAGAATGGCTTTGACGATGGGCAAATCGGCAAGTAGCACGGAACCAAATACACATGTGGTCACGAGTTGCGTATCTTCTGATGCTGATATCGCAGGCTTCAGGAAAAAAACCCGTGTTTCTCCCACCATGCTTGAGGCCAATGGCCACTGGTAAGAGTCGTTTTGAATGCATAAGTTGGATTGAGTCCAAAGCGGCTTACCTCTTTTGAGCGCGTTGAACTTCGCAGATACATGGGCGTATTTATCCCACAACACTTTGATATCGGACAGTTGAACGTACTCTTCATACCCTTCTCTAGGCGTTCCACTTGTGCTCGGCAGGCTGTAAAAGAAACCTTGGGGGTTATGCCACTTGAAATACCGCAGGCCCGCCACTTTGGCAACGACGATTAGATCGGAGCGTTCGGCCTTAACGCTAGGTGATCCTTGAGAATAATATGGCCCTTCATTGATCGTGATTTTGCTTACCCGGGCGAGCGGACTGGGAGGCAGCGCTTTGGTATCTGCTTCGCAGGTCAGACTTAAGCCCATTGCGAGAACAGACCTTACAAACTTGTGCGCGGTGGTTTGAGTAGCCACCATCAGCGGTCCCATTTTTCTTTCCAAGCCTGCCAGCGGCTGCGCCACTGCTGGCGCATCTGCCGCGCCAGCCGCCAAGGCAATGAGGTGCGCACACGCGCCAGCAGGGCGGTTTTCCAGGTGCTCCAGCGCGCATACCAGCGGGCAAACCAGGGCAGGGTCATCAGCGCAGGCTGGGTTAGCGTGAACAGGCGCGCCACGATGGCGGTGCCCACCAGTTTGGCCACCACGATGACCAGCGTGCCCGCCACCACCCAGGAGCGGCCGATGAGCCACAGCGCCAGCAGCTTGATGGGTAGCAGCAGTACGCTGGGCAGCAGCAAGAGTGCAAAGGCTGGGTAGGGGCTCAGGGCCTGGATACGGCGCTCCATCCAGCGCAAACCGGGTAGCCGCCCGATGCGGGCCAGCGCTCGCTGCAGCGGCTCCCAACCCCACTCTTCAAACAAAATCAGCAGCGCCATGCCCCAACTGAGGCTGACAGACACGGCCCGCAGGGCCCAGTGCAGTAGCTGTTTAAGGGGGTGCATAAAGCCGAGCTAGCCGTTTGCCTAGCAACTGCCGGAAACGGTAGTTTGAGCGTTCATTTAGATGCCAAATGGGCCTTTCAGGCCATGGATAGTGCGGGAGCAGCTCCTGATTTTGTAGCAAATGCGTTTAAACACCGCGTGCCCGGTCAGCGCGAAACTGCTGCACAAACGCGCCAAAGCGGCCCGTGTCCAGCGCGTCGCGGATTTCCTGCATCAGGTTCAGGTAGTAGTGCAGGTTGTGCACGCTGGCCAGCATGGGGCCCAGCATCTCGCCGCAACGGTCCAGATGGTGAAGGTAGGCGCGGCTGAAGCCTTCGCGCCCGCCATCCGCCCAGCTCACACCGCCGGTGCCCGCGCAGGCGTAGCAGGTGCAGGTCACATCCAGCGGCTGCTCGTCACTCTTGTGGCGCGCATTGCGAATCTTCAAATCGCCATAACGGCTGAACAAGGTGCCGTTGCGCGCATTGCGTGTGGGCATCACGCAGTCAAACATGTCGATGCCGTTTTGCACGCCGGCAATCAGGTCTTCCGGTGTGCCCACACCCATCAGATAGTGCGGCTTGTGCTTCGGTAATTTGGGGCCGATGTGCTTGAGCACACGCATCATGTCTGCCTTCGGCTCGCCGACCGACAGCCCTCCCACGGCGATGCCGGGAAAGTCCAGCGCTTCCAAACCTGCCAGTGACTCATCGCGCAGGTGCTCGAACATGCCGCCCTGCACGATGCCGAACAATGCGTTCGGGTTGTTCAGGCGCGCGAATTCGTCTTGGCAGCGTTTAGCCCAGCGCAGACTCAGTTCCATGGAGCTGCGGGCTTCGCGCTCGGTCGTGATCTGACCTTTGGTTTTGGTTTCCACCGACAGGTAGGGCGTGCACTCGTCAAACTGCATCACGATGTCGGAGTTCAGCGTGGTCTGAATCTGCATGCTGATCTCGGGCGTGAGAAACAGCTTGTCGCCGTTCACCGGAGACGCGAATTTCACGCCTTCTTCCGATATCTTGCGCATCTCGCCCAGGCTCCAAACCTGAAAACCACCCGAGTCCGTGAGGATGGGTTTGTCCCATTTCTCGAACTGGTGCAGGCCGCCGAATTTCTCCACCACGTCCAGCCCGGGGCGCATCCACAAGTGGAAGGTGTTGCCTAGGATGATTTGGGCGTTCATGTCATGCAGGCTCTGGGGCGTGACGCCTTTGACCGTGCCGTAGGTGCCCACGGGCATGAAGATGGGGGTTTCGACCACGCCATGGTTCAAGGTGAGGCGGCCGCGGCGCGCGTGGCTGCCCAGGTAGGCACCGTCGGGTGCATCTGGGCTTGCGGGGGTGGCGGGGTCGTCTTTAAGAAGTTCAAATTTCAGCATGGCAATGATTTTACTTTCTAAAGCGTCTTACTTCTTAAAATGCTTTACTTTATACTTTGCTTTACTTTTGTCCAAGGAGATCGTCATGAACACCGTTGTAGATGCCGTGGTATCGAGCAAAGGCCAGGTGACCCTGCCCGCTGCCATGCGCGCCAAGCTGGGCATTGTTCCGGGCTCGCACATTCAGTTTGAGCTGCGCGGGCAAGAGCTGGTCATCAAGCCGGAACTGCCCATGAGCGCTTACCGGGGCATGCTTAAAAAATACAACTTGGACCCTGCCGATTTGGTCATCGTGAAAGACCCGTACAAGGACTATGAATGAATGTGGTGGACTCTTCGGGTTGGATTGAATACTTGCAAGACACCCCACGCGCTGACCTTTTTGCCAAGGCCATTGAAGACCGTTCCGCGCTGCTGGTGCCCACCATCGCTCTGTTTGAAGTCCACCGCGTACTCAGCCGCAAGGTGCCGGCCGAGGCAGTGCAAGCCTGCCTGAACGTGATGCGCCTGGGCCGCGTTCTGGACATGACCGACGCGCGCGCCGTAGCGGCAGCTGACGTGGCGCAGCGCCACCGTCTGGCCATGGGCGATGCCATGATGTACAGCTTGGCCCAGGAACACCAAGCCATTTTCTGGACGCAGGACGTGGACTACCAGGGCCTGCCTGGCGTGAATTACTTCGCCAAACCCTGAGCTGATGCGGGCTCTGCGCGTTGCAGCAGCATGGCATCACCGTAACTGAAAAACCGGTAGCCGCGGGCAATAGCCTCACGGTACAGGCCCATGATGTGCACATAGCCCGCAAAGGCGCTCACCAGCATCATAAGACTGCTCTTGGGCAGGTGGAAGTTGGTGACCAGCACATCCACCAACTGGAACTGAAAGCCCGGTGTGATGAAGATGTTGGTGTCGCCGCTGGCCTGCCCGGTCTTGGCCCAGCTCTCCAGCGTGCGCACGGTGGTCGTACCCACGGCCACAATGCGTCCGCCGCGCGCCTTGCACGCGGCAATGGCCGCTTGCGTCTCGGGCGGCACGTTGTACCACTCGCTGTGCATCTGGTGCTCGGCCAGGTTCTCGGTTTTGACCGGTTGAAAAGTACCTGCGCCCACATGCAGCGTCACATGGGCGCGCTGCACGCCCATGGCGTCCAACTGGGCAAACAAGGCTTCGTCAAAATGAAGCGCCGCCGTGGGCGCGGCCACCGCGCCAGGATGTTTGGCAAATACGGTCTGGTAGCGCTGCACGTCTTCAGGGGAATCCGAATGGGTGATGTAAGGTGGCAGCGGCACATGGCCGTGGCGCTCCATCAGCGTGTAGGGGTCGTCGCCTTGGTCATTGCTCAGCACAAAGCGGTACAGCGGGCCTTCTGCATTCGGCCAGCGGCCCAGCATGGTGGCAGACAGGCCATCCTCATGGCCCGGTGCGCTGGTCATCTTCAAGGTCGCGCCCACTTCGGGCTTTTTACTGACGCGCATATGCGCCGCCACCTGGTTGCCGCCCAATACGCGCTCGATCAGCAGCTCCACCTTGCCGCCGGTGGCCTTCTCGCCAAACAGGCGGGCGTTGATGACTTTGGTGTCGTTGAAGACCATCAGATCACCTGCCCTGAGCAGGTTGGGCAGCTCGCGAAAGATACGGTCTACCGAGGTGGGGCCAGTGCCGTCCAACAGGCGCGAGCCAGAGCGCTCCGCAGCCGGGTGCTGGGCGATCAGGGCTTCGGGCAGTTCGAAATCAAAGTCGCTTAACGTGAAGGTTCTGGCGAAGGCGCGGTCAGAACCGGGAAGCGTGGCGGGGAAAGTGACGGGGGAGGTGACAGGTGCAGGAGCTTGCATGGTGCTTGAGGGCCGGACAGGCCCGTTCCAAGAATGAGAGAAGCTGGATTATCCCTGCAGCCACGCAGCATGCCCTTGGGGCTGGGGGCTATTCCACCTTGGCACCGGAGGCCTGAACGATGGACTTCCACCTGGCGTAATCGGTTTTGAGCAACTCACCGAACTGCTCGGGCTTCATGGCCTGTGGCTCTGCGCCCTGGGCCAGGATGGCCGCCCTGAACTCCGGGTTGGCCAGCAGTGCGTTGACCTTGGCGTTGACCTGGTTCACCGCGCTGGTCGGTGTGCCTGCAGGCATGAACAGGCCGTACCAGGTGCTGACATCAAAGCCTTTGTAGCCTAGCTCTGCCACGGTGGGCACATCGGGCAGCGAGCTGCTGCGTGCGGCGGATGTCACGGCCAAGGCGCGCAGTTTGCCCGCCTTGATTTGCGCAATGGCCGAAGGCACAGAAGACACCAGCAAGTCCACATTCCCGGCGAGCGCATCCATCAGCGCCGGATTGGAGCCTTTGTAAGGAATGTGCCGGATCTGGATGTTGGCTGCCTTTTCAAACAGGTTGCCTGCCAAATGGATGGTGGTGCCGTTGCCCGGCGAGCCATAGGTGATGCTGTCTGGTGCGGCGCGCGCGGCCACCACCACATCGGCCAGAGTCTTGTATTTGGAGTGGGTGGCAGTGGCAATCACCACGGGGGTGTAGGCCACATGGGCCACGGCCACCAAGTCCTTGGTCGGGTCCCATGAAAGATTGCCATACAGCCAGGGCGCTACCACCAAGTTGTCTTTCTGGCCCATCACCATGTCGTAGCCCGTGGGTGCTGCCTTGATCGCTTCGGCAATACCAATGGTGCCGCCAGCGCCCGCCTTGTTGTCGGGCACCACCGTCCATTGGAAGTTTTCAGTTAGCTTGTTGGCCACCAGGCGCGACAGGATGTCAGTGCCGCCGCCCGGTGGGAAGGGCACGATCAGCCGGATCGGCTTGGCTGGGTATGCCCCACCTTGGCCGCTTTGGGCCAAGGCGGGGGTGCAGAGCGTGAGTCCGGCCAGTGCCGCCAACAAGGCGACCGGCCATAGCCGTATTTTCATGGTGCGTTGTCTCTTGGGTGGGGTCGGCAGTCTGTCTTCGGTGGCCACAGTGTAGTGAGTGGGGGCTCTGCCGACCGCAGGGCTGCGGCACAATGTTCCCATGCCCGATGTCACCCCCAAAAGCCCGTCGCAAAAAGCGCTAGAAAAGCTGGGCCTGAAGCGCGATATCGACCTGGCCCTGCACCTGCCGCTGCGCTATGAGGACGAAACCCGCATCACCAAGCTGCGCGATGCCCGCGAAGGCGATACGGTGCAGATTGAGGCGGTGGTGACGAACTGCGAGGTGAGCTACCGCCCGCGTCGCCAATTGGTGGTGACGGTGGACGATGGTTCTGACACCTGCACGCTGCGGTTTTTCAGCTTTTACCCATCGCAGCAAAAGGCTTTGGCTGAGGGCAATCGCATCCGTGCGCGGGGCGAGGTCAAAGGCGGATTTTTGGGCCGCACGATGTTGCACCCCGCATTCAAAACTGCGGGTGGCGAACTGCCCGCAGCGCTCACGCCCATCTACCCCACGGTGGCCGGTCTGCCCCAGCCCTATTTGCGCAAGGCGGTGTTGGCGGGGCTGGCGCGCGCCGATTTGTCTGACACCTTTGCACCTGGTGATCTGGAGACCTTAAACAAGGGAATCGGCCACCACCCTGTATGGACATTGCGCCAGGCGCTCTTGTTTTTGCACCACCCCACGCCCGATGTGTCGTTGGATACGCTCTCGGACCACACGCATCCGGCCTGGCAGCGCCTGAAGGCTGAAGAGCTGCTGGCCCAACAATTGAGTCAGTTGCAAAGCCGCCGCGAGCGTGCCGCGCTGCGCGCACCAGCGCTGGTGGAATTTAGCCCCCACGCTCCACCGCCAGGTGGCCCGGCGGGGAATAGTGGCGGAGTTAGCCTGCACACCCGCTTGCTGGCCGCCCTGCCGTTTGCGCTGACCGCTGCCCAGCAGCGCGTGTGCGCCGAGATTGCCCAAGACATGGCGCGTCGCGTGCCCATGCACCGCCTGCTGCAAGGCGATGTGGGCGCGGGCAAAACCGTGGTGGCGGCGCTGGCTGCGGCGATCTGCATGGACGCTGGTTGGCAATGCGCGCTGATGGCCCCCACCGAGATACTGGCCGAGCAGCACTTCCGCAAATTGCTGGGCTGGCTGGAGCCGCTGGGCATCACCACGGCATGGCTCACCGGCACCCAAAAAACCAAAGAGCGCCGCACCATGCTGGCGCTGATTGCCAGCGGCGAGGCCAAGCTGGTGGTGGGTACCCACGCGGTGATTCAAGACAAAGTGCACTTCAAGAATCTGGCCCTGGCCATCATTGACGAGCAGCACCGCTTTGGTGTCGCTCAGCGTTTGGCACTGCGCAAAAAAGTGACTGTGGCGGAGCACCTGCCTGCAGACCAGGGACACCGTGGAACCGGCTCTGCCGGGCCACAGGGTGTCGCCCCCTTGAAGGGGGAGGCGGCTACACGCAGTGAGCCCGCAACGGGGGTGGAACCTCACCTACTGATGATGACGGCCACGCCGATTCCAAGAACACTTGCGATGAGCTACTACGCGGATCTGGATGTGTCCACGTTGGACGAGCTGCCACCGGGGCGCACACCCATCATTACCAAGGTGGTGAGTGACCATCGGCGTGACGAAGTGATCGAACGCATCCGTGCCCAAATCGAACAGGGGCGGCAAATCTATTGGGTGTGCCCGCTGATTGAAGAGAGCGAAGCGCTGGACCTGACCAATGCCACGCAAACGCACGCCGACCTGGCCGAAGCCCTGCAAGGCACGCAGCGCAATGATGGTCAACCGGTGCTGATCGGCCTACTCCATTCCCGCATGCATGCAGATGACAAGAAGGCGGTGATGGCGGCATTCACCGCCGGGTTGATGTCGGTGCTGGTCAGCACGACGGTGATCGAAGTGGGCGTGGACGTGCCCAATGCCTCGCTGATGGTGATTGAGCATGCCGAGCGTTTTGGTCTGAGCCAATTGCACCAGCTGCGCGGCCGGGTCGGGCGCGGGGCGGCAGCTTCGGCTTGTGTTTTGCTCTACTCCACGGGCGATGCGCCGCGCCTGGGCGAGACCGCGCGCGAACGCCTGCGCGCCATGGCCGAGACCAATGACGGCTTTGAGATCGCGCAGCGCGATCTTGAAATCCGTGGCCCCGGCGAATTCTTGGGCGCACGCCAGAGCGGGGCGGCTATGCTGCGCTTTGCGGACCTGGCTACCGACGGTGCGCTGTTGGAATGGGCCCGCGCAGAATCGAAGCGCATACTGGACGAACACCCGAACCTTGCGGCCAAGCATGTACAGCGTTGGCTGGGCGGGAAATCAGAGTTTCTAAAGGCATAAACCGTATGGGATTCGCAGGATCGGGGGCGTTTATCTGGACTGTGCTTATGGTCGCGGCGGTGGCTGCCGCCCTGATCTATGGCTATATGGAATACCAGGTGCGCATGCTGCGCACCACGGCCACCAAAGTCAATGCGGGCCTGCTGTTTACTTCCCGATTTTGACCGTCAGCACACGCAATGCCAGCCAGGAGGTGGTCATCAATGCGCCGCTGGCGCGCTATGCGGCGGACGCCAGTGGCGTGGACATGGCGCAGTTGCCTTGGCGCGAGCTGGCGGTGGCCTTGCCTGCCGTGGGTTTGGTGTGCCAGGTCACGCCCCACGCCTCTGACAAGGCCCATGCCGTGCAGCAGCCTGCTGACCGCTGCAGCATCCGTTTCCAGTCTGCCGATGCTGCCAAGCTGGAGTCCCTGGGCTTGCCCGCAGCCCCGGTGGCCGTGGTGGTGATTGACAGCGTGCCCTTGCCCGTGGCGCGTGCATTCCAGAGTTTTGCGGCGCAGATGGGGATGTGGGTGGAGCGTGTGGAACAGCGCGTGCAACTGGAGCGTGAAGCCGAGCAGCGCAAAAAAGAGGACGAGGCTGCTGCTGTGATCGCCGCCGAGGCGGCTGCACAAAAGGCGGCGGACAAGGCCGCCGGTAAAGCGGGGCAGTCCAAGGAAGACTACAGCCAACCCGTATCCGATGAGATTCGCCAAGAGCGTATCGACAAGCAAATTGCCGCCCTGCGCAAGACCGCCGGGTTCAAGGGCAGTAGTTCAGAATTTGGTGCCGACCCTGGCGGCAAACTGCAGTGGTTTGTGGACTTGGACGGCACGGGGCGGGTGATTTTGCAATCAGGCAATCGCAGCTTTAACGGCAGCCTCAAGGGGGCCAAGATCACAGCCTTGACGGGTGAGCTGGAGGTGGGTGTGCGCGATGCGCTGTGGAGCGAGGATGAGTCCCAACTGTCCAACTTCAACATCATGGCGGGGACCAAGCCCGAGATTCGTTTGGCCTGGAAAGAGCGCCTGGAGATTTTGATTCGCAGCTTGCGCTAAGCGGCTTGCCCAACCACCACCAAGCCCTATGACGGCTACAGCGGTGCGTGCTGGCTGGGCACAAACTGGTGGTACTGCGGATGGTCCACTTTATGCTGTGGCGCTTCCAGCGGAATCCGAACCGTGAAGCGCGTGCCCTCGCCGGGCTGGCTGTCGACACTGATCTCCCCACCAAACAGCGATGTGACGATGTTGTAGCTGATGGACATGCCCAAACCGCTGCCGCCCTGACCCATTTTGGTGGTGAAGAAGGGCTCAAAAATACGTTTCAAGTTCTCTTGCGCAATGCCCAGCCCGTCATCCGCAAACTCGATCTCCACATGCTGGGGTTTGATCAGCCGTGCGCTCAAGCGCATGGTGCCGCCGCGTCGGCCCTCAAAGGCATGCAAGAGCCCGTTGTTGATGAAGTTGGTGAGCACCTGGCCATAGGGACCGGGGTAGCCATCCAGCGTGATCGACTCCGGGATGTCGATCTCCAGCCGGTGCCCGGCCTTGCTGATACTGCGGTGCAGCGTGGCCACAATGTCTTGCGTGGTGCGTAGCAGCTCGTAGGGGCGGCGCTGTTCGGTAGCCCGGTCTACCGCCACTTGCTTGAAGCTTTGCACCAGCTCGGCAGCGGTTTGCAGGCCACGGGTGATGATGTCTACGCCTTCGTGGGCAGAGGCAATGTACTCAGCCAGCGTGCTGCGCCGCAAGGTGTTGCCGGCCACGGCGTCTTGCAGCGCCACCGTCTTTTGCTGCAGGGCGCTGACGGTGAGCAGGCTATTGCCAATCGGCGTGTTCAGCTCATGCGCCACCCCGGCGACTAGCGCGCCTAGTGCGGCCAATTTTTCCTGCGCGACCAGTTGGTCTTTGGCATCGCGCAGGTGGGTGTAGGCCACCGAGTTGTCCAGCGCAATCGCGGTGTAGGCGCACAGCGTGCGAAAAATCAGACGTTCTTTTTCGGCGTAGGCATTGGCCTGGGGGGACTGGATGGTCATCACGCCCAGCACCCGGTCGCCAATACTCAGAGGCGCAAACAGCGCACTGCGGGTCTGAAGGGTGCCAGGGATCATGCTGGCCTCTAGCGCCGAGTCACACTCGTTGATCAACAGCTCGCGGTGCTCACGCACGCAGCGTGCTGAGAAGGAATTTTCACTGCTCAGCTCCACATGGTCGCCGGGCAGGCGCACGCCGTTTTCAATGTCATACACCGAGGTCAGCCCCAGGCCATCGGCATCCATCAGGTAAATCGCGAAGGTTGCAGCGTCTAACAGACCGTGCACGTGCTTTTCAATGGCCTCAAACACATGCGCCTGGTCGAGCTGCGAGGTGATCTCCTGGCCAATGGTGCCCAGCAATTCCAGCGTGTCACTGGTCTGTTGCAGCAAGGCTGCGCGCTTGGTTTCTGATTCGGCCTGGCGCCGGTGGTGCTCGGTTTCAGCGCGCACGCGCTCGGTTTCCATGCGCGTCTGAATGGCGGTGGCGCGGTTGGAGGCCTCCAGATTCAGCACGCCTTCGCGTGCCGCATTGGCGCGCACGGCGGTTTCATAGGCCTCGGTCATGCGGCCATTGCTGGCGTACTGCGCGGCCAACTCAAATAGCAACTCGCCGGGCAGCGTGTAGCCTGCAATGCGCTCGGCAGTGGCCATGGCCTGCTCCAGGCGCTCCAGGGCCAGCTTGGAATCTCCGCGCGTGGCATGGATGCGCGCCAGCAAGCGCAGCGCCCCCATTTGCGAGGCCTTGGCACCTTGTACTTCGGCTTGTTTCAGGGCGATCAGGCCTTCCAGCTCGGCCTCGGCGGCATTGCCCAATTTGAGCTGGGCATTGGCTATACCGATCTGGCCGCTGATACCCAAATCCGTTTGCGCCAGGCGGGTGGCACGCTCGGACAGTTGTCGAAAAAAGCCCAGTGCCGCGTCGTATTCACCGCGGTCAAAGGCCAGGTCGCCCAAAGCACCCAAAATGGCCGCAAAATTACGCGAGTTGCGCAGCGGCGCGTAGACCTCCATGGCCTCCGCCAGGACCAATTGCGCCTCGTCCAGCCGCCCCATCACGCGCAAGGTTTCGCCCATTTGGCGCAGGCAAGGGCCCAAAGCGGCCGCCCAACCGGTGGGGCGCGCCAGCTCCAGCCCGCGCTGCAGCCAGGCCAGCGTGGCGTCGTGGTCGTTCAGCGTCATATAGGTGTTGCCTGCGTTCACGGCAATGATCACCGCCGTCAGCACTTGGCCGGTATTGCAGGCGGCCTCAAAAGCATGGTCAAACCGGTCCAGCGCCCGCCCGAACTGGCCCGAGTTGTAGTCCCGCGTGCCCAGGTAGGTGTAGATGGCGGTGCCCACCGTGGCGTGGTAACCACTGGGGTCTTGCGGGAAGCGCGGCCCCCACACCGCGTCGCACTGGCGCACATCGCGCAGGGCGGCGTAGCGGGCTTGGTTGGCCTCCAGAAAATCAACGCGCTCCGGGTCTTGGGCCAGGCGTGCCTGGGCTACGGCCGCAGCCAGCGCCGCATCGCGTTGGGGCAAATCACCGGTGCTGGAATGGATGGCCGCAAGAATCACATAGGCGTCGCCCATGCCGCTGGCGTCGTTGAGTTCGCCAAAGACCGCCATGGCGCTGTGAACGGACTCGGTGGCCTGCACAAAATGGGACCTGAGCCATTGGCATTCGGCGTCCACCAGGCTCAGGCGCGCCGCCAGTTGGCGGTGCAGGGGCAAGTCGGGGTCGGTATCGGTATGGGGCGCAGCCAGTTGACTGCGGGCCGCCTGGGCCAGTGCCAGGGCCTGGGCTGGGTCGCTTTGGCGCAGGTACCAGGCCAGCGTCACCTGGCGCAGCAGGCCTCCATGCGCAGGGCATGGCGATGCAATGCCGGCAGTTAGCTTGGCAACTACGTCGTTAAGCTCAAAAAGGCGCATGGCGGGTGTGGGGTTGTTTTTCAGTATAACGGCGCGCTTCAGTTTTCAGGGGCCGTTGGCGGCACAATGCCTGCTATGACGCTGACCGAACTCAAGTACATCGTGGCCGTAGCGCGGGAACGCCACTTTGGCAAAGCCGCCGAGGCCTGCTTTGTGTCCCAACCCACGCTGTCGGTGGCGGTTAAAAAGCTCGAAGAAGAGCTGGATGTCAAGCTGTTTGAGCGCAGCGCCAACGAGGTGTCGGTCACCCGGCTGGGTGAAGAGATCGTGCGCCAGGCCCAAAGCGTGCTGGAGCAGGCCGCAAGCATCAAAGACATCGCCAAGCGCGGCAAAGACCCTTTGGCGGGCGCGCTGCGTTTGGGTGTGATTTACACCATTGCGCCGTATTTGCTGCCCGACCTGGTGAGGCAGGTGATCCAGCGCACGCCACAAATGCCGCTGGTGTTGCAAGAAAACTTCACGGTAAAGCTGATGGAAATGTTGCGCACCGGAGAAATCGACTGCGCCATTCTGGCCGAGCCTTTTCCTGAAACGGGTTTGGCAGTCGCGCAACTCTATGACGAGCCCTTTTATGCGGCCGTTCCTGTGTCACACCCCTTGGCCCAGCTAGAAGTGGTGTCGTCCGACGCGTTGCGCAATGAGACCATGTTGTTATTGGGCAATGGCCATTGCTTTAGAGACCATGTGTTGGAGGTATGCCCCGAGTTCGCCCGCTTTGCCAGTGATGCAGAGGGCATCCGCCGGAGCTTTGAAGGATCGTCACTAGAGACCATCAAACACATGGTGGCTGCGGGCATGGGCATCACGCTGGTACCCGGCCTGAGTGTGCCCAAGGAGGCGCTCACCGGCCAGGTGGGCCGCCAAACCGACCCCTATATCAAGTACATCGCCATCCAGGACGGCCCCCAGCATGCGCCACCCACACGGCGGGTGGTTTTGGTGTGGCGGCGCAGTTTCACGCGCTACGAGGCTATTGCGGCATTGCGCAATGCCATTTACGCCTGTGCGCTGCCCGGCGTGACCCGTTTGTCTTGATTTTGACCCTTTTAGCCCGTTCAGGCCGTGGATAGTGCGGGAGCAGCTCCTAAAAAATAGCAATCGTGTTGGAAAAATTACGCCTCTACCTTGATCTGATCCGCTGGGATCGCCCTGCCGGCTGGCTACTGCTGCTGTGGCCGACGCTGAGCGCGCTCTGGTTGGCCGCCGGTGGATTCCCCGGCTGGCATTTGCTCTTGGTGTTCACGCTGGGCACGGTGCTGATGCGCAGCGCGGGTTGCTGTATCAATGATGTGGCCGACCGCGAATTCGACAAACACGTCAAGCGCACCGCCAACCGCCCGGTGACCAGCGGGCGTGTGGCACCCCGCGAGGCGCTGCTGGTGGGTGCCGTGCTGGCGTTGGCGGCATTTGCCCTGGTGTTGACCACCAATCTGGCCACGGTGGTGTGGTCCTTTGCCGCGCTGGCGATCACGCTGGTGTATCCCTATGCCAAACGCTATGTAGCCATGCCCCAGGCGGTGCTGGGCGTGGCCTTTAGCTTTGGCATTCCGCTGGCTTTTACGGCGGTGCCGGGCGGCTCCGCCTGGTCTTGGAGCGCGCCTTGGCCCGCCGTGCCGGGCGTGGCGTGGCTTTTGATGTTGGGTAATCTGGCTTGGGTCTTGGCCTATGACACCGAATACGCCATGGTGGACCGGGACGACGATCTGCGCATTGGCATTCGCACCTCCGCCATCACGCTGGGCCGTTGGGATGTGGTCGCCGTGCTGTTCTTTTATGGCCTGCACTTGGCCGTCTGGGTGGCTGTGCTGCTACCGGCGCTGGCCAAACCCTGGTGGTGGCTGGGCTGGGCTGTGGCCCTGGCCCAGGTGGTGTGGCATGCCAGTTTGATACGGGGCCGTTCGCGCGAAGGCTGTTTTAGGGCATTTAGGGCCAACCACTGGGTGGGTTGTGCGCTGTTTGTGGGCATCGTGCTTTCTATGTAAAAAGCCCGCATTGCGCGGGCTCTTGACGGCTGGGTAGCCCGAGGCTACAAGCCCGTTCAGGCGGGTTTCGCGTCTGCCATGCACTTCTTGACGTGTGCGTTCTTGGCTGCGCCGTGCAGCTTCTTGTCGGCTGCCGATTTCTCGCAGGCGGGGCTGGTGGCAGCGGCGGCTGCAGGGGCATCGGCCTTCATGCACTCATCGCGTTTCTTTTTGTACTCGTCACCCTTGAGGCCTTTGGCTTCAGAGCTGCAGGTGGCCAGCTTGCTTTTTGCGCCCGCCGCAGCTTTGTCGTCGGCAGCGTGTGCGCCACCCACGGTCAACGCTAAGCCCAAGGCCATGAAAGAGATCAGTTTTTTCATCAGTCGTCCTATCAAAAATGGCAGCGCGGCCGCCGTTACAAGAAAAGCCCTAGTCCAATGAAGCATATACCGAAATTCGGAATATGTGCCCGATTGCAGGCCTGCGATGGCCCGTTTTAAGCCGCTACGGCCCGGCCCGTAAAATCGCGGCATGCTCAACGTTAAACACGAACTCTTGCAGGCGCTGGCCGCCTGCCTGGACACCCTCTCCCCCGGCGCGGGTGCCAAAGCCGCCTTTGAATCTCCCAAAGTCGCTGCCCATGGCGACTTGGCCACCACGGCGGCCATGCAACTGGCCAAGCCGCTTAAGCTCAATCCCCGCCAGTTGGCCGAGCAACTGCGCGATGCACTGCTGGCCCACCCCGCCTATGTGACTTGGGTGGATGCTGTGGAAATTGCCGGCCCCGGTTTTATCAATATCCGCCTGAAGCCCGCTGCCAAGCAGGAAATCGTGCGCGAAGTGCTGGGCCAAGCCGATCAGTTCGGCACGCAAGCGCCCAACGGCCAGCGCGTGTTGGTCGAATTCGTGTCCGCCAACCCCACCGGCCCGCTGCACGTGGGCCACGGCCGCCAGGCCGCGTTGGGCGATGCCATCTGCAACCTGCTGCAAACCCAGGGCTGGGATGTGTACCGCGAGTTCTATTACAACGACGCGGGTGTACAGATTGGCACCCTGGCCAGCAGCACCCATCTGCGCGCCCAAGGCTTCAAGCCCGGTGACGAGCAATGGCCCAGCGGCGAGAAGGCCGCGGCCTATAACGGTGACTACATTGCCGACATTGCCGCTGATTTTCTGGCGGGCAAGACCGTCAAGTCCGACGACCGCGAGTTCACCGCCAGCGGCGACATCAACGACCTGGACGGCATGCGCCAATTCGCCGTGGCCTACCTGCGCCATGAGCAGGACTTGGACCTGCAAGCCTTTGCGGTGAAATTTGACAATTACTACCTGGAAAGTAGCCTCTACACCAGTGGCCGGGTGGACGATGCCGTCAAGCGCCTGCAAGCCGCAGGCAAGACCTATGAGCAAGACGGCGCGCTGTGGCTCAAGTCCACCGAATACGGCGACGACAAAGACCGCGTCATGCGCAAGCAGGACGGTAGCTACACCTACTTTGTGCCGGATGTGGCATACCACATCGCCAAGTGGGAGCGCGGCTTCACCAAGGTGGTGAACATTCAGGGCACGGACCACCACGGCACCATCGCGCGCGTGCGCGCTGGCTTGCAAGCGGCCGATGTGGGTATTCCCCAGGGCTACCCCGACTACGTGCTGCACACCATGGTGCGCGTGGTCAAGGGCGGTGAAGAGGTCAAGATCAGTAAGCGCGCGGGCAGTTATGTGACGCTGCGCGATTTGATCGAGTGGACCAGCAAAGATGCGGTGCGTTTCTTCCTGCTGAGCCGCAAGCCCGACACCGAATACACGTTTGATGTGGATCTGGCCGTGGCCAAGAACAACGACAACCCGGTCTACTACGTGCAGTACGCGCATGCGCGCATTTGCTCGGTGCTGGCGACTTGGGGTGGGGATGTGGCTGGCCTCAAGAGCGTGGACCTCTCAGCGCTGCAAAGCCCACAAGCCCTCGCATTGATGTTGCTGCTGGCCAAATACCCCGAAATGCTGACTGCAGCAGCGGCGGACGAAGCGCCGCACGACGTGACCTTCTACCTGCGCGAATTGGCCGCCAGCTACCACAGCTACTACGATGCCGAGCGCATCCTGGTGGATGACGAAGCGGTGAAGCTGGCGCGCCTGGCGCTGGTCGCCGCGACGGCGCAGGTATTGCACAATGGCCTGGCGGTGCTGGGCGTCAGCGCCCCGCAGAGAATGTGAGCTCAATCATGGACAGCAAACGGCGGGAAATCGATATGAAGCAGCAGCGTGGTGGAACTTTCTTGGGGTTCATCATCGGAGTCATCGTGGGCTTGGGGGCCGCGCTGGCCGTTGCTGTGTACGTTACCAAGGTGCCGATCCCTTTTATGAACAAAGGGCAGACGCGCTCTGCCGAGCAGGACGAGGCCGAGGCCAAGAAAAACAAGGACTGGGACCCGAATGCCCCTTTGTATGGTAAGAACCCTGCCAAAACTGGCACGACTGCAGCGGTCGCAGCCCCGGCGGCGTCCGTACCTGCGGTGGCGGCCCCAGCCCCGGTCGCCAAGGCGGCCGCAGTGGCTAAAACCAACGACAAGTCAGAAGTCAAACCTGACACCAAGACGGATTCCAAGCAGGATGTAAAAGCTGACCCCAAGCCCGCAGTGACTGCAGACCCACTGGGCGACTTGGCAAAGTCCAAGCTCGCATCCGCCGAACCCTTCAACTATTTTGTCCAGGTGGGTGCCTATCGCAATTCGGAAGATGCCGAGGCGCAGCGGGCCAAGCTATCTTTGAGCGGCATTAGCACCAAAATTTCGGAGCGCGAGCAAGCGGGCCAAGTGGTGTTTCGTGTACGGCAAGGACCTTTTGACAAGAAAGAAGAGGCTGAAAAAGCCAAAGAGAAGCTCGATGCGGCAGGCTTGGAAACCGCATTGGTTCGCGTACAGCGTTAGCAAATAGCTGGCGGCTTGCGGAACTATCGCGCCGCGTTGCAGTCTCAATTCCCATTTTATGGAGATACATCCCCTATGAAACGTCGTGATTTTTCTTTGGCAGCGCCCGCAATCGTGTTGGCGGCTACGCCCTTGGCAGCTACGTGGGCCCAGGCCCAGTCAGCCAAACCCGCAGAAGGCACAGATTACCGGCGCCTCGGCACGGCCGTCGGGGTCGAGGCACCTGCCGGGAAAATCGAGGTGGTTGAGTTTTTCCGTTACAGCTGCCCGCATTGCAATGCCTTCGAGCCCACGCTAGACGCTTGGAGCAAAAAGCTTCCACCAGACGTAGTCTTGCGCCGTATTCCGATTGCCTTTGGCGATGCCGACGTTCCGCAACAGCGCTTCTACTATGCCATGGAGTCTATGGGCTTGCTGCCCAAGCTGCACACCAAGGTGTTTCATGCCATGCATGTTGAAAAGCTCAACCTCACCCGTGGCGATGCCATCATCGACTGGGTGGCGCAACAGGGTGTCGACAAGGCCAAGTTCCAAGACCAGTTCAATTCATTTTCTGTGAACTCCAAGGCCACCAAAGCCACACAAATGCAGAATGGCTACGGCGTGGAAGGTGTGCCTGCGTTGGGCGTTGCAGGGCGCTTCTACACCGATGGTTCCATTGCCCGGACGATGGAGCGCGCCTTGCTGGTCGTAGAGTCGCTGGTTGCCGACGTTCGCGCCAAACGTTGAACGCAGGGCCCAGACCGGCGGCTTGGTTTTTAATTCGTCCATCCCAAGGACATGCAAGACGGCAAGATTGAGGTGACGGATCGCGATATCACCACCAACTTGCCATTCGTGCCGGGCGTGCATTTGGCCTTTGACCACCACGCCTCGGAAGCCATTCGCAACACGGGCGAGCGCCCCAACCACATCATTCACCCAGACGTACCTTCTGCTGCGCGCGTGGTGTTTGACCACTACGGTGGTGCCAGCCGTTTCCCGGCGCGTTTTCACGACATGATGGACGCGGTGGACAAAGGTGATTCAGCCCAGTTCAGCCACGAAGAGATTTTGGAACCCACAGACTGGGTGCTGCTCAACTTCCTGATGGATTCACGCACGGGGCTGGGCCGGTTTCGGGAATTCCGCGTCAGCAACTACCAGCTGATGATGGACCTGATCAAGTACTGCCACGATCACGATATCAGTGAAATTTTGCAGCTTCCTGATGTGGTGGAGCGTGTGGATTTGTACTTTGAGCACACCGCGCAGGCGCGTGACCAAATTGAACGCTGCGCGAAGGTGTATGGCAACCTGCTGGTGCTGGATTTGCGCGAAGAAGAAACCATCTTTGCGGTGAACCGCTTCATGGTCTACGCCATGTACCCAGAGACCAATATCTCTATCCACGTGTTGTGGGGCGTGCAAAAGCAGAACACTGTGTTTGCAACCGGAAAATCCATCACCAACCGCAGTTCCAAAACCAATATCGGTGAACTGATGTTGGCCTATGGTGGCGGTGGGCATGAAAATGCAGGCACCTGCCAAGTGGAAAATGACCGCGCGGTGTCGGTGCTAGGCGAGTTGGTGACGCGCATCAACCAAGACGGCTGATCACCCCGAGCCTCTTTTTCGCTACAAAAAAATAGCTGTTCGCGCTGATAAATCAGCACTTACAGCTATTCTTTCATGCAGATTCTCCCGCATGCAGCGGGCTGCACAATCTGCGCTTAACCGCCCTTGCTAGGACGCTTACCTGGATTTTTCTTGCTGCGTGTCGCGGTGCCGCGCTCCAGACTCACCTTTTGGCCGCGGCCGCCAGTGCTCAAAGACATGCCTGGCAAAGGCTTCGGCGCAGGGGTGGCTTTACGGTCTGCTTCGGTAACGATTTGGTTTCCCATGGTAATTCTCGGTTTTAGAGTTGAAAACCATTATTAAGCCATACCTGGGCGCTGGTTTCCCGCCGTGGCTCAGTACAATCGTGATTCGGCCCACATTGCAAGTTTCGTGCCTCTATGAAAAACTCCCATTTCTCCCTGCTCATTGGCTTCGCCTTGACCGTGCTCCCCGGTTTGGCATTGGCGGAGAAGGCCGATCGCAACAAGGATATGAACATTGAGTCGGATACGCTGTACTTTGACAATCTCAAGCAAGTCAACGTCTTCACCGGGGCGGTGACCTTGACCAAAGGCACGATCCAGATCCGTGGTGCCAAATTAGAGACACGCGAAGACCCCGAGGGCTTCCAGTTTGGCCTGGTCACAGGTTCTGCCGCCAGCCCGGCCTTTTTTCGACAAAAGCGCGACGGGGTAGACGAATTCATTGAGGGCGAAGGTGAGGTCATTGAATACGATGGCAGGACCGACACCGTCAAATTTATCAAAAAAGCCGTGGTGCGACGTTTGCGGGGCGCGGTGGTGGCGGATGAAATCACTGGCGGCTTGGTCGTCTACAACAACCTGGCGGACACCTTCAGCGTGGACGGCGGCACTAGCAAGGCGGTGGGTGCTGTGCCCGCCGGGCGTGTGCGCGTAAGGATGACACCCAAACCCGAGGGCACTGCAACGGGCACGGGTGCTCCCACTTCTGCGCCTGTATCGCTGAAACCCGCCAATACGCTGGGGGGCGCGACCAAGTGAGCGATATTGAGGTAGCTGTTTCGCACGGCGAAGGGCGTTTGGAAGCGCAACATTTACAAAAATCCTACGGAAAGCGCATGGTGGTCAAAGATGTGTCTTTGGCCGTGCGCACAGGTGAAGTGGTCGGCCTGCTTGGTCCCAACGGTGCTGGCAAAACCACTTCTTTCTACATGATTGTGGGTTTGCTGCGGGCTAGCGCGGGCGACATCACGATTGACGGCCAATCCATAGAGCACATGCCGATCCACCGCCGCGCGCGCTTGGGCCTGGGGTATTTGCCGCAAGAGGCCTCCATCTTTCGCAAGCTCAATGTGGAGGACAACGTCAGAGCCGTACTGGAACTCCAGCTCGACGCCCACGGCAAGCCGCTCAAACACGCAGAAATCGAGTCGCGATTGACCGCCTTGCTCAACGAGCTGCGCGTGGAGCACCTGCGTTTGTCGCCCTCACTGGCCCTGTCGGGTGGTGAGCGTCGGCGTGTGGAAATCGCGCGGGCATTGGCGACACGCCCCCGGTTTATCCTGTTGGACGAGCCTTTTGCAGGCATCGACCCGATTGCAGTGATTGAAATTCAGCGCATCATCAATTTCCTCAAGGCACGCGGTATTGGCGTCTTGATTACGGACCACAACGTGCGTGAAACACTGGGCATTTGCGATCACGCCTACATCATCAGTGATGGCACCGTGTTGGCTGAAGGCACCCCCACCGAGATTGTGAACAACGCCGATGTACGCCGTGTATATCTCGGCGAAAACTTCAAAATGTAGCTTGAAGTTCGCATGAAGCAAGGCCTCTCCCTACGCGTTTCCCAGCATCTCGCGCTCACACCGCAGTTGCAGCAATCCATTCGTCTGCTTCAGCTCTCCACCTTAGAGCTGGGGCAGGAGGTGGAGCAGATGCTGGACGACAATCCATTTCTGGAGCTTAGTGCCGAGGAGGCCGTGCGCGAAGATTTTGGTGTCGCGCAGGCGGATGCACTGGTCACCCCTGCCGAGCGAGACGCCGAGCAGTCCACCAGCCCCGAAGCAGATGCCAACTACTCAGGTGCCGACTACGCCGAATCGACCAGCGCAAGCACGACGAAAGACGACGATGCGACGCCGCTCTCTAGCGACGACGCCTATGACTGGGATGGTGACGGCACGACCGAAATGGTGCCCGATGACAGTGAGTGGGGCGGCGATGCCAAGGCCCGTACCAACAACCTGGGCGATGGTGATGACACGGATGCTACGGAGTTGGCACGCACCCAGGAGTCGCTGCAAACCCATCTGCACCGCCAGGCCTTGCGCTTGCGTCTCAGCGAAGAAGACCGGGCAGCTTTGCGGTTTCTCATTGAATCGCTGAACGATGACGGTTATTTGGAAGACAGTCTCGATGCCCTGGCCGACGGGTTGGCGCACGGAGATGCGGAGCAACATAGCAATTTACTGCACCATTTCACGGTGGCGCTGGGCCTGTTGCAAAGTCTGGAGCCTGCAGGTGTGGGCGCGCGCGATTTGGCGGAGTGCCTGCGCTTGCAACTGCAGGCCTTGCTGGACCATGCGGATACCTATGGCTGTGAATCTCCCATTCAGCCCGACTTGTGGGCCGTGGCGCTGGCGATGTGCGCACAGCCCATGGAGCTGCTAGCACGCCGCGATATCAAAACACTGGTGCAGCGCTGCGGCGCAACAGATGCCCAGGTCAGGGCCGCCCTGACTCTGATCGCTCGCCTGGAGCCCAAACCCGGCCGCCGCTTTGTGGATGTGGAGCGCAATATTGTGGTGCCCGATGTGCTGGTCTTGCCGGCTGGCAAGGTCGGCGGCAGCCCGCGCTTCAAGGTGCAGCTCAACCCTGACGTGATGCCCAAGCTGCGCGTGCATGACATCTACGCCAATGTGCTGCGCAACCACCGCGGCGGCAAAGACAGCGTGAGCCACGCGGCCCTGCAGCAGCGCCTGCAGGAGGCGCGCTGGTTCATCAAAAACATTCAGCAGCGCTTTGACACCATCCTGCGTGTCAGCACGGCGATTGTGGAACGCCAAAAAAGCTTCTTCACCCATGGCGAGCTGGCCATGCGTCCGCTGGTGTTGCGCGAGATTGCCGACGAGCTGGGCCTGCACGAATCCACCATCAGCCGGGTGACCACCGCCAAATACATGGCCACGCCCTTTGGCACCTTTGAGCTGAAGTATTTCTTCGGCTCGGGCCTGGGCACAGAAACGGGCGGCAATGCTTCCAGCACGGCGGTGCGCGCGCTGATCAAGCAATTCATCAGTTCTGAGAGCAACACCAAACCATTGAGCGACAACCAGATCTCCGAAATGCTCAAGGAACAGGGCATCGAATGCGCCCGCCGCACGGTGGCCAAATACCGCGAGGGCCTGAAAATTGCCCCCGCCTCGTTGAGAAAAGCATTGTGATACTTTGCGGGACAGATCTTCAGCTCTGTCCTCAACCGATTAGGCTGACCCCATGAATTCACTCCAACTTTTTTTGCCCTGCGCTGCTGGCGTTGAGGATTTTCTGGCCGCCGAAGTGCATGCCCTGACCGGCTTGCAAGGCGAAGACCTGTTGACCCGACGTGGTGGCGTCATGGTGCGGGCCTCGTGGCGTGACGCCATGCTGCTGAACCTGCACATTCGCCTGGCCCAGCGCGTGTTGGTGCAACTGTCGTACACCCAGTACCGCTCGGAACAAGACCTGTACCGCGCGGCGTCCGAGGTGGCCTGGGAAATCTGGTTCACGCCCAAGCAAAGCATCAAAGTGGAAGTGACGGCCCAGCACAGCCCGCTGACATCCCTGAACTTTGCCGGATTGAAAATCAAGGACGCGGTGTGTGATCGCTTCCGTGACAAGGCCCATGGCGTGCGCCCGGATGTGAACACCCAGTGGCCCGATGTGCGCATCTACGCCCACTTGACCACCGACACCTGCTCGCTGTATATCGACACCTCGGGCGAGCCGCTGTTCAAACGCGGCTGGCGTGAGGATAAGGGCGATGCCCCGCTGAAAGAAACACTGGCTGCGGCCATGATTGCCGCCTGTGGCTGGGCCGATGGCGACGACGACTTGCTGCCGCTATACGACCCCTGCTGTGGCAGCGGCACGGTGGCCATTGAAGCCGCCCAGATTGCTTGCAATATTGCCCCCGGTTCACGCCGACACTTCGCCTTTGAGAAATACTTGCCGTTCCAGGCGCATGTCTGGTCTGCTATCAAAACAGAAGCTGCTTCCGCAGAAGTGGTGAGGCCTGCAGGCCAAAAGCCCTTAATTTTTGGCAGTGATGTATCGCACCGCATGGTCGACTTTGCGCAACGCAATGCCGAGCGCGCGGGCGTGGCCGACGTGATCGAATTCCGTGGCGGCGATGCATTGCAACGCATGCCGCCCAGCGATGTGCCGGGCGTGATGCTGCTGAACCCGCCCTATGGCGAGCGGATTGAGGTGGGCGGCGTGGCAGGAGAGGGCGCCGGTGGGCGCTTTGGTCAGCGCGAGCAGGCGCATACCGAAGACGGTGGTGAATTCTTCAACCAACTGGCCGCGCACTGGAAGAAAAACTACAGCGGCTGGAGCGGCTGGATTTTGACGCCCGACCTGAAGCTGCCCGGCAAGATGCGCTTGAAAGAGTCGCGCCGCGTGCCGATGTGGAATGGCCCGATTGAATGCCGCTTGTTTAAATTTGACATGGTGGCGGGCAAGTTGAAGACGCCAACGGCCGCGCCCGCTGCGAAGCCGTGACCGTGTCGGCCGCAGCGGACGAGGCCGCGCAAGCTGGCAGCGTGAAAGGGCAGACTGCGCCAGGGTTGGCTGCTACGGCTGAGCGGCCCACGCTGGTGCTGGACACCAATATCCTGCTCGATGTCTGGGTGTTTGGTGACGCGGCTGCTGCTCCATTGATATCGGGCTTGCCGCAAGGCCAGTGGCGCTGGTTGGCCACGCCGCCCATGCGCGAGGAGCTGGCCCGTGTGCTGGCCTATCCGCAAATCGTTAAAAGCCTGGCCCACCACCAAATCAATCCGCAGACCGTACTGGATCAGTTTGATGCCCACGCCGAAATGGTGGCGGTGGCAGCCAAGGCCAGCGTGACCTGCAAAGACCCCGACGACCAAAAATTCATTGACCTGGCGGTGGCCCACCACGCCACGCTGCTGAGCAAGGACCAGGCTGTGCTTTGTATGGCAAAAAGGCTGCTAGCGCTTGGTGTTCGTGCGGGAGCAGCTATTCATTTAATAGCGCCCTAGTTTTCAAACCGCGATGATGGCCTGAAAACTCTGTGCTTGGGCCAGCGGCCAGTTCTGACGGTAGATCAATGGCAGACCAGCTGCATCGTCGTCCAACAAGGCACCGGTTGGCAGCTGCGTCAGGATGGACTGCGCCAGTGAGCGCACCCGGTTGTCGCTGGAGCGGCGAACAATGTGGTGTGCCGTAATTTCACTCGGATGCGACACCCCAGCCGCCTGCACTAGCTCTTGCAGTGCATGCAGGGTTTGCTGGTGGAAGTTGAACACGCGCTCGGCTTTGTCCGGTACTACCAGCGACTGTTGGCGCAGTGGGTCTTGGGTCGTGACGCCCGTGGGGCATGCACCGGTATGGCAATGCTGTGCCTGGATGCAGCCCAGCGCAAACATAAACCCCCGCGCGCTGTTGCACCAATCCGCGCCCAGCGCCATGAGCCGGGAAATATCAAAAGAACTCACCACCTTGCCTGCGCAGCCCACCTTGATCTTGTCCCGCAGGCCTGCGCCGCGCAGGGTGTTGTGTACCAGGAGCAGGCCTTCTTGCAAGGGGGAGCCCACGTGGTCGGTGAATTCCAGTGGCGCGGCACCGGTGCCGCCCTCGGCCCCATCCACCACAATAAAGTCGGGTGTGATGCCGGTGGCCAGCATGGCTTTCACCATAGCAAACCACTCCCAGGGGTGGCCAATGCACAGCTTGAAACCCGTGGGCTTGCCGCCCGAGAGCTGACGCAGCCGTTCAATGAACTCCAGCATTTCTATCGGTGTAGAGAAGGCGCTGTGGGCGGCGGGCGACACGCAATCGACCCCAATGGGCACGCCGCGCGCAGCCGCAATTTCTGCGGTGACTTTGGGGCCTGGCAATACGCCGCCGTGGCCCGGCTTGGCCCCCTGGCTCAGTTTGAGTTCTATCAGCTTGACCTGCGGGTCGGCGGCATTGGCGGCAAACTTATCGGCATTGAAGCTGCCATCTTCATTGCGGCAGCCAAAGTAGCCTGAACCAATTTCCCAGATCAAATCACCACCGTGGACACGGTGGTGGGCGGAGATGGAGCCCTCGCCTGTGTCATGCGCAAAACCGCCACGCTTGGCCCCTGCGTTCAGCGCCAGGATGGCATTGGCACTGAGCGCGCCAAAACTCATGGCCGAGATATTGAACACACTGATGGAGTAGGGCTTGGCCCTGTCGGGTCCGACCGTTACCCGGAAATCGTGGCTTGATAAAACAGTAGGCGCGACGGAATGGTTCATCCATTCGTAGCCTTCGGCGTGCACATCGAGTTGGGTGCCAAACGGGCGCTTGTCCGGCTCGTTTTTGGCCCGTTGGTAGACCAAGGAGCGTTGCGCCCGTGAGAACGGTGTCGCCTCGTTGTCGCTTTCAATAAAGTACTGTCGAATCTCGGGGCGCACAAACTCCATCATGAAGCGCATGTGCCCGATCACCGGGTAGTTGCGCAAAATCGAGCGTTTGGTTTGGCGCAGGTCATACACGCCCACCCCTACCAACCAGGCGCAGACCAAAAAGGGCCCCCACCCCACCCCAAAGACGATCAGACTGAACAGACTCAGCGCCAGCCCCATGGCGCACAGGCCCAGTGTGAGGTAGCGAACCGGAAACAGCGTGTTGAGAAAATACAGCATCGTGGGGCTCTCCTAGGTGCGCACCATACCAGCCAAAACAGTGCAAGGCAAAATACAGTTACAAAATGATTGCTGACCCAACCTACAGCCTTGCGCCATCCCCCATGAAGCCCTCTGATACCTCCCAAACCCTGTCTGCCCCGCCAGCTGAACCCACCACCCCGGAGGCATTTGACGAGATCGACGCGATTCTCGATGAGATGCGAACCCGCTATGACGAGACTCCGCAGTGGGAGTTTTGTGAGGGCTTTTTAGCGGCCTTGGTGTGTTGCCGCCGGGCCATTCCCCAGGCCGAGTATCTGGATGTGCTGCTGGGCGTTGGCGAGAGTGATGACATGCCGGGTGATGGTTCGTTTGCAGACGCCGCGCAGCGTGCGCGCTTTTTAGAAATTTGGGACCAGCGCCTGCTGGAGGTGAAGACCGCACTGGATATGCCCACCGAATCCCTGGACACCGACACGGCCTACCACCCCGAGGTGCTGGATGTGCGCGGCGCGATGGCGGCCTTGTCGGAGGAAGACCGCGCCGCCATGCCCGAAGGCGCAGCCAACGAGCCTCTGCCAGCCTTCGCCCAAGTGTGGGCGCTGGGATTCATGTATGTCTTGGAAGCCTGGCCCGAAGAGTGGGCTCCGCCGCGCGACAAGAAGGCCGCCAAATGGCATGACCTGGCCATCCAATGCATCGTCGCGATGACCGAAGACGACGAGGGGGAGCCCACCGTATCTCCCTTCAGCGAGGACGGCCCAGCCACCCTCAGCGTGGACCGTTTGGATGCCTTTGCCGACGCGGTGTGGTCGGTGTACGACCTGCGCGAAATCTGGCGCGGCATTGGTCCCCGCGTAGAAACTTTGCACCGCGCCGACACGCCGGGTCGCAACGATCCTTGCCACTGCGGTAGCGGCAAAAAATTCAAGAAATGCCACGGCGCTTGAGTCCGTCTTAGCGCGTTTGCGCCACGAATCCGCACCCTGCTGGTGCATCCCCATGGGTCTGGTTTCAACACCTGACTGTGTACTGACGCCTGTACCCATTTATCGGGTTTACCCTCGTTTTCTTTGTGCGCATCTAGCGCACATTGGACGCACTTCATGGACAAGGCCTGCGTGTGAATTTAATTCGCGTCCGGCCCGAAATTTTTTCAGTACATGGACGGGCCATTTGGAAACACCGTTGGTAAAACGTAAGGATTCAAAGGGTTTGGGTCGGTAAATTGCAAGTTCGAAGTTGGGCACCAGACCCCGCCGAGCATGCGAAACCGGCAGGTGTCCGGTTGCAGTTTTTTTTGAAACACATTGGAGACAACATGACTATTCGTTTTGCCAAATTGGCGTCCAGCGCGGCGCTTGCTACTGCACTCATCAGCCTGTCCGGGCTGGCATTTGCTGCGGACCCGATCAAGATCGGTGTCAGCGGACCCTTCACCGGCGGTTCCTCTTCCATGGGGGTGAGCATGCGCGATGGCGTGAAGCTCGCTGCCGATGAAATCAACAAGGCGGGCGGCGTGCTGGGCCGTCAAATTCAGCTCATCGAACGCGATGACGAAGCCAAAAACGAGCGCGGCGTGCAGATTGCCCAAGAGTTGATCAACAAGGAAAAAGTGACCGCCACGGTCGGCTATATCAATACGGGTGTGGCACTGGCTTCGCAGCGCTTTTACCAAGAGGCCAAGATTCCGGTCATGAATAACGTGGCGACCGGTTCAGCCATTACCCACCAGTTTGACGACCAGCCCGAGAACTACATCTTCCGCAACGCGGCCCATGACAGCATTCAGGCCCCCATGCTGGTGGAAGAGGCGGTAGTTCGCCGCAAGTTCACCAAGCTGGCAATTCTGGCGGACTCCACCAACTACGGCCAACTGGGCCGTGCCGACTTGGAAAAAGCCCTGGAACTCAAAGGCATCAAAGCCGTAACGGTTGAAAAGTTCAACATCAAGGATGTGGACATGACACCGCAGTTGCTGAAGGCCAAGCAGGCCGGTGCTGAAGCCATCCTGACCTACGCGATTGGGCCTGAACTGGCGCAGATCGCCAACGGCATGACCAAGCTGGGCTGGAAGGTTCCGATGATTGGTAGCTGGACTTTGTCCATGGCCAACTTCATTGACAATGCCGGCCCCGGCGGTGAAGGTGCACGTATGCCCCAGACCTTCATCCAGGCACCCACCACGCCCAAGCGCCAGTCTTTCATCATCAACTACCTGAAGACCTTCAGCCCCAAGGGGGGTCGCATTGATTCGCCCGTGTCTGCAGCCCAAGGCTATGACTCGATCTACCTGTTGGCAGCCGCTATCAAGCAAGCCAACTCGACCGACGGCCCTAAAGTTAAAGCCGCGCTGGAAGATCTGAAGACGCCCGTGGATGGCGTGGTGACTACTTACAACAAGCCCTTCACGGCCAAGGACCACGAAGCCATTACCGCCAATATCCCCGTGTTTGGCGAAGTCAAGGGTGGCCGCGTGGAATACGCTTACCCCGATGACCAGAAGAAGGCTTCGGAAGTGCGCGTGAAAGACGTGAACGCCAAGGGTGCCTTGGCCGCCAAGAAATAAGCCGACTGGTTAGCAGGCCGCCAGACAAGGCACCACTTTCGCCCCATGGGCTGAAGCGGTGCCTTTTTTAAGGCCTGTGATTTATCTCAATGTTCTTTGCTGGGTGATCGCCATGGAAATTCTGCTTCAACTTATCTACAGTGGTGTCGCGCTGGGAATGATCTATGCGGTCATTGCCTTTGGCTACCAGCTCACGTTTCAAACCTCAGACACCCTGAACTTCGGGCAGGGTGATGCGCTGATGCTGGGGGCCATGGTGGGCCTGACCCTGGTCAATATGGGTGTCAATTACTGGCTGATGCTGCCGCTGGTGGTGGTGTTTGGTCTGGTGCAAGGTGGCTTTGTAGAGCGCATTGGTGTGCGCCCCGCCATCAAGATCAAGAGTGAATTCGGCTGGATCATGTCCACCATCGCGCTGGGCATTATTTTCAAAAACGTGGCTGAAAACATCTGGGGCCGCGACGATTTGAAGTTTCCTTCGCCACTGCCCGAATCCCCCATCAAGCTCTTGGGTGCCAATGTGCTGCCCATGGAAATTCTGGTCGTCGTTGGCGCAATAGTGATGATGTTGGCCGTGGAATTTTTCAATCGCAAAACCATCTATGGCAAAGCTGTGGTGGCCACCTTCAATGACCGCGATGCCGCCAAACTGATGGGCATCAACACCGGTCTGGTGATTACCTTCTCGTACGCACTGTCCAGCGCCACTGCAGCATTTGCCGGCGCGTTGATAGCGCCCTTGACATTGACGGGTGCCACCATGGGCGCGGTACTCGGCCTCAAGGCCTTTGCGGTGGCCATCATCGGCGGCCTGACCAGTGGCTTGGGCATCATCGTCGGCGGCATTATTTTGGGCGTGGCCGAGACCACCACAGGCTTCTATATCTCCACCGGCTACAAAGACGTGCCCGGCCTGGTGCTCTTGTTGCTGGTGCTGGCTTTCAAGCCCTCCGGCCTGTTCGGAAAAACTGCGATCAAGAAAGTGTGATGATGAACCGCAAGACTTTAATCGCTGCAGCGGGGCTGGCTGTTTTGGCCGCCGCGCCGTTTTACACCAGCAACCCGTATTACATCCATATGATCGGCACGATCATGATTTACGCCATCCTGCTGTTCGGGCTGGATATCGTGGTGGGCTACACCGGCCAGGTGTCTCTGGGCCATGCCGGATTGTTTGGTGTGGGCTCTTACACCGCGGGTGTGCTGTTCCTCAAGCTGGGTGCGCCGCTGTGGGTCATCATCCCCGCCAGCGTGGTGGTGACGGCGGGCTTTGGCGCGCTGCTGGCGCTACCCGCTTTGCGCGTCACCGGCCCTTACTTGGCGATGGTGACCTTGGCCTTCGGCACCATCATCCAGATCCTGATCAATGAGATGGATTTCCTAACCGAAGGCCCTCTGGGTTTGAAAATTCCCAAACCATCCTTGGCCGGTATCCAGTTTGATGAGCATGGCTTTTACTGGCTGGTGTTCACGATGATGGTCTTGTCCTTGGTGGTGGTAGCCCGCATTCTGAAATCTCAACTGGGTCGTGCGTTTGAGGCTCTGCGCGGCAGCCCGGTAGCGTCGGACTGTATGGGCGTGTCGGTGTACCGCTACAAGGTCTATGCCTTCGTGATCAGCGCGGGATTTGCTGGTTTGGCCGGCTGCCTGTATGCTTATTCCGAGCAATACATCTCGCCCAACACCTACAACTTTGAGCTCACGGTGTTGTTCCTGTTGGCGGTGATCATGGGTGGGCGCAAAACACGGTCCGGTGCCTTGTTGGGCGCGGCCATCATCGTGATCTTGCCCAAGCTGCTGGATGATCTGGAAATGTTCCGCCAGGTAGCGTCGGTGCTGGCGGTGCTGATGACGGTGGGTGCCATCGTGGGTGTTGTGAAGAAGATCACGACGCCCAAGGCCATGGCCATTCCTGTGATCGGCACGATTGCATTGGCCGGTTTCTCGTTCTGGCTGCAGTCGATTACGGATTGGCGTCTGTCCATCTTTGGCCTGATGATTCTCTTCGTGGTGTATTACCTGCAAGACGGCATCGTCGGTTTTGTGCGCAACCTGTTTGTGCGCAAAGGCTCGCGTACCAGTGTGGGCGCTGTGGCGGTGATGGACGCCGCCAAAGACGCCATTACCCAGGCAGGTAACACGGGCCATGTCGATACGGGCGGTGATCTGCTGATTGCCAAGGGCGTACTGATGCAGTTTGGTGGACTCAAGGCCATCAACAACGTGGACTTGCATGTCAAGCGCGGCACCATCCACGGCCTGATTGGCCCCAATGGCTCGGGCAAGAGCACGATGATGAACGTGCTGACCGGCATCTATGTGCCCACGGCGGGCAGCATTGACTTTGCGGGGCGTTCGGTAGTGGGACGCACCTCGTCCGACATCGCCCTGTCGGGTATTGCACGCACCTTCCAGAACGTGCAATTGTTTGGCGAGATGACCGCACTGCAAAACGTGCAGGTCGGTCTGCACCACAGCTTCAACAGCAATATCGTCGATGTGTCCTTGCACACGCCGCGTTACAAGCGCGAAGAAGCGGCTTCGGTCGATCGTGGCCTGGGTCTGATTAACTTCGTAGGCTTGGGCGATCTGGCGCACGAGGAAGCACGCAACCTGCCGTATGGCAAGCAGCGCCTGCTGGAGATTGCCCGCGCGCTGGCGCTGGACCCGCAATTGCTGTTGCTGGACGAGCCTGCTGCGGGCCTGACCGCGCCCGACATCAAGGAGCTGGTGGCCATCATCCGCAAGATCCGCGACCATGGCATTACCGTGATTCTGATCGAGCACCACATGGATGTGGTGATGAGCATTTGCGATTCCGTATCCGTGCTCGACTTCGGTCAGAAGATCGCCGAGGGCAAGCCCGCCGTGGTGCAAGCCGATGAAAAAGTGATTGAAGCCTACCTCGGTGGCACGGCCGCATAAGGACACAGGATCGACTATGTTGAGTATCAAAAACCTCGAAGCCGGCTACGGCAAAGTGCAGGTCTTGCACGGTATTTCCATTGAAGTACCCAAGGGCAAAGTGGTCACGCTGATTGGCTCCAATGGTGCCGGCAAGACCACCACCATGCGTGCCGTCTCCGGGATGATTCAGCCGACCGCGGGTGAAATTTCGCTGCACGGCAAGCGCGTGGACGGTCTGGAGTCGTACACCATTGCCAAACTTGGCCTGGCCCACTCGCCCGAAGGCCGCCGTGTGTTTGCGACGATGACGGTGACCGACAACCTGATTCTGGGGGCCTTCCCGCGCCTAACCGGCAGCCGCCCCAAAGGCGATGTGCCTGGCGATCTGGAGCGGGCGATGGAATTGTTCCCACGCCTGAAAGAGCGGCGCAACCAATTGGCCGGCACCTTGTCGGGCGGCGAGCAGCAAATGCTGGCCATGGCCCGCGCGGTGATGCTGAACCCGGAAATTGTGTTGCTGGACGAGCCGTCGATGGGCCTCGCGCCGATCTTGGTGGAAGAGGTGTTCCGCATCATTGGCGATCTGAAATCCCGCGGCGTGACCATGTTGCTGGTGGAGCAGTTTGCCGCTGCGGCCCTGAAGGTAGCCGACTACGGCTATGTGATGGAAAACGGCCGCATCTCGGTGCATGGCGATGCCGCCAAGCTGCGCGATGACCCGGCGGTGAAGGCCGCCTACTTGGGCGGCGGGCACTAAAGGGTCACCAAGGCAGCGCAGTACCGTCGTGGTTGAAGAAACCACCGGAGTCGCTGGCTGCCAGCCCATCTATCACCTGCAGCAAACGCGTTGCTGCGTGCGCCGGGCTCACCACGTCCAGGCCTGTTTTGGCAAAGGGCGTGGACAAGTCGGTGTCTACGGTGCCGGGATGCAGGGCCACACACAGCGCCTCGGGGTGGCGTCGGCGCAGTTCAATGGCGGCGGTGCGCACCAGCTGGTTTAGCGCCGCCTTGCTGGCGCGGTAGCTGTACCAGCCGCCCAGGCGGTTGTCGCCAATGCTGCCCACTTTGGCCGATAGCGTGGCAAACACCGCCTTGCCCTGACGCGGCAGCAGCGGCAGCAGGTGCTTCATCAACAAGGCGGGCCCAACCGTGTTGACCGCAAACACCTGGGCCATGGCGACGGCATCCAGTTGCGCCCAGCTCTTTTCGGGCGGGTGGGGCGTGTGCAGCGTGCCAGTGGCATTGATGACCAGTCGCAGCGGCCGACCCGTGTCCTGACAATGCTGGCGGATGTAAGCAGCGGCGTCTGACAGGCTGGCCTCGTTTTGCAAATCCAGCGCGGGTTGGCTGCGGCGGGACAGGGCCAGCACCTCCGCTTGTGGCAGTGCCGTATGCAAAGCTTGCACCAGGGCCTGGCCTATACCGCCGGTGGCACCTATGACCAATGCCAGGCAATCAGGGGGTAGGGAGTTCAGCGTCATGCTTTTCTTTCAAAGAGGGGCCGCAGATTCGGAATACAGTGCCAGTCTCCGGCACGTCGGCGTTGTCGAGACTATGATGGACAGAAACCCCAATTGAGGACGCGTCGTAATGGAAGCTAGGTCGTCGTTTGAGCGCTTCAACCCATGCTGGATGCTTCTTGTCATTGGGGTTTGGTGCTTGGCTCCCATCTTCGCCCAAGCAGAAAATCTGCGTTTGGTCACCGGTGAATTACCCCCCTACGCCACCCAAGAACGCCCCGATGACGGTATCGCCCTCGACATCGTGCGCAAGGCCTTTGCCAATGCGGGCAGCACTGTCACTTACACCTTCAAGCCCTGGACCCGATCCTTGGAAGAAGCCCGTGCGGGCCAATGGGATGGCACGGCATACTGGGGTAAAAACCCCACGCGCGACATCGGGTTTTTAATCAGCGACAACGTGTTGACCGAGCAGTGGGTTTTTTTGTACCGCCAGCGCGGGGGCGGCACCAAGCCCTTTGACTGGGACACGCTAGCCGACCTGAAAGGCCAGCGCATTGCGGCCGTGCAGTCCTACACCTATACCGCCGAGTTTTGGGAGATGCAAAAAGCGGGCACTTTGAAGGTGGAAGTGGCACAGGACGACTTGGGTAATTTGCGCCGCCTGGTGGCCGGGCGGGTGGATGTGGCGGTGATTGAGCGCAACGTGGCTTGCTATTTGATGAATGCGCATTTCAAGGCGGAGGAGGTGGCCGATTTGCGCGCCCACCCCAAGCTGCTGACCACCCAGTTCACCACCCACTTGATGCTGAGCGAAAAACTACCGCAAAGCGCCGAGCGCATGAAAGCCTTTAATCGCGGCCTGGCGCAACTCAAAAAATCCAAAGACTATGCGGCGTTGCTGCACTACCCGCAGTGCAGCTTGGCCGCACCAGCCAAAGCCTTGAATTAGCGATGGGGGCGTGTGGGTGGGCCGGTTTAAGCCAATGGGCTCAGCAAGCCGCGCAACGCATGCTGCACGGTAGCGGCGCGCACGGCCGCACGGTCGCCGGCAAAGTGCTGCACCTCACTGTGTAGGCCCTGGGGGCTAGCCCAGGCCAGCCATACCGTGCCCACCGGTTTGTCGGCACTGCCGCCGCCGGGGCCTGCCACACCGGTGACTGCCACGGCCACCTGCGCCCGTGATCGGGCCAATGCACCCAGGGCCATCGCGCGCACCACGGATTCGCTCACCGCGCCGTCGCGCGCAATCAGTGCCGCATCCACACCCAGCAGATCGGTCTTGGCCTCGTTGGAGTAGGTTACGAAGCCGCGCTCAAACCACTGGCTGGAGCCGGCCAGATCGGTGCAGGCAGCGGCAATCAGGCCACCGGTGCAGCTCTCGGCAGTGGCCAGCATCCAACCTTGCTTTAGAAGCAAATTGGCCAATAGAGCGCATGGATAGTGCGGGAGCAGCTTCTCTTTTAATAGCAAGTCGACGGATGAGGTAGAGGCCATCTCGGTCATAGGCCAAAACGCCACAGCGCAATCACCAGCAGCGTGCAGCCTGCCGCCACCAGATCGTCGAACAAAATACCAAAGCCCGCCTTGCGCCAGGCGGCGGGGTCGGTTTGCGGGTCTACGCCATGAAACAGCTGGTCGGCCCAGCCCACCGGGCCGGGCTTGACCGCATCAAAAAACCGGAACAAGCCAAACGCGATAGCCTGACCGACCAAGCCCGTGGGCGAGACCAGCCACAGCACCAACCAAAAGGCCACGACCTCGTCCCAGACAATGCTGCCGGGGTCGAGCACACCCATGTGCCGTGCCGTCACCGTGCAGGCCCACCAGCCGATGGGGAGGGACAGGCCAATCACCCAGGCCCATTGCACATCATTGAGCCAAGGTGCCAGCGCCACAAACGCGACCCAAGCCCAGAGCGTGCCTGAGGTGCCGGGTGCAATGCGCGACAGGCCCGAGCCCAGACCCAGCGCAATGGCGTGCGCCGGGTGTGACAGCATGAAGCCCACCGTGGGTCTCCCCATAGGCGCTGATGCCGGGTGGGTAGGTACCAACGCTGGTTCGCCTAGGTTCCCGGCGGGTACGGGCTTGGCGAAGTACTCACTCAGGTTCATGGCTTCTCAGCGACTGCTTTCAGATTGGCCAGGCCTTGCTCAAAGTCTTTGCCAATCATGCTGTCCATGCTGACAAAAATACCCATCAGCTTGGAGATATAGGGGCTGGGGCCGTACATGGCCCAGGTCACGGTGGTCGTGCTGCCTGCGGTTTTGAGGGTGTATTCCGAGGTGTTGTGGCCTTCAAAAGGCTCCAGAAAATCCAGCTTGACCGTGACGCTGGTGTCGGGCACCTGCTTCAAGACTTCCATGCGGCCCGAGCCCACGTCGCCATTGCCCTTCCAGACATACACCGCCCCTGGGCCCGCTGGCGCGCCACTGTGGGTGACCTGCATCGCTGGGTCCAACTTTTGCCAGGGCGACCAGCTCGGGAAGTGGTGAAAGTCATTGAGCAGCGGGAACAGCTTGGCCGCCGGGGCCTGTACCGCGATGCTGCGCTCCACGCGGAAAGTGTCCGGCCGGGTCAAGGCAAAGACCAGCAACAGCGCGATGGCGGCGACAACGCCGATTGCAATTTTCTTGATCATGAAAACTCCTGGTGAAGTGAGACAAAACCGACGGACTAGGCAACGAACTAACCGACGCACTATAGCGCTGGGTAAAGCGTTGGGTATGGCGTTGGGTTTAGCGCCGGGTACAGCCCCAGTCCAGGGGCGTCACATCAGCGGTTGCGCAGGATGTCTATGAAGTCCACCGGCAAGGCAAAGTTCAGGTTTTGTCCTTGCTTGTGCTGAAAGGTGGTGATGCCGATCAGCCGCCCCTCGTTGTCAAACAGGCCGCCGCCGGAGGAGCCGGGCGATATGGAGGCTGAGGTCTGAATCAGGGTGCCGTCGGGGGTTTCGCGCAGGGCCGAGACCAGGCCCTGGCGCAAGGTGCGTTCCAGGTCGTGCGGCGTGCCGATGGCAAACACGGTTTGTCCCACCCGCACCTGCTTGACCGTGCCACGGCGTACCGGTGCCGCGCTCAGGCCGGGTACACGCAGTTGGCACAGGTCCAGTTGGGTGTCAGAGGTGTCGCTGATGGCTGCAAATTCGCTGCTGCCCGAGCGCACCCGCACGGCACTGGCCTGCATGACGACGTGGCAGTTGGTCAGCACCAGCTCGGAGGCGATCACCACGCCACTGCCCCGGCTGATAGGCTGGCCGCTGGCGTTCAAAGACTCGATCACCAGCACGCTGGGTGCCACGTTGGCGTAAATCGCCTCTGGGCTCAGGGCGCTGCCACTGGCGGTATTGGCTGCGTCTGTGGCCGCCGTGGTTTGCATGGCCGCGTGCGTGCGCGCGTTCGCGGGGCCCGACAACTTGGCGTGTGGCGGTGGCCCTGCAGTGGTGCTCGCCAACTGGGTGGATGCGGCCGCTTTGGGCTTGCCCAGTTGGTAGCCCACGCCGCCCACCACCAGTACCAAGGAGGCCAAGCCCAGCCACAAACGCCAGGGGCCAGACGATTCCACCGGCATCGGCGTTCTGCTGCGCGGCGCAGCCTTGGTCTGCACCGGCGCAGCCGTGTTGTGGTGGGCGCTCGGGGTGCTGGGCGAAGTCGATGAATTGGCGTTGGGCAAGCTGCGGTCGTAAGCCGCGCGGCGTTGCGGGTCGCACAGGGTGTCGCGCGCGTGGCGCAGCAGCACCCGGTGTGCGCTGTCGCTCGTGACCGACAAAGCCCCGTGGCAGGCCCTTTGGATCGCCTCCTCGGGGGCGTCGGGTGCTACGCCCAGCAGGGCATAAAAGTCTTGCTTCAACGCACCGCCGCCATCTTCTCGCACGAGGCCATGGCCCGGTTGCGCTTTTCAAGCGTAGTGGCGCT
This sequence comes from Burkholderiales bacterium PBB3, assembly GCA_002256115.1. Classification (GTDB taxonomy): domain Bacteria; phylum Pseudomonadota; class Gammaproteobacteria; order Burkholderiales; family Burkholderiaceae_C; genus Allorhodoferax. Next base: position 55,653 of record NKIK01000023.1, read on the forward strand.
GTAGGCACCATTGGAGCGTACGGTGTGCATGACTTCTTCGTAGGTCAGTTGGTCGGCCATGGTCTCGGCCACACAATTGCACACCATGCGCGGCAGGGCGCAGCCGCGGTGGATGCCGCGCTTGAAAGCCGTTTTTTCCTCGTCATTGAGCGGGTTGGAGCCCGCGCCGCGCCCCAGCAGCTTCTGGTCTTTGGCGACGGTTATCGGGCAGGGCAGGTCTGAGTAGGTGATATTGCCACCGGCATCGGTGCACTTGTACGCTGCGGCATGCGCCCACGCCGAGGCCAAAGTCAGAAAAAGCGCCAGAGCGATGGATCGAAGTGGGGGCATGGTCGGTACCTTGGGGACGGGGCCAGTAAATAGCCTCCAGTTTAGCGCGGGGCTGTGACGCAAGCGCTGCCCATATGTCGGCCAGGGGCTACCGGTGCGCGCAAAGCTTGCCAAGCCCCCGCCGCATCGCGATACTGCGCGCAAGCTTCGCCAGTAGGGCCAGCATGAAAGGATTTGGGATGGTGCGTGTTGAATTTGCGCCCAGTTTGCGCCGCCACGTGGAGTGCGCGCCGCAAACCGTGGCCCCCGGAAGCCTGGGCAGCGTGCTGGACGCCGCCTTGCAAAGCGCGCCGGAGTTGTCGCACTACGTGTTCGATGATCAGCACCACATCCGCAAGCATGTGGCCGTTTTTGTGAACCAAGTCATGGTGCTAGACCGCGCCAACTTGGACCGCCCGCTGGCCGACCAGGACCGTGTGCTGGTGATTCAGGCGCTCACTGGGGGCTAACTGGGGGGCTGAGCGTGGGCTGAGTTTCAATCAAGGAGCAGAAATATGCAGACATTGCTGGTCGCCAGCCGTAAGGGCTTGCTGGTGGTGCAGGGCGGGGGCGGCGATTGGGCCGTCACCGCGCACCACTTCCCCGGAGACCCGGTCTCCCAAGTGCTGGTGGACCCGCGCGACGGCAGTTGGTACGCCGCCCTGCGCTTGGGCCACTTTGGTGTGAAGCTGCGCAAGAGCAGCGATCAGGGCCAAAGCTGGACCGAGCTGGCCGCCCCCGCCTTTCCCGCCAAACCCACGGAGGGGCCGCTGGCCCAAGACCCCACGCCCTGGAATGTCGAAATGATCTGGAGCCTGGCTGCAGGCGGGCCGAAGCAGCCCGGCACTCTGTGGGCCGGTTGTATGCCGGCGGGCTTGTTCCTGTCGCAAGACGGTGGGCAGAGTTGGGCACTCAATAGGCCGCTATGGGATGACCCGCGCCGCCTGGGCTGGTTTGGCGGCGGTAATGATTTTCCGGGCCTGCATTCGGTGCTGGTCGACCCGCGCGATGCCCAGCATGTCTCACTGGCCATCTCCTGCGGCGGCGTGTGGCAAACCTGGGATGCGGGCCAGACCTGGGCGCTGACCGCTGCGGGCATGAAGGCCGACTACATGCCCCCGGAGAGCGCCGAAGACCCCAACACCCAAGACCCGCACCGTATGGTGCAATGCGTCGCCCAGCCCGATGCGCTGTGGGTGCAGCACCACTGCGGTATTTTTCGCTCGACCGACGCCGCGCAGTCTTGGCAAGCTATACCGGCACCCCAGCCCTCGGGTTTTGGATTTGCCGTGGCTTGTGATCCGGCCAACCCGCTGCGTGCCTGGTTTGCCCCGGCGCAGGCCGATACGCACCGCTACGCTGTAGACGGCAAGATGGTGGTGACCCGCACCGACGACGGCGGCCAAAGCTTTCAGGCCTTTGGCAGCGGCCTGCCCCAGCAGCATGCCTACCACCTGATTTACCGCCACGGGCTGGAACTGGCCCCGGATGGCAACACCCTGGCCATGGCCTCCACCACCGGCGGACTGTGGATCAGCGCCAATGCGGGCGAGCACTGGCATGGCGTATCGCGTGATCTGCCGCCGGTGGCGGCGATTTGCTGGGCTTAAGCCACTTTTTGTGCACAGTGTTCACCGCTGAACAGTCTGGGTTGCCCGGCCCAGCGCGCTGCGGCCCAATGCGCACATGAACTTTTTGTCCCGATTTATGGACGGAGCCGTACGCGGTGGCGTCCCCAAGGTATCCAGCCTGATTGCCGACCGGCGACTGGGCATCGTGTTTCAGCCCATCGTCAACCTGCATGACGGCTCTATCTGCGGCTACGAGGCCCTGGTGCGCGCGCCCAGCACCCTGAGCTTGGGCAGTACCGACGCCCTGTTTGACGCGGCCAAGGCCCAGCAGCACCAAAAACAACTGGAACTGGCCTGCATTGAGGCGGCCATTGAGCAATGGGCCAAAAAAACCAATGGCAGCCCTTTGTCTCTCAATATCAGTGCCAAAAGCCTTTTGTTGCTGGAGCACGGCCCGGCCGATGGTGCCCTGCTCAAGCTGCTGGACAACTGCAGGTTGCCATCGCGGGTGCTGACCATGGAGATCACCGGCCTGAGCAGTCGCATTGACCCGCTGGAGCTGGCCGGCCCGTTGACCAAGCTGCGCCGCCAGGGCGTGCAGATCACGTTTGACGATTTCCGCTGCACAGAGAGCCACGTCAAGCTCTGGTCACGCTTGTCGCCCAGCATAGTGAAGATGGACATGAAGCTCACCCGTGGCATTGCCAGCAGTGCTGAGCAGCAAAAGCGGGTGCGGGCCTTGGTGGCCTTGTCGCGCCGCCACGGCAACCGTTTGGCGGCCAAGGGGATCGAGACTGCCGAAGACATCGTGGCGCTGAATGACGCGGGTGTGGATTGTGGGCAGGGTCACTTTTTGGGCAGCCCCGACGCGGAGCCCACGGAATACCTGAACAAACGCGCCCGGGAAGCGCTGGCATCTGGCTGGGGTGTGGACGTTCCCTGCTAGGCGGAGCCTGGGCGGCAGAGCGCTTTGCTTCGTGTCCCCCGCCCGCTTTGCGGGCTCCTCCTTTACCTACGCAAAACACTCTGCCGCCCAGGCTCCTCGGGCTAACGATTACTTGACCGATGGCGCAAAGTGGTCAAACGACCCAAACTTCTCCGCCTGCACCAGGCCCTGGCTGCCCTCCAGGCGCAAGCCCGGCTCGGCTTCAATGCGGCCCACGCGGGTGATGCGGGTTTTGGCATCGCGCGCGGCCTGGGCTACCCGGTGGGCGTTGGCCGGTGCGGCGGTAAACACCAGTTCATAGTCGTCGCCACCTGCGAATACCCATTCCAGGGCCTGCGCGGAGCTGATTTGAAGCATCAAATCGGCATTTGAGCCCGTGGATAGTGCGGGAGCAGCTAGCAAATTTATAGCAATGTCGATATCTATCTGCGCCCCCACGCCCGAGGCTTGCAGCACATGGCGCAGGTCGCCCAAGAAACCATCGCTGACATCAATGGCCGAGCTGGCCAGCCCGCGCAGACCCACGCCCAAAGCCACGCGGGGGCTGGGTTGCTCCATGCGGCGGCGGGCGTGCTCAAACACGGCGGCGGGCACTTGCACGTTGCCCCGAAAAACCTCCAGGGCCAGCCGGGCATCGCCCAAGGTGCCGCTCACATAGATGTCATCGCCCACCTGCGCACCTGAGCGCAGCAGGGCCTGGCTTCTGCCGTCCACCACGGGTACTTCGCCCAGCACGGTGATGCAGATGTTCAGCGGGCCCTGGGTGGTGTCGCCACCCACCAGCTCACAGCCATGGGCATCGGCCAGTGCAAACAGGCCCTGGGCAAACCCGGCCAGCCAGGCTTCGTCCACCCGGGGCAAGGCCAGCGCCAGCGTGAAGGCGCGGGGTGTGGCACCGCAGGCCGCGAGATCGCTCAGATTGACAGCCAGGGCCTTGTGGCCCAAACGCTCGGGCGACACGGTGGATAAAAAGTGTCGGCCTTCGACCAGCATGTCGCTGGACACGGCCAGGTGCGTGCCGGGCGCGGGCAACAGCAGGGCACAGTCATCACCCACGCCCAGTACGGCGTCCCGGGCCGGGCGCTTGAAGTACTTGGCAATCAGATCGAATTCACCCATCACGCGTCCTCGGGTTTGGGCAGAAGTTGGGGTTCAGGGGCGGGCCAAAAGAACGAGCCCGGTGCCCGGCGCAGCCGCTGCCAGATGGCGTGGCGAATGTGGGTGCGGTCCAGCCCCGACACGTTGTGCGCCGTCAGCGCCACCCGGAAAGCCAAATAAAAACTCACCCCCACATTGAGCACGCCGATCAGCGGGATGCTGGCCACGGCCCACCACAGTGCCGGGGCATAAACGACATCCCAGCCCAGGCTGGCGCAGGCCGCGCCCAGCTGCCCTGCCGACAGGGTGACGTGGCGCACATCCAGCCCCACCGCCAAAAACGCCAGTACTGCGGGGACCAAACCGAGCATGAAACCCAGTGAGATATTGGCCGCCAGCCCGGAAATGTTTTGCCGCATAAAGTGCGCCCAGCGGTTGGCCCGGGCGGTACCCAGGGCGCGGGTGATGGCCGGGTTGTAGCGAATGGCCGAGTCCAGCCGGTGTAGCACAAACCAGTTCTCGACCCAACCGGCCACGATGCTGCTGGAAAACAGCAGCACGCCAGTAAAGGCGGCAAACAGCAGGCATGGCCCCAGCAGGCTCAGGGAATGCAGCACATAGTTGGCCGTGGCGGCATCGATCATGGGGCGGCCCAGTGCGGCCTGCATCACCGCCGACAGGGCCAGCGCCACCGGGAACACCACCACCACATTGCCCAGCACCGCGGCAAACTGCGAGCGCACCAGGTGGGTGACTTCGTCGACAAAGGATTCCACCGCCAGTGGGTCGCTGATGTCTTTGAGCTTGGCCGCCATGGCCGGGGCCGTCATGGCGGGTTGTTTGGTGGCCAGCGTGAAGTGCAGCAACTGGATCAGCACAAAGCTGGCGGCGTACATCACGCCCGACCAGAAGCCAGTCCAAAACGCCGACAGGCCCACGGCCATGATGGCAAATTTCAATGCCGTCGTGCCTGCAGTCAACGCACCCCCGCCCGCCGCGTGGCCCAACATGGCCCGGTATTCAGCGCGGTTGCGGGTGATGTAGTGTTCGCCGGTCTCTGAGCTGCGCTCGGCCACTTTGGCCGCCAGCAACGAGGTGTTGGACGACACCAGCGCGCCCAGGCTGCGTTGCTCTTGCCCCACGCGCGCCAGGTTGGCAATCAGCTTGGCGCTGTGGGTCAGCGGGGTGTCGCTGACCAGGCAATCCAGCAAGGCCCGAATGCGCAGCACCCGCGCGCGTAGCTGGCGCAGCCGGAACACCAAATCCATGGAAATACCATGCGCATCCAGGTGTGTATAGACCGAGGCCGCCGCCTGGCGGCAGGCTTCGAGCTTGGCTTTGAACTGCACCGTGGCGTCGTTCAAGCGCGCCAGCGCGGCTTCATGCAGGGCGGGGTCTGCCTGTGTATCTACCTGTGGGTTTACCTGTGGGTCTTGCAGGGTGGCCCACCAGGCGTCACGCAGGGCTTCAAAATCAGCACCGAGGGTATGGAAGGGGCTGGACGCGCGCGCCGGTGTGCTCATGCGCACGCGTATCTCGGGTGAAAAACCCACGGCGCGGATATGGCTGGTGCAAAAGGTGATGCCTTCGATCAGCGAGGCCTGCCACTGGGTGAGCGCGCGGGGCGCGTGCTCGGGCTGGCCCACGGCCGGGGCCGTTAGCAGGGCGGCCAAGCGCTCCAGCGTTGCTGGGCTCAGGGCCTCTATCCACAAGGCATCTACCGGGCTGGGCAGCACCAGCGAGAACAGCTCGGCTGCGTCCACCGTCTCCGGGGTGGCGGGTAGCAGTTTGCGGTGCAGGCGCTCCATCAGTTCGCTGATAAACGCATTGCGCGACGCAAAACCGTAGTCCGAGAGCAAGGTGGCTTCGTCCACCGTGTCCAGCAGCACTTGCCACCAGGCGCGCAAGTGCTCGGCCAACTGGGGCCGCACGTCCACCACGTCCAGCAAAATGTCGACCCGGCCAGCGGCTGCAGCCGCAGACCGGCCATCCCCCCGTATCCACTGAAACAGTGCAATCAGCCAGATGTGGCGCTGGACCAAAGAGGCATCGGCGTCCAGCGCGCCCAGCAGTTCAGACAGATCGGCACCGGCCATGGGGGTTGCCGGGCCAGGCGCGGGCAGCCCGGCCATCAGTGCAGGGTGCGGCCACCGCCGCCATTGGCTTCGCCGCTCAGGCCATCGAGCACAAACATGGGCACGTCGGCATCAAACTTCTCACCGTCTTCGGCGACGCAAAAAAAGCTGCCGTGCATCGTGCCGGTGGGCGTGCGAATGCGGGTGCCGCTGGTGTATTCAAAGGCTTGGCCAGGTTTCAGAAAAGGCTGTTGGCCCACCACACCCAGGCCTTTGACCTTTTCGGTCAGGCCATTGGCGTCGTTCACATTCCAGGTGCGTGAGATCAGCTGGGCCGCTACGTCGCCTGTGTTGGTGATGGTGATGGTGTACGCAAATACAAACCAGCCGTCCTCGGGGGATGACTGTTCGCGCAGGTATTGCGGCCTAACTTCAACTAAAAATTGGTAACTTGGCATAGGGGCAATGCTACCTGCGAAAATAACCCTATGACCTACCGCATCGCCCCCTCTATTCTTTCTGCCGATTTCGCCCGCCTGGGCGAAGAGGTCAAAGCCGTCATTGCCGCCGGTGCTGACTGGATCCACTTTGACGTGATGGACAACCATTACGTGCCCAATTTGACCTTTGGCCCGATGATTTGCAGCGCCCTGAAGCCCCACGCCAAGACGGCGGAGGGCGTGTCCGTGCCGATTGACGTACACCTGATGATTTCGCCGGTGGACGCGTTGGCGGCCCAGTTTGCCGACGCAGGCGCGGATCTGATCAGCTTTCACCCCGATGCCTCGGGCCATGTGCACCGCAGCATCCAGGCCATCAAGAGCAAAGGCGTTAAGGCCGGGCTCACTTTCAACCCGGCCGAGCCGCTGGACGTGCTGGATTGGGTGATCGACGATATCGACCTGATTTTGATCATGAGCGTGAACCCCGGCTTTGGCGGCCAGAGCTTCATTGATTCGGCCCTGCGCAAGATTGAAAACGTGCGCAAGCGCATTGATGCGTCGGGCAAAGACATTCGCCTGGAAGTGGATGGCGGCATCAAGACCGACAACATCCGCCGCGTGGCCGATGCGGGGGCCGACACCTTTGTGGCGGGTAGCGCCATCTTTGGCAAACCTGACTACAAAGCCGTGGTGGATGCCATGCGCGTGGCGTTGGCCTGAGTGGTTGCGGTACTTGTGGGCGCAGTTACAGGCATGGATTTGCGCGCCGCCATCCTCGATCTGGATGGCACCCTGGTCCATACGTTGGGGGATTTTGTAGAGGCGCTGCAGCGCATGCTGCGCGACCTGCCTGAGCCGTATGCCAACTTCAGCGTGAATGCCCAGAGCGTAGAGCCCTTGGTGGGCAAGGGCTCTGAGAATTTAATCAAAAGCGTGCTGGAGCTTGTGGATAGTGCGGGGGCAGCTACTAAAAATGTAGCAAGTACTGCTGACGCATTGAAGGCGGACAGTTTGTTTGCCACAGCCTTTGCGCGCTACCAGCACCACTACCAAGCCATTAACGGCCAGTTTGCCGAGGTCTACGGCGGTGTACTCGACGGCTTGCTTGCGCTGCGGGCTTTGGGTTGGCCCCTGGCCTGTGTCACCAACAAACCGACGGCCTTTGCCGAGGATTTGTTACGCGCCAAGGGGCTGGACGGATTCTTTGTGCTGACCTTGGGTGGCGATGCGCTGGCGCGCAAAAAGCCTGACCCCTTACCCCTGCTGGTGGCCTGTCAGCGCCTAGGCGTGGAGCCCGCGCACACGGTCATGATCGGGGATTCCAGCAATGACGCCCAGGCCGCGCGGGCAGCGGGTTGCCCAGTGTGGCTGATGACCTATGGCTATAACCACGGCCAGCCGGTGCGTGAGGTGGATGCGGATGGATTTGTCGACAGGCTGTCAGCGCTGCCTTGGCTGCGCTGACAGGGCCAAGGCCTGCAGTCTTTACGACTTGATACCGAGCAGGGCATCCTTCAAACGCCAGTCGGCTGGGGATTGGCCAAACCAAATCGACATGATGGCTTTGTAGAACTCGGGTTCTTTGAAGGGCTCGCCCTGGGGTACACCTTTTGCCGTGACAACCATGCCCGTGCCGGGAATCCAATCGATAAAGATGGTGTCACCGACTTTGAGCACCTTGTTGACCGTAAAAATATCGCCCATACGAATCAAGCCAGGCACCAGCTTGGAGATCTCGGCCTTGGTGACGTTGTCTTCCACGCCGCGGGTCAGCAACTTGCCAAAGGGGCCAGCCTCGATTTCACGGACAAAGGTCATGGTCAGGCGCTTGGGGCCGGGGGCTGCAATGAGCTCCTCCAGGCTGCTGACTTTTTTGGTGGTGTAGAGGTCACCCACATACACTTTGAATGGGCCTTTGTAGCGTGTGCCATAGCCGTTGAGTTCGAGCTTGACACCGCCCACAGTTTGGGAGTCTTCGACTTTCACGCCGTGAAGCTCCACGGTGGCCGAGAAAGCCGCCAGGCTCAGCACTAAGCTGGCCACGCCTGTCATCAGGGATTTGAGGTAGCGCATACGTCTCCTTTTTGTATTGAAAAACTGCACCGACTGCGGTGCCTATGCAAGTATCTTCCCAATTGTGCTGCCTTGCATGTCCCGACAGCATCAGGGTTTTCGCGAGGATGTAAAGCTGGTTTGCTACACTGGCACCATGTTTATTCACCGCATTTTCATCACGGGTTGTAGCGACCGGGGGGCTTGGCCCTGGCGTACGCTGACCGTTATGGATGCGGCTATGGTTTAAACGCACACTAGCGCCCGGCGTTGACTCGACGTGATGTGAGTCAGCCGCAGCGAAGGTCGTTGTGTCAATCGGCGGCATCCTTCTCCCCCACCCGTTTCTATGTATGGAGCGCTGGCGCAGTAAGGCACCAGCGGCCGCCAAGACTTTGAGAGGCATTCGCCCGCAACATGACCGAATCTGAATTCAAGGCCCTGCACGCGCAGGGCTACAACCGCATCCCGCTGACTGCCCAGGCCTTTGCCGACCTGGAAACCCCCTTAAGCCTGTACCTGAAGCTGACCTGTGAGCCCGGTAGCTCCGAGCCCGCCGCCCACAGCTTTTTGCTGGAGTCCGTGGTGGGTGGCGAGCGCTTCGGCCGCTTCAGCTTTATGGGCTTGCCCGCCCGCACGCTGGTGCGCGCCAGTGGCTTTGGCGCACAGGCAGTGACCGAGGTGGTGACTGATGGTGTGGTGGTGGAAACCTCCCGCGCCAACCCGTTGGACTTCATCGCCAGCTACCAGCAGCGCTTCAAGGTGGCGATACAGCCGGGTATGCCGCGCTTTTGTGGTGGCTTGGCCGGCTACTTTGGGTACGACGCGGTGCGCTACATCGAGCGCAAGCTGGAGGCTACCTGCCCGCCCGACGAGTTGGGCTGCCCCGACATCTTGCTGCTGCAATGTGAAGAGCTGGCCGTCATCGACAACCTGTCGGGCAAGCTGCATTTGATTGTGTATGTGGACCCGAACGTGCCCGACGCGTTTGCCGCTGGCACGGCCCGGCTGGCTGCGCTGAAGGCCAAGCTGCGCCAGGCGGTTGCGATTCCGGCGGTGCAACCCACCACCGGCTACCCGGCCCAGCGCGACTTTGCCAAGGCCGACTACCTGGCCGCCGTGGACCGCGCCAAAGAGCTGATTGCGGGCGGCGATTTCATGCAGGTGCAGGTGGGCCAGCGCATCAAGAAGCGTTACACCCAGTCGCCACTCAGCCTATACCGTGCCTTGCGTTCATTGAACCCCAGCCCGTACATGTACTTTTATAACTTCGGCGATTTCCATGTGGTGGGTGCGTCGCCGGAGATTCTTGTTAGACAAGAGACTTTGCCTGCGCGCGCTGATGCCGAGCCAGAGAAAAAGGTCACGATTCGCCCCCTGGCCGGCACGCGCCCCCGCGGTGCCACGCCCGAGCGCGACAAGGCCGCTGAAGACGAGCTGATCCACGACCCCAAAGAGCGCGCCGAGCATGTGATGCTGATCGACCTGGCGCGCAACGACATTGGCCGCATCGCGCAGATTGGCAGTGTCAAAGTGACCGACGCTTTCTGTGTGGAGCGCTACAGCCATGTGATGCACATCGTCAGCAATGTGGAGGGCATGCTCAACCCCGGTATGAGCAGCATGGATGTGCTCAAGGCCACCTTTCCGGCCGGTACGCTCACCGGCGCCCCCAAGGTGCACGCCATGGAGCTGATTGACCAACTGGAGCCTATCAAGCGCGGCATTTACGGTGGCGCCTGCGGCTACCTCTCGTATGCGGGTGATATGGATGTGGCGATTGCGATCCGCACCGGCATCATCAAAAACCAGATGCTCTACGTGCAGGCTGCGGCCGGCGTGGTGGCCGACAGCGTGCCCGAGCTCGAGTGGGCCGAGACCGAAGCCAAAGCGCGTGCGCTGCTGCGCGCGGCCGAGCTGGTCGAAGAAGGATTGGAGTAAGCCATGAAACTCATCATGATCGACAACTACGATTCGTTCACCTACAACATCGTCCAGTACTTTGGCGAGCTGGGAGCCGAGGTCGAGGTCTACCGCAACGATGAGATCACGCTGGAGGCCATCGCGGCGCGCCAGCCGGACCGCCTGGTGGTCTCGCCCGGACCGTGCTCTCCGGCGGAGGCCGGTATCTCGGTGGCGGCCATTCAGCACTTCATGGGCAAGCTTCCGATTCTGGGCGTCTGCCTGGGCCACCAGAGCATTGGCGCGGCGCTGGGTGGAAAAATCATCCGCGCGCAAGCGCTGATGCACGGTAAAACCTCGGTGATCACGACCACGCAAGAAGGTGTGTTTGCCGGCCTGCCGGAGAAGTTCACCGTGAACCGCTACCACTCGCTGGCCATTGAGCGCGCCAGTTGCCCCAAAGAGCTGGCTATCACCGCTTGGACCGACGACGGTGAGATCATGGGCGTGCGCCACACCGGCCTGGCCCACGCGGCGCGCATGGAGGGTGTGCAGTTCCACCCCGAGAGCATCCTGACCGAGCATGGCCACGCCATGTTGAAAAACTTTTTGCTATAAAAATACTAGCTGCTCCCGAACTATCCATGAGCTGAACTGCCAATATGACCAAAATTATCGACTTACGCAGTGATACCGTCACCCAGCCCACCGTAGCCATGCGCGCTGCCATGATGGCCGCGCCACTGGGCGACGATGTGTTTGGCGATGACCCCACGGTCAACGCCCTGCAGGAAAAAATTGCCGCGCTGCTGGGCTTTGAAGCCGCGCTGTTCATGCCCACCGGCACGCAGAGCAATCTGTGCGGTCTGATGGCCCACTGCGGCCGCGGCGACGAGTACATCGTCGGCCAGTCGGCCCACACTTACCGCTACGAGGGTGGTGGCGCTGCGGTGCTGGGCAGTATTCAACCCCAGCCGCTGGTGCAGGGCACCGACGGCACGATGGCGCTGGCCGATATTGCCGCCGCCATCAAACCCGACGACTGCCACTTTGCCCGCACGCGCCTGCTGTGCCTGGAAAACACCTGGAATGGTCACCCCATGCCGCAGGACTACCTGGCTCAAGCGACAGCCTTGGCGCGTGAGAAGGGCCTGGCCACGCATTTGGACGGCGCGCGTTTGTTCAATGCTGCGGTGGCCGACGCTGAACTGTCCGTTCGTACTGAGCTGGTCGAAGTCCCAGCGGGCGCTTCGACCAGCTCAGTACGAACGGTGGACCTTCATACGCGTGCGCTTGTCGAAGCCAGGCGCATCGTTAGCTACTTCGACAGCGTGTCGGTTTGCTTCAGCAAAGGGCTGGGCGCACCGGTCGGTTCCGCGCTGTGCGGCAGCAAGGAATTGATCGCCCGCGCCCACCGCATCCGCAAGATGGCGGGCGGTGGCATGCGCCAGGTCGGCGTGCTGGCGGCAGCCGCTTCTCACGCGTTGGATCACCACATCGACCGCCTAGCCGACGACCACGCGCTGGCCCAGCGCCTGGCTGCGGGGCTGGCGGGGGTGGACGGCCTGCGGGTCAAGTCCGCGCAAACCAATATCGTGTTTGTGGACGTGGCCGACAACCGGGGCCCGGCCTTGCTGGATTTCCTCAAGGCGCAAGGCGCGCTGGCCACCGGTCTGATCGGTCTGCGTTTTGTGACCCACCTGGACGTGGACACGGCGGCCATTGACTACACCATTGCCTGCATGCGCCAGTTCTTTACCCAAGCGCCCGGCACACGGCCCGCTGCGGTCGCTGCCGCCGGGCCCTACTGAGGCCGCACCACGGAGCTCGTATGACCACTGAATCCTTGCTCTTATTTGCGGTGGCCGGGGTGCTGCTCAACCTCACGCCAGGGCCGGACGTGCTGTACATCGTGACCCACGCGCTGCGCAGTGGCGCGCGTGCGGGCATGGTGGCGGCTTTGGGCATTACGGCGGGCTGCTTTGTGCACATCTTTGCCGCTGCGGTGGGCCTGAGCGCGCTGATGGCCGCATCGGCCATAGCTTTCACCGTGCTGAAGTGGGCGGGGGCGGCCTATTTGGTCTACGTAGGCATTCATTTGCTGGTGTCTCAGGCCGAGTCCGCTATTAAATTGGGAGCTACTCAGATAGATTCCACTAGGGCCTCAGCACGAATTGACTATAAATCTGTCTTTTTGCACGGTTTTTGGACCAATACACTCAATCCCAAGGTCGCTTTGTTCTTTTTGGCCTTTGTGCCCCAGTTCATTGCCCCCGCGGTAGAGAACAAGCCACTGGCCTTTTTGGGGCTCGGTTTGCTGTTTAACTTCAATGGCCTGTGGGTCAATCTGGGCTGGGCCCAGGCGGCTGCGTGGCTGGCCGGTCGCGCCGGCGTGGTGCAAAAGAGCATGCATGTTTTGGATCGAATCGCGGGAGCCATGTTCATCGGCTTCGGAATCAAACTGGCGCTGACCGCGGCGCCCAAGGCTTAAGGAGAAGGCAATGCCCACCACCATCAAAATTACCCCGCAAGAAGCGCTGCAGCGCACGATTGAGCACCGCGAAATCTTCCACGACGAGATGCTGCACCTGATGCGCCAGATCATGGCCGGCGAGATGTCGCCCGTGATGATGGCGGCCATCATCACGGGGCTGCGCGTCAAGAAGGAAACCATTGGCGAAATCACCGCCGCCGCGCAGGTGATGCGCGAGTTTTCCACCAAGGTGGAAGTGGCTGACAAAACCCATCTGGTGGATATTGTGGGCACCGGCGGCGACGGCAGCCACACCTTCAATATCTCCACCTGTTCAATGTTTGTAGCGGCTGCTGCTGGCGCCAAGGTCAGCAAGCACGGCGGGCGCAGCGTCAGCAGCAAAAGCGGCAGCGCCGACGTGCTGGAAGCGCTGGGCATGAACATCAACCTCAAGCCCGCGCAAATCGCCCAGTGCCTGGACGAACAGGGCATCGGCTTCATGTTTGCACCCAACCACCACCCGGCCATGAAAAACGTGGCACCGGTGCGCAAGGAACTGGGCGTGCGCACCATCTTCAATATCCTGGGGCCGCTGACCAACCCGGCCGGCGCACCCAACATCCTGATGGGCGTGTTCCACGCCGACTTGGTGGGTATCCAGGTGCGCGCGCTGCAGCGCCTGGGCGCCGAGCACGCCATGGTGGTCTATGGGCGCGACGGCATGGACGAGGTGAGTCTGGGTGCAGCCACCATGGTCGGTGAGTTGAAGGACGGGGAGATCCGCGAATACGAAATTCATCCCGAAGACTTCGGCATGGTCATGGCCAGCAACCGTTCGCTCAAGGTCGAAACCGCCGAAGACTCCCGCGCGATGCTGCTTGGCGTGCTGAACAACCAGGCCGGCCCGGCCAAGGACATCGTTATGCTGAACGCTGGCGTGGCGCTTTATGCAGCCAATGTGGCAAAAAGCATGGAGGCCGGTATAGCGCTTGCCCGGACCGCTATCGAATCAGGAGCGGCCAGGGCAAAGCTGGATGCCTTGGTGGCGTTGTCGAGCCGTTTGGCTAACTAGGAAAAATATGAGCGATATTTTGGACAAAATTGTGGCCGTCAAGCACCAGGAGGTGGCGGCCGCCAGGAAGCGCAAGCCGCTGGACGTGGTGCGTGCCGATGCCGAATCGCGGGTGCTGACGCGTGACTTTGTGGGTGCACTGCGCGCAAAGACCGCGTCCGGCAAACCTGCGGTGATCGCCGAAATCAAGAAGGCCAGCCCGTCCAAAGGCGTGCTGCGCGAGGACTTCATCCCGGCCGACATCGCCCAGAGCTATGCCGATTGCGGAGCCGCCTGTCTGTCCGTGTTGACCGATGTGCAGTTCTTCCAGGGCCAGGTGGACTACCTGAAGCAGGCGCGGGCGTCCTGCCAGCTGCCGGTGCTGCGCAAAGACTTCATGGTCGACCCCTACCAAATTTACGAATCCCGCTCGATGGGTGCGGACGCCATTTTGTTGATCGCCGCCTGCCTGGATGATGCGCAAATGAAAGACCTGGAAGCGATTGCGCTGGGTCTGGACATGGCGGTGCTGGTGGAGGTGCACGATGCCAAAGAGCTGGAGCGTGCGCTCAAGCTCAAGACGCCGCTGGTGGGCATCAACAACCGCAATTTGCAGACTTTTGAGGTGTCGCTGGACACCACGCTGGCACTCAAAGCCCAGGTGCCCGCAGACCGATTGCTGGTTACCGAGAGCGGCATCCTGACGCGCGACGATGTGCTGCGCATGGGCGCGGCCGGTGTGAGTGCCTTTTTGGTGGGCGAGGCGTTTATGCGTGCGCCCGATCCGGGCGAAGCGCTGGCCGCACTGTTCGGTTGAATCCCTGCCGTTTATGTCGCCGGATAATTTGAACCCAGTTGCCGAGGCGTCGCCAGTGGGCGCTGTTGCGAACCAATTGCAATCTGCTGACCCCGCTGCCTGGCCGGTAGCGGTGGGCTGGCAGGGGCTGGTGGATGGTTTTTTTGCGTCTAGCCAAGGTCAGGGCTTGCTGGCATTTTTGCAGCAGCGTCTGGACGCGGGTGCCGTGGTCTTTCCACCCTTGCCGCTGCGCGCTTTGCAGTTGACCCCGCCGCAAGAGGTGCGTGTTGTCATTCTGGGCCAGGACCCTTATCACGGGCGTGGCCAGGCCGAGGGACTGGCCTTTTCTGTGGCGCCCGGAGTGCAATTTCCGCCGTCTCTGCGCAATATTTTCAAAGAGCTGCAGCGCGACCTAGGCACACCGTTTCCCGCACAACCGCAACCCAGCGGTAGCCTGGTGAAGTGGGCGCACAAGGGGGTTTTGCTGCTCAACACCTGCCTGACGGTGGAGGAGGGCCAGCCCGCCAGCCATTCCGGCAAAGGTTGGGAGCTGCTGACCGACGCCATCATCCGCCAGGTGTCGCAAGACGCACAGCCCTCTGTCTTCATGCTCTGGGGTGCGCATGCGCAAAGCAAACGCCCCTTGATCGACGCCAGCCGCCATCTGGTGCTGACGGCCAACCACCCCTCACCGTTGTCGGCCTTACGCCCGCCTTTGCCCTTCATAGGCTGTGGCCATTTTTCGCAAGCGCGGGCGTGGCGGGACGCGCATGTGGTGCCCGCAAAAACCTAATGTAGTAGGGCCCCCACGCTTGCCACTGTGTGTGCTGCGCTGCCCCCGAGGGGCTCGCGCGCCTTGGGGCGGCCCGGCGGCGCTTGGGCAGCAGCGCGTTTTGTCGCCCCGAACGCAAATTTCTGAGCTTTGTCATGACGAACGCTAAATTGCGTGGCATAATCCGGGGTTCACCTTAGGAGAGGTGGCCGAGTGGTTAATGGCAGCAGACTGTAAATCTGCCCTCTTACGAGTACGCTGGTTCGAATCCAGCCCTCTCCACCAAGTGATGAGCTTGACTGTATGCGTTCGATTGTTTTGGGATGAGCCTATGCGGGGTTCGTATAGTGGTAATACCTTAGCCTTCCAAGCTAAAGCGAGGAGTTCGATTCTCCTACCCCGCTCCACAGTTGGCTTGTTGTCTTGGATGCATAAAGAAGGTTTGTAAAGAATTTGCCCTTTTGGCTCAGTGGTAGAGCACTCCCTTGGTAAGGGAGAGGTCGCGGGTCCGATTCCCGCAAAGGGCACCAGTTTTGTTGGTTTTATCTCGCTACTTTTCGGAGTCTGAAAAATGGGTAAAGAAAAATTCACGCGTACCAAGCCCCACGTCAATGTGGGCACCATTGGTCACGTTGACCACGGTAAAACAACGCTGACAGCTGCCAT
>NKIK01000024.1 GCA_002256115.1 Burkholderiales bacterium PBB3
GAATTGCAGACAACCGCGCGCAACAAGCTCAAGAGTGCGCAAAGACGCCCCACGATCATCGCCGCTTGTTGGGCGCAGGCAAAATTGTGGTGATGTCATGATTTACGAAAACGTCAATAATTAAGATGCCTAAATCAGTACCCCCAGTTTCCTCCAGCGCGCCTATCGTCTTCGAGCCCGAATTCATTACGCCTCTAAAGCGCATCTTTGAGGAGTCCATTGCTTTCAATAAAGTTCTAGGCCTCAAGATCGACAGCATCACGGCCGATCGCGTTACCGCGCATATCACCATGAAGCCCGAGTTGGTCGGGCACTACAGCTTCAATCGCATTCACGGTGGTGTCATCAGTGCGGGGCTGGACGCCATGGGCGGCTTGGCGGTGATGGCGGCGATTGGTGCCCGTCATATGGACGAGCCGCCCTTGCAGCGCCTGCACCGTTTTGCCAAGCTGGGCACTATCGATTTGCGTGTGGACTATTTGCGCCCCGGCATTGGCGAGCGCTTTGAGTTGCGTGCTGAAGTCATGCGTTTAGGCTCGCGCGTTGCATCGACGCGCATGGAGTTTCTGGGTGCCGATGGCAAGCTGCTGTCCACCGGTTCGGCGGCCTATATCGTGTCCTGACAGACGTCGGGGCCACCTCTGGGCAGGGGGTGACCCCAGGGTGACAAAGCAAGGGATATCCCAGCTACCACCGGCCACCCAAGGCGACTAGGATGGGTTTCCCATGTTTGTGCCTACCCACCTGGAGAGACCTCGCCCATGACTGCTTCCCATCTGTTGCTGGACTACGCCTACGACCACGAGGAGGCGTTGCGGGACAAGATATTTTTGACGCAACCCATCGGCGGTGGCCAGGTGAAGGACTACACCTGGGCCCAGACCATGGACCAGGCGCGGCGTATGGCAGCGCATCTGAAAGCCCAGAACTTCGAGCCCGGCGCGCGTATCGCCATCCTGTCCAAAAACTGCGCGCATTTTTTTATGGCCGAACTGGCGATCTGGATGGCAGGCGGCACCACGGTCGCCATCTTTCCTACAGAGCTAGCGGACACCGTTTCCTATGTGCTGGAACACAGTGGTGCCAGCCTGCTGTTCGTGGGCAAGCTGGACACTTGGGAACTGCAAAAGAGTGGGGTGCCAGTCGGCCTGCCCTGCATCGCGTTTCCGCTGGCACCTGCTACTAGCTACGAGTCTTGGGACGCCGTCGTCGCGCGCACCGCACCCTTGACAGGCCGTGTTCCGCGCGCGGGCACCGATCTCGCGTTCATTGCCTATACATCGGGCTCCACCGGCCAGCCCAAAGGCGTGATGCACAACTTTGAGCGTGGCACCCGCGCCGCAGAAGGCATCGTCAAAGACCAACTGCTGCGCATGGGCGAGGTGCCCGATGCGCGGGTGCTGTCGTACTTGCCTTTGGCCCACATTTACGAGCGCGCCTGGATCGAGTGCGCAAGCTTGGTCTATGGCAAAACGCATATCTACTTTGCCGAAGCGCTGGACACCTTTTTGCAAGACCTGAATCGTGCGCGGCCCACCAGTTTTATCTCGGTGCCGCGCCTGTGGCTCAAATTTCAACAAGGTGTGTTCACCAAAATGCCGCCCAAGAAGCTGGATCGCCTGCTGGGCATTCCGATACTGGGTCGTATCGTGGGTCGCAAAGTGCTCAAAGGTCTGGGGCTGGACCAGGCCATCATGGCGGGCAGTGGCTCTGCACCCATTCCGGCGGAGCTGATCGACTGGTACCGCCGCATCGGGCTGCGCCTGTTTGAGGGCTACGCCATGACGGAGGACTTTGGCTACTCGCACACCTCCAAAGATGGCTTCAATGCGCCGGGCTGCGTGGGCATTGCGCTGCCGGGTGTGCAATTGCGCTTCAGTGACGAGGGTGAAATCCTGATCAAGTCGCCCGGCCAAATGGTGGGCTATTACAAGCGCCCGGAGTTGACGGCAGAAGTGTTCACGGAAGACGGTTTCTTTCGCACCGGCGACAAGGGCGTGCTGACCGACAAGGGCTTGTTGAAACTCACAGGTCGGGTCAAGGAAATTTTCAAAACATCCAAAGGCAAATACGTCGCGCCTGCGCCCATCGAGAACCAGCTCAACGCCCACCCGTTGGTGGAAATGGCCATTGTCTCGGGCGTGGGGCAGCCTGCAGCCTACGCCATGGTGGTGCTGGCCGAAGACATACGCCCCCGCGTGCAGGATGCGACCGTGCGCGCCCGCGTGGAATCCGAGTTGGGCCAACTGCTGAAAGACGTGAATGGCAGCCTGGCCGACTATGAGAAGCTGCAGATGGTGGTCATCGCTCCGGTGCCTTGGTCCATTGAGAACGGCTGTCTGACACCGACCATGAAGATAAAGCGCAGCAAGATTGAGGCCTCCGTAGAGGCGGCATTGCCCGGTTGGTACGCCAACAAGCAAGCCGTGCAGTGGGCATGACCCGGGCATAAAAAAGCCACCTTGCGGTGGCTCTTGGGTGAGGCCAATACAGTCTTACTTTTTAGCGGTCGCTTCGCCAAAGTATTCAGACATCACCTTCCACTTGCCATCTTGAATCTGAGACAGACGCGACGCATCGCTGCCCAGGCGCTTGATGGGGGTGAAGGAAGCGGGTGCACTGCCGAAGATATCGGTAGGAATGCGCATCGTGTCCATCACCTTGATGAAGCTGTCGGTGGTCAAATTGGCCCCCACCTTGGTGGCTGCATTGGCAAAGGAATTTACAACCAAGTAGCCATACACCGAGAACACGGTGGGGTCTTCGTTGAACTTGGTCTTGTACTTGTTCGCCCAGAAGCGAATCGGAGGTGACTGTTCATCGGTGTAGGGGTTTTGCACGGTCATGGTGGCGTAGAAGCCGTCCATTGCTTTGCCGCCCAGCTTGTGGATCAGGTCGGTGTAGGCACCAGAGGAGCCAATGAAGGTTGGGTTGTAGCCCAGCTTGCGGGCGGTGCCGATACCACCGATGGTTTCACGGATCAGTGTGCCCATCACGATGAAATCACAGCCACTGGCTTGCATTTTGGAGATTTGCGAGGAGAAGTCAGTCGCACCGCGTTTGAACGAAGTCTTCTCGGCAAACTCCATTCCAATGGTCTTCAGACCCACTTCGCCACCCTTGACCACTTCGAGACCGAAGTCATCGTCTTGGTACATGGTGCAAACTTTTTTGGCGGCCTTTTCTTTGACGAGTTTAGGCACTGCAAAGCGCATTTGGTCGTAGTAGGTGGCGGCAAACGAGTACTTCAGTTTGTGAAAAGGCTCGTACATTTCACGCGCTGCAGTGATTGGGAAGAAGTTGATCACGTTCTTCTCAAACTGCACTGGCATGGCCGCCATGTTCTGGGCGGTACCCAGGTGGCCCACCATCATAAAAATCTTGTCTTGGTTCACCAGTTTTTGGGCAGCCAATACGGCCTTTTTAGGGTCGTAAGCGGAGTCTTCAACAATCAGCTTCACCTTGCGGCCATTGATGCCGTTTTGCTCGTTCAGCTCGTCTACCGCGAGCTGCATGCCCGAGCGGATTTGCTTACCAAAACCCGCAATCGGGCCGGACAAGTCTTGAATCGTGCCGATCACAACTTCGTCTTTGCTGACGCCTTGTTGCTGGGCCGACGCCAGCATGGCCGTCATGGCCATGGCGGCCACGGTGGCTTGGGTCAAAAGGGTTTTTAGTTTCATAGTTTTGTCTCCTAGGTATAAAAATGCTGAACAAAAAAATCTTACCGGTACATCGCCTCGATTTGAGCCGCGTATTTCTTCTCCACCAGTTTGCGTTTGAGTTTCATAGTGGGTGTGAGTTCCTCGTCCTCTGCGGTCAACTGGGTTTCTAGCAAAAAGAACTTCTTGATTTGTTCGACGCGGGCGAACTTCTTGTTCACCCGATCCAGCTCAGCTTGAATCAAGGCTTGTACCTCGGCTGCGCGCGTCAGGCTGGTGTAGTTGCTGAACGGAATGTCCTTGTCTTGGGCGAATTTTTCGACGTTCTCTTGGTCGATCATCACAATCACCGTCAGGTAGGCGCGCTTGTCGCCAATGACGACGGCGTCGGTGATGAAGGGCGAGAATTTCAGGTCATTCTCCAGCTCGCTCGGCGTGATATTTTTTCCGCCGGCAGTGATGATGATGTCCTTCATGCGGTCGGTAATGCGGAAGTAGCCATCGGCGTCCACCACGCCCACATCGCCCGTGTGTAGCCAGCCGTCTGGGGTAAGTGTCTCCGCCGTTTTCTCGGGCAAATTCAGGTAGCCCGCAAACACGTTTTTGCCCCGCACCATGATTTCGCCGGTGGCGGGGTCCAGCTTCACTTCATTGAAAGAGGCCGCAGGGCCAATGGAGCCGGGCCGCATTTTGCTGGCGGGCACGCCGGTGGATGCGCCACAAGTCTCGGTCATGCCCCAGACCTCTAGCATGGGCACGCCCAAAGCCAGATACCAGCGCACCAGGTCCGGCGAAATGGGGGCCGCCCCAGTCACCAAAAAGCGCGAGCGGTGAATGCCAATGAGTTTGCGGGCATTGTTCAGAGCCAGCACCTGCGCCACCTTGAATTTGAATTTGAGCCAGCCATCCACCGGCTCACCGGCCAAGACCTTGTCAGCAATCGCGGTACCCACCCCAATGCTCCAGGCGTAGGCGGCTTGCTGCAGCATGCCCGCTTCTTTGAGTGAGATCATCACGCCGGAGTAAAACTTCTCCCAGACGCGGGGCACTGCTGTAAACACGGTGGGTGCGATCTCACGCACATTGTCGGGAATGGTTTCCGGGTTTTCTACAAAGTTGAGCTTGGCACCGGTGTACATGCCATAGAACTCGCCACCCAGGCGCTCCGCAATATGGCACAGCGGCAAAAAGCACATGCGTTCATCGCGCTCGTCTTGGGCCACCAGCGTGTTGTAGCCGCGCACGGTGTAGACCAAGCCGCCGTGCAAATGCATAGCGCCTTTGGGCTTGCCGGTGGTGCCGGAGGTGTAGACCAGGATCGCCAAATCATCAGGCTTGCAGGCGTCCACGCGCTGCTGCACGGCGTTGGGGTTCTGGGCGTTGTAGGTGCGACCCAGTGCGCGCAGCGCATCCAGGCTGATGACGTCGGCTTCATCCAGATTGCGCAAACCCTCCATGTCGAACACGATGATCTTGCGCAGCTTGGGCAGTGCCTCGCGCACCTCCAGGGCCTTGTCGAGTTGTTCGTCGTCTTCTACAAACAAAAAGCTGGTGGACGAGTCACTGCACAGGTATTGCACTTGGCTGGCCGCATCGGTGGGGTAGATGCCGCTGGAGACACCGCCTGCCGATAGCACGGCCAGATCCGCCCAGACCCACTCGATGACGGTGTTGCCCAAGATAGAGGCGGTATCGCCTTTGGCAAAACCCAGACTCATGAGCCCACCGGCTATCTCGCGTACCGCATCGGCGGTTTGATTCCAGGTCCAACTGCGCCAAATACCCAGGTGCTTTTGGCGCATCCAGACATTGGGCCCGCGCATTTGCACGGCGTTCCAAAACATGGCGGAAATGGTTTCGCCCGGCACCACGATGTCGGTATTCGGCTTGATGCCGCTTAAATCCCAGAGTGTGCTCATCTTGTCTTATCTCCAGGTCTTTTTCTTTTTCCAGCGGCGCTCACCGCGCACGCCGTCTTCCTTCATGCCCAGGTAGAACTCCTTGATGTCGTCCTTCTCACGCAGGTGGGCACAGGTGTCTTCCATGACGATGCGGCCGTTCTCCAACACGTAGCCGTAATCCGAGGCATTGAGCGCCATATTGGCGTTTTGCTCCACCAGCAAGATAGTGGTGCCGCGTTCGCGGTTAATGCGCACCACAATCTCAAAGATTTCTTTGGTGAGTTTGGGTGAGAGGCCCAGACTGGGCTCGTCCAGCAAAATCAGATCCGGGTTGGCCATTAACGCGCGGCTAATGGCCAGCATCTGCTGTTGCCCACCCGATAGCAGCCCTGCGTCTTGTGCCGTGCGCTCTTTCAGAATGGGGAAGTAGCCAAACACCGCTTCAATATCGCGGGCCACGCCATCGCGGTCCGAGCGCGTGTAGGCACCCATCAGCAGGTTGTCGTGCACGCTCAGCAGCGGGAAGACTTCTCGCCCCTCCGGCACATGGCTCAGGCCCTGTTGCACGATGAAGGATGGGTCCTTGGCGGTGATGTCTTCACCCTTGAATTCGATCGTGCCTTTGCGCGGATCAATGATGCCGGAAATGGTCTTCAGAATCGTGGTCTTGCCCGCGCCGTTGGACCCCAGCACGGTGGCAATCTCGCTGCGGCGCACTTGCAGGCTGACACCACGAATGGCCTTGATCGGGCCGTAGGCGCTTTCTACATTCGACAGCTTCAGAACGGGCTGATCGCTGATAGGGGGCGGAACTGCGCTCATGCCGCCTCCTTGACCACAGGGCTGGGGCGGCGCAAGGACGAGACCTCGTCCACCGTGCCCAGGTAGGCCTCAATCACACCGGGATCGTTTTGCACTTCGCGCGGTGTGCCCAGTGCCAGCAGCGCGCCTTGGGCCATGGCCAAAACACGGTCAGATACTTTGCTGACCAGGCTCATGTCGTGCTCCACCATCAACACAGTGATGCCCAGTTCGTTCTTGATATCTTGAATCCAGAATGCCATGTCGTCGGTCTCTTCCACATTCAGACCGGACGATGGCTCGTCCAGCAGCAGCAGTTTGGGTTCGGTACACAGAGCGCGGGCAATTTCAACCACTTTGCGCACGCCATAGGGCAGGCCAGCCACAAAGGTGTCGCGGTACGACTGCAAGCCCAGGAAGTCGATCACTTCCTCAGCTTTCTCGCGCGAACGTAGCTCAGTTTCACGGGCTTTGGCGGTGAAGAAGATGTCTTGCCAAACACTGGTTTGGCGGTGGGTGTGGCGGCCAATCAGCAGGTTGTGCAGCACCGACGCGTGCTCAAACAGCTCAATATTTTGGAAGGTGCGGGCAATGCCCATAGAGGCCACGTCTTGAGGAGCCTTGTCGGTGAGCTTGATGCCTTGGTAGTCAATCTCACCGGTCGTTGGCGTATAGATGCGGCTGATCAAATTGAAGACCGTCGTCTTGCCCGCGCCGTTGGGGCCAATCAGGGTGAAGATTTCCCCCTGCTTGACATCGAAGCTGACGTTGTTAACCGCCAGCACGCCACCAAAGCGCACGCTCAGGTTTTTGGCGGAGAGGAGAATTTCTGTGCTCATTTCAGGCGATCAGACTTTTGAAAGGACTTCTGCCGCTTGAACATGCCCTTGCGGTAGAACGGAAACATTTGCAGGTAGGTGCGAATCTTGAACCAGCGGCCATACAGACCCATAGGCTCAAACAACACAAAGGCGATCAGCACGGCGCCATAGATGACGCTCTTCAGGCCTGCGGCTTGGCCGATGAACTCCGGCAGGAATTCTTTGACTGCAGAAATTCCCTGGGGCAGCATGATCAAGAATATGGCCCCAAAGAACACACCGTGCACCGAGCCCAAGCCGCCAATCACAATCATCAACAGCAGATCAATGGACTGCAACAGGTTGAACTGATCCGGCGAAATGAATTGCAGGTTATGGGCATACAGCGCGCCCGATACGCCCGCCAGACCCGCCGAAATCGAGAACGACAGCGTCTTGTAGTAGGCCAGATGGATACCCATGCTTTGTGCCGAGATTTCTGAATCCCGAATGGCCACAAAGGCGCGCCCGGTAGGCGAGCGCAGCAGATTCAAAATCCCCAGTGTGGCCAGAATAGTGATGCTCAGGCAGATCCAGTAAAACGCTTGCCCCGATTCGGCCGTCCAGCCGAACATGGCTGGCTTGAGGACACGGATGCCGGCATTGCCGCCGGTGACAGACTCCCAGCGCGCAAAAACCTCTTCAATGATGAAGCCGAACGACAGGGTTGCCATGCCCAGATAAATACCTTTGAGCCGCAGCGCGGGCAGTCCGATGACGATGCCCAGAAAGGCAGATAGGCCCATGGACAGGAGTATGGCCACCGGGAAGGGAACGCCCTGGTTGGTGAGGTAGGTTTGTGTGTACGCGCCAATACCCAAAAAGGCGGCATGGCCCAAAGAAAATTGCCCCGTAAAACCCGCCAGTAGCATGAGCCCCAGGCCCGCTATGGCGTAAATCAATACGAAGGTAGCCTGCGCCAACAAATACTCAGGGAGCAGAAATGGTGCCGCCACCATCAACGCGACCAGCGCGCTGTACCAAAAGACGTGTCCGCCATGTTTGGCCAGGTTGATGTCCTGCGCGTAGTCTGTTTTAAATATGAAACGCATCTCAGACTTTCTTGCGCAATTTTTCGCCGAACAAACCGTTGGGTTTGACCATCAGCATGATCAGCACCACGATGTAGGCTGCGGTGTCCTTGAATCCGTCGGGCAAATAAAAGCCCGCTAAGGATTCCACAATGCCGATCACCAGGCCCCCCACAATGGCACCCGGCAAGCTGCCAAAGCCGCCCACCACCGCAGCCGGAAAAGCCTTCAAACCGATGAAGCCCATGTTGGCATGGACGAAGGTGATGGGTGCCAGCAAGATACCAGCGATGGCCGCTACAGCGGCCGCCAGGCCCCAAGCAATCCCGTTGAGGCGCTTGACCGGGATGCCCATGTAGTAGGCTGCCAACTGGTTTTGCGAAGCCGCTTGCATGGCAATACCGAGCTTGCTGTAACGAAACAGGGCGAACAGCACGGCGCACAGCACCGCAGTCACTGCAATCACCACAATGTTCTCTACATTGATAACGACAGCACCGATGCCCATGGCGTCACCACCAAACTTCCAGATCTCGTCTTTGTAAGGCACGGGTAGCGCGTTGGTGTCGGTACCGATCACCGGGATCATGGTGATCAGGCCGCGCGCCATGTAGCCAATGCCGATGGTCAGCATCACGATGGAAAACGCGGGCTGCCCCAAAACAGGGCGTATGACGATGCGCTCAATCAGGATGCCGAACAAAGCCATGGCCACGATGACACAGGGCACCGCCAGCCAGTAGGGAAAACCCAGCATGGTCATCATGACCAAGCCGCCAAATGCGCCCAGCATCATCAGCTCGCCTTGGGCAAAGCTGACGGTCTCAGTCGCCTTGTAAATGAGCACGAAGCCCAGTGCAATCAGACCGTAGATGCACCCTTGTGCAATCCCGCCGATTACCAGTTGAAGAAACAGCACGTTCTCTCCTGTTGATATGTGCCACGGTTATAGCCGCACAAATCAAATCCTTTGATAGGGTTGTCACTGATTTCCCCTGCAAGTCAAAGTGATTGCGTGTGTTTCCCCAATGGAGGCTTGCTAATCGTCGGCACACCACCCAGTCACTTGGGTGACCTTGGTTCGCGTGCCTGCAACACTCAGGGCTTGGGGATCTCGCGCGGCTGGCCGTTATCGTCAATGGCCACGTAGGTGAGCGAGGCCTGCGTCACCTTCACATACTGGCCCTGGGTGCGAAAGCGCTCGGCATACACCTCGACTTGCACGGTGATAGAGGTGCGCCCAATGCGGGTGACTTTGGAGAAAAAGCTCAGGATGTCACCCACGCGCACGGGCTGCTTGAACACAAATTCGTTCACCGCCACCGTGGCCATGCGGCCCTGGGTGTAGCGCGCGGGCAATACCGAGCCTGCCAAGTCCACCTGGGCCATAACCCAGCCGCCAAAAATATCGCCATTGCCATTGGTGTCGGCGGGCATGGGAATGACTTTGAGCACCAGCTCCTCGTCTTTGGGGAGATGGACGACTGGCGGGCTTGAATTGGTAGACATGGGCACAATCCTGGAGTTGTTCCAAAGATTGTCGCCCATGCGCCCTAACGCACCCCCATCTGCACCCACATCCCCATCCTCCAGCCTTGTTACGCCCGCTGGCACCGCAGCAGTAGCCCCCGTTAAATCGGACTGGAGCACGCTAGCCCGGCTGTTCCCCTACCTGTGGACTTACAAGTGGCGGGTGATGGCCGCGCTGGCCTTCATGGTGGGCGCCAAGCTGGCCAATGTGGGCGTGCCGCTGCTGCTAAAGAACCTGGTGGATGCCTTGTCGCTCAAGCCAGGGGATATGAACGCCATCCTCGTCGTGCCAGTGGCATTGCTGCTGGGCTATGGCGCTCTGCGCCTGTCCACCTCGCTGTTTGCTGAGCTGCGCGAGTTGGTGTTTGCCAAAGCCACCGAGGGCGCATCCCGTAGCATCAGCCTGGAAGTATTCCGCCACCTGCACGCCATGAGCCTGCGCTTTCATCTGGAGCGCCAGACCGGCGGCATGACGCGCGACATCGAGCGCGGCACGCGCGGTGTGCACTCGCTGATCAGCTATTCGCTGTACAGCATCATTCCTACGCTGATTGAAGTGACGCTGGTGCTGACGCTGCTGGCCGTCAAGTTCGATGTGTGGTTTGCGTGGATCACCATCTTTGCGCTGGTGTTCTACATCACCTTCACCATCACCGTGACGGAGTGGCGATCCAAGTTTCGCAAGAAGATGAATGAGATGGACAGCACGGCGCACAGCCGCGCCATTGATTCACTGCTGAACTACGAAACGGTGAAGTACTTCAACAACGAAGAGTTCGAGGCCAAGCGCTACGACGAAAACCTGGAGAAGTACCGCCGCGCCGCCGTGAAGAGCCAAACCACACTGAGCATGCTCAACACGGGTCAGCAGCTCATCATCGCCACCGCGCTGGTCACCATGCTGTGGCGCGCCACCCAGGGCGTGGTGGACGGCCGCATGACGCTGGGCGACTTGGTGATGGTCAACGCCTTCATGATCCAGCTCTATATTCCGCTGAACTTTTTGGGCGTGATCTACCGCGAGATCAAACAAAGCCTGACCGATTTGGAAAAGATGTTCACGCTGATGGAGCGCGAACGCGAGATTGCCGATGTGCCTGGCGCGCGGGCGCTGCAGTTGGATGGCACCCCATCGGTCATCTTTGAAGACGTCACGTTTTCCTATGACCCGTCTACGGCTACGGACGCGGGCCGCACCATCTTGCACAACGTCAGCTTCGCCATTCCGGCGGGCAAGACGGTGGCGGTGGTCGGGCCTTCTGGGTCTGGAAAATCCACATTGGCGCGGCTGCTGTTCCGCTTCTATGACGTGCAGCAGGGCCGTATCCTGATTGGCGGACAAGACATCAAGCAAGTGACCCAGGCCAGCGTGCGCCAGGCGATTGGCATCGTGCCGCAAGACACCGTGCTGTTCAACGACACTGTGGAATACAACATCGCCTACGGCAAACCCGGTGCCACGCGCGCTGATGTGGAGGAGGCTGCCAAGGCCGCGCATATTCACGACTTCATCGCCTCCACGCCCAAGGGTTACGACACCATGGTCGGCGAGCGCGGCCTTAAGTTGAGCGGTGGCGAAAAGCAGCGCGTGGCCATTGCTCGCACTTTGCTCAAGAACCCACCAGTGATGATTTTTGACGAGGCCACCAGCGCACTGGACTCCGCCAACGAGCGCGCCATTCAGGCCGAGCTCAAAGGGGTATCCAGCAACAAGACAACCCTAGTCATCGCCCACCGTTTGTCCACGGTGGTGGATGCACACGAGATTCTGGTGATGGGCGCCGGCCGGATTCTGGAGCGCGGCAACCACGCGACGCTGCTGGCCGCGAACGGGCGCTATGCGCAGATGTGGGCGCTGCAGCAGTCGGGGGAGGCTGCGGGCGCCTAGGGGTTCAAATCGGTGCCAAATGCGGGTTTCAGGCCGTGGATAGTGCGGGAGCAGCTATTAAAACTATAGTGAATCTTGTATTTTCTGCCCGCCCAGTCCGAGGGGTGCCTTTGGGGGCGGGACGCGAGTTGCTCTGTGCAAGGGGTAGGCGTCATGGCCCCGCCTGTGCCAGCCAGTCGGACAACAAGCCCAAGTCCAATACCGTGTTGCCACTGAGTGGGCCCAGGTAATACAAGCGCGCGGTGCCGCTGTCGTTTACGGCTAGGTAGTGCTCGCCCCGGTAAACACGGTAGCGATAGCCTGGGATGGTTTGAGAGGCCGGGTTTGCGGGTGCGAAGACTTGTGAATAGGTTATTTCTGCCCACGCAAATACCTTGTCCGCATCGGTTGCAAGCTTCGGCGGCGCGGGGGTGCCCAGGTTCAACACACCCTGGCCATTGGTGCCCACAACCGTGCCTGGGATGTAGTCATTCCGGCCTGTGCCTCCTATACCTCCGGCATCGGAGCCCCAGCACTGAATCACACCGCTGCTCAGCACGGCGCAGGTATTGCTATCACCCAATGCGATCGATGTCGCGTTTCGGATGCCGGGTACCGTCACCGGGCTGGAGCTTTGGAATTCGACGACACTGCCCAATTGGTGTGAGCGATTGCCTCCCCAGCACTGGACTGAGCCTGTGCTGAGCAAAGCGCAAGTGTGGTCGTAGCCGGACGCGACCGCTGTGGCATTGTGGATGCCGGACACCGTCACTGGGCTGACGCCTCCGATACTCTCACCGCTCAACTGACCATTCATGTTGGATCCCCAGCACTGGACTACGCCGTTACTGAGCACGGCGCAGGTGTGAAATGCGCCTGCCGCGACCGATACGGCATTGCTGATGTCGGGCACCGTCACCGGGCTGGTGCTGGCTGGCCCGCTGTCACTGCCCAACTGCCCGTGACTGTTGCTCCCCCAGCACTTTATTGAGCCGGTGCCCAATAAAGCGCAGGTGTGAGAATTCCCCGCTACGACCGCTGTTGCGTCGTCAATATTGAGCACGGTAGCCAGAGCGACACCGATGGCTTTGCTGCCATTGCCCAGCTCGCCGTAAAGGTTGCTGCCCCAGCATTGAACCATGCCGCTACGAAGCAAGGCGCAGGTATGCCCCACACCCGCTGCGACTGAGATGGCACTGCTGATACCGCCTAAAGTCACTGGGCTGGTGTTGACTGCCATAGTGCTCTCACCCAACTGGTGCGAGCTATTGAGTCCCCAGCATTGCACCGTGCCTGTGCTCAGCACAGCGCAAGTGTGTGCGGTGCCCGATGCCACAGAAGTGGCGTTGCTAATGCTGCTTACGTTCACAGGGCCGGTGCTAGTGGTCGTGGTGCCATTGCCTAGCTGGCCGTAATAGTTGCTTCCCCAGCATTGAATCGTTCCCGTGCTCAGAACGGCGCAGCTATGGTATTGACCTGTATCGATCAAAGTGGCATTGCTGATGCCGCGCACATTGACTGGAATGGCGCTGTTGATGCTGCTGCCATTGCCCAACTGGTCCTTGCCGTTGTCTCCCCAGCACTGGACTGCGCCAGTGCTGAGCAGCGCGCAACTGTGGTTAGTGCCGGCAATGACCGAGGTGGCATTGCCGATAAGACTCACAGTTTGTGCATTGCCGCTCGTGGTGGTCGTGCCGTTGCCCAACGTGCCAGAAAAATTACTCCCCCAACATTGCACGGTACCGGTACTGAGCACCGCGCAGGTGTGCGAGCTACCGGCGGCTACGGAAATGGCATTGCTGATACCACCCACGTTCACGGGGATATCACGGGGTGATGTGCTGCCATCTCCCAATTGACCGCTATTGTTAAGACCCCAGCATTGAACGATTCCGGTACTCAGCACGGCGCAGGTATGGCTAGCGCTTGCCGAAATTGAAATGGCGTTGCCAATGCCGATCACATTGACAAGGCCTGTGTCATCACTGCCGCTGCCACCCCCCAAGCGGCCAGCACTCCCGATTCCCCAGCACTGAACCGCGCCCGTGCTGAGTAGCGCACAAGTGTGGCCTCGGCCCGCCGTTACCGATACGGCGTTACTGATACCCGTCACAGTCACGGGGGTGGTGCCACTTATCGTGGTCTGATCGCCCAACTGACCGTAATAGTTGGCTCCCCAGCATTGAACCGCACCGGTGCGCAGCACAGCGCAAGCGTGTGATAGGCCCGCTGCAATAGAGGTGGCGTTGCTGACGCCAGTCACTTCCAAGGGGCTAGCGCTGTCGGTCGTAATGCCGTTGCCCAACTGGCCCAAATCGTTTCTACCCCAACACAGCACTGCGCCTGTGCTCAGCAGGGCGCAGGTGTGCGAATCGCCCACCGCTGCCGCGATAGCATTGTTGATACCGGACACTGCCACCGGGCTGTTGCTATTGATACTGGTGCCATTGCCGAGTTTGCCGTAAGAGTTTTGGCCCCAGCACTGAACCGTGCCGTTGCTGAGCACCGCGCAGGTGTGGTCAGCGCCGCCTGCGATCATGGGAGCCGCTGCCCAGGCTTGAGCGCAGAGCAACGAGAAGACCAGGAGAAACCATTTCACAAGCCGGCCCATAGGCATCGGGTTGTACTGTGTCTGCGTTGCAAGCATTTCGTGGGGCCCGTGTAGAAAGTGAGTTCAATAAGGCGTCGGACGGCCGATCGATTCAAGTGCAGGCCATTCTAGGCCGCACGACTTTGAAAAGTTCAACTGAGAACAGGATGCATCAGAATGAATGGCTATACGCCAAATACGCATTCCAGCCCATGGATGGTGCGGGAGCAGCTCCTAAAGTAATAGCGCCATCCATTTGCGAACCCACTCCAGCCCAAAAGGTAAACTCGCGCTCCCAAGCCAAGGCAGCGCCTTTAGGTCGCCTGGCTAACCTCTTCTCTCTCCCCAAAGCCCCCTCATGGAATTCCTGATCCCCGTTGTGTTTGTTGTCGGTTTTTGGATGCTCAAGAACCGCGAGCAGCAGCAGCGCATCGCGCTTTTGGGGGGCGTGTTGTCCCGGTTTGAGATTGAAAAGCTGATGCAAACCCTGATGGATGGCTATATGCGCGCGCTGGGGGAGGGTAGCCCTGAGCGGCAGGCGCAGGTGCTGGCCTACCTGGCTGCGCAGGAAGACAAGCTGGGCGCGCAGTTGCAGCAGTTTGCCGAGGCCTTTGCGCAGGTGTGGGCGGATGACGCGCTCATCAGCACACTGCCGATTGGCTTCCCGTGGGCGCACAAGATTTTCCCGGCGGCCACCTTTGATGGTCGCAAACTCATGCAAGTCCATGCCGACGCCCTGGTCGCCGCCCTCGCGCGGCCTGCTGGCGATGCGCCGCCCCAGCACGCCAAAGACCGTGCCTTCACCATCACCGCCGAGCTGATGCTGCTGCAACACAGCTGCCACTGGTTTTGCCGCTCCAAAACAGTGGCCTCTGCGCGCTTGCTGGCCCGGCACCAAACGCGCTACGAGCAGGTGCTAGCCGCGGTAGCCCCCGCCACCCGCACGGCTTACCAATCCCTGACGGGGCAGTAAAAACCACTGGCGCAAGGTTATGCGCCCCGCGCATAATGCTTGCCCATGGAAACCAAATGGCTTGAAGATTTTGTGAGCTTGGCCGAGACCCGCAGTTTCAGTCGCTCCGCGCAATTGCGCCACGTCACCCAGCCCGCGTTTTCGCGGCGCATCCAGTCGCTAGAGGCCTGGGCGGGCACCGATTTGGTAGACCGCAGCAGTTACCCCACGCGGCTGACGGCCGCAGGCGAAACGCTGTACGACCAATCGCTAGAGATGCTGCAGGCCCTGCAAAGCACGCGCGCCATGCTGCGCGGGCACAACGTCGCGGGCCAGGATTTCATTGAGTTTGCTGTGCCCCACACGCTGGCCTTTACCTTCTTCCCGGCCTGGGTGTCGGGTCTGCGTGAGAAGTTTGGCCCCATCAAAAGCCGCCTGATCGCGCTGAATGTGCACGACGCGGTGATGCGCTTGGTCGAAGGCAGTTGTGACCTGTTGATTGCTTACCACCACCCCTCGCAGCCTTACCAGCTGGATGCGGATCGCTATGAGATGGTGAGCCTGGGCGAAGAAACGATTGCGCCCTATGTGAAGCCCGATGCCGATGGCGCGCCGCTCTTCAAGCTGCCCGGCACCGCGGCCAAACCGCTGCCCTACCTGGGCTACGCGCCCGGTGCCTATCTCGGGCAGATGGTGGAGACCATGCTCAAGCAGGCCCCCGGTGCCGTGCACTTTAACCGCGTGTACGAGACCGATATGGCCGAGGGCCTGAAAGCCATGGCTTTAGAGGGGCATGGCGTGGCCTTCTTGCCGCACAGTGCCGTGAAGAAAGATTTGCGCGCCAAAAAACTGGTGAGCGCGGTGCCCGCGAACCTCAAAGGGCTAGAGATCACCATGGAAGTGCGCGCCTACCGCGAGCGCCCGTCGGGCAAAGAGGCGGCCCGCAGCCTATCGCCCGCGCAGCGCGCCCAGACCCGCGCGCCCAAGGGCACGACCCAGGCGCTGTGGGAGTACCTGCTGGCCCAAGCCAACCCCGCAACAGAAGCCAAGTAAGCACGCCACGCCCTCCAGGCGACTTGCCACACCGACCTAACCCAGCCTGAACATGACTACATCCCCGACCCCATCTCTGACCATCACCCGCCCCGACGACTGGCACCTGCATGTGCGCGACGGCGCGGCGCTGCACACCGTAGTGCCGCACACCGCCGCCCAGTTCGGCCGCGCGATCATCATGCCCAACCTGAAGCCGCCCGTGACCACCGCAGAGCAGGCCCTGGCCTACAAGGCGCGCATCCAGGCTGCGGTGCCCGCGGGCATGAGCTTCGAGCCGCTGATGACGTTGTACCTGACCGACAACCTGCCTGCCGACGAAATCGTGCGCGCCAAGGATGCCGGTGTGGTCGCCGCCAAGCTCTACCCCGCAGGCGCCACCACCAACAGCGATGCCGGCGTGACCGACCTGCGCAAGACCTACAAGACACTGGAGGCCATGCAAAAAGCGGGCTTGCTGCTCCTGGTGCACGGCGAGGTGACCAGCAGCGACATCGACCTATTCGACCGCGAAGCCGTGTTCATCGACACCCAGCTGATTCCTTTGCGCAAAGATTTCCC
The DNA here is from genome assembly GCA_002256115.1 of Burkholderiales bacterium PBB3. Lineage (GTDB taxonomy): Bacteria > Pseudomonadota > Gammaproteobacteria > Burkholderiales > Burkholderiaceae_C > Allorhodoferax. The sequence continues at coordinate 16,809 of NKIK01000024.1, forward strand.
TGAACTGAAGATCGTCTTCGAGCACATCACCACCAAAGAAGCTGCGCAGTACGTGGCCGACAGCGACCGCTTCACCGCAGCCAGCATCACCGCCCACCACCTGCTCTACAACCGCAACGCCATCTTTACCGGCGGCATCCGCCCGCACTACTACTGCCTGCCGGTTTTGAAACGCGAAACCCACCGGCTGGCGCTGGTGCAGGCCGCCACAGGCGGGTCAAACAAGTTCTTCCTTGGCACCGACAGCGCGCCGCACCCGGCACACCTGAAAGAACACGCCTCCGGCTGCGCGGGTTGCTACACCGCCCACGCTGCCATGGAGTTGTATGCGCAAGCCTTTGACACCGTCGGCGCGTTGGACAAGCTGGAAGGCTTTGCCAGTTTCCACGGTGCCGACTTCTATGGCCAACCGCGCAACACCGGCACCATCACCCTCAAGCGCGAAAGCTGGACGCCGCCCGAGAGTTTTGCGTTTGGCGAAACGTCCCTGAAACCTATGGCCGCGGGCGAAGCACTGCAGTGGCGCATGGTCTAGAGACGATTGACTGGGCGGCGCCTTGGCTGGAGCCCTGGCGCGCCGTTGGGCAGAGCGCCGCACTTGAGGTGGAGCGGGGCAAGGCAGTAGCCAATGCGCTGAACTCGGCAGCCGGGGCGCCGGTGCAGTTCGTCCCCCAATCCGCATTGCCTGCGGGCACAGCCTACGAGCAGTTTATTTTTGACACAGGCCGCGTACCCACACGCGATGGCCTGCACGACTTCTTTAATGGCCTGTGTTGGATGCAATTCCCCCAGACCAAAAAGAGGCTAAACGCTCTACAGGCGGCGCAGATTGCCGAATCGGGGATTCAGCCTGTGCGTGGTTCCGCGCGTGATGCGCTCACGGTGTTTGATGAGAACGCTGCCTTCTTTGTTGGGCCGGATGCGGTGTGGGAAGCTTTGGCCAGCAAAGACTGGGCGACGCTGTTTGGCCCACTGCGCCCGGCTTGGGCCGACGTGCAACTGGTCTTGTTTGGCCACGCCCTGCTGGAAAAGCTGGTTTACCCACGAAAACCGATCACAGCCCACGTATTTCGTGCGGGAGCAGCTATTAAATCAGTAGCGGAGCTGGATGCCTGGGTGGCTGCCGACGTGAGTGCCGAAAGACTGGCTACCAAGCCGTTCGCCCATTTGCCGGTGTTGGGCGTGCCTGGCTGGTGGCCGGGCAATGCTGAGCCCGGTTTTTACAGCGACGCCAGCGTTTTTCGCCCTCCCAAAGCGCCCGTGACCCAGGCCACCAAGGCCCCAGCTTAGCTGGGTCTTTTGCGGAGCATTCGCCTTGAAAACGGTCGAATCGACCTTACCATTGGCGCATCGGTCTGCAGTAGCAGGCATTTCTCTGAGGAAACTATGAAACGCATACTTTTATTTGTAATGACCAACCTGGCCGTGATGGTGGTTTTGGGCATTGTGGTCAGCCTGACCGGTGCCAACCGCTTTATCGGTGCCAATGGCATGAACATCGGCACCCTGATGGTCTTCTCCCTGATCATGGGTTTTGGCGGTGCCATCATCTCCCTGCTAATCAGCAAGCCCGTGGCCAAGTGGTCGTCGGGCGTGCGCGTTATCGATCAGCCCGCCAATGCGGATGAAGCTTGGATTGTGGACACCGTGCGCAAGTTTGCCGACAAGGCTCAGATCGGTATGCCCGAAGTCGGTATTTTTGAAGGCGCGCCCAATGCGTTCGCCACCGGTGCCTTCAAAAACTCGGCCCTGGTGGCCGTGAGCACGGGCCTGCTGCAAGGTATGACACGGGAAGAAGTCGAAGCCGTGATTGGCCACGAGGTCGCCCACATCGCCAATGGCGATATGGTGACCATGACGCTGATCCAGGGCGTGATGAACACCTTTGTGGTGTTCCTGAGCCGCGTCATTGGCTACGCTATCGACAGCTTCCTGAACAAAAACTCCGAGCGCTCCGGCCCCGGAATTGGCTACTACGTCACCACCATCGTGCTTGACATCGTGCTCGGCTTTGTGGCCGCCATCATCGTGGCTTGGTTCAGCCGCCAGCGCGAGTTCCGCGCGGATGCCGGTGCCGCCCAATTGATGGGCCGCAAGCAGCCCATGATGAATGCGCTGGCGCGTTTGGGCGGCATGGTGCCAGGTGAGTTGCCCAAGAGCATGGCGGCCATGGGTATTGCCGGTGGTATTGGTCAGTTGTTCTCAACCCACCCGCCGATTGAAGAGCGCATTGCGGCGCTGCAAAACAGCACAAACTAAGTCGGTTGCGATGAGCGCGGAACCGGGGCTTTAGGAGCTGGGGCCGCCGAGTGTTCTGCGCAGGTAAAAGGAGGAGCCCGCGTAGCGGACGGGGGACACGGAGCAGAGCGCTCGGCGGCCCCAGCTCCTAACGCGGGGTTACAGCGGCGTGTGTCCGGTGTCGCCCGTGCGCACCACCAAGTCCGCCAGCATCTCGCTGGACACATCCAGCCGGGCCGACAAAACTCTGGCGATATTGCGATAAATGATGTGGGCGCTGTCCGGGTAGGCATCGACCCGCTCGCGGTCAAAGCGCATTGTCACGGAGTCGCGCAGGGCGCGCACGGTAGCACTGCGCAAGTGGCCGCCTACCAATGCCATTTCACCAAAGCACTCGCCCGCAACCAGCTTGGCCAGCGTCACCACAGTGCCGTTCTTCGTCTTCTCCACCACCACTTCGCCCGAGATCAGAATGTGGAAAGAGCTGCCGATGTCGCCTTCGTTGAAGACAATATCGCCCGCTCTGTGGGGCTGGTGCTCGGCCATGGCCAGCGTGCTCATCAGGCAATCCGTGGTCATGCCGTTGAACACTTTGACCCGGCCCGCAATCTTTTGCACGATGGCCGCATCCAGGTTCAAACCCGCCGGGCGCTGAATAATTTCAGCGCGGACGTTCTCGGCAAAAATCTTCACTACGGCGGGGTCGATCTTCATAGCGTGGCATCGTACACCGCCTAAACTCCCCCGCATGTCTGACCGCTTTTTGTTCTGGGCCCCCACGCTCATTTGGGCCACTACGTGGCACGCCATCCTTTACCAGTTGGGCGATGTTTCTGCCCTGCATTCCATTGCGATGCGCTTTGGCCTGGCCAGCGTGCTGCTGTTTGGCATTGCGCTTTGGCGGCGCGAGACCATTGCTGTGCCGCCGCAACTGCACTTGTGGCTCGCGTTCACCGGGGCCATTCAATACGGGCTCAACTATTTGGGCACGTATGAGGCCGAACGCCATATCGCCTCCGGCCTGGTGGCGGTCTTGTTCTCGCTGATGATTTTTACGAATGCCATTGGCGGTGCGCTGTGTTTTGGCCAGCCGATGACGCGGCGCTTCGTCGGTTTTGGCTCGCTCGGAGTGTTGGGCGTGGCGCTGATTTTCTGGCCCGACATTGCCACTGCCACAGCGGCACCGGGCGTACTGATGGGCGTGGGCCTGGCGCTGATGGCGGTGACCTTTGCGTCCATCGGCAATATGCTGACACTGCGCCTGACCCGGGGTGGCATGGCGTTGATACCGCTCTTGGCCTGGAGCATGGGCTATGGCGCCGCCACGCTGGCCATCATCGCCACGGTGATGCAGGTGCCGTTCCATTTGGATCCGCGTCCCAGCTACTGGCTCTCGCTGCTTTACCTCAGCGCCATGGGCTCGGTGGTCGCGTTCATTCTGTATTTCAAGCTGGCCCAGCGCCAGGGGCCGGGGCGTGCCGCGCTGATGGGCATGGTGATCCCAGCCATCGCGTTGGTCGTATCGGCGGTGCTGGAGGGCTGGCGTCCGACTGTTGTATCCACCGGCGGCATTGTTTTGTGTTTGCTGGGCTTATGGGGTGCCACGCATGTGCCCGCCGCCGCTACCGTCAACAGAGCGGCCTGAGCCACGTTAGGCATGGGTTACTTCCCTTCGTTTGCATAAGGAATAGTCATGTTGAAAGTTTGCCTCTGGGCCAAGACCGCGCTGTTGGTCTCAGTAATCCTTCTCGGAACCCAAGCCCATGCCGATGGCGTGAGCGATCTGAAGTCTGCATTGGCACGTTTGCAAGGCCAGTCGCCACTCAAGGCGCAGGTGGATGCCAAGACCTGGAACCGCCAGGGCGATAGCAAAGAAACGGATGAAACCCAAGGCGCTGCCAGCGTGACGGTGGAGGAGGGCGCACGGGGCCTGTCGGTGCTGTACAGCAAAGACATGTTGGCCAAGCTGGAAGCGGAGGAGCGCAACAAGGAGCGCGATGCCAAGGCCAAGACGCCCACGCTGTCGGCGCTGAGCGAAGTGAATTCGTCGTCCTTGCGGCCCATGCTATCGGCAGCGAGCGTGCTGTCGCGCAGCGTGGAGAAAGCAGTTTTTAAGAGTGAGAAGCCGGAGGCCTACAACGGTCGCCCTGCGCGCGTGCTGCGGTTTGACATGCCCATCGACAAGTTGACCGAGAAGGAGCGCAAGTACATGAAAAACTACGAAGGCGTGCTCGATATCTGGATTGCTGAAGACGGCACGCCGCTGGCAAGCCGCAGCAGCGTGGCCATTGCAGCGCGGGCCTTCCTGGTCGTGAGCTTTGATGCCAAAAACGATGAAGATTGGGTCTACACCGTGGTGGGTGACCGCCTGGTGGCCTTGCGCAAAGAGACCCGCACCAGTGGCTCGGGTATGGGCGAAAAGGGCGAGGGTAAAACCATCAAGACGCTGCAAGTGCTGTCTTAGCCGCAGGCTTCGGGCCGGAGGTGAAGAGGCTGGGCAAGCGAAATGGCGAGGTAAAGAAGGAGGCCGAAGGCCGGGTGACACGAGCAATTTCGCTTGCCCAGCCTCGCAGCCGCACTAGCCGGAGACTTTGCTCATCATGTCCAGCGCAATCGCCTCCGCCACCTTGATCCCATCCACCCCCGCCGACAAAATACCGCCCGCATAAGAAGCCCCTTCACCCGCCGGGTACAGGCCCCGCACATTGGTGCTTTGCAGGTCGACTCCGCGCGGGATTTTGAGTGGCGATGACGTACGGGTTTCCACACCGGTCAACACCGCATCGGCCATATCAAACCCCTTGATCTTTTTGGCAAACGCGGGCAAGGCCTCACGCAGCGCTGCAATGGCGTAGCCGGGCAGGCTGGGTGCCAGGTCCCCCAGTTTTACGCCGGGTTTGTACGAAGGGGTGACGCTGCCCAGCTCCGTGGACGGCCGCGCCGCAATGAAATCTCCGACCAATTGGCCCGGTGCTTCGTAAGTACTACCGCCCAATGTGTAGGCCCCGGATTCCAATTGGCGCTGGAAGGCAATGCCGGACATCGGGTGGGCGGCCTGCGGGTCGCTTGCCTTGAGCACTGCGGCTTCGGCGGCGTAGCGTTTGCCTTGCACCTCGCCAAAGGCGTGCACAAAGGCGGCTTCGTCATGCGGGTAGTCGGGCGGGTCGATGCCGACCACCATGCCGGCGTTGGCATTGCGCTCGTTGCGCGAATACTGGCTCATGCCATTGGTCACTACTCGGCCTGGCTCGCTGGTGGCAGCCACCACGGTGCCGCCGGGGCACATGCAAAAGCTGTAGACCGCACGGCCGTTCTGGGCGTGGTGCACCAGCTTGTAGTCCGCAGCGCCCAGCAGCGGGTGTCCGGCATGCCGGCCCCAGCGTGCGCGGTCAATTACGCCCTGCGGGTGCTCAATGCGAAACCCGACCGAGAACGACTTGGCCTGCATGTCCACACCGCGCTCATGCAGCATGGCAAAGGTATCGCGCGAGCTGTGGCCCAGGGCCATCACAGCATGGCGGGTGGGTAGGGTGTAGTGGCTGCCATTTTGAAGGTTTTCGACCTCTAGGCCGCATAGACAGTGCGGGAGTAGCTCCTGATTTAATAGCGGTTCAGATTTCGAATCGAATAGCACATCAGACACGCGCTGCTCAAACCGCACCTCACCTCCCAGCGCAATGATCTGTTCGCGAATGCTTTCCACCACCTTCACCAGCTTGAAGGTGCCGATGTGCGGATGGGCCTCGTACAAAATCTCAGGCGGCGCACCGGCTTGCACAAACTCATCCATCACCTTGCGGCCCAAAAAGCGTGGGTCTTTGATCTGACTGTAGAGCTTGCCGTCTGAAAACGTACCCGCGCCACCCTCGCCAAACTGAACATTGCTCTCGGGGTTGAGCGCGTTTTTGCGCCACAGGCCCCAGGTGTCTTTGGTCCGCTGGCGCACCGGCTTGCCGCGCTCCAGCACGATAGGTTTGAAGCCCATTTGCGCCAGCACCAGCGCCGCAAACATGCCGCAGGGGCCAAAGCCCACCACGACGGGGCGGTCCTGCAAATCTGCCGGTGCTTGCGCGACCTGGCGGTAAGCCATGTCGGGCGTGGGGCCGATGTGCGGGTGGTTGGGAAACTGGGCCAGCAAGGCGGCTTCCGTTGTTGGATCTGCCAGCGTGATGTCGGCGATATACACCGCCAGCAAATCTGCCTTGCGCGCGTCAAAGCTGCGTTTGAAGACGTGCAGCGCTGCAATGGCGGTGGTTTCGATACCCAGCGCCTGCGCGCACAGGCGCTTTAGGGCGTCAATCGGGTGGGCGACTGGGCCGCGGTCGGCGTCGGTTTCCGATGGTGCATCGGCAGCGCGGCGGGTTTCTACCGGCAGGGCCGACAGCGGGAGTTTGAGTTCGGTGATCCGGATCATGGCGGGCTCGTAGTTATCAAGCAGGGCAGCCATCATAAATGGCGGCGGGCGCTGGCGTGCCGTGGCGGGCATACTCCGGTTGCGATATTGCCCCCCCTTACGCCAAGCCACCATGAAAACATTCCTCTCAGAACTCGTCGCAGCCCTGTGGCTCACTGTGCTGCCTGTGTCGCTCGCCTTTGCCGACGATGCCGGCAGTCTGAAGCATGCCTACCGACATGCCTTCCAGGTAGGCGTGGCCCTCAATCAGGAAATTTCATCCGGGCAAGACACGCGGTGGCTGCCGCTGCTGGGCAAGCACTTCAACACCATCACGCCAGAAAACGTGATGAAGGCCGAGCGCATCAATCCCCAGCCCGGTGTTTACAACTTTCAATCCGCGGATGACTTTGTTGCGCTGGGCGAGAAGTACAAGATGCGAATGGTCGGCCACACGCTGGTGTGGCACAACCAAACGCCGGATTGGTTCTTTAAAAACACGCTGGGCCAGCCCAACACGCCAGAGCAACAAATTGAACGCATGCGGCAATTTATTGAATCGGTGGCAGGGCGCTACAAGGGCAAGCTGCACGCTTGGGATGTTGTGAACGAAGTCATCGGTGACGACGGCAATTACCGCCCCACGACCTGGGTAAAAAGCGTGGGGGATGGCGACAGGCTGGTGAGGGAGGCCTTCAAGTTTGCGCAGCAATACGCCCCCGATGCGGAGCTGTATTACAACGACTTCAACGCCTGGCGTCCGGCCAAGCGCGATGGCATTGTGCGCATGGTGAAAAAGCTGCAGGCCGCTGGCATTCGCATCGATGGCATTGGCATGCAAGGCCATTGGGGTTTGAACTATCCCAAGAAAGAGCACATAGAAGCCGCGATTGACGCCTACGCGGCCCTGGGTGTGAAAGTGATGATTACGGAGCTGGACATCGACGTGCTACCCCTCACGCGCGAAGGCCAGATTATCGGCAGCGTCATGAGCCACCCGCAATTTCAAGAAGAAGAGTTCAAAACCTACCTGGACCCGTACCCGCACGGTTTGCCTGCCGATATCCAAACGGCACTAACCCGGCGCTACCAGGAGATTTTTGAAATCCTCTACCGCAAACGCGACAAGATTGACCGCGTTACGTTCTGGGGAATCCACGATGGCATGAATTGGAAGAACGACTACCCCGTGCCGGGTAGAACCAATTACCCCTTGCTGTGGAATCGAGACGGCACCGCCAAACCAGCCCTCGCTGCGATTTTGCAAATACCGAAAAACCCGCCGTGAAGAGGCGTGGAGTCAATCAGCCTAGCGCTCCACAATCGCCACAACGCCCTGCCCACCAGCAGCACAAATAGAGATCAACCCGCGACCCGAGCCCTTGTGCGCCAGCATCTTGGCCAATGTGGCCACAATGCGCCCGCCCGTAGCGGCAAACGGGTGGCCTGCCGCCAACGAGCTACCGTGGATATTGAGTTTTTTGCGGTCGATCTTGCCCAGCGGTTTGTCCAAGCCCAGCTTCTCTTTGCAGAATTTTTTGTCCTCCCAGGCTTTGAGTGTGCACAGCACTTGGGCGGCAAAGGCTTCATGGATCTCGTAGTAGTCAAAGTCTTGCAGCGTCAGGCCCGCGCGGGCCAGCATGCGCGGCACGGCGTAGGCGGGGGCCATCAGCAGGCCTTCTTTTTTGTCAAAGAAGTCCACTGCTGCCACTTCGCTGAAAGTCAGGTAAGCCAGCACGGGCAGCTTGTGCGCCTTGGCCCAGGCTTCGCTGGCCAGCAGCACGGCCGATGCGCCATCGGTCAGCGGCGTGGAGTTGCCTGCGGTGAGCGTGCCTTTTTCGGGTGCCACTTTCTTGTCGAATACAGGCTTCAGGCCGCGCAGTTTTTCAATCGTCAGGTCGGCGCGCAAGTTGTTGTCTTTGCCCACGCCTTTGAATGGCGTCATCAGGTCGTTGAAGAAACCAGCCTCATAGGCCTTGGCCAAGTTGACGTGGCTCTTGAGCGCCAGCGCATCCTGGTCTTCGCGGCTAATGCTCCACTCCTGCGCCATCAGCTCGGCATGCTCGCCCATGGACAATCCGGTGCGCGGCTCGCCATTGCGCGGCAGTGCGGGCTGCACCAGCATGGCGGGGCGCAGTCTGCTCAGCGCACTGAGGCGCTGGGTTGCCGACTTGGCACGACTCACCTCCAGCAAAATCTTGCGCATCTTTTCGTTCACGGCAATAGGGGCATCGGAGGTGGTGTCTACGCCGCCAGCAATGCCGCATTCGATATGGCCCAGCGCAATTTTGTTGGCCACCAGCATGGCGGCCTCCAGGCCCGTGCCGCAGGCTTGCTGCAAATCGAAAGCTGGAGTTTCGTGCGCCAGCGTGGTGGAGAGCACGCACTCACGCACCAGGTTGAAATCGCGCGCATGCTTCATTACCGCGCCGCCCACCACATCGCCCAAGCGTTCACCATGCAAATTGAATCGATCCACCAGGCCCTGCAGCGTGGCCGTGAACATGTCTTGGTTGGTGGCGGTGGCGTACACCGTGTTGGAGCGGGCAAACGGAATGCGGTTGCCGCCAAGAATGGCAACGCGGCGGATAGAGGTGGTCATGGCAGGTCCTGCAAAAATCAAATAGAAAAGGAGGGGAGTGGGTGGGCGCTTCAGGCGGCCTGGTAGCGTAGGCGGCCACGCACATGGGGTTTGTCTCCCTTGGCGTTGCGCACCTCAAATGGCGTGCCCTGGGTTTTACGCATGCTCCACAGCGACGCGGTGGCAGGCAAAAACAAAGGCGTTTTGAATTCCACATCCAGTTCGGCCTGCGCCAATGGCGCATCGGGAACCAGGGGGGCCAAGGCGCGTGCCGTGGTCCACAGACCGTGGGCAATAGCTTGGCGAAAACCAAACAGTTTGGCCGATGCCGCCGTCAAATGGATGGGGTTGAAATCACCCGAGACTTTGGCATAGCGGCGGCCCATGTCTGCGGGTGCAGCAAAGTCGGTTTGGTGCGACAGCGGCGCATCGGTCGCCAAGCTGCTCACAAAGGGCTTGCCACTCGGGTTTTTAACGCCCAGGCGCAACAAGGTTTGCGTGGCCTCCCACACCAACACATCGTCGCGCAGAATGGACATCTCCAGATGGAAGACCTGGCCTTTTTCATGCGCCATCAGTTCGCCCGTGCGCATCTCCACGCGCAGGTCGTCACCGGCTTGTAAACGCTGGTGTTGGTGGATGCGGTTGGCCAAGTGCACCGTGCCCAGGGCGGGCCATGGGCAGTGCTCAGAGCCAAAAAACGCCATCGCCAGCGGGAAAGTCAGTAGCTGCGGGTAGATCACCGGTACGCCGTGCGCAGTCTGCAAGCCGCAGACTTGGGCGTAGGCGGCGATGTGTTCGGCATCCAGCACGACGCTGGGGCGCACATATAAGACTTTTGGTAGCGCTTTGACGGTGCCAGGGCGCTTGGTGCTGGACATGAGCGCGCCCAGTGCAACCCCCACGGGGTTGGGGGTGCTGGTGATTTCAATAGGTTTCATGTCGGGGGGGCTTTTGAATGCTACGCGCCAATCAGGCTTTGGCCGCACACCCGCACCACATTGCCGGTCAGGCCACAGGAGGCGGGGCTGGCAAACCAGGCAATCGCCTCGGCCACATCCACCGGCAGGCCACCCTGGCTCATGGAGTTCATGCGGCGGCCCGCTTCGCGAATCGCAAAGGGCACGGCGGCGGTCATCTGGGTTTCGATGAAGCCGGGAGCTACCGCATTGATGGTGATGCCCTGCTTGGCAAAAATAGGTGCCGTGCTTTGCACCATGCCCACCACCCCCGCTTTGGACAGTGCGTAATTGGTCTGCCCCAGGTTGCCAGCAATGCCGGAGATGGACGACACGCACACAATGCGGCCCCCCTTTTTTAGCGCACCCGACTCCACCAGCGCATCGTTAATGCGCTCCTGGGTCGACAGGTTCACATTCACCACCAGCTGCCAAAAATCTGGCTTCATATTGGCAATGGTTTTGTCGCGGGTGATGCCCGCGTTGTGCACCACTACATCCCAGCCGCCTTGGGCCAGTGCTGCATCTACCAGCTTTTGTGGGGCATCAGGGGCACCAATATCCAGCGCCAATGCCGTGGCACCCAAGCGGGTGGCGATCTCGTCCAGCCCTGCTTGCGCCTGCGGCACATCGAGGCAAATAACGGTGGCACCTTCACGCACCATGACTTCAGCAATAGACGCCCCAATGCCGCGTGACGCGCCAGTGACCAGTACCTTTTTGCCAGCCAGCGACAGGTTCCAGTCGGCAGGTATTACCGAGTGCCCCACGGGTGTACCAATGCGAATGACCTGGCCCGACACGTAGGCGCTGCGCGGTGACAGCAGAAACCGCAAAGTGGATTCGATCTGAGCCTCGGCACCAACTGCCACATAGACCAACTGAACAGCAATCGCCTTCTTCAGCTCCTTGGCCAGCGAACGGCTCAGGCCTTCCAGGGCACGCTGGACCGTGGCTTGGCGTGCGGTCGTACAGCCCTCAGGCGGGCGGCCCAGAATGACAACGCGGCCACACGGCAAGACCGAGCGGGCGGCATCATGGAAGAACTGGTACAGCGCATCCGATTGGCTGCTGTCGGTGAGCCCTGTGGCGTCAAACACCAGGGCCTTGATCCTTTCACCCGGCTTGCCATCCGCACCCCAGCGCCCGGTCATCAGCCCAGCCTGGTTGGCCAAGGGCATCCACTGTGTTAGTTGTGCATGGGCCAGCGTTTGTACGCCCATGGATTGGAATGTGGTGGCCAGTGCGGATAGCAACTGCGGCTCCCCGCCACCGCCTAGCAGCACGCTGCCTTGAATCACCGGTTGACCGGCGGCGTAGCGCTCTAGCGTGATCGGCTTGGGCAGGCCCAAGGCGTCGGCCAGCTTGCTGCCCAGGGCGGAATTGGCAAAGTTGAGATAGGAGTCGGTCATGCAGTTTGGTGTGGTGAAGTTAGTCGCGCGCGGCTAGCCATGGGGGTACGTCTTGGGCGGGCATGGGCTTGGCATGCAAATAGCCCTGCACCTCTTCGCAGCCCATGTCTTGCAATAGGGTGTGCTGCGCTTGGGTTTCAACCCCCTCAGCAATGATGCTCAAGTCCAGGCTGTGCGCCAGGGACACGATGGCCCGCGCAATGGCCTGGTCATCCGGGTCGGAGCAAATATGCCGAACAAACGACTGGTCGATCTTCAAGACATCGAGTGGAAAGCGCTTCAGGTAGGCCAGGCTGGAGTAGCCAGTGCCAAAGTCATCAATGGCCAATTTAAGCCCCATGGCTTTGAATTTCTTAAGCACGGCCAGGGTGTGCTGCATGTCCAGCATCGCCGTGCCTTCGGTGATTTCAATTTCCAGCAGCTCGGGGGCCAGTTGGGATGTGTCCAAGGCAAGGCGCACATGGTTTTCCAGATCGGGGTCACCAAACTGGCGCAGCGACACATTCACCGCCATACGCAGCGGTGCAGTGCCGGGCGCGCGCTGCGCATTCCACACAGCAGCCTGCTGGCAGGCATGCATCAGCATCCAGGCACCCATACCCACGATCTGTCCGTTGTCTTCCGCAATGGGGATGAATTGCACGGGTGATACCAAGCCCAAATCGGCATGCTGCCAGCGCATCAGCGCTTCAAAGCCTTTGACCTGGCCGTCCGCCGCGCCCACCTGGGGCTGAAAATAAGCGCGCAGTTCGCCTCGGTCTACCGCGCGGTGCAAGTCGTTGTGCAAACGAAAGGCCGCGGAGTAGTCCGGCAGCGTGCTGGCGTCTTGCACCACGATGCGCTGTGCCACTTGTGCGCGCGCCGAGGCCAGGGCCAAATCCAGACGCACCAGCGCAGACTCGGGTGCCTCTCCTGTGGGTAAATGGGTGCAAATCGCAATCGACAGCGTGGGGAAATGCTCACTGCTCTCAGCGCGCACGGGTTGTGCCATGCTTTGCAACAACTCCTGGGCCAGCAGGCGCAGGGCTTGCAGGGCGTCGTCTGCACGCGTCATCGAGTTGGTCAATATGGCGAAGGTGTCTGCGCCGGTGCGCGCCAGGGTGGCATGGCCTTGGTGTCGTGCAGGCCCCTGCTGGGACCACTGTTGCAGGCGCTGCGCCAGTGTCGCGACACAAGCGTCCATGGGGCCCGCACCCAGGGCATGGGCGAGCTGCGCCAGGTTGTCGATGCCCACAGCCCACAGCACCAGTGCATTGCCGGTGGCGGCGCTCTGCGCCAAGGCTTCTTTTAGCAGCAGCGCAAAGTGCGCCCGGTTGGGCAGGTCGGTCACCCGGTCGTAGTGGCTCATGCGGTGCGCCTGGTCAACGATTCTGCGCGTGGTGACTTGCTGTGCTGCGGCCTTGTCGAGTTGTGCGCGTACGCAGGTCAGCAGCTCATCGCGTTGGTAGGGCTTGGTCAGGTAGTCGTCTGCCCCCAGGTTCATGCCCTCGCGCACATCGCTGCGGTCGGCGCGCGCCGTCAGCAACACCACGGGAATCTGGGCCGTGGCGGCTTGCGCACGCAGAGCCTTCACCAGCTCGTGGCCGGTCATCACGGGCATCATCACATCGCTCAGCACAATGTCGGGGCGGTGCTCGGTGGCCAACTGCAGGGCCTCTTGGCCATTAGCAGCGGCATGCACCTGAAAGCCTTCCAGCGTCAGCAGCATCTTTAGATTGGTGCGGATGTCCTGCTCATCTTCCGCAATAACGATAGTGGCGCGCATAGTCTTAGTGGCGTCCCAATTGGGCGTTCAAAATGGTGCTGATCTGCGAGAGGTTGAAGGGCTTGGTCAGGTAGCCCGAAGCCCCCAGTTTCAGGCCCTCTTCCAGCCGCTCAGGCTCGGCACTCGCAGAGATAAAGAAGAAGGGGATGTTTTGCAAAGCAGCGTCGCTCTGCAGCGCAGTGAGTAAGTCCATGCCATTCATGCGCGGCATCATCAGGTCACAAAAAATCAAGTCGGGCGGGTAGTGGCGCACCGACATCAAACCGGCTTCGCCGTCCGAGGCCTCAGCCACCTCGTGCCCTTCCAACCGCAAAAAGCGGACCAGGTTCAAGCGCAGTGGCGCTTCGTCGTCAATGACCAAAATGCGTGCCATAGATCTTCTCTTGCACTCTAAAGTCGGACTACAAAGGTAGTGCCTTGGCCCGCACTGCTTTGTACCGTGATGTCACCACCGTGCAGCTCAACCGAATTTTTCACAATCGCCAAGCCCAAACCTGTGCCTTGAATATCGCCCACATTGCTGGCGCGGTGGAATGATTCAAACAGATGCGATACCTCTTCGGCCGGTATGCCAATGCCTTGATCGGACACCGTGAACACGGTTTTGCCCTCTTCGCGCCTCACTTCAAAAATGACCTGGCCCCCGTTGGGCGAATACTTGATGGCGTTGGACAGCAGATTGCTGAAGATGTGGCGCAGCAGTTTTTCATCGTATTGGCCCGGTGGCAGATCGGCTGGCAGCTTGGCCTCCACCACGCAGTTGCTCTGGGGGAATTGGCCAACGGCGTCATGCCACAGGCTTTGGCACAGCGCCAACAAGTCCACGGTGGTGGGCTCAAATTCCAGCATCTGGGCGTCTACCTTGCCCAGCAACAGCACCCGGTCCAGCATGCGGGTCATGCGGTGCACGCTGTTTTCGATGGTTTGGATGACGTCTATCTTTTCGCTCTCAGGCAGGCGGTCGCCATAGTATTTCAGCAGCTCGGCAGATGACAAGATGGTGGCTAAGGGCGTGCGAAATTCATGGCTGGTCATGGACACAAAGCGCGATCGCAACTCGTTGAGTTCCTTTTCTTTTTCTAGTGCAGCCAGTGTGTTCTGCTCGGCCTTGATGCGGTCCGAAATATCCAGAAAAGTCCAGATAACTCCGGTATTCGGGTCATTGTCCCGCACACACCGTCCCGCCATCTGAACCCAGAATGGTTGACCGTTGCGCCGACACAACTCGCGTTCGGTGGAAAAACTCCCGGTTTGTTTGAAGGCCGCATTTTGTTGCTTGCGCCAGCGCTCCCATTCGCGGAGGTCAGCATACAAATCCTGGGCTTCCGGCCCGATCAGATCTTCACGCGAGTAGCCCGTCATTTCGGCAAACTTCTCATTCACCCACAGGTTGCGTCGGTCCACTGACAGGGTAATGCCCACCAAGGCGGTGTTCAGAATGGCCTCGCGCTCGGACGAGGTGCGCTGCAGCTCGGCCTCGGCGTATTTGCGTTCGGTCACGTCAGAGAAAAATGTGAGTGACGCCTGTGTGCCATCCCAGGGCACGATGCTCACCCCAATTTCTATCCAGCGCACCACATTGCCGGGCAGCAGCAGGCGAATTTCATAGCGGTCGGGCACAGACTCCCCTGCGATGCGCTTGCGCCGCCTTTCATCCACGACGGCGTGGTCGTCCGGGTGTACGCGGTGCAGATAGCCTTCGCGCAACATATCTTCCTGGCTCATCTGCACCATCTCTGCCGCGCGCTTGTTCACAAACACAAACTTGCCTTCGTGCACCACCACCATGCCCTCACCCGAGTGCTCCACCACCGCGCGGTAGCGCTCCTCGGACTGGTGCAGCGCATGGGTCATGTTCTTGCGCGCGGTGACGTCGGAGAAGAAGGTGATCGTGGCCGGTTCCCCATCCCAGGGCACGACAGAGACGCCAATCTCGATCCAGCGGGTCGTGCCATCGTCAAAGCACAACCGCACCTCGTAGCGGCTGGGCACATCTTCACCCGCCAGCCGCCGGGCCCGGCGGTCCAAAATGATGGCGTGGTCATCCGGGTGCACGCTGTGCAGAAAGCCGACTTTGAGCAATTGCTCGGCATCCATGCGCGCGATCTCGGAGGCGCGCCGGTTGGCATACACCAAATGCGCACCTTGCAGCACCACCATGCCAGAGTCCACATGCTCAATGACAGCTCGGTAGCGCTCTTCAGAACGCTTCAGGGCTTCCAGCATGGATATGCGGTCCGTGACTTCCGAGAAAAAAGTCAGCGTCGCCCGGCTCTTGCCCCAAAGCACCTGCTTGGGCCGGATGTTGATCCAGCGCACTTCGCTGTCAGAACCTGCAATGCGTACTTCGTACTGCTCTCGTACTTCTTGCCCATCCTGCAAATCCTGGCGCAGCTTGAGTATCTCGCCCAAGTCGTCGGGGTGAATCCAGGTAATCGGGTCTGAGCCCAGCAGCTCCGTGTTGGAGACCCGCATGATCTGGCTGGCCTGCGCGTTGGCAAAGACCACCCGGTTGCCCTGGGCTACAAACATGCCTTCACCCAGGTGCTCGACCACCGAGCGGTAGCGCTCCTCGGACTCTTTCAGCACTTCCTGGCTGCGGTGGCGTTCCGACACATCGCGGATATACGCCCCAAAGCCCTCGTCGCGTTTGTCCGAGACCTGCCAGATCGAGAGTTCTATTGGAAAGATGCGCCCGTCTTTGTGCTGCGCTTCGATCTCAATCATGCGGTTGATGACCCTGGCATGGCCTGTTTCCACATAGCGCCGCATACCAGCTTCATGGGCCTCGCGGTACTTGGGCGGAATGATCAGATCCGACAAACGCTGCCCTATGGCCTCTTCGTAGGTCCAGCCCAAAATGTTGGTGGCACCAAAGTTCCATGCCGTCACCATGCCCTGGGTGCTCATGCCCAGCACGGGCTCCGGGGCAGAACTCAGCAATCGGCGCAACTGGGCTTCTCGGGCCTCGGCCTGGCGCAGCGCTTCGGAGATGGAAGCCTCTTGTGCCGCATCAGCGCGGGGGGAATTCTGTTCAGGCGTCATTGCGGGCGGTGTTGGGGGAAGGGGGTAGACCTTAGCCAGGGTCTGACGTTGGCCACGGCGCGAGCAAGGGTGCGTTTTCTAAGGCGTGGGTGATGCGCTGCTCTAACGAGACTGCGGTAAAGGGCTTGATGATGAAGTCGGTGACCCCGCCTTGAATAGCACTTTTGACTTGGGATGCGGTGTTTTCCCCCGTGATCATGACAAAGGGCAGCAGCGAGATTTTGGGGTCTGCCCGGACTTTTTCCAGCAAGACGCGGCCGGACATTTTGGGCATATTCCAGTCGCATAGAACGATGTCAAACGGCCGGGACGTGAGCAGGGCTAAGGCCTCCTCGCCATTGCGGGCCATGGTGGTTTGCGTGAAGCCCATGGCGACCAGAAGTCGGCGCAAGATATTGCGCATTTCTTCCATATCGTCCACAAGCAAGAGTCTGACTTCGGCAGGGCTGACCAATAGCGCTCCCCGGGTTGGTTGCGCGCCTGTGTTGTACAGGCGCGAATTCGCCAAAGTTTAGCAAGTATGGGCGGGCTGTCCAATATCGGCCGCATCGGTGTCGTAGCCCTTCGCGTTGGCACAACGCATCGCTAGGGTAAACCCTCGCGTAGTCTTTCGTATTGTTGCAACGCAAGGTATGACCTAGGATGGGCCTTCTTACATGGGAACCATATGGACCTGGACTGCATTCTTGAGACCCAGAAGCTGACGAAGGAATTCAAGGGTTTTGTCGCCGTTGACAAGGTGGATTTGCGCGTAAAACGCGGAACCATCCACGCCCTGATCGGCCCCAACGGAGCTGGCAAGACCACCTGCTTCAACCTGCTGACTAAATTCCTGAGACCCACCAGCGGAAGTATTTTTTTTGATGGGCAGGACATTACCCAGCAAGCCCCGGCTCAAATTGCCCGCATGGGTGTCATCCGCTCGTTTCAGATCTCTGCCGTGTTTCCCCACCTCACGGTGCTGGAAAACGTACGTGTCGCCTTGCAGCGGCAGCTCAGCAGCTCCTTCCATTTCTGGAAATCTGAAGACGCATTGCAAAGCTTGAATGCGCGCGCCATGCAACTGCTGGCCGAAGTTGATTTGGAGCAGTTTGCCGCGCTGGATGCAGTTGAATTAAGCTATGGCCGCAAGCGCGCGCTGGAGATTGCCACCACACTGGCCATGGACCCCAAGCTGATGCTGCTGGACGAGCCGACACAGGGCATGGGGCTGGAAGACGTGGATCGCATCCGCCAGCTCATCAAAAAGGTGGCTGCCAGCCGCACGGTATTGATGGTGGAACACAACATGAGCGTTGTCTCCAGCATTGCCGACACCATTACGGTGTTACAGCGCGGTGCCACGCTGGCCGAAGGTCCCTACGCAGAGGTATCCAAGAACCCTGCGGTCATTGAAGCCTATATGGGCAGTGCCAATGTCGAACTCAAGGGGGCGCACTGATGGCTGCATTTCTCGAAGTCAAAGACCTGCACGGCTGGTATGGCGAATCGCATGTCTTGCACGGCGTGAACTTTCATGTGAATGAGGGCGAAGTACTCACCATCTTGGGCCGCAATGGCGCGGGGCGCACCAGCACCATGCGCGCCATCATGGGTTTGATTGGGAGCCGCAAGGGCTCTATCCGCGTGCGCGGTACCGAGACCATCGCCATGGCGACACACCACATCGCCCGCCTGGGTCTGGGCTATTGCCCGGAAGAGCGCGGTATTTTCTCCAGCCTCTCGGCGGAAGAAAATTTGTTGCTGCCGCCCACACTGGCCCCAGGCAGCATGAGCGTCGAACAGATTTACACCATGTTCCCGAATTTGCGCGAGCGTGCGCAAAGCCAGGGCACGCGGCTGTCTGGCGGTGAGCAGCAAATGCTGGCGGTGGCGCGTATTTTGCGCACCGGTGCCAAGCTGCTGTTGCTGGATGAAATTTCTGAAGGCTTGGCCCCGGTGATCGTGCAAAAACTGGCTGCCATGGTGCTGGACCTGCGCAAGCAGGGCTACACCATCGTCATGGTGGAGCAAAACTTTGTGTTTGCCGCGCCCCTGGCCGACCGTTTCCTGGTCATGGAGCATGGCACAGTGATCCAAGAATTTACCCAGGCAGAGCTGCCGTCCCGCATGCAAAACCTGCATGAATACTTAGGTGTTTAACCCTTCTCGTTCCCGCTTTTTTCAACAGGAGACATTCATGAAACTCAAAAAACTATTTGCAGCGCTCAGTGTGGCCGGATTGGGCATGTTGGGAGCCAGTGCGCAGGCACAGGTATCCGGTGATGTAATTCGCATCGGTTTCATTACCGATCTGTCTGGCTTGTACGCGGACATCGACGGCCCCGCAGGTGCAGAGGCCATCCGTATGGCGATTGCCGACATGGGCGGCGCGATCAACGGCAAGAAAATTGAGCTCATGGTGGCTGACCACCAGAACAAACCGGATGTTGCCGCTGCCAAGGCGCGCGAGTGGTTTGACACGCAAGGCATGGACATGCTGGTAGGCGGCACCAGCTCAGGCACTGGCCTGGCCATGGCCAAGATTGCTCTGGAAAAGAAGAAGCCATTTATGTCCGTAGGGGCTGCGACTTCAGCATTGACCAACGAGCAATGCTCCCCCTACACCGTGCACTACGCCTATGACACCACCGCCCTGGCCAAAGGCACGGGCAACGCAGTGGTTAAGTCCGGTGGCAAGAGCTGGTACTTTTTGACAGCGGACTATGCCTTTGGATCGCAATTGCAAAACGACACCACCGCAGTCGTTAAGGCGGCAGGCGGCACGGTAGTGGGCTCGGTGCGCCACCCGCTGTCTGCCAGTGATTTCTCTTCTTTCTTGTTGCAAGCGCAGTCCAGCAAAGCGCAAATTTTGGGTCTGGCCAATGCAGGTGGTGACACCATCAACTCTATCAAGGCCGCCAATGAGTTTGGCATCACCAAGACCATGAAACTGGCAGGCTTGCTGATGTTTATCAACGACATCCACTCCCTGGGTCTGAAAGCCACCCAAGGCATGTACCTGACGGATAGCTGGTACTGGAACCGCGACGCCGATGCGCGCGCTTGGAGCCGCAAGTTTTTTGAGAAAAACAAGCGCATGCCGTCTTCCTTGCAGGCCGGTGATTACTCGGCGGTATCCACCTACTTGAGCGCCGTCAAAACTGCGGGCACCGACGATGCCGACAAGGTCATGGCCCAGATGAAGAAGGCCAAAATCAACGACATGTTTGCCAAGGGCGGCTTCATTCGCGATGACGGCCGCATGGTGCATGACATGTACCTGATGCAAGTGAAGACACCCGCAGAATCCAACGAACCCTGGGATTACTACAAGGTGGCTGAAGTATTCAAGGGCGAAGCGGCTTGGACCACCAAGGCCGAGTCCAAGTGCGCGCTTTGGAAATAAGCCTTATGTAGTGTCTGCCACCACGGCGCGTGCTGTGGTGGTTGCCAACGGTTGAAGAACTCACCAGACGAATCCCCATGGAAATCTTCGGTATCCCTATTCAGGCCTTTCTGGGACAGCTTTTGCTGGGTCTGGTGAATGGCTCTTTCTACGCCATGCTCAGCCTGGGGCTGGCCGTTATTTTTGGTTTGCTGGGTATCGTGAACTTTGCCCATGGGGCTTTGTACATGATGGGGGCCTATGTAGCCTTCGTGGCCGCCGATAGCTTTGGCCTGAGTTACTGGGCTGCGCTGGTGCTGGCACCGCTGCTGGTGGGGGCTGTAGGCGTGGTCATAGAGCGCACGCTGCTCAAGCACCTTTACAAGATTGATCCTATCTACGGCCTGTTGCTCACCTTTGGGCTGGCCCTGATTGCCGAGGGCATGTTCCGCGAAAAATTTGGTGTCTCGGGCCAGTCGTATTCGGTGCCTGAGCTGCTGCAGGGCGCTACCGATCTGGGCTTTATGGTGCTGCCGAATTACCGTGCGTGGGTGGTGGTGGCCTCGTTGACGGTCTGCTTTGGCACCTGGTTTGTGATTGAACGTACGCGCCTGGGTGCGTACCTGCGCGCAGGCACGGAGAACCCGCGTCTGGTGCAAGCCTTTGGCATCAATGTGCCCATGATGGTGATGCTCACCTACGGTGCGGGGTGTGGTCTTGCTGCCCTGGCAGGGGTGCTGGCCGCGCCGGTGATTCAAATCAATCCGCTGATGGGCAGCAACCTCATCATCGTGGTGTTTGCGGTCGTGGTCATCGGTGGCATGGGCTCCATATTGGGTTCCATCATCACAGGCATTGGCCTGGGGCTGATCGAAGGCTTGACCAAAGTGTTTTACCCCGAAGCCTCCAGCATCGTGGTGTTTGTGATCATGGCGTTTGTATTGATGATTCGTCCTGCGGGATTGTTCGGGAAGGAAGTTTGATGCGCTCCGAAAGACTGGCGCACCTGGCGCTTTGGGTGGGCTTGGCCCTGTTGGTAGCGGCCCCCTTCATCGGCCTCTATCCCATCTTCATGATGAAGGCGCTGTGCTATGCCATCTTCGCCATGGCCTTCAATTTGTTGATGGGCTTTACCGGCCTGTTGTCCTTTGGCCATGCGGCTTATTTTGGTGCTGCGGCCTATGCCACCGGCTGGCTGGTACGGTCGGCAGGCTTGTCGCCTGAGCTGGGCGTGCTGGCGGGCACGGCCGCGGCGGCACTGCTGGGCTTGGTCATCGGGCTGATTGCTATTCGCCGCCAGGGCATTTACTTTGCCATGGTGACCCTGGCCATGGCGCAGATGGTTTACTTTGTGTTTCTGCAAGCGCCTTTCACCGGCGGTGAGGACGGGCTGCAGGGCGTGCCACGCGGCAATTTGTTTGGCCTGATTTCTCTGCAAAACGATCTGGTGCTGTACTTTGTGGTGCTGGCGGTGTTTGTGGCGGTGTTTTTGTTTGTAATTCGCGTGGTGCACTCACCCTACGGCCAGGTGCTCAAGGCGATTCGTGAAAACGAGCCACGCGCCATCTCGCTGGGCTATGACGTAGACCGCTACAAGCTCTTGGCCTTTGTGCTGTCCACCGCCTTGGCGGGGCTGGCTGGCTCCATGAAAACCATGGTGCTGGGTTTTGTGACCCTGAACGACGCGCATTGGTCGCTGTCGGGCGAAGTGATTCTGATGACCCTGCTGGGCGGCCTGGGCACCTTTGCCGGGCCGGTACTGGGGGCGTTCACCATCATTGGCTTGCAAAACTTCCTGGCCGATCAGGTGGGTTCCTGGATCAACGTCATTATTGGCGTGATCTTTGTGGTGTGCGTGGTCGCCTTCCGCCGTGGTTTTGTCGGCGAACTCAAGGCCTGGCAACAGAGGCGCGCCAAGGGCTAGACCCGCCAGGGTCAGCCTAGGCCACAGCCTCGCAAAATCAAAGCCACCACGTGCTCTGTGGCGCGTGCGTGGTCTTTGGCCGTTAGCTCGGTGCGACCCAGTACCGCTTTGATCTGCTCATCAAAATCGGCGTAAGTCTGGGTGGCGGCCCAAATGGTGAAGAACAAATGCACCGGGTCCACTGCGGCCATCTGGCCCGCGTCTATCCAGGCTTGCACTACAGCGGCTTTCTCTAATAACAGCTTGCGCAAGTCCGTGGCTAGCAGGCCTTTGATGACCGGTGCGCCATGTAGCAGCTCGTTGGCAAACACCTTGGAGCCATCGGGCCGCTCTGCGGACAGGGCCATCTTGGCGCGGATGTATTGCTCCAGCGCCGCGCGCGGGTTGGCATGGGCCGTAATGCCATGGGTGGGCACCAGCCAGTCGTTCAAGATACGGCTTAGCACCGCGCGGTACAGCACCTCTTTGCTGCCAAAGTAGTAATGCAGATTGGCCTTGGGCAGGCCGCTGGTCTCTGCAATGGCGGCCATGGTGGCACCGCCAAAACCGGCACGTGCAAACACGCGCTCGGCTGCGGAAAGTATCAGGGCCTCATTCGTTTGCCGAATGAGGCCCTTGTGGCTGTCAGTGATTTTTTCCATTCACCGTCGTATCTAAAGTTCAAGCGTTGGCTTACTTCTGCGCAGCATCCCAAATGGCGTGCGAGTAGGCAGCCTTGCCCGGGTCTTTCTTGATGACCGGATCGCTGCCGCCGGACAGCAAGACCTTCACCGTACGCTCATACGCAGCGGGTTCCAGGTAGCCAATCTTGGCCGTGCCTGCATTGGTAATCAGCTTGGCGACGTTTTCCATCTGGCGCTTTTGCACCTTCAGGCTAGAGCTGCCCGATGTATCGGCTGCCACCACGGCCTTGGCAGCGCCTTCAGGGTCCTTCACGGCTTCATTCCAGCCCTTGAGCGTGGCTTTCAGGAACTTGCCCATACGCGCCACAAAGGCCGGGTCTTTCAGATTCGCTTCGAGCACATACAGGCCATCTTCCAACGAGGCCACGCCTTCTTTTTCATAGAAGAAAGTGACCAGGTCTTTTTCCTTGACGCCTGCGTCCACCACTTGCCAGTATTCGTTGTAGATCATGGTGCTGATACACGCCGCCTGGTTCTGCAACAGCGGGTCTACGTTGAAGCCTTGCTTCAAGATCTTGATGTCGGAGTCGGTCTTCAGGCCCAGCTTGGCCATCCAGTTCAGGAAGGGGTATTCATTGCCGCCGTACCAAACGCCCAGGGTCTTGCCTTTGAAGTCCTTGGGTGTGGTCACGCCGCTAGCCTTCTTGCAGGTCAGCATCAGGCCGGATTGGTTGAACACCTGGGCCACGTTGACCAGCGGCACACCGGCTTCGCGCGCGGCCAGTGCCGATGGCATCCAGTCCACCACGATGTCAGCCTGCTTGCCTGCAATCACCTGCGTGGGCGCAATGTCGGGGCCACCGGGTTTGATGGTCACGTCCAGGCCTGCGTCCTTGTAATAGCCCTTGGCCGCGGCCACGTAGTAGCCAGCGAACTGGGCTTGCGGCACCCACTTCAGTTGCACGGTGACTTTCTCAGCGGCTACCGCACCAACACTGGCACCGAGGCTTGCAGCTGCCAGCGCGATTGCCAGCAGGCTTTTAAGGGGAGAACGATTCATGGGAAGCTCCTTCAGGGGTTGATAAAAACTAATCTCGCACAGACGGATGCCAGAACGCCGCGCGGCGCTCCAGCGCAACAAGCAAAGCATAGGCCAAGGAGCCAGTCGCTGCGGCCACCACAATCGCACCCCACACCAGGGGCATGTTCATGCGCGCTGCCTCGGTGCTGATGCGAAAACCCAGGCCCGATGTGGGTGAGCCAAAAAACTCCGCCACGATAGCGCCAATCAAGGCCAGTGTCGCGTTCACTTTCAGCGCGCCAAAGATGTAGGGCAGGGCGGCGGGCAACCGCAATGCGAGTAGCGTGCGCGGGTAGCTGGCAGCGTAGCTATACATCAACTCCAGCTCCAGCTTGCCTGCGGCCTTCAGCCCCGCGAGCGTAGACACCAGCATGGGGAAGAAAGTCATCAACACCACGACCGCCGCTTTGGACGGCCACTCAAAACCAAACCACATCACCGCAATCGGCGCCACGCCCACCAGTGGTATCGCGCTGGTCAGCGAGGCTACCGGCAGCAAGCCGCGTTGCAAGAACGGCAGCCGGTCAATCGCAACAGCAACCACGAAGCCGAGCGCGCAGCCCAGTGCCCAGCCAATCAACACCGCCTTGCCCACGGTCTGCACAAAGTCGCCCCAGAGCTTGGGCGCGTGGTCCGCCATCGACCCGATGACGAGACTGGGCGCGGGCAACAGCACACGCGGCACATCCAGCGCGCGCACCAAGATTTCCCAGAAGACGATAACCCAGGCACCAAACAACGCCGCAGTTGCCATGCCCACCCAGCGGCTGCCATTCACTGCTGCCATGCGGTACACGCTATAGCCAGCGACCAAAGCCAGCAACACCATCGCAGGCCAGAACCACGGGGCCACACCATTTGTCATGCCACTTGCTACGTCCACAGCGTCGTTCATAAGCCGCCCCTGCTGCGCAAGACCAAGCGCTCCACCAGCGCCACCGTGCTGGTCAGCGCCAGCCCGAGTAGGGCCGACATCACCAGCGCCGACCAGATTTGCGTGGTCTGCCCGTAGTACGACCCAGTGAGCAACTTTGCGCCCAGACCCGCCTGCGCGCCCGTCGGCAATTCGGCCACCATGGCACCCACCAGACCCGCCGCCACGCCCACGCGCAGCGCGGGGAACAAAAAGGGCAGGGCCGCAGGCAGCCGCAGCAGCCACAGCGCCTGCCACTTCGATGCAGCATAGGTATGCATCATTTCTGTCTCAATTTTTTGCGGTGAGCGCAGCCCTTGCACCATCGCCACGGTGACCGGGAAGAAGCACAAATACATCGCAATAAAAGCCTTGGGCGCGGTGCCTGAAAAGCCCAGGCTGCCCAGCACCACCAGCACGATAGGCGCAATCGCTAGCACCGGCACGGTTTGCGAGGCCACGATCCAGGGCAGCAGCGCCTTGTCCAGCGTACGGCTGTGCACGATCAAGACCGACAAAAACAAGCCCAGCGCGGTGCCCATTACAAAGCCCGTCAATGTGGACTGGCCGGTGACGATGACGTGGTAAATCAGGTTGCGGGGCGAATCCAGCGGCCACTCGGTCAGGCTCTCGTAGAAATCCATGGCGACTTGGTGCGGCGCAGGCATCAGCGGGCGCTCCATGTTCATCGTGGCGCTGAATAGCTCTTGCCATGTGTAGCCTACGTCGGCATCCAACACGCGCTCGATGGCACCCGGTGCATTCAAGGCCCAAGCGGCGATGTACCAGGCCAGCAACACTGCCAACAGCACCACCGCTACGGGCAGCCAGTCGTGGGCGGCGCGCTGTGCAATTGATTTAGTGGTGGCCATCGGCTAAAGCTTCACGCACTTCATGCGCAAGGGCAACAAATTCGGGTGTGTCCCGCAAACCCAGATGGCGTTCATCGGGCAGCGTCGAATCAATCACTTTGACGATGCGCCCCGGGCGCGGCGACATGACCACGATCTTGGTAGACAGGTACACCGCCTCGGCAATCGAATGCGTCACAAACACCACGGTGCGGCGTTCGCGCTGCCAGAGCTGTTGCAACTGCTCATTGAGCCGGTCGCGCGTGATCTCGTCCAGTGCGCCAAACGGCTCGTCCATCATCAAAATCTTGGGCTCAAACGACAGCGCCCGCGCAATCGACACGCGCTGCTGCATGCCACCTGAGAGCTGCCAGGGGTACTTGCCCTCAAAACCCTTCAGGCCCACGCGCTCCAAGTGCTCCAGCGCAATGCGCTTGGCATCTGCCTTGCCCGTGCCCTGAATCTGCAGCGGCAGCGTCACATTCGCCAAAACGGTGCGCCATGGGAACAGCGCCGGGGCCTGAAACACATAACCGTAGGCGCGTGCCAAGCGCGCATCGTGCGGGGTGACGCCATTCACCAGCACGGTACCCGCGCTGATTTTTTCCAGATCGGCGATGACCCGCACCAAAGTGGTTTTGCCACAGCCCGAGGGGCCGATCAGGGAGACAAATTCACCCTGGGCGATGCTTAAATCAACGCCAGAGAGGGCGTGCACCGGTGTGTCTGCGGTGGCGTACACCACACTTGCCTTGCGCACGTCCACGGCCAACTGGGTCAAATGACTGTTGGGCTGCTGCGGATCGGCGGGCGCGTGGTCGGTTGGTCGGGTCAAATCAGAAGGCATCATGGGTGCTAATGCTAACCAGTTGGTCAACTTATCCCGACATCCTAGCGAGTTCCGTGCCAGTGGCAAGCTGGGGTAACCGCCAACTGACATCTTCCAAGTGGGTAGATTGCTATTATTTTAGTAGCTGTTTCCGCACTATCCACGGCCTGAGCAGCCAATATCACCCCTTGGGTGCGATACCGCAGGCCGTCGTCAGGGGTAGGCCCTTGCCATGGGCGTCTTTGGATGGCAGGCGCAGGGCCACTGTGGGTTGCTCGGTCAAAAGCGAGGCTTCGGAGTCGGCCTGGATCGCGGCGTCCAGCGCGGCTTCCCGCTCTTCGGAGGGCGGGTGCGAGCGCAAGAGCGTGGGGTCGTCACCCTCGGCTGCCAGTTCCAGGTACCGGGTTTGCAAACGCACGGCGGCCAGGGGGTTGAATCCGGCCTGGACCATCCACCGCACACCCTGAAGGTCAGCCTCCTGCTCCTGGTAGCGCGAGAATTTACGCGTCAGCACTTTGGCCCCTACATCGCCCACCCTACGTCCAACCTCTGACGCGCCGAATCCTGTGGTTCCCAATGTGCTGTTCACGGCGGTTTCTGCCAAGGATCCCAGCACGCTGGCCGCACGGTCCGACCACTGCGCGCGCTGCAGATGGTTCTTTCCGTGGTGGGCGTACTCATGTGCCAGCACAGCGGCTAGTGCGTCCCGGTCATCCTGCAAGGCCTCGATCAGCCCCCAGTTCAGCACCACGCAGCGTTCGCCGTTGTTTTCGATGGCATAGGCGTTGATGTCTCCCTCGTCTGCAACGATCAGGCGAATCTGCAAGCCGCTGGCGGTGGCCATTTTTTGGTGCACATCCACCAGTGCCTTGTAAAAAGCCTGGGTAGTGGGGTCTTCCGCCGACAGCGCCGCTTTTGCCGGGTCCACAAAAACCTGTGCGTGCGCCCCCATCAGCCCCTGACCCCAGAACAGGGTGCATGCGAAGACCAGACGCAATAGTGGGTTCAACATAGACAAAAATGGGTCAGAAATAGGACGTGGTGGAGAGGGGATTCTGGGCGCGCATGTTAAGCGACCGGTGCCCCATTGTTGGCCCGGTGTGGCAAACGGGACTGCAGTCAGTGTGATGCCCCACCTAAGCGCAGTGTGGCCCGCAAAGCGGCAAGCGCGGTTGCTTGCTTTGCAAGCGCTACATCGCCTCTACCGCCTTGAGCATCAGGCTGCTATCACCCTGGGCTGCTTTTTGGCGGGCCACGGCCAACCACCATTGGGTGGCAATCTGAAAGTCGTAGGGGCTGATGCCCTTGGCCTGCGTGGCCTGGGCAAAGGCAGCCGCAGTTTCCTTCGGGTCGCCGCCCTTTTTGTTCAAACTGCTTTGCACCGCCAGCAGTGCCAACCAATCGGCTTGCGGCAGGGGCGAGTCACCTGCCACAGGTGCTCCCGTGCGCTGGTAGGCCGCCACATCGCGCCCATGCTGCGCAAAAGGGCCGACCGATGCCTCAAAGAAGGCTGGCCCGTAGGCCGAGGCCAATCCGGGGTCTTGTTGCATTCGCGCAGTCCAGGCCTCGTGCAGCGGCTTGGCGCTCTCTTGGGTCAAGCCGAATTGCGCGTGCACCTTGTCGTACTCCGATTCTGGGGCTGCGGCTATGGTGTTCACAAAGCTGGCATAACGCGCCAAACCAAAGCCCTGAATAGGCGCCAGTGAAGCCGCAAGGGGCGCGGCCAAGGCCGTCTTGGTGCCGCTGGATGCGACCATCGCCGGTTCGTCGTCGTCCTCTTCTTCGGGCGGCAGGTTCAGCGCCACCAGGGGCTGGGTGCTGAGTAGTTTGGCAGCGGGGTCTTTCTCAATCACGGCACCCAGTTCAGCGGCCCTGTCTTTTGAAGGCGGGTGCGACCTGAATAGTGAGAACTGGTCATCACTGCCGGCCAATTCCAGCAGTTTCTTTTGCAAACGCACCGCGGCCAGCGGGTTGTAGCCGGCGCTGATCATCCATTGCAAACCCTGCATGTCGGCTTCGCGCTCCTGATCCCGTGAGAACGAGCTGGACAACACCTTGGCCCCGGTGCGTCCAATGGTGTGGCCCAGTTCTGAGGTTCCTAGTTTGGCGTTAATGGCAACCCCGGCAATCGCCCCCAGCAAGCCCAACACACTGTTGGACGACTGGCTACGCTTGATGTGGTCTTTACCGTGGTGGGCGTACTCGTGTGCCAGCACGGCGGCTATGGCATCGCGGTCATCGTGCAGGGCTTCAATCAGCCCCCAGTTCAGCACCACCCAGCGCTCGCCCTCTTGTTCGGTCGCGAAGGCGTTCACTTCATCGTCTTCGGCAATCAGCAGGCGCAACTTCAGGCCGCTGGCCTTGGCCAGTTTCTGGTGCACGTCCAGCAGGTCTTGGTAGAAGGCTTTCGTCTTGGGATCGTCGGCAGACTGTGCCGCTTTGACCGGGTCGATCAGATCCTGTGCCTGCACTGACTGCAGCCCCCAAGTGGAAAGAAATGAAACGGCTATGACCAGACGGACCAGGGATATCAACATAAGCGAGCTTGAAGAGTGGGCAGTACGCACAGGGGTGCGCACAGGGCGGCCATCTTAAGCGCACCAAGCGGTTTTTTGCGCACAGCCGCCATGCGCTTTTGTGCAGTATTTCGCGCTTTTCGCGGTTCGTATCGATATACTGATTTTCGCTCCGCAGCCGGGAGCGAAACGACTTAACCCCAAGGAACCTAATCATGAAACGTTTGATGACCGCCATCGCGACTGCCGCACTTTTCGCAGCCGCCCAACCCGCTTTTGCCCAAGAGGAATACAACACCGTGCCTGCGGGCGATGCCCAATACAAGCAGTGCCTGGTACGTGTGAACGACCTGTACACCGGCGGCGCTGAAAAGAGCCCCATCAAAGGTCAGAACAAAGCCCAGGCGTATTGCACCTGCCTGTGGAATGAAACACCAGAAGACTTCAAAGGCAATTTGTCCAAATTTGCCGATAGCGAGAAGGGCAAGAAGCTCGACAAAATGTGTACCAAGTACTCTGCATGGGATTGAGCCCCGGTTGAGCTAAAACCCCCAATGAGCGTGGCCCATGCAAGCCACCGCTACGGGGGGTACGGCTAGCACTCATCATTTAATTCGCTATTAAATCAGGAGCTGCTCCCGCACTATCCACGGGCTGAATGGCCGATTTGGCTTCAATCTGCAGCCCGCGCGATGCCAAACATTCTTTTGCGTTCCCTAAGCCCATGTGGCCACTGGGCGGATTCTTGCGTATGGATTCGTGGCGACACCGCCACGGTGACGATTGCCGACGTTTGTAAGCTCACACCGATAGCGCATCGGCCTCATTCCAGTGGTTTTGAATGTCCAGCAGATCAGGCAGGATGCGTATGAAGACTTGTACCAGGTTCGGGTCAAAGTGCCCACCAGACCCGGCCTGGATGTAGTCCGTGATTTTCTCTATGGGCCAAGGCTCTTTGTAGGGGCGGCGCATGCTCAGGGCGTCAAACACATCAGCCAAGGCGACGATGCGGGCGGACTCAGGAATTTCTTCTCCCTTCAAGGCGCCGGGGTAGCCGCTGCCATCCCATTTTTCGTGGTGGTACAGCGCCACTTCGGCAGCTAGCTGAAATACTGGCGCATTGCTTTTGCTCAGAATATCGTGCCCTACGCGGGGGTGCGTCTTCATCACGGCCCACTCTTGCTCCACCAGCGGGCCAGGCTTGCGCAATATGGCCTGCGGTACGCCCAGCTTGCCGGTGTCATGCATCGGTGCCGCCAGCTCTAGCCGTGCGCTGCTATCGGCATCCCAGCCGCAGCCCAAGGCCAGCGTGCGGCTGTAGGCCGCCATGCGCCAGATGTGGGCACCGGTATCGGTATCGTTGTAGTGCCCGGCGTGGCCCAGCATCAGAATAGCGTCGCGGTAGCTTTGCTCCAGCACACTGGCGCGCACCATGGCCAGGTGCGCGCTGACCCTGGCCCGCACAATTTGCGGCAGCACCGGCTTGACGATGTAGTCCACGCCCCCGGCCTCAAACCCCGCCGTCTCGTGGGCCATGTCGGCATAGCCCGTCACAAAAATGACTTGCACGCTCTCCGTCGTATCAATGCGTTTGATCTGTCGGCACAGCGCGTAGCCGTCGATGTCTGGCAGGCCCACATCCAGCAACACCAGGGCGGGCTTGTGCTTGATGACGGCGGCTAGGGTCTCGTTGCCATTGCGTGCAAATACCAGCTTGTAGCCATCGGCCAAGATGCTTTCCATCAGTGCCAGATTGGCGGGCTCGTCGTCCACGATTAAAAGGGTTTGAAGGCTCATTGCTTACTCCTGAAGGGTGATGCCGTGGGCGTTGGCCAGCCGCAGCGTGGCGGCTTCTGCACCCCGAAAGTCGTAGCCACGCAAAGGCTCCCAAATGCTTTCCAGGGCCTGCAGGGGCAGTTGCTCCTGCAGCGCGGTCAGCAGCTTTTTGGCTGGGGCCGGGTTGTCCGTGTCCAGTGCATGCAGCAGCGCACCCAGCAGGTTTTTGATGGATGCCTCGGCTGGTTGCGAAGGGTCGGGCGCGGCAAGCGTGGCCGTGGCTTGCGGGTCGTCGGCTGCCGGGTGTTGGCTGAAGCGTGCAATCGCCGCCGTGGCCTGCTGGATGGCTTGGTGCAACAGGGCTAGCACCAGCGTGGGGTCGTTCGGGCCGCTGAGCAGTCGCTCGGCCTCCGCTGCCAGGCGGCGCGTGTCGGGCAGCGCCATATTGGCGGCCACGCCCGAGAGCTTGTGGGCC
Source organism: Burkholderiales bacterium PBB3 (assembly GCA_002256115.1). GTDB lineage: Bacteria > Pseudomonadota > Gammaproteobacteria > Burkholderiales > Burkholderiaceae_C > Allorhodoferax. The sequence goes on from NKIK01000024.1 coordinate 47,557, forward strand.
AGCGCAGCGGCGGCTGGCCGGTCACCGCGCTGCAGGCTCTGGGTCATCACAGCTACGGCATCTTGGTAGCTCGCCACAAAGCGCTGCAGGTATTCCTGGTAGGTTGCCGCGTCCGACCAAATCTGCAGGCCCTGCGCAAGGTCGATGGTGCTGAACTCGGACGTGGGCTCGGGCATGGGCTCGGGCATGGGCTCTGGGGTGCCTGGGTTCGCAGTGCTTGGGTCAGCCGCCACAGGGCCGGGCGACACAAGTACCTCGGGGCGCGGCACACCCGAGGGGCGTCGCAAGCGCTGAATCATGGCAACGGTGGCCGGCACATTAAAGGGCTTGCTGATGAAGTGGGTCATGCCCGCAGCGTAGGCCGCGTCTTGCTGCGACTTGAATGCCCCCGCCGTCAGGGCCACGATGGGCAGGTCGTCAAACTGCGCCAGGCGGCGCAACTGGCGCGTGGCGGCAATGCCGTCCAGCACGGGCATTTGCACATCCATCAGCACCAGGTCCACCTCTTGCGAATGCGCCAGCAGCCAGTCAATGGCGTCCTGCCCATTCACGGCTACCGCCACCTGCGCACCCTGGCCCGCCAAAATGCGTTGCGCCACATCGCGGTTGATTTCGCTGTCGTCTACCACCAATACGCGCACGCCCAGCAGGGCATCGCTGGCCGATTGCACTACAGCCTGTGGCAGGTCTGCCGTCGCGGCCCGCGACCGCTGCGCCGTCATCACCGCGTTGTACAAGCTGGAGGCGGTTACCGGTTTTTGCAAAATGGCATCCACCTGGTCCGCATCGGGATGGCTGGCCAAATCGGCCAGCGAATACGCGGTAGACATGATGACGATGGGGCACCTGTCGTGCGGGACTTGGGCACGAATAGCCCGTGCGGTTAATAGGCCGTCTAGCCCTGGCATCTTCCAATCCACCACCACCACATTGGGCAGATTGCCCGTGGGGCGCGCTAGCACATGCTCTAAGGCCGCCTCCCCTGAGCTGACAGCATTCACCTGCCAACCCAGGCCGCGGGCAATGGTGCCCAGCGCCGACAGTGCAATGTCGCTGTCATCCGCGATCAGGGCATTGACCCCCAGCATGTCGGGCGAAGAGGTGGCACCCGTGTCTAGCTGCAGCAGGGGCAGGGTGAACCAGAATTCACTGCCCTGGCCGGGGATGCTGGTCAGCCCAATCGCACCCCCCATCAGCGTGACCAATTGCTGGCAAATGGTGAGCCCCAAGCCGGTGCCGCCAAAACGGCGCGTGGTGGAACTATCGGCCTGGGTAAACGGAGAAAACACGGCGCTTTGCAGCTCCGGCGCAATGCCGATGCCCGTGTCTTGCACACTGAAGCGCAGCACGATCTGCGTGCCCACGCGGGACACCAGTTCAATACGCACCTGGACCTGGCCCGTCGGCGTGAACTTGATGGCGTTACTGCTCAGATTGATCAGCACCTGCTCCAGGCGCAGGGCATCACCTTGCACCATGACGACATCAACGGGTGGTGGGTGAATGATCAACTCCAGATCCTTGTTGGCTAGTGTCACCCCCAGTGCGACAGACAGGTTGTCAATCACATCACCCAAACGAAACGCGGCTTGCTCAATCACCATCTGCCCCGCTTCAATTTTGGAGACATCCAGGATGTCGCTGATCAAGCTCAGCAGCATGCGCCCGGAGGCCCGTATCTTGCGCACCATGGCGTGGGCGTCCAGGCTCAGCGGTGCCTGCTCTAGCAAGTAGGCCAGGCCCAAGATGGCGTTCAGGGGGGAGCGTATTTCGTGGCTCATATTGGCCAGAAAATCCGCCTTGCTGCGGTTGGCTGCCTCCGCCGTATCGCGTGCGCTGGCCAGGTCCTGTGTGCGGCTTTCCACCAGTTCCTCCAGGTGGCTGCGGTGGCGCTCCAACTCCAGCCGATGAAACTTGGTCTCCGTGATGTCGTAGTAAACGCACAGCACGCCAATGACCTGCTTCTGATCGTCTTGCAATGCCACCGTAGACGTGTTGTGCCAGATCAAGCCTCCGCTGGGGCTCATCTGCGCGGCCTCGATGTCGAGTCGCGGTGAGCCCGAGTCCATGATCTCGCGGTCCTCGCGCCGTTGCTGGGGTGCCTGATCACGCCACAGCATCTCAAAATCGGTTTTGCCAATCACATCCGCAGGCGATGCATAACCAGCGTCTTGGGCAAACAGCAAATTACAGCCCAGGTAGCGCGAATCCAGGTCCTTCCAGCACACCCGAACCGGCATGGTCTCGATCACGGACTGCAGCAACTCTTTGGACTCCTTGAGCGTGGCCTCGGCCCGTTTGCGGTCTGTGATATTGACGTGGGCGATCACCACGCCTTGCCGCTCCGTGCCCAGCGGTGTGGTGCTCATGACGAACCAGCGCTGCTCTGTGGGTGAATGGCAGGCGTACTCCAGGCTGAAGCTGGGCAGCAGGCCGTCCAGCACCGCTTGAATGCCCACGCTGGCGGCCCGTGTGTGGGTGTCGTCGCGCTCTGCACTTTGGCAAACATGCAGGTAATTGGCACCCACGTCAGTGTCCACGCTAGGCCCTGCGCCTGGCCCCTTAGTGGATGGGCCGGGTGCCGCACCGTTTTCCAATGCAAAGCGTCTCCAGGGTTCATTCACTGCGGTAATGACACCGTGAATGTCGAGCACGGCAATCTCGGCGCTCACCGAATCCAGCACCGCGCGGTTGAACTGCTCGCTGGTGCGCAGTTGAAGCTCCACCCGCTTGCGGTCCGAAATATCTTGCACCGTGCCATGCAGGCAGACAATGTCGCCTTGGTCATTGCGGGTGGCATCGCCCCGCGCCACGATCCAGCGCTGGCTACCATCTGTGCGCACCACTTCAGCATCCACCACAAAGGCATGGCCGGTTGCACGAAGCTGCTCGACTGCAGCGCGCATGGCCAGCCAGCTTGGGGGCGCGAAGTAGCGTTGCACCTCGGGGTAGGCCGCTGCAGGTTCAGCGGTATCGCGGCCATAGATATGAAAAATTTCTTCGGACCAGGTGTGCGTGTCGGTTTGTAAATCCCAGGACCAATTGCCAATGCCTGCCAGGCGGTTGGCCGCTTGCAGCCGCTCATCGGCCACCTCGCGCTGGCGCACCATGTCGGCACCCAATGCGTCGATTTGGCCGCGCCGTCTTTGCAACCAGTAAACGCCAAAGCCACTCAGCAGTACCAGCGCCGCATAGAACAAAGCGAAGGTGATGGCCTGATGCTGCAGGGGCGCGTTGATGGCGGCCAAATCGCGACTGATGCCAATCACCAGCGCCTTGTCCATGGACAGGCCCACCGGCTGGATCGTCCTCAACGCAAACAGGCGTTGCTCCCCCGTGGCGATGACCTGGCCGGTCATCAGGCTGTCCGACTGGCCACTGCGCAAATGGCGGCTGAAGAACGAGCTTTCCTGGGTCACAATTTTTCCGTTGATACCGGTTTTCTCGGGGAAGTTCATCAGCTTGATGCCATCGCTGTGGTCGACCGAGGCCCACACATCTGGCGCATACACAATCGGCCGGAAGATGTTGGTGAAGTAGGCCGGGTCCAGCGTAGCCAGCACCAGCCCGCCGAACTCACCCTTCGGCCCCGGCACCATGCGCGCAATGGTCACCACAATGTCATTCTGGATGGACTTGAACGGGGCCGACAGGTACAGCGTGGCGCGGTCAGGCTTGTCTCGCACCGCCTTGAAGTAGTCGCGGTGGCTGAAGTCTTCGCCGGTCAATTCCACACGGCTGGCCGCAGTGACAATGCCATTGGCATCCATGACCACAGCAGAGCGAATGCCACGCATGGCATCGGCCAATGAATGCAGGCGGCGCGACACTTCGGGCGATGCGTTGCGTGCGCTGGGGACACTGAGGTGGTCGTCAATCACCTCCTGCAGTGCGCGATTGGTGACCAGAAGATTTTCTTGAACGTCGTTGCCAAGCACGTTGCGCAGCAGGCTCAGGCGATCACCCTCATGCGCCATGGCTAGGGCCGCGTCGCGGTCCAAAATCAGTTTGAGGGCACCGCCCAGTAGCAGCAAGCCGACCAGGAGCATGAGCCACCCACGCCAGGATCGATGTGACGCTGCGGGTAGCAGATGTTTGTGGTTCATGGTGGGCTCCTTGAAATAGCTTGATCATTCAGAGTCGTGCGCCCTGTTGAAGCGCATCGCTCTGGACCGAAGCAGTACCCAGACTAGGCCTGGTAGGCATGCGGGTCTGTGTGCTGGCGAACCAAAAAGCGGAAGTGGTTTTTGAGGGCGTGCTTTGCCTTTGGAGTGGCTTCAGTCCTGAAGAATCTTTTCTTTAGCCCCATATGCTATTGAATTAGGAGCTGCTCCCGCACTATCCACGGCCTGAGTGGCCTATTTGCCTCTGAATCAGCAGCACCCGGCATGCCCCGGCACAATGGGGCGCATGAATGCACCCAAGCCCCTCGTTGTTGCCCTGGCGGGCATGCTGTCTCTTGCGGTAGCCATGGGCATAGGCCGCTTTGCGTTCACCCCGCTGCTGCCCATGATGCTGCACGACGGCGTGGTTGATTTGCCCGGCGCGAGCTGGCTGGCCACTGCCAACTACCTGGGCTACTGGCTGGGTGCCATGGCCTGCGCGCTGCAGCCCTGGGTGTGGTCGCGTTTTCCCGCGCTGCGGCCCGTGGTGCACACCACGGCCATGCGCCTGGGGCTGGCGCTCACGGTGATGTTGACCTTGGGCATGGCGCTGCATTGGCCTGCGGTGTGGCCGCTGTGGCGGTTTCTGGCGGGCATCGCCAGCGCGCTGGTGTTTGTGTACACCTCGGGCTGGTGCTTGGCGCGCTTGGCGGCGGCGGGTGCACCGCAGTTGGGTGGCGTTATTTTTGTCGGGCCGGGGCTGGGCATTGCCGTGAGCGGCCTGGCCGCTACCGCCATGGTGGCGGGGGGCGTAAGCGCCGCCACCGGCTGGGCGGCCATGGCTGCGCTGGCAGTGGTGCTGACTGCGGTGGTGTGGCCGCAGTTGCAGGGCGTGGTGGCGCAGGCTGCGCCGCCCACGGGCGTTTCGGGCGCTTCCGGCGGCAGTGCCATGGCGCTGCTGGCCGTGGCGTATGGCTTGGCTGGCTTTGGCTACATCGTTACCGCCACCTTTTTGCCCGTCATCGCGCGGCAGACGTTGCCGGGTTCCATCTGGCTGGATTTGTTTTGGCCGCTGTTTGGCGTGGGCGTGGCGGCGGGGGCTTTGATCACGATTCGCTTTCCCGCGCACTGGGATAGGCGTCATCTGCTGATGGGCTGCTACGCGCTGCAAGCCGCCGGCATCATGCTGGGCGTGTGGTGGCCCAGCCTGCTTGGGTTCGCGCTGGGCAGTTTGCTGATTGGCTTGCCGTTCACGGCCATCACCTTGTTTGCGATGCAAGAGGTGCGCCGTGTGCGGCCGCACGGCGCGTCGGCCTTCATCGGCTTGCTGACGGCCACCTATGGTCTGGGCCAGATTGCAGGGCCGCCCTGGGTGGCCGTGCTGCTGGGGCGCAGTGCCAGCGCGGCGCTGGGCTTTGCGCTGTCACTAGAAACGGCAGCGGCCAGTCTGGTGCTGGGCATGGTGTTGTACGGCTGGCTGGCCAAGCGACATCCGGCGCACTGACCGCCATTCAGCGGTCCCAATACGGCAGTGAACCAAACGCCTCTTTTAGGTGGCTGATAAACAGCTGCGCTTTGGCCGAGTGCGAGCGGCCCTTGAGCCGCACAGCGTGGATGGCCGGTGCTTGGCTGGTGGATGCCGCCGCCGCAGCGGCAGCTACGGAGTCGGGGAACAGGTTGACCAGTTCGCCCGCCGCCACCTTTTTGTAAACCAGCCAACTGGCCAGGTGCGCCACGCCCAGCCCGGCCGCGGCGGCCTCCAGCAGCGAGTCCACATCGCCACTGCGAAAGCGGCCCTGCACGGCCAGAGGCTTGCCCTGGTTCACCCCCGGAAAAGTCCACAGGCCACTCGGCGAGGAGGGCAGGCACAGGCAGCTGTGCTGCAACAGGTCTTCGGGTTTGGCCGGGCGGCCATGGGCCTGGAGGTACGCGGGGCTGGCGCAGGCCACACGCAGCATGGGTGCCAGGCGCGTGGCCAGCAGGTCGCTATCGGGCAATGCGCCGATACGAATGGCCACATCCGCCCGCTGCGCGGCTAGGTCCACCCAGTGGTCGCTGAGCTGCAAGTCCAGCTCGATCAGCGGGTACTGCTGCATGAATGACGCCACTGTCGGCGCGATGTGCATGCGCCAAAAGACCGACGGCGCAGTGACGGACAACAGACCACGCGGCTCGGCCTGCGCGTCCAGCAGCGCGGCCTTGGCGTCCACCATTTCCGACACGATGAGCTGCGCACGCGGCAAAAACTGCTCGCCCGCATCAGTGAGCAGCAGGCGGCGCGAGCTGCGCTGAAACAGCGCCACACCCAGCGATTGCTCCAGCGCATCCACTTGCCGCGACACCGAAGACACCGCCACGTTGTGCAGCTTGGCTGCGGCGGAAAACGTGCCGGCCTTGTGCACGTCGAGAAAGGCCTGGATGTTGTCGAGCATGGTTTGTCTGTCTAAATTGGTTTGCGAATAACGCAAAGAACATTAGCTTTGCAGGTGATTGTTGTCAATGACGCTAAAAACCACAATCCATTCCGACCCACCCAGTCAATCACTGTCTCACCTTTAAACCTGAAAGCTCCGTATGTCTCACTTCAAAACTTCCCAACTCGTTCGCAGCCTGACACTGGCTGCTTTGTTGGCCGCGCCCCTGTTCGGCGCAGGCCAGGCCCACGCCACCGATGGCGTGTCCGCCCAGGGCATCACCTTCACGGCTGAGCAGGCCTACCCTGAGGGCATCGCCTGGCACCCCGCGCAGAAAGTGTTCTTTGTCAGCTCCGTGCACAAGGGCACGATTGGCAAAGTCAGCCCGCAGGGCGTGTACACACCCTTTATTCAAGACGCGCAACTGGTCGCCAGTGCGGGCCTGGCGCTAGACGCCAAACGCAATCTGCTGTGGGTGGCCATTGGCGACCTGGGCGCATCCACCCGCAGCAGCCCGGCCACTGCCTACAAGCTGGCCGCCGTGGCCGCGTATGACGCCACCACCGGCCAGCGCCGCGCGTACCACGACCTGAGCGGCTTGGTAGAAGGCGGCCACTTTGCCAATGACCTAGCGGTGGACGCTGCAGGCAATGTCTACATCACCGATAGCTTCTCCCCCGTCATCTACCGGGTAGATGCCAAGGGCCAGGCCAGTGTGTTTGCACAAAGCGATCTGTTCAAAGGTGAAGGCTTTAACCTGAACGGCATCGTGGCCCACCCGGACGGCTACCTGCTGGTCAACAAATACAACAGCGGCGAGATCTTCCGTATCAGCACCCGCAACGGCGCCGACATCCAGCGCGTGAACCTGCCCGAAGCCGTGAAGGGGGCCGACGGCATGCTGATGCGCGACACAACCCATTTGGTGGTGGTGCAAAACGCGGGCAATGACCAGGTGACCGAGCTGGTGTCTACCGACGGCTGGAAATCTGCCACGCTGCAGCCCGCGCGCAAGACCGCCTTCTCGTTTCCCACCACGGCAACGCAGGTGGGCCAGGACATCTACGTGATGAACTCGCGCCTGGATACGCTACTAGCCAAAGATGCGCCCAAGGTGAGTGAGTACCTGTTGCAGAAGTACTGAGCATCTACCGCCAACGCCCCCGCATTCAACGCGGGGGCGCGAGCTGGGTGCCCGTTCGGATACCTGTGAGCGGGCACAGCTGTGTCGGCGCGCCGTTCAGCCAGACCTGCTCTTCATCCAGCAGCCGGGCGGTCGGCGTGTCGGTGTCATAGGCGATACCCAATACCTGGCCCACGGCGCTGTCTTCAATCGGTAGCTCCCAGGTCAAAAATACCTGGCTGCAATCTTGGTCGGGCGGAAAGTCCGCCGCATCAAAACCACGGCTGCCGCGCGCAATCACCGCATGGGCCAGGCCGGTATCAAACACCACCGCTGTGCCCCGGACCAAGGGGATGCGCAGCCCGGTATCGGGGAAATGCAAGTCTTGGCCTTTGTCTTCACTGAGGAACAAATTGCAGAAGGCGGCACCGCCGTACTGCGCGCCGTCGTGGTGGTAGCGCGCACTACGGCAGGCCATCAGCGCCACATCACACTGGCCCAGCAGATCGGGCAAACCCAGCGCTTGTGTCCACTCGGCTACGGCTTGCACACATTGCGCGTAGTCTGGCCAGCGCATGCGCGCACGCGCCAGGGGCAGTGCCTCTACATCACCACACTCCAGGCCCAGGTGGTCTGCCATCTCGCGTTCCCAATCGGCCAGCAGCCGCGCTGGTGGCGCGGGTATCTGCAAAGTGCCCGTCAGCACCACCGTGCTCACGCTGCGGCTGCGCAGGGCATCGCCACTCCAAAAATAGGACGTTAAAACATGTTGCATGGGCTGCCATTGTGTCGGCAGATGGTGGGTCAATAGAATCGACCCATGACCGACACCACCACCGCAACCACAGCCCCTACCACCACCATCGCCACGCACAGTGGCAGCTTCCATGCCGACGACGTCTTTGGCGTCGGCGTTTTGATGGGGATTTTTCCATCGCACACGCTGGTGCGCACGCGCAAGCAAGCCTTGATTGACACCGCCAACTTGGTTGTGGATGTGGGCGGCACCTGGGATGCCGCCACGGGCCGCTTCGACCACCATCAGCGCGGCTTTGAGGGCGCACGCCCCGCACAGGAAGTAGATGAGCAAACCCAACCCGGCGTGGGCTACGCCAGCGCTGGACTGGTGTGGGCGGCGCATGGCGCTGATTACGTCAAGGCCTGGGCTGGCATCCACGGCCAGAGCCTCAACGAACAGGCCGTCGACGACATCGTGCGCTCCATCGACCATTCGCTGGTGCAGTACTTGGACATTGTGGACACCGGCCAGGGCGATGTGTCGCCCGGCATCTTTGGCCTCTCCAGCCTGATCGCGCAGCTCAACACGCATTGGATGGAAGAGGTGGGGCTGACCCAAGACACCAAAGCCCAACTACAGGAAACCCGCTTTCGCGAGGCCATCGCCATCACGCGCAAGTTTTTGGACCACGCCATCAGCAAAAAGGTGGCGCAGATCTGCGCCGTAGACACCGTGCGTGCTGCGCCGCGCCTGCTGGGCGGGCGCGTGTTGCATCTGCAAGAGGGCGGCATGCCCTGGACGCGTGTGGTGGTCGATGAAATGCCCGAGGTGATGTTTGTGATCTACCCCGATTCGGATGGCGACCAGTACCAGATCAAAACCGTGCCGGTGGAGCCGGGCTCTTTTACCGCGCGCCTGGACTTGCCCAAAACCTGGGCCGGTTTGCGCGACCAAGAGCTAGCGGCGGTGACTGGCGTGGAAGACAGCGTGTTTTGTCACTTGAACTTATTCATTGGCGGCGCGCGCAGCTTGGATGGGGCGGTGAGGCTGGCCGAGCTGGCATTGGCAGAACCCCTTTGAGAATGCGCTTGCTATCAAGTTAGGAGCTGCTCCCGCACTATCCACGGCCTAGAAGGCCGATTTGGCTACTAAATTTTGGCTTTAACTAGGTAATACAGCAAGCTTCGCATCAACCAGCGTAACGACCGCGTTTTGCGCACTGCGGTGCGCACTCGGCCCAGGTTTCCTTGTCAGTCGGCGCCCCAAGGCGATTGAGGGTTTTTCAATCAGCCAATAGGTGGCAAAGGACATGGCCAGTGTCAGGGCTAGCGCCACCATGGCACCCCGCGCACCTGTCATGTGAAACCGGTCTATGACCAGCATGATGATGGCCAAATGGCACAAATACACCGAAAACGAAATCTCGGAAAGCCAATGCACCAGCTTGGAGTGCACCGGCGCACTGTTCAGCGCGGCTTGCATCAGGCAGGCAATGCCAATGCCGGTGATAAACACCGGGTTGAAGTTGATGTAGAAAGGCTTGGCCAAAAATATGGCGACGCAAGCGGCCATCAGCAGCAGGGGGTTTAGGGTCTTGAGCTTGGGCTGATTGAAGTACAGGTAGCCACCGAAAACAAAGAAGCACAACTGGCTTGGGAAGCTGTTGAACAGAAACAGGTAGCGGTACCCAAAAACGTCTTGCATATGCGTTGGCAATAGGCCGTTCAGGTAGTTGTGCCACACCAGCAGCATGAACCCGGTAGACAACACGGTAGCCCCCACCGCGGTGCGCCACGAAATGCGCCCCAGCACGGCTATCAGCACCGGCACACACAGGTACCACAGCAGCTCTACGGTTAGCGTCCACGAGACATGCAGCACTTCAAACTCCAGCAGCGAGGTAGGAAAAAGCTGCTGCAGCATTAGCATGTTGAGGATCAGGCTATCCACGCGGTCCTGAAGATAGTGGGGGCTGAGCAGCCCCGCCAAGGCGCAGAAAAAGAAGAAGTAGAACCAGTAGGCCGGAAGGATTCGAAAGGCCCGCTGGATGAAGAAGTCGCGGGTGGAGTACTTCACGCAGCTGCCACAGATCAGAAAACCGCTGATGACAAAGAACAACTGTGGTCCAAACTGCCCGCCATAGTCCCCTAGAAAAGGGATCTTGCCCCCAAAGTGGGCTTGTGCGTGGTGGATGAACACGGCAGCCACGGCCAGGGCGCGCATGAGCGCAATGTTGGGGTTGGGTGAAGTGGGTGCTTCAGCGGGCGCTAAAGCAATGGAAGCGGAGGGGCGTAAGCCCTTGTTGAGTACAGTCATAGGAGAAAAAAGTAGGCGGCCAAGCGCCGGGAGGCAAGGGCGCATTGCGTGAGCAGATGCAGCGCCTTAGAGATAAAACCATTCTATGGGGCGCTGCGCCCGGTGCCTATCCCCCATTCGGGTGATATTGACCCGTGGGGCAGTAAATCGCTGCTAATCCAGCAGTACGGTCCACCCAATTACTTTGATTTCGGCGCTACTGAGTGGCCGATTTTGCCGATTTGAATGTTTTTAGCTTTTAGCTGTGGCCATCAGCGCGGCAAAGCCTACAAACACGCCGCCGGTGATTCGGTTAAACATCTTCATCACCGCAGCGCGCTGTAGGTAGGCCGACAGGCGCTGGCCGCTGACCGCGTACACAAAGTACCAAGTCACTTCAATCACCGTGAACGTGGCCAACAAGATGGCGAATTGCGGGACCTGGGGCGAGTCGGCATGGATGAACTGGGGGAAGAAAGCCGCTGCAAACAGAATCGCCTTAGGGTTGCTGGCGGCCACCAAAAAGGCCTCGCGGAAGATGGCACCGGTTTTGAGGGCGGGCACCGAGGCCTGCGTTACGCCATCGACGGCAGGCGCAGTGCTGGCGTCATGCACTGGTGCGCGCCACACCTTGATGCCCAGATAAGCCAGGTAGGCCGCACCGGCCAGGCGCAGCGCCTCAAACACCTGGGGCGAGCTTTGCAACACCGCACCCATGCCTGCGGCTGAGATGCTCATCATGGCCAGCAGCGCCGTCATGCAGCCCAGCATGGCCACCACCGACGCACGCACGCCATGGCGCGCGCTGACGCTCATGATCAGCAACATATTGGGGCCGGGTGTGGCGGAGACGACGAAGGTCATGGCGATGAAGAGCCACAGGGTGCTGAGGGTCATAAAAGAGCTTCTGTGAAAGGGATGTGTTTGAGGCTACCAGATCGCCCGCCCGCAGGGTGACAGCTACCTGTCAAGCCTGATTCAAACCGCCATGTAGTTCTGCAGCCCTTGCAGCAGGGCGTCAAAGGTCAGTTTGCAACGCGGTGTGTTGCGCAGGTCTTCGTGCATCGTGAGCCAGGTCTCCAGGCCTAGCGTCAGGCTGTCGGGTAGCAGACGCACCAGATTCGGGTCGCGTGCGGCCAGCGCGACCTGGCAAATGCCAATGCCGCAGCCCGCGCGTATCAGCGCCAGTTGTCCGACATCGCTGTCGGTGCGGAACGTGAATGCATCGCGACTCCATTGCGGAAAGCCTTTGCGCGCCGCGCGCACAAACGGGGTCTCTTCATCAAAACCAATCAGCGCGTGCTGCGCCAGATCGGCCAGCGTCTGCGGCGTGCCGCGGCGTTGCAGATACGCCTTGTGCGCATGAAAACCCAGGTCCACTTGGCCTACCCGCCTTGCGATCAGTTGCTCTTGCTTGGGCTGCGTCATGCGCACCGCAATATCAGCCTCTCGGTTCAGCAAATCCTGCACGCGGTTGGTCAGCACTAGTTCCAGCTTCAGCTCGGGGTAGGCTGCTTGCAGTTCGGCCAGGATGGGCGGCAGCACCTCCACGCCAATCACCTCGCTGGCGGTGATGCGCACCGTGCCTTTGATGCCAGAGCCCTGGCCCTCCGCCGCACGCTTGAGCGCGGTCGCCGAGGTGCTCATGGCCTGGGCAAAAGGCTGCAACGCGAGTGCGGCGTCAGTGGGCAGCAACCCGAGCTGTGAGCGGGTAAACAGCGTCACGCCCAGCGACTTTTCCAGTGCCGCAATGTGCCGCCCCACCGTGGGCTGGGCAATGCCCATCGCGCGCGCCGCGCCCGATAACGAGCCCTCGTTCAACACACTCAAATACGAGTGATAAAGCTCCCAGCCGATGTCGCTTTGGGTTTCATTGGTCATACAGAAATGTATAGCCGCTATGACATGTTGGTCAATTGCTTAATAGCACTGCTGCTTTCAAACTTCATCCCATCGCAACACGTTTTTAAGGAGTTATGAAATGAACAGCAATACAGCATTGGGAAATACGGCCTTGGTTCTGGGCGCCACCGGCGGCATCGGCGGCGAAGTGGCACGGCAACTGCGCGACGCAGGCTGGAATGTGCGCGCACTGCGCCGCGGCGGCGAGCTTGCCACCGAGCGGCGTGATGGCATGGTCTGGCTGCGCGGCGACGCGATGAATCGCGACGACGTGATGGCCGCAGCAGAAGGCTGCGCTGTCATCGTGCACGCCGTCAACCCACCCGGCTACCGCCGCTGGGCTGAGTTGGTCTTGCCAATGGTGGACAACACCATCGCCGCTGCACAGGCGAACGGCGCCACCATCGTGCTGCCCGGCACGGTCTACAACTTTGGCCCCAGCGCTTTTCCCACGTTGCATGAAGACTCGCCGCTGGAACCGGTCACCCGCAAGGGCGCTATCCGTGTAGAGATGGAGCAGCGCCTGCGCGCGGCCAGCAGCCCGGGCTGCCAGGTCATCGTGGTGCGCGCGGGCGATTTCTTTGGCCCCAAGGCGGGCAACAGTTGGTTCTCACAAGGGCTGGTCAAACCGGGTCAACCTGTCAAAGCCATCAGCGTGCCCAACGCGCCGGGTGTGGGCCACCAATGGTCGTACCTTCCCGACGTGGCCCGAACGATGGTAGAGCTGGTGCAGCGCCGCGAGACGCTAGAGGCTTTTGCCACCTTTCACATGGCTGGCTATTGGGATGCCGATGGCACGCAGTTGGCTGCAGCCATCAGCCGCGTCGTCGTGAAGCGCGGCGGCGTCCAGCCCAAGGTCAGCGCCTTCCCCTGGTGGCTGATGGCTCTGATCGCACCGTTTGTACCCACCGTGCATGAAATGCGCGAGATGCGGTATCTGTGGACCACCCGGGTGGAGATGAGTAATGCCAAGCTGGTTGCAACGCTGGGGCATGAACCGCATACGCCGCTTGATACGGCGGTCGAGGCCGCACTGGATGGCATGGGCTGCTTGCCTGCGAAGCAAGGGCGTCCGGAGGGTCTTGTTGGTCAGGGTGTTTGACATGCAAGTATTTACTTGCATATAATTCCACAACGCTTTCAACCGCAACGGCAAATTTTGGACATAGACAAGGTATTCAAGGCACTGGCCGACCCGACCCGCAGGCGTCTGCTGGACCAATTGCACAGCGACAACGGCCAGACGCTGGGCGCGCTGTGCGAGCACATGGACATGTCGCGCCAGGCTGTGACGCAGCATTTGCAGTTGCTGGAGGAGGCGAATCTCGTCGCTGTCGTTTGGCAGGGGCGGGAGAAGTTGCACTACCTGAACCCCGTGCCGCTGCACGAGATTCAGGCGCGCTGGATCAACAAGTTTGAGCGCAACCGTCTCGACGCGTTGCATACCCTGAAGCAGAAACTGGAAGGCAAAGACCATGACAACTGAAACAACGAAGCCCAGCTTTGTATACGTGAGCTATATCCAAACCACGCCCGAAAAGGTGTGGCAAGCCTTTGTCGACACCGATGTGATGGCGAAATACTGGTTTGGCCCCACCTCGGATTGCGTGCGCGTCAACGTGTCGGACTGGAAGGTCGGCTCTACCTGGGAGCATCAGCGCCTGGACGACGCGCGCACGGTCGATATCTGCGGCAAGGTCGTGGAGTTCAATCCGCCCAGCCGCATGGTCCTCTCTTGGGCGCGCCCCAGCGAAGCCGCTGATGAATCCAAACACTCACGCGTGGAAATCGATATTGAGCAGCGTATCGACGGTCTGGTTCGCCTGACCGTGAGCCACACCGATCTGGACACCAAAATGCACGAAGGCATCTCGGGCGGCTGGCCTGCGGTGCTGTCCAACCTCAAGACATTGCTGGAGACTGGGCACGCGTTGCCGAATTCCCTCAGCCACTGACGGCGATGCGGGTTGTCGCGGTAGCGGCGGCTCTTAGAATTCGCGCCAATGCAATTCAAAACAACGACAAACACAAGCCGCAATTTCGGCATCGATCTACTCAGAGGCTTTTCCATACTCTTCGTGGTGGTTCACCATTTGGCGATGAACTTCCGCCTGCCGCTCGGGCCTAGCTACCTGGGCGAGCTGCTGGGCAAGCGCATCGTCAACGGCATCAGCTTCAACGGCTACGAATCGGTGTTCATCTTTTTCGTGGTGTCAGGCTTTCTGATTACCCGGCGCAGCCTGGCGCAGTACGGCACGTTGTCGAATCTGAACTGGCGCAGCTTTTACATGGCGCGGTTCAGCCGCATCTTTCCTTTGTTGGCGTTGCTGTTGATCGTCTTGTCTGTGCTGCACCTCGTTGGTGTTGATGGCTATGTCGTCGAGGCCAAAGGGCAAACGCTGTGGCGCGCGCTGGTGTCAGCTTTGGGCTTGCATCTGAATTGGTACGAGGCCCAAACCACCTGGCTCCCCGCGTCGTGGGATGTGCTGTGGTCCTTGTCGATTGAAGAAGTGTTCTACCTCGCGTTTCCAATCCTGTGCATCGTCTTGCCACGGCGCTTGTTTGTGGTGCTGCTGTTGGCGTTGGCCCTGTCGTTGCCCTGGGTGCGCCCCGGGGGCTGAGGCGAATGAGCTATGGCGTGAGAAAGCCTATTTGCCCGGTATGTCCGCGATTGCTTTTGGTGTGCTGACCGCGATGCTGGCGCAGGCCTGGCGGCCATCCAAAGACTTCGCGCGCAGCCTGTGCGTGTTGGGCTTAGTGGTACTCATCGGCGTGTTTTTCTTTGGCGATGCGCTCTGGCGCGTGATCAATAACCACGTGATGCTGCTCCTGTGCTTCTCGGCCTGCTTCCTGCTGTTTGCTGCAGATTTGGTGAAGATCGAACCGGTGAAGGGCTTGGGCTGGCTGGCCAGCATGGGCCGCCTGAGCTACGAGATTTACCTGAGCCACATGTTCATCGTGCTGAGCGTCTGCAGCGCCTACCGCGCCTATATGGTGAAAGACATGTCCTGGACTTTCGCCGTTTATCCGCCCACGATCATTGCTTGTGTTTTGCTGGGGCTGGCGCTGGACCGGTGGGTCAGCGTGCCGAGCATGGTGTGGTTGCGGTCTAGAAATGCGGATCGGATAATTCACGCAACGGCCTGACCCAAGGTTTAAGCGCTGGAGCCCCAAGCAAAGGAATCTGTATGAGCGTGCAGCAAGACATCGACGCGTATATTGCTTCCCAGCCCGAAGCAAAACGAAGTGACATGCAAGAGCTGCACGGCAGCATGCTGAAGCTGATGCCAAAAGCCAAGCTGTGGTTTCTGGATGGCAAAGATGAAAAAGGCAAAGTGGTTTCCAACCCCAACATTGGCTATGGCGTGCGCACCATCCAATACGCCGATGGAAAAACCAAAGAGTTCTACCAGATTGGCATCAGTGGCAACACCACTGGCATCTCTGTCTACATCATGGGGATAGAAGACAAGAAGTACCTACCCGATACCTATGCAAAGCAACTCGGCAAGGCCAGCGTGACCGGGTATTGCATCAAGTTCAAGGCGCTGAAAGATATTGATGTGGACGTTCTTCACAAGGCCATACAGGATGGAGTCGCGCGGACGAGCGCTTGAAACATTCCAATCGCGCAACCGGCATACAGGCTTAGTTTATTGTTTGCACACCCCAACGTGACTTCTCTTGCCGGCGTGTTGGTCGTAGGCGGATTTGCAATCTACAGATTCCAAGGGGAGTCATCAATTTGCTCCTAAATTAGTAGCTGCTCCCGCACTATCCACAGCTTGTAAGGCACATTTGACCTGGAAGTGCCGCGCTGCTTACTGCTCGAACTGCTACGGCAGTCAAACCACCCCCGCAGACAGCAAAATAGACAGACCCATGCCATACTCACAAAGGCTTTCAGGCGCGCTGATTGCCTGTCCATCATCGATCATTCACCCCCAAAATTTGTTGCTTATGAAGAAGTTCAGTCATGCAGTCGCTATCGGCTGTTTGCTCGTGCCGTCCCTGGTGTGCGCTAAACCTGACCCCGAGGTCATCAACGCGATTCGCGATGAGGGGTTCAACCACTCGCAAGTGATGCGGACCTTTCAGCACCTGACCGACACCATCGGGCCGCGGCTGACCAACTCACCCAAGATGCGCGAGGCCAGCCTCTGGGCCTTGGAAAAACTCAAGAGCTGGGGCCTGAGCAATGCCCACCAGGAGGCGTTTGAATTCGGTCGTGGCTGGAGCTACGACAAGGCCACCATCGATTTATTGGCGCCTCGAAAGACCTCGCTGCATGGCATCCCCTTGGCCTGGACGCCGGGCACCGCCGGACCGCAAGAGGCGGAGGTGGTGTACGCGGATGCCGTCAATGAGGCGGAGTTGCAAAAGTACCGCGGCAAACTGAAAAACAAGGTGGTGATGCTGAATGAGCCCATGGACGTGGAGGAGCCCCACCGAGAGATATCCAAACGCTACTCCGCTGCAGAGTTGACCGAGATGAAGGCCTTTGACTTAAAGGCCCCAGCCAGCGACGCGCCAGCGCCGCAGGACAGCGTTGCCCAGCGCCAAAAAAGCCTGCGCTTTAACGAAGCACGAGAGGCCTTCCTCAAGGCGGAACAGGTCAAAGGGGCGCTGTTTCGCAGCTCCTGGGATGGCGGCCTGATCCGTGTGATGGGGCAAAACCACCGGGTGGGCAAGACCTTCCCGGTGCCTGCGCTGATGTTGAGTGTGGAGCACTACAACCTGCTGGCGCGCACGCTGGATAGCGGCGTGGTGCCCAAGATTACCTTCAATGTCGAGGCGCGCTTTCATGATGAAGATGTGAATGCGCACAACACCCTGGCCGAAATTGCGGGCAAAGGGGACAACCCAGAAATCGTGATGCTGGGCGGCCACCTGGACTCATGGCATGGCGCTACCGGCGGTGTTGACAATGCCGCGGGTGTGGCCATCACCATGGAGGCGATTCGCATCCTGAAGACCATCAATCTGCAACCCCAGCGCACCATACGCATTGGTCTGTGGAGTGGTGAGGAGCAAGGACTCACAGGCTCAGCGGCCTATGTGGACCAGCATTTTGCGACCCGACCCAAGCCGGTCGACGCCGAAGAGCGGCAAATGCCCCGCTGGGCCTGGAGCACACCCGGCTGGCCCATCACCAAGCGCAAGGCGCACGACCAACTGTCTCTGTATTTCAACGTGGACAACGGCAGTGGAAAGATCCGTGGCATTGCGACCCAGGGCAACGCCGCAGCCAGGTCCATCTTTACCGAATGGTTTGGGCAAGTCGCCGACCTGAGTGACGGCACGATCAGCAACAATTCCAAAGGGTCGACCGACCATGTGTCTTTTGACCAAGTGGGTTTGCCGGGCTTTCAGTTCATCCAAGATCCATTGGACTATTCCACCCGCTTACACCACACCCATGTCGACTCCTTCGACCACGCGATCCCCGAGGACATGAAGCAAGCTGCGGTCGTGTTGGCCACATTGGTTTACAACGCGGCCACCGCAGAAGCCCGGTTGCCGCGCAAGCCCATGCCCGTGGAGGCTTCTGAAGCGGAGCGAGATATCGAGAGGAAGAAAGCCGACAAACGAACCCGCGACCGCGACCGCAAGGCCCTGGGCGAATTGTCGGGTGCCAGCCGCTGAGGCAGGTGGCATTAACACAGCGGCGGGATTCTTATGAGCGTGCAGCAAGACATCGACGCGTACATTGCTTCTCAACCCGAAGCAAAACGAAGTGATATGCAGGAGCTGCACCGCAGCATGCTGAAGCTGATGCCAAAGGCCAGGCTGTGGTTTCTGGACGGTAAAGACGAAAAAGGCAAAGTGGTTTCGAACCCCAACATTGGCTACGGCGTGCGGACCATCCGCTACGCCGATGGAAAGACCAAAGAGTTCTACCAGATTGGCATCAGCGGCAACACCACCGGAATCTCTGTCTACATCATGGGTATTGAGGACAAGAAGTATCTTCCAGACACCTACGCGAAGCAGCTCGGTAAGGCCAGCGTGACGGGGTATTGCATCAAGTTCAAGAAGCTGCAGGATATTGATGTGGGCGTTCTTTACAAGGCCATACAGGACGGAGTCGCGCAGACGAGCGCTTGACACATTCCAATCGCGCAACTGGCCTATGGACTCAATCTATTGTTTGCACACCCCAAGGAGTCACGGCATGGCAGCCTCAGAAAAAGTCAAAGGCCCCGCTTCGTATTTCCCATCCATCGAGAAGACGTACGGCCAACCCATGGACCACTGGTTCGGCTTGGTGCGCCAGCAGCAAGGCAAGAAGCATATGGAGATCGTCAACTGGCTCAAGGCGGAGCATGGTATGGGGCATGGACATGCCAATGCGGTGATTGCGTTTTGCATGGCTGCGGCCACAAAGTAGCGCACCGCCAAAGGATTTGAGATCGGCAACGTTGCGTGTCACCACCGTCAAACCGTGTACGTCTGCAGTGGCTGCAATCATGGCGTCCTCGCGCTCCGCGATTGGTCACCATTTGCGTCTTGCGCTCGGAGCGGGTTGGTTCGGTTACAAAACGTCCTCCAGTACTTCCCAGGTGCCGCCTTTGGCCGGGCCCACACGGCGGACATAACCGGCTTCACGCAGGGCTTTCAAATGTTTTTCGACACCACTGGTCGAGGCCATGCCCACCTCAGCCGCCAGCGCGACGGTGCTGATTTGCGGGTTGCGGCGCATGGCCTGCACCAATGCCAGGCGAGTAGCTGTGGTCTTTTCACCCCACTTTTCACCCCACTTTTCACCCCACTTTTCACCCCTCACTACGGGCTTAGCTGGCGCGAACGCAAACGTCACCCACACCCCACCGTCCTCCAACTGCAAAACCGGAGCCTGCAATCCCGCGTCTAGGCAGGCCTGCACCATGCGCTCAATACCGCGCCCCCAAGACTCGATCTGCCCACCTCGAAAGAACGCATTGGCAACATCCGGGTTAAACGGTGCAGACGCATGCTTGCCCAACAAACGCTCCACAGTCCACTCAGGGGACAAACGGCCTGAGTTCCAGATCATCAGCTTGTC
Source organism: Burkholderiales bacterium PBB3 (assembly GCA_002256115.1). GTDB lineage: Bacteria > Pseudomonadota > Gammaproteobacteria > Burkholderiales > Burkholderiaceae_C > Allorhodoferax. The sequence goes on from NKIK01000024.1 coordinate 67,178, forward strand.
GGCGTACACGCTGATCTGGATCGGCGCGCCACTGGTGTAATCCTTGTGCACCACTGCGTTGAGCACCGCCTCGCGCAGCGCGGGCAGGGGCACCGGCCAGGTTTCCACGCGCTGCAAACCGTCGTAGCTAATCAAAGCCTTCATGTATTTGGCTTGCAGCAACTCGATAGTCTTGTTCACCTGCATCAGCAGCGGTCCGTTGACCTCGTCCTGGTAGAGCAGATCGGCATTGGTCTCAAAAAAGCCAACTTTCACGTACGCACCCGTATACCATCGCCCCGGATCAGCGTGAAACAGCAGCGCCGTGGCCCGCTTGCACACGCCGCCTTCAAGCAAATGCAGTCGCTCCAGCAGCGCAGCGTCGGGTTCCTGCAGTGTGGCCTCTGGCAGGCGCTGGCTTCGCACAGCCTGATGGCGAAACAAGGTCAATGCGCCCGCATCCAGGTCGCTCATCTTCAGGCCGGGCAGCGCCACGCCGTCCCAGTGCAGTCCTTGCTTTTTGAGTAGAAAGTGTGACAGCGCCGCGCCTTTCAATTCCTGCTTGGTGCTGCCACTGCGAAAGTGGTATTCGCCTTTGTAGCTGATGGGGTTGGGGTAAGGCTCCACCTGAATTTCCAGCAGCTCCTTGCCGTCTTCCAGCAGCAGATTCACGTCCACCATGATGCCCAGCACATCGCGCACCTTGTTGGGTATTTCTTCCAGCAACCGGGCTGCGTTGGCCATGCCCACGGCCTTGCCGCTGTCATTGCGCCCTATCACCAGCACGCCACCCTCGGCATTGGCAAAGCCGCACACCCAGCGCAGGTAGTCATCGCGCCAGGATTCTTTCCACTCGGTGTGTTGGGACTCTTTCATGGGAGGTAGCTTATCCGAGGGGCAAATCAGCCTACACCGTCCAACTTGAAGCCGACTCCTGTGGGGGAATACGCGCTATGACGGCAGGCGTTTGGGTGGGCGGATGAAGTGACGTGGGAGGTGGCGAGGGCTTCTATAAAGGCTAGTTTTGCGGGGGAGGATGTAAAGGCGGGGTTGCTGGAGGAGCTGAGGGACTGGTGAACCGATAGATCGCTAACCAGCGGCCTTGGCAAACGGATTCAGTAGCGGAACGCCGAAAGATTTGAAATCGGCCACGTTGCGCGTCACCACCGTCAAACCGTGCACGTCCGCGGTAGCTGCAATCATGGCGTCCTCATACAGCGTGTTGGATGTGCGGTGCATCAACCGCGCCCAGCGCCGGAACACCGCTGCATCCATGGGCAGCACGTTGTAAGACGAGGCCACCAATTCCAACCAAACTTCAATCTCGACGGCTTTGGCGGCATCTTGTTCGCGGGTCATTTCCACGCCGGCCTGAATCTCGCCCAGGGTCACTGCAGACAGGTAGAGCTTGGTGTCATCCACCGACTCCAGCCATGCCAACACGCCGCCATGCGGCTTGGGCTTGCGCAGTTCAGAGACAACGTTGGTGTCCAGCAAATACATGGCGTTACTGCGTAGCTTCAATCTTGCGGCGCCGTGCCTTGCCGCGCGCGGGAATGACCAGTTCGGTACGGCCCGCGCTAGACAACAAGAGCTGTTTCAAGGAAGGCCGCGCGGCCGACTGCAAACGCCGCCACTCCTGCACAGGCACCAAAACGGCAGCCTCCACCCCGCGTTTGGTCACCATTTGCGGCCCATCGGACAGGCACGCATCCAAAAACTCACTGAACTTTGCTTTCGCATCCTGTACGGGCCATGCTTGCATGATGCACCTCTATCTGACTAGTTGACTGACTAGTTGACTGACTAGTCTATGCGTTGAAGGCGGATTGTCAAGATGCGTTCCCGTAAACCTTGAAAGTAGGCGGGTGTAATGGGTGCTGTAGCGCAGGACTTAGCACCAGCAAGGAGCTGGTTACGGAGTTGTTGCCATTGCGACTCTCGCTGTGCAAGGAGTTGGGTCGGGTTGCTATTCCTCATAAGAGCCTACGCTCCCATTCCGTTCCATCATGCATCTTCAGCAAGCATTTCCTCGATTGCTTTTACAGTCGATTCGATACGTGCGCGTGTATCCGGAGACAGGTCGGCCATCTTGATAGCGTCTTGCTCGACGGCTAGTGCAAAGTGGAAGGCCATAACCGGTTTTGATCGCCCGGCAGTTTTCAAGAAATCTGTAACTGAAGCCGCAATCACCGCAGCCTCATCATCGAGGACGTATTTTTTGAAATCTTCAATCGAAAAGGTGTCTTCAATTCCAGTGCCATGAGGTAGTTTGAGAAGCTTCTTTTTTGCAATTTCTTCGCTATCTCCAAAGTGCTCTTTTTTGAGATTTTTGAAGACTTCTCGACCTTGTTTATCATCATCAATTGCCACGACAAAGTCCAACCCCCAGCCTCTGAACATATTGGCAAGTACTTCGATTTTATTTACGCCTGTAGCCGCAATGAAGTGCGCAACTCTCTTTGAGCCAGCCAATTTCCAGAACGCAGTAAGGTAGTAGTACCCACTCATCTCTTCTAACAAGACGTTATTCTTCTTTTTGACGACTTGGTGTTGAGAAAGGTCTGCGCCCATTGCGGCCAGCACGGGAGATAGGGTGTCGGTGGTGGCTGCACCCAATCTATGCGCGTCAATAATTGTGGTCGGGCTATCTTCAAGATCCCCATCCCTCTGCACAGCATGAACCCGGAATAGCTTCGGATACTCAATCATCTGCGGACTGTGCGTTGTGTAAACGACAGTCGAGGTATCTTTGCCCAGTTTATTGATCAGCTTTAAGACATCGCCTTGCGCCTTTGAGTGAAGATTTGCGCCAGGTTCATCAAGTAAAAAAACTCGCCTACTTTTCGTTTTTTCCGAAGCCTTCAGTTGTAGGTAGAAAGAAACAAACCATCGGACGCCTTGGCTACGCTGCTTGGGATACAACTGTGTGTTGCCATCGCAAATCCAAAATACCAAATGTGTCTTGCCTGCTTTGTCGGTTGTGGTGACTGGATAGTTGTCAATGTCACATTTAAGCGACAGCTTCCCTTCTTTGCCGATTGTTTGACTCCAAAATGCATTGAAATCTTGGCTAACTCTGGAATTGGCCCGGTTTATTGACGTTTTCGTAAATCATGACATCACCACAATTTTGCCTGCGCCCAACAAGCGGCGATGATCGTGGGGCGTCTTTGCGCACTCTTGAGCTTGTTGCGCGCGGTTGTCTGCAATTCGCTCAGGTTGTTCGGGCAGTAGTTGGCCATAGCGTGGCGTTTGAGCCAGGCCCACAAATACTCCACCGGATTG
>NKIK01000074.1 GCA_002256115.1 Burkholderiales bacterium PBB3
AGTCGGGGTGGATTTGGCCAAGCGTGTTTACCAGGTTCACGCGGTCGATAACGCCGACCTTACCGTGCTGGCGCGGCCGATGTCACCGGAGCGCTTCTTGAGCTGGGCGCTGGGTTTGCCTGCGGGCACCGTGGTCGCGATGGAAAGCTGCTCTGGCGCACATCACCTCGCCCGCCGTCTACGCCTGATGGGGCTGGATGCCCGGCTGATCGCGGCCCACTTCATCGCACCATTCCGCGTGCAAGGCGCCAGCGGCAAGAACGATGCGAATGACGCTGAGCCCGGACAGAAGGCATTCTGAGGATGGCTTCTGCCTGGCGAAGAGCCAAGCCTCTGGTTTGGCGCGGCCTGCAAGGCGCAGCGATCTGCGAGGCCGCCTCACGGGTGCGTACGCGCTGTGTGCCCGTGAAGACGCCGGATCAGCAAGGCTGGCAAGGGATTCATCGCCTGCGCGAAGGCTACAAGGAGGAACGCACCGCCTGCATCAACCGTATTCGCGGCCTGCTGGCTGAGTTCGGCTTGGTCTACCCTCAAAGCCCGGATGCCTTGCGTCGTGTGCTCAGCGAGGTGCTGGAAGACGCCAGCAACGAACTGCCCGGCATGATGCGCCTGGCTCTGCAGCGTGCGCAAGCGCACTGGCGGGTGCTGGACGACGAGATCGCGTGGTGCGACCAGCAGGTCAAGCAGCATGTGCGTGCCGATCAGGCCGCCGCTCGTGCCGCGCAGTTGCACGGTGTGGGCGATCTCACCGCTTCGGCCTTGGTGGCCGCCGTCGGCGACATGCGCCAGTTCAAAAGTGCGCGCCAGTTCAGCGCCTGGGTTGGATTGGTGCCGAGCCAGAACTCCAGCGGCGGCAAGAACCGGCTGGGCCGCATCACCAAGCGCGGCGATGACTACTTGCGCACCTTGCTGATCCTGGGCGCGAAGTCCGCACTGCTGGCAGCGCCCAAGCGCAATGACCGCATCTCGCAGTGGCTGCTGCAGCTGCGCGACCGTATCGGATGGCAGAAGGCACTTGTGGCGCTGGCCAACAAGAACGCCCGCATTCTATGGGCGGTGCTGACGCGGGAGATCGACTTCGATCCCGAGCATGTACCGCCTGTTCCTCGGTGCAAGTTGCCTGCGACTAAAGCGCTGCAGCCAGCCTGAGGCCCATCACTCATTCACTGATTCACAGACCTACGTTCGTAGAAGCAAAGCACAGGTCAGACCGGCAGCAGGTGAACCCGATAACCCGTCCGTTGCACGCTCGGTGCGCTGAGCCAACAACGACGAACGAATGGGGTCTTGCTGAGCGGTTCGTATCTGGGGTAGCGGCATGGTCCGCAGCAAGCCCGTTTGTAGATGTTCAGTCTGTTCCTCGTTGCGTTGCCGCTGTTCAGAACACAGGTCTAGAAATGGAAAAGACCCCGAAGGGTCAGGTCTTGCTATTGGGGGCTTGAAGCGGTGGGAAGTCCTTGTAGACCGGTTAGGCCTCGTTGCTAAAGAAGTCAAAGCACCATCCCAAAACAGATCAGGCATCCCGCCAGGGCAAGCGAAAGAGACAACTTCTCCATAGGAAGGGCGAGTAGCCAGATCAGCGGCTGAATGAAACGGCAGGCCAGACCCATTGCGCCACCGCGGGCAATTTCGCCCCGAATGTCTGCGTGCAAGGCGGCCACCTCCTTCCCCCCAACTCCAAAGGCGGAAACGCTAAGCGCAAAGAACGCATATGCGATGCCAAGAACGAATAGAGCGAACGGCATTTTGCTTATTTGCCCAAGAGGCCTAACGTTCGAGCTGAGGGGCCGCAGCCAGCTGGCCGCGCGGAGCTGAAAATATACGGGCAGCGTAGCGCAGCCAGCTGGCGGAGGTCCACTCGGGCGACGAGTTAGACCGAGTCAATTTGCCTATAGAAATTGCCAAGACACTTAGCTCCTTGTTCTCTGCGAAGTACGTCGAACAACGCCAGCCCGCAAGAACCAAAGTAGCGAGCAGGAGGCGGATGCGAGAACCCCTATGCGAAGCGACCGTGCAAGTCTGTCCCATATCAATAGGCGTTCCTCGGCGTGATTGACTCTGTCGTTGAGTCCACTAGCCTTGCAGACCGCAAGAGCCGCTTCGCAGAAGTCAACGTCCATCGGCCCGAACTTTTGCATTGCTGTGCAAGAGGGCACTTTTCTGGTTTCCCGAGCCCAACAATCCCAGCGGTTTTGATGGGATTGGATAGCGATGCCTTCAGCCCGATTCAACATCAACTCACAGAGAAGCACAGCGCCGCATAGGCCCGCGCCGACGATTGTTGAAGTACGAAAACGTGCTGTCTTTGATTGCATCGAAGAAGGCCGGTGTCGTTGGGCGCGGTCTAACGTTGAAGCTGAGCAGCGAGCGGCGGCTTGCCGACGCGAGTCCGCTCGAGCGACTGGTTAGACGCTGTGCACCGCATCCTAGTAGAGCAAGTTGTTCATAACTACCACTCCCTTTGCGCGCTCCAGGTAGTCCCTGCCTTTAGTCTTGCATAGCTTCTCAAAGCTTCGATACGTGCTTTCGTTAACAAAGAGAAGCGTGGCCTCAGCAAGGTCGAACTCGAAATCTCCGGGCGCGCGCCATTCGCGCTCGTGTGTCCAGTCAATGAATGATTCGTCGTTGCCGAGATCAAAGTTCACGATGCGCCACCATTGATCGGGAGGAAGATATTGCTTCGCCTCGCTGGTCTTGTCGTATATGACGGGCCGAGCACCCTTGCGCGATGCGTACGGCTTCGAAAAGGCCAGTCCAACCGCGCGATAGCGGTTCTTGGCGTTAGGGTTGGACTGTCGGTACTTCTGTTCGTAGTAAACGTTCTGGCAAATGCTGACAAGGGGGGCATCTTGAAAGCAAACAGCCGGTCGATTGCCGCAAATGAAACCGGAGGCGGACGAACTTCCTTTCAGTCGACCACTCTCGATGATTTCAAAAAGAACTTTGGCAACGGCCGCCCCTTCTCGCTCGCGCGTCAAATGCACGATCTGTGTCGAAACGTCCGTTCTCTCGGCGATGCGCGCCCGCCAAGTCTTAATGTCGTAGGCCATCGTATTTTCAGCGTCTAACGTTGGAATTCAGCCGACCGGCCGGCGCAGCCGGCCTGGGTCGGCTGCAATGAGAGGTTAGCCGCGGCGGCGAATGAAGGATACACAGGCGACCACTATAGAAAAATTGGTGATTGCGGGTAGCAGGTTGGCAGCGAGAAAACCAATTGGTTTGTAGTCGAACGCGATGTTCAATGGGGCGTCTGTTTCCCAGCCGGCCGTGAACGAAGATTCAGGCGAGAACAGGTAGGCGAAAAGCAGAGCAGATAGGCCGGCCACTAGAAGTGACACACCGGCCACTCGGTGTCGACGAACAAACGAAGCGCCGCCCAGCACTACCCAAGTCACGGGAAACAGCCATTGGGAGACGGTCGCCCATTGAGATGCGAGGTTGTCCATAGAGCGGCTAACGTTTGAATTGAGCCGCGCCGCAAGGCATCGGCTCGAATGAGTGGTTAGCCATTTCCCGCCTCACAGGCCATCCTCGCGGCCAGAAAGCCATTGCGCCCAATTGCGGCGAGCCGCAGCCAACTCGGACTGCGTCGGAAGAAATACACCTGCGCCGCCGTCGTAAGGCGCATATGCCGTGGCACGGTCGAAGTTCGCAATCAATATTTGGCCCGTAGCGTCTTCAGCGGAAGCAAGGATCAATGGCCGCAGGTTTTCCGGGCTAGACCTAAATGCCGCTCCAAAGAACCGAATCGAATCGCCTTCATCTTCTTCCTCGATTGTCAAAGCGTCCAAGTGGGAAAACAAGGAAGAATCGAGGCCAGGAAGAACCACCCGGTCTGGATTTTTTGAAGGGCCGAACCGGGTGGCAAACAGAATGCAATTCGCGGTCCCGATTGCGTCGTCCGCGACGATCAAGTGTCTACGGACAATCTCTGTGCGCTCGGACTCGTCCTCCGGATAGCGTTTAGATTCGGGAAGGCTGTGAATTCGGATCCAGCGATCCGGAATTGACGCTCGGCACAAGAATCCGGCAGGACCAGTCCCCCCGATCATGGATTTCCACGCGCTCGCAATCTGATGCGGTGTCATAGATGGCTAACGTTGGAGCTGAGGGGCCGGAGCCAGTTGGCCGCGCGGAGCTGAAGATATACAGGCAGCGTAGCGCGGCCAGCTGGCGGAGGTCCGCTCGAGCGACTGGTTGGGCGTCTCGCCGCAGATCAGGCGAGCTGCGATGGTGCTTTTTGCCTTGGGATTTGAAATCAACTCGGCCTCCTGTAAAGCGTCTGATTCAACAACGGCAAGCGTACTTCTGTGATGCTGGGATCGCGCATGAACTCTTCGATTTGCCGCAGTTCCAGCAAGTACCGGCTCCAGAACGAGTCCCACTTCTTACGCTTCTTCGGCGCCGGTACATGCAGCTTCCAATTAACTCGCACGCTTTCAACACCACAGATGGGGCAGAAAAATGCGGCAATGCTCTGACTTCTTCGCTGGAGCTTCCGGCACTGCAGGCACGCAAAGGTTCGATTGCTCATGACGCCCAACGTTCGAATTGAGCCGCGCCGAATGGCGCCGGCTCGAATGAAGGGTTGGGCGTCATAGGCGCCACCACTCCATGCGATTGGTCTTGTGATTCCAGAAGAGGTGAATCGAGTCACAGTCGCCGCCGCTTAGGTTGAGCGACTTGGCGGCCTTTGAGGCGCGGCAGCCTGGAAGGGGCTCGTCCATGGGGTTGCAAAACTGCTCGTGCACTTCCAACTTGGCGGGCGCCTCGCAGATTGCCGCCTGAATAGATGGACCAATACCAAAGGGCTGAAAGTCGTTGCGATAGGTGCGGCCTCGCCCGGAGGAGGCGCGAACGGCCAGAACAATTCCTTGCTCCTTGTAGCCAACAACCGCGAAGTCCTGCGTACCGTCGCCATTGAAGTCGCCCTCGACAAAAGTCGATCCGTCCCAGCGCACCCCGGCCTGGCTCGCGGAGATTGCCTTCATGGCAGACGTCATCTTCTCCGGAGTGCCCGCCACGGTCACATGGCATGTGAGTGCGAGGGGCACTATTCGGAAAAGTGACTTCATGACGCCCAAAGTCGAAGTTGAGCTGGCGCCGAAGGCGATCGGCTCGAATGACGGGTTGAACAGATGGCCACACCGCCAACTACAGCGCCCATTCCCGCGCCTCCAGGAGCTTCCCGAGTCGCTGGCCATCTTCATACTGGATGTCGTCGATGAGCCATCTGGCGTCGGGCTTTTGTAGCAAGAACTTCATGCTGATGCGCTTTCCATTGCCGGGATAGTCGAAGTACACGTTAACGGTTGCCGGCGTCTCGCCAGGAACGACCTTCAGCCTAGCTGCACCAGGATTTTGTGATGCCCAGATCGGACTGAAATCAAGCTTGCAGATTTCCCGCGTTCGCGCCACACATTGGCGGTCGTTTCGAAGTAGCTTGATTAGCCGAGGGGAGAAATAGCGCGACCAGACAGCGTCAGACTGGGAAAGAAGCCCTGGACCAGCGGTCGGCGTGTCGATTACAGCTTCCCATGCGAAGTCGCGATAGAGCCGCACCACTGGGTCGAGCTCATTCGGAGGCGCTGGGAAGGCCAATGTCGGCAAGAAGCCCAGCAGGAATACAGCGCGATGGATCATTCAGCTGTTCAACGTGAAAGTGAGCGGACGCCGAAGGCGGTCCGCTCCAATGACAGGTTGTGCAGAGCCACATCGGAGGCACTGCGGTGGAGCAAGCCGGCAGCATAAC
>NKIK01000025.1 GCA_002256115.1 Burkholderiales bacterium PBB3
TCATAGCGATGGCGTTCTTGATTGCGGGCAAGCTTGCGCATTTGCCTACCAATCCGCTTCAAAAGGCAAGGGCAATACCCTGATGTGGGAGTGGGCAGTGGTGTGCCACCCGAAACGGAAGAGAGCCGATTTGGCTCTCAGAACTCGGTCGTAACAGCTTTACAGGCGCTTCACACCCAGTTCACCGGCCATCCACCGCAGGCCGCCATGATGCGGGCATGCAACACTACTTTTCTTCCCCCCGCCAGAATCGCTGGGTCACCACACTGCGCGCGCTGGCCATCGCCTGCGCTGTCACTGGCGCTTGGGCGCAAGCCCTGGGTACACCCGCCGCAACGCCCGCTCCTAGTTCGGCCGCACTTCCCGCCAATGCCGCAGTGGCCACCACCAGCGGTTTGCCCGACATGACCCGCATTGCGGCCCAACTCGCCCCCAGCGTGGTCAACATCAGCGTGCGCGGCGTGCGCAAAGTGTCTACGGCGGGTGACACCGCCGCAGCGGCTGCCGATGCAGACACCGCAGACTCGGGTGATGACATCGTGATGCGTGAATTCTTGAAGCGCTTTCAACAGCGCTTTGGTGCCTTGCCCCCGCAGCTCAGCATGCCGGTGCGGGGTGAGGGCTCGGGCTTTATCGTGCGCCCTGATGGCTTGATTTTGACCAATGCCCATGTGGTCAGTGATGCCGATGAGGTGGTCGTCAAGTTGCCAGATCGGCGAGAGTTTTTGGCCAAAGTGCTGGGTACCGACAAGCTCACAGACATTGCGGTGTTAAAGATCGATGCCAAGGGCTTGCCCAGCGTGTCGCTGGCACCCCCGCGCCCCTTGCAGGTCGGCGAATGGGTGCTGGCAATCGGCTCGCCGTTTGGGTTTGAGAGCACTGTCACCGCCGGTGTCATCAGTGCCACGCGGCGCTCCTTGCCGGGCGATGGCTCGGTGCCGTTTATCCAGACCGATGCGGCCATCAACCCCGGCAACTCGGGTGGCCCGCTGATCAATATGGCGGGCGAAGTCATTGGCATCAACGCACAAATTTTCACTTTGTCGGGCGGCTACCAGGGTGTGTCATTCGCCATCCCCATGGATGTAGCGAACCGCGTGGCGCAGCAAATTGTGGCCACCGGCAAAGTGCGCCACGCCAAGCTGGGTGTGGGCGTGCAAGAGGTGGATCAGCTGTTGGCCGAGTCCTTTCAGATGCCCCGGCCAACCGGGGCCTTGGTGTCCGACGTGAGCCCTGGCAGTGCGGCAGATCGGGCTGGTCTGAAGGTGGGTGACGTGGTGCTGACCGCCAACGGCCAGGAGATTGCCCGTGCGGGCGATTTGTCCGCCATCGTCAGCCTGGCGCTGCCGCGCGACAAGCTGGACCTGACCGTCTGGCGCAATGGCAAGGCCACGCTGCTACATGCCGCGATGGACGACTCCAAAGCCGATGCGCCCAAGCCCGAACTGGCAGTGCCGCTGGCGTTTCTGGATCGCCTGGGCCTGGGCCTGCGTGCCCTGAAGCCTGACGAGCTGCGCGGGCCGGATGCCACCATGGGCCTGGTGATTGAGAAGGTCAGCGGTGCAGCCGAACGTGCGGGCGTGCAGCCGGGCGACTTGCTGTTGGCCATCAACACGCAAGCCGTGACCTCGATTGAGCAGGTACGCGCATTAGCGGCCCACCCCGGCAAGTCCATGGCCCTGCTGGTCTTACGCGATGGTTCGCGGATTTTTGTGCCCTTGCGTTTAGGCTAGAGGAGCCTGTGCGGTGGAGCGTTCTGCGCTTGACACAATTCTTTACCCGTAGTTCATCGCCTTGAAAAAGCGCAACGCCACAGTGGGGGCATGAACACCTTCTCATCCCCCTCCCTCAAAAACGACGCTGCCCACCACCATCAACATGGTCTAGCTGGCGACCTGCAAACGCTGATAAAAACCGCGCCAGACCGGCGCAGCGTCCTGCGCTGGTTGGCATTGGGCAGCGCGGCACCGCTGGGTTTAATGGCCTGCGGCGGTGGTGACAGCGCGGGCTCTACCAGTACTGCAGGATCGACCACCAGCACGGCGACTGGCACCTGTGCCGTCATCCCCGCCGAGACCGGTGGCCCTTACCCTGGCGATGGCACCAATAGCAATGGCAGCGGTATTGCCAACGCGCTCACGCTGTCGGGCATCGTGCGCTCCGATATTCGCTCCAGCATCGTTGGCTCCAGCGCGGTAGCCGGTGGCGTGCCGCTCACGGTCACGCTCAAGCTGGTCAACGCCAGTGCCAGCTGTGCATCACTGGCGGGCTATGCGGTCTACCTGTGGCATTGCACCCGGGAGGGCGGCTACTCCATGTATTCCAGCGGCATCACCGCCGAGAACTACTTGCGCGGCGTGCAGGTGAGCAACGCCAATGGCGAAGTCACCTTCACCACCATCGTGCCGGGCTGCTATTCGGGCCGCTGGCCGCATATTCACTTTGAGGTGTTCTCTAGCGTGGCCGCTGCCACCACCTTGCCTGCAGGCGATGCAGTGCGCACTTCGCAGCTGGCGCTACCCAAAGCCATGTGCGATACGGTCTATGCCACCAGCGGCTACTCGGCCAGCGTGTCTAACTTGGCCAATATCAGCCTGGCCAGTGACAACGTATTTGGCAACGACAGCGCCGCCCAGCAAATGGCCACGGTCTCCGGGTCAGTAGCAACGGGCTATGCGGCGTCGTTGACCGTGGGTGTTTAACACTTTTTGTAGCGAGACCTGTTGACTGCGATTTGCTGAGTCTGCTACTAATTTAGGAGCTGCTCCCGCACTGTCCACGGCCTGAGAGGCCGATTGGGCATGCAAACCCAAAGGGCAGTGTCTAAGTCCCATGACCAAGTGCGTCAGTTGTTCGCCTCAATCCGGGCAAAGCGCGGCTGGCGCACGCCGTCAATCACCACTTCTTCCAGAAACATGGCCGCGGGGCGCACCCACAGGCCGTGTTCGCCATACAGCGCGCGGTACAGCGTCATCGGTTCCAGGCTCTCGCTGTGGCGCACGGTGTCCACCACCTCGTACAAACCGCCTTTGTAATGGCGGTAGCGGCCGGGTGGCGTGGTGATCAGGGAGGGGAGTTTTTCGTCGTTCATCAAGAAACCTTCGCGCGGCGCGCTGCGGTACTCGCCTTGGGGCGGCCCTACAGCTCGTGGGACAATCCTACCCTATGCATCCAAAAGCCCTGTTAGAAGCCTGTTCCGAGTTGGTCCGGCTCACCCTCAAATTTGACCACCCCGCCGACGCCATCGTGTCGCGCTTTTTCCGCGAACACCGCGGCCTGGGGCCGCGCGAGCGGGCCACCATGGCCGAAACGGTTTACACCGTATTGCGCAAAAAACTGTTGTTCGACCACTTGGCTCCGTCGGGCAGCGGCCCCAAAGAGCGCCGCTTGGCAATTTTGGGCTTCTACGGCCCCGGCGATTTCTTGCGCAGCGCGCTGACCGACCAGGAAATTCGCTGGCTGGACCAGTGCGAAGCCGTCAAACCCACCGACTTGATGGACCGCCACCGCCACAACCTGCCCGAGTGGCTGGTGCAACCCCTGAAAGACCAGGTTGGCAATGACTTTTGGCCCCTGGTGGAGAGCTTCAACCTGGGCGCTGGCCTGGATTTGCGCGTCAACGACTTCAAAGCCAAACGCGCCGATGTACAAAAAGAGTTGGCCAAAGCCGGTATCAAGGCCGTACCGACGCCGTATTCCCCTTGGGGCCTGCGCATTGCCGGTAAGCCTGCACTGAACAAGATGGAAGCCTTCACCCGTGGCGACTTTGAAGTGCAGGACGAAGGTTCGCAGCTGCTCGCCATGCTGGTGGACGCCAAGCGCGGTGAGATGGTGGTGGACTTTTGCGCTGGTGCCGGGGGTAAAACCCTGGCGATTGGCGCGGCTATGCGCAGCACGGGGCGTTTGTATGCCTTCGACACATCGGCAGGGCGGCTGGATTCGTTCAAGCCCCGCATGGCGCGCAGCGGCCTGTCCAATGTGCACCCCGCAGCGATTGCCCACGAGCGCGATGACCGCGTCAAGCGCTTGAGCGGCAAGATCGACCGTGTGCTGGTCGACGCACCGTGTACCGGCATGGGTACCTTGCGCCGCAATCCTGATCTGAAATGGCGCCAAAACGAGAAAGCAGTTGAGGAAATGGCGGTCAAACAAACCGCGATCCTGCAAAGCGCGGCCCGTTTGGTGAAGCCGGGCGGGCGTTTGGTCTATGCCACCTGCAGCGTGTTGCCCCAAGAAAACGAAGCCATCGCTGAAGCGTTTTCGATTGCCAACCCAGATTTCATCCCCATGCAGTGTGGGGATATCCTGGACGGACTGAAGGTTGCCGAAGCCCAAAAACTGTGCGCTGGCGGTGAAAATGGGGCGCTTTACCTGCGTTTATGGCCCCACAGGCACTCTACTGATGGTTTTTTTGCTGCAGTTTGGCAAAAGAAGTGAATATTTTGATGCAAGTTAAATACTTTTAACTTAAATGGAATATTTGTAGCCAAACGCGGACCTAAACACTAAAATTGACGCTTTACGGCCGGTCCATCGTTGGCGGCTCTTGCAGTAACTCCTCCTTTAGAGAGCGATTTCACTATGTTGTTACCTGACTGGGCTGTTCTGAATGCGGCCATTGAATGGCTGGCTCACGGAACTTGGGATTTGACTTGGTGGCAGATTGTTCTGTTCTCCTTGGCCATGACTCACGTCACCATGATCAGTGTGACCGTTTTTTTGCACCGTCACCAGGCGCACCGCGCGCTGGATCTGCACCCGATCGCATCGCATTTTTTCCGTTTCTGGCTGTGGCTGACCACCGGACAGGTGACTAAAGAGTGGGCTGCTATCCACCGCAAACATCACGCCAAGTGTGAACAAGCCGAAGACCCGCACAGCCCCCACGTTTATGGCATCAAGAAAGTGCTGTTTGAGGGTGCTGAGCTGTACCGCACCGAGTCCAAAAACAAGGAAACCATGGCCCGTTTTGGCCACGGCACACCCGATGACTGGCTTGAGCGCAATCTGTACGCCCGTTACTCTTGGCAAGGCGTTGGCCTCATGATGGTCTTGGACCTGTTCCTGTTTGGCGCCGCCGGTTTGGCCGTGTGGGCCTTGCAAATGGCGTGGACGCCCATTACGGCTGCCGGCATCATCAATGGCGCGGCCCACTACTGGGGCTACCGCAACTTTGAAGCTGCCGACCACAGCCGCAACATCTCCCCGTGGGGCATCATCATTGCCGGTGAAGAGCTACACAACAACCACCACACTTACCCCACTTCGGCCAAGTTGTCGGTCAAGCCTTACGAGTTTGATATTGGCTGGATGTATATCTCCATCATGCAGGCCCTTGGCTTAGCCAAGGTCAAGAAGACGCCACCCAAAGCCGCCTATGGCGACATCCGCCCTGTGGCCGATGAGAAGACTTTGGAGGCCCTGATCGCTAACCGCTATGAAATCATGGCGGCCTATGCCAAGGGTGTGCGTCAAGCCGCCCGTGACGAGTTTGAGTCCATGAAAGCCCGCAGCGCCGACGCCGCCATGATCAAGGCCGCCAAGCGCTGGATGCACCGTGACGAAGAGAAAGTGCCCGCCGCCGCCGCCCCTCAGTTGGCTCAGGCCCGTGCTGCTTCCCCCGTGCTGGACAAGATGGTCACCATGCGCGAAGAATTGCGTCAGATGTGGCTCAACACGACTGTGTCGCGCGACCAGTTGGCCAAAGACCTGCAGGGCTGGTGTCAGCGTGCCGAAGAGAGCGGTATCACCGCACTGCGTGAGTTTTCGATGCAATTGCGTGCGGCGCGTGTGTAACGGTTAGCCTCAAGGTATTCAAGAAAGCCCGTTTTTGAGCGGGCTTTTTTACGTCTGCTTGGTTTGTGTGGCCGAAGTTAATGCACTCCCGTTCATGCGCTCCGGATCAGACGGGCTGCACGTTCTGCTTCGTGTCCCCCGCCCGCTTTGCGGGCTCCTCCTTTTACCTACGCATAACGCACAGCCCGTCTGATCCTCCGAGGTGTGGCGTGCGAAGGGATCTGAATTGAAATCTGTATGAGCGCCGACCACTCTAGCGGTGGGCAAGGCTTAGGTCTTTTGCGTAGGTAAAGGAGGAGCCCGAAGGGCGGGGGACACGAAGCAAAAGGCCTAAGCCTTGCCCGCCACGGGCGAATGAAATGTAGTTGCCTGGCATTTCGGTGGCGGAGTGAGAAGGACAACAAAAAACCCGCCGACTCAATGAGAGGGCGGGTTCTTCTGGAAGAACTTAAAGCGAAGGGACAGAGCTAAAGATCTGTCCCCAAGATATTACTTAAGCTTCATTTCCTTGTAGTCCACGTGCTTGCGAGCTTTAGGATCAAATTTCTTGATCAACATCTTCTCGGGCATGGTCTTCTTGTTCTTGCTGGTCGTGTAGAAATGACCAGTACCTGCTGTGGATTCCAGCTTGATTTTTTCGCGTCCGCCTTTGGTTGCCATGGTTTTGCTCCTTATGCCTGGCCACGTGCGCGCAAATCTGCGAGCACAACATCAATACCCTTTTTGTCGATCAAACGCAGACCTGCGTTCGAAATCCGCAGGCGAACCCAACGGTTTTCTGTCTCGACCCAGAAACGGCGGTATTGCAGGTTCGGCAGGAACCGGCGCTTGGTTTTGTTGTTGGCGTGGGAAACATTGTTCCCGACCATTGGGCCTTTGCCCGTTACTTCACATACGCGTGCCATATGGACACTCCGATACATTGAACGGCTATCACTGTCGACTGAGGTGGTTTGAAACAAACCAGCCCTATCTCGCTCTAGCCTAACCTCGCCAAGAAAAAAGGTGGCGGTAACCCCCCGCCAATCACTTGGCGGACTTGAATGCTGTGAACGTGCCCTCACGGGCTGTTTTCAGCAAAGCCTTGGATTATAGCGCAAACGGGCAGAGACCCACACGCAGTGGGGGAACATGGGGGCCAAATGCTCACTCTTGGTCCAGGAAGCGCTGGGCGTCCAGGGCTGCCATGCAGCCGGTACCGGCGCTGGTGATGGCTTGGCGGTACACGTGGTCTTGCACGTCGCCCGCCGCAAACACACCGGGAATGGAGGTTTGGGTGGCAAAACCCTTGAGGCCGCCTTGGGTGACGATGTAGCCGCCCGCCATTTCCAGTTGACCCTGGAAGATTTCGGTATTGGGGGCGTGGCCGATGGCAATAAAACAACCGTTCAGCGTGATGTCTTCGGTGGAACCATCATGCACGCTCTTGATCCGGATACCAGTGACGCCCGAGGCATCCCCAAGCACCTCGTCCAGGGTGCGGAAGGTCTTGAGTTCGATCTTGCCAGCGGCTACCTTTTCCATCAGCTTGTCCACCAAAATGGGCTCGGCTTTGAACTTGTCGCGGCGATGCACTAGGATCACTTTGCTGGCAATATTGGACAGGTATAAGGCTTCCTCCACAGCGGTGTTGCCCCCGCCTACAACGCACACGACCTGTTCGCGGTAGAAGAAGCCATCGCAGGTGGCGCAGCCCGACACGCCACGGCCCATGAAGGCCGTTTCCGAGGGCAAGCCCAGGTATTTGGCCGACGCGCCAGTGGCAATGATCAGCGAATCGCAGGTGTATTCGCCGCTGTCGCCCTTCAGAGTGAATGGGCGCTTGCTCAGGTCCACGTTACTCACATGGTCGAAAATGATTTTGGTTTTGAAACGCTCTGCGTGTTCTAGAAAACGCTGCATCAGCTCCGGGCCTTGCACGCCGTTTACGTCGGCGGGCCAGTTGTCCACTTCGGTGGTGGTCATCAGTTGGCCGCCTTGTGCCATGCCGGTCACCAGTACGGGGTTCAAATTCGCCCGCGCGGCGTAGACGGCGGCGGTGTAGCCCGCGGGGCCAGAGCCAAGGATCAAAACCTTGGCATGTTGGGTGTTAGACATGGAGAAGCCTTTGCAGTAGGTGAAACTAGGTATGGATACGTCGCGCCATGCGTGTACAGTTCCAAGGATTGTAAGAAACACGGGCCAGTTGAGCCGGGAATGAACGAATGTCAATGTTGAGCAACCTGGATTTAATCCGAAGGGTTCCCCTTTTCTCCATGCTCACGCCATCGCAGGCGGAATCGCTGGCGGGCGCGGTATCCAAGTCGCACTTTCAAAAAGGTGAGTGTGTCGTTGAGCAAGACAAGCACACCAACGCGCTGTACATCATTCTCTCGGGCCGGGCCCGCGTGCTGATGACCGATCGCAAAGGGGGCGAGGTCATTTTGGCGACTCTGCGCTCGGGCGACTACATTGGCGAGATGAGTTTGATTGACAGCGAACCGCACTCGGCCACCGTAACGGCTGAACGCCCGATGGATGTGCTGGTTCTGGGGCGCGAGGACTTTTTGCGCTGCTTGCACGGCAATATGGGTATGGCTCTGGCGGTCATGCGCGGGCTGGTGGAGCGCCTGCGCAATGCAGACCGCAAAATCGGTTCCTTGGCGCTGATGGGCGTATATGGCCGCGTGGCCAACGTGCTTCTGGAGTTTGCTGAGCCGGATGAAAACGGCCAACTGCTGATTAAAGAAAAAATCTCGCGCCAGGACATTGCAAAAATGGTCGGTGCATCCCGCGAAATGGTGAGCCGCGTCATGAAAGACTTTGAGGAGCAAGGTTTTTTTGAGACGCTAGACGGCGGCATGGTTCGGGTCTACGAGCGGCGTTGTATCCCCCGCTAAGCGACTCTGCGCGGGTTTTCTTGTTACGTGTAGGTCGTCGTGCGCCTGTGGGCTTGCGTTAAGCTAAGTGGCCCACCGCGTTCATTCTCATGACTTATTCCCTCAATACCCTGCAAAACACCGCACGAAATCGGGAAACAGCGCCGACCCCGACCGGGCTCGGCCGGTTTGGCAACGAAATTCTGCTGATCCTCGGCTTTGTGGCTTTAACCCTCTGGCTCATTGCACTTTTGAGTTATTCCGCAGCCGATGCAGCCTGGTCCACATCGGGCAACGGCTTGGCCGTTAGCAACCGCGCGGGGCGCTTAGGTGCCTGGCTGGCCGACATGAGTTATTTTCTGCTGGGTTTTTCGGCATGGTGGTGCGTGGCGGCTGCGGTTCGGGCTTGGTTATCACTGCTGGCGCATCGCTTACGCGGTGAGGGCCAGGCCGTCTCGCGGCGGCAGCGCTGGGCCTTTTGGGGCGGCCTCGCCATGCTGCTTCTGGCCAGCACCGCCTTGGAGTGGACGCGCATGTATTCATTGGAGCTTCGCTTACCGGGGCACAGTGGCGGTGCACTGGGCTATTGGGTTGGCCCGCTGGGCATGAAGTGGCTGGGCTTTGCAGGATCGGGGCTCGCAGCTATTGCGTTGGGGGTCATCGGTTCCGCGCTGGTTTTTAATTTTTCCTGGATGCAGGTGGCTGAGCGTCTGGGGGCCTGGTTTTCTGGCGCGCTAGAGTCCTTGCGCGAGCGGCGTGAGATTGCGCAAGACATGCAATTGGGCCAGCAAGCGATGCGCGAAAGGGCGCGTGATGATGACGTCTTCGATGACGTTGCCGAGCCTGCATTTGCGCCGCAAGCGCCGATGTCGGAGTGGTCCGCTTTGGAAGACGCTGTCGATCCTGTTTCGCCGCCCGCTCCCGCGCCAGTTGCGCCCCGCGCCCCACGCAGCAAACCACCAATCCCCGTGGTGATCGAACCTGTGCTGGTGGATTTGCCGCCCAGCGAGCGTGTCGCCAAAGAACGCCAAAAGCCCCTGTTCACTGAAATGCCTGACAGCAAACTGCCCCAGGTGGCCCTGCTGGACGTGGCCCAACTGCGCCAGGAAACCGTGGCCCCCGAGACGCTGGAAATGACCAGCCGCATGATCGAGAAGAAGTTGAAAGACTTTGGCGTAGAGGTGCGCGTGGTGCTGGCTCAACCCGGCCCGGTGATCACACGCTACGAGATCGAGCCCGCCACCGGCGTCAAGGGCTCGCAGATCGTCGGCTTGGCAAAAGATTTGGCGCGTTCGTTAAGCCTGGTGTCCATCCGCGTGGTGGAGACGATTCCTGGCAAAAACTACATGGCCTTGGAGCTGCCCAATGCCAAGCGCCAGAGCATCAAGCTCTCCGAGATTTTGGGTTCGCAGGTCTATAACGACAGCAAGTCCATGCTGACCATGGGCCTGGGCAAAGACATCATTGGCAACCCCATCGTGGCCGACCTGGCCAAGATGCCGCACGTGCTGGTGGCTGGTACCACCGGCTCGGGTAAATCGGTGGGTATCAACGCGATGATCTTGAGCCTGCTGTACAAGGCTGAGGCGCGCGATGTACGCATCCTGATGATCGACCCCAAGATGCTGGAAATGTCGGTCTACGAAGGCATTCCGCATTTGCTGGCACCGGTGGTCACCGACATGCGCCAGGCCGCACATGGCCTGAACTGGTGCGTGGCCGAGATGGAGAAGCGCTACAAGCTGATGAGCAAGATGGGCGTGCGCAACCTGGCTGGCTACAACGTGAAGATTGACGATGCCAAAGCCCGTGGCGAGTTCATCTACAACCCCTTCAGCCTGACGCCCGATAGCCCCGAGCCGCTGCAGCGTCTGCCCCATATCGTGGTGGTGATTGACGAGCTGGCCGACCTGATGATGGTGGTGGGAAAGAAGATTGAAGAGCTGATTGCGCGCCTGGCGCAAAAGGCGCGGGCCGCCGGTATCCATTTGATTTTGGCGACGCAACGTCCCAGCGTGGATGTGATCACGGGCCTGATCAAAGCGAATATTCCCACGCGGATTGCCTTCTCGGTGGGTTCCAAGATCGACAGCCGCACCATCCTCGACCAGATGGGCGCTGAAGCCCTGCTGGGCATGGGTGACATGCTTTACATGGCCAGCGGCACGGGCTTCCCGGTGCGGGTGCATGGTGCTTTTGTGAGCGACGAAGAAGTGCACCGCGTGGTGAGCTACCTGAAGAGCCAGGGCGAGCCCGACTACATCGAGGGCGTGCTGGAAGGCGGCACCGTGGACGGTGAAGACGGCGACGGCGTAAGCGGCGATGCCGGTGGCGAAAAAGACCCCATGTACGACCAGGCCGTAGAAGTGGTGCTGAAGAACCGCAAGGCCAGCATCTCGCTGGTGCAGCGCCATTTGAAGATTGGCTATAACCGCGCGGCGCGCCTGGTGGAAGACATGGAAAAAGCCGGATTGGTCAGCGCCATGAGCGGCAGCGGCCAGCGCGATATTTTGGTACCCGCGCGTTCCGAGTAATTTGCGGGATGGACCTTTAACCCTGTCCCCAACTGATTAACGCAATGAAAAAAATCCTACTCGCTACTCTTTTGATAGCTGGCCTCGCAACATCCACCTGGGCTGCAGGCCTGGATAGCCTTGAAAAATTCATCAAGTCGGTGAGGGCGGGTCGCGCAGAGTTCGTACAAATCGTGACGGCACCGGCCAAGGAAGGGCAGACTGCGCGCACGAAAAAGTCGACGGGTACATTTGAATTCTTGCGCCCAGGGCGCTTTAAGTTTGTCTACAAAAAGCCCTTTGAAAACTATATCGTGGCCGATGGACAAACTTTGTGGTTGTATGACGTTGATTTGAACCAAGTGAGCGCGCGCAAGCAAAGCCAGGCGCTGGGTTCCACGCCCGCGGCCCTGATAGCCTCTGCCAGCGATTTGGCGTCTTTGCGTGCCGACTTTGTACTCACGGAGGCACCGGACGCGGAAGGCCTGGAATGGGTGCTGGCCACACCCAAAGCCAAAGACAGCGGCTTGCAGACGGTGCGGGTCGGCTTCAAAGGCGATGAATTGGTTGCGCTGGATATTTTGGACAGTTTCGGGCAACTGTCGACCATGCGATTTCAGGGGCTGAATGCGCCGGTCAGCTTAGATGCCGCCGCGTTTCAATTCAAGCCGCCGGCTGGCGCTGACCTGATTCGTCAATAGACGCTGCGCCATCGGCTGGCACGTGTGACTGGGGGGCTTGCAAAGGGATTTCGACCGTGATGTGCGTTCCCTGCCCCAGCCTGGACTGCACCTGGATATTGCCACCCAGTACGTCGCGCACAATGTTGTATGCAATGTTCATACCCAGGCCCGATCCGCCATGCCCCAGTTTGGTGGTGAAGAAGGGATCGTAAATACGCTTCAGGGTGTCTTCTGTCATGCCCACACCGTCATCCGTGAAGTGCAGCAACACGAGGCCCGGCTGCGATACGGTGGCGCTCAACTGCATATTGCCGTGTTTGCGTCCCTCAAACCCATGTTGCAAGGCGTTGCTGACAAAGTTGGTCACCACTTGGCCCAGCGCACCGGGGTAGCTGTCCATGCTGATACCAGCAGGGAAATCGACATTAAGGTGAAAGGGCGTGCTTTTGTACATGGGCTCCAGCGTCAAGCACACCTCTTGCAAAGTCTTTTGCAAATCAAACTGGCGGCGTTGGTCGCTGGACTGGTCGACCGCCACGCGCTTGAAGCTGCCAATCAATTCGCTGGCACGCGTTAGCGAACTCATCAGTATGTCGGTACCCCAGATGAAGTTGTCGATAAAGTCCTGCATCGTGGAGCGGCGCATCTCGCCTTTTTCAAACGCCAACGCCAGATCGGCAGCCTTGGCCTTGAGCGTGCTGCCTACGGTGACGGAGTTTCCGATGGGAGTGTTCAGCTCATGGGCGACCCCGGCGACTAGCGAACCCAAGGCCGCCATTTTCTCGCTACGGACCAGCTCGCTTTGCATGGCACGCAAGGATGCCAGCGCACCGTTGAGATCGCGGTTAGCCACCTCCAGGTTCTCTGTGCGCACCTTGACCCGCAGCTCCAATTGCTGGTTCACATCCCTGATTTCTTGCTCAATTTCGCGCTGCCGGGTGATATCAATCAGCGCGTAGATCAGTAATTTTTCGGTGCTGGACTGAAAGGGCTGTACAAAAATCAGGCCCGTGATCAGATGGCCGTCTTTATGGCGGTGCTGAACTTCCATGCCATGGATCGAAGTCTGGTGCTCTAGCGCTGCAAGAATGGCCGCGCGGTCTGCAGGATTGACCCATAGACCGATTTCACGGCTGGTGTGGCCGATCACATCCTCGCGTTGGTAGCCCAACTGACGCAGCCAGGCATCGTTCACCTCAACGAACAAGCCGTCTTCGTACCGCGCCAGAACCGAAGGGGTCGGTGATTGCTGAAACAGCCCCATAAACTTGGCTTCACTGTCGCGCAATGAGCGCTGAGAACTCTGCAAACGGCGGATATAGACGCGCAAAAAATAAATCAAACCAGCGGTGAGCGCAATGGCCAGCGCGGCCAAAGACATGCGCTCAAACGTGCGCTGCTCCCAAGCCCCCAGCACACTGTTGAAGTCTCTGGCGTAGACCATGGTGATGGGGAAAGACGCCAAGCGGCGGTAGGTGTAGAGCTTGGGCCCCTCGTCGTCGTCCAGAAAGGACTCGTCAGAAAAAGACCCCTCTGCCGCGCCCTGCAAGTTGGCCAAAGGCTGGGAATCGGCCACATTGCGATCCACATAACGCGCTTCAAAGGGTGATCGCGCCAAAATGAAACCGTCGTCAGATACCAGACTTACGCTGGCGTTGTTTTCCTTTGCCACGCGGGAGTACAGCCCGCCAAAATAAGACAGGCGTATGTCCACACTGATCACCCCGACGGGCTCTGCCGCGCTGTCGAACAAGGCGCGCGCGACTGGAATCACCCACTGGCTGTCATAGGCGCTGGCATAGGGGCGGCCTACCACGGCACCCTGGTGGCTGGGGTGCCGCAGCAAGAACTGAATGTGGTCCCGTTCATAAGCACGGGCTTCGTGGGTGGGGTAGTCGGGCGAGCTGATCCAGCTCAGACCCTCGGGGCTCACGTACTGCAGGGCCTTCAGATGGCGGCTGTGGCCGATGTCGTGCTGGGCCACCAGGCTGCGTATGCTGTCGGAGGTAGGCTTGGGGCTGGCCTGCACGGCCCGTGCGACCCGGTCCAGGGTGTGCACGGCGTCTTGCAAGGTCTGGCTGGCGTGCTCTTCTAGTAGGCGCACGGCAATCAAGCCATTGGTCGTCTCTGACGCCATGGTTTGCTGCCGGTCTTGCTCTATGGCCCACCAGGTTTGTCCGGCAATCGTCAGCGTTGTCAGCATCGCAAAAACCAAGAGCGCCAGCCGCGTGCGCGACAGCGTGCGTTGCCGGATGTCCGCAAAGTTCATTGCACCCGACCTTCCTTCCAGGCCTGCAGCAGTTTTTCATACGCAATGGTTTCACCGGGTGGTTTTTCGGCGTCCAACTTTTGCCACGGTGCGCCCTTGCGGCTTAGGCGCCGGGCTGGCTCCCAGCGCGGGTTGAGCTTTGGGGTGCAGCGCTGCATGCCGGTGCGTTGCAAATCCGCCAATACATCGTCCAGGTCATTGGCGAGCGCGTCCATGGCGGCCTGCGGCGTTTTCTCTCCCTGGATCGCCGTGGCGACATTGGCCCACCACAGCGGTGCCATGCGCGGGTAGTCGGGCACGTTGGTGCCCGTGGGCGTCCAGGCTACACGCGCCGGGCTGCGGTAAAACTCGACTAGGCCACCATAGCGGCTGGCATTTTTGGTGAAGTAGCTGTGTTTGATGTCCGACTGGCGAATGAAGGTCAAACCCACGATCGACTTGCGCAGCGACACAGTTTTGGAGGTCACAAACTGCGCATACAGCCAAGCTGCCGTCATATTGGCCGTGGGTGTGGACTTCAAAAACGTCCAGGCACCTACATCTTGGTAGCCGTTTTGCATGCCGGTTTTCCAATACGGGCCGTGGGGGGACGGGGCCATGCGCCACTTGGGGCTGCCGTCTTTGTTGACGGCGGCAATACCCGCTTGCGTCAGTGGCGCGGTGAAGGCGGTGTACCAAAAAACCTGCTGCGCGATCTGGCCCTGTGCGGGCACCGGCCCAGCATCCGTAAAGGTCATTTGCAAGGCTTCGGGCGGAGCATATTTCTTTAGCCATTCCACATATTTGGTCAAGGCAAATACCGCTGCGGGCGAGTTCACTGCGCCACCCCGCGCCACCGATGCACCCACCGGTGTGCATTGATCGTTGGCCACCCGAATCCCCCATTCGTCCACCGGCAGACCATTCGGAATACCCTTGTCGGCCGCCCCCGCCATCGAGAGCCAGGCGTCGGTAAAGCGCCAACCCAGGGACGGATCCCGTTTGCCGTAGTCCATATGCCCATAGACCTTTTTCCCGTCCAGCTCGCCCACCTCGTGGGTGAAAAAATGGGCAATGTCTTCGTAGGCGGACCAGTTCAAAGGCACGCCCAGTTCATAGCCGTATTTGCTGCGAAACAACTGCTTCAGGTCTTTGCGCTCAAACCAATCGGCGCGAAACCAGTACAGATTCGCAAACTGTTGGTCCGGGAGTTGGTAGACCTTTCCGTCAGGTGCGGTGGTGAACGCTATGCCGATAAAGTCCGCCATATCCAGCGACGGGTTGGTAAATTCTTTGCCTTCGCCTTGAATGAAATCAGACAAGGGAACGACGGCCCCGTAGCGGTAGTGGGTGCCAATCAAATCGGAGTCTGAAATCCAGCCGTCGTAGTCGCTTTTGCCGCCCTTCATAGCGGCGTACAGCTTGTCGACCAGCGCGCCTTCGGTGATCACATCGTGCTGAACCTGCAAGCCGGTAATTTCTGCAAAGGCTTTGCTGAGGGTGCGTGATTCGTAGTCGTGGGTGTCAATTTTTTCTGACACCACCCGCACGCTGTGAACGCCTTGTTGTTTGAGCCGTTGCGCCGCATCGGCAAACCATTTCATCTCGGCGTGCTGTTGGGCTTTGGTCAGTGTCGAGGGTTGGAATTCCTGCTCAATCCAGCGGCTTGCCGGGCTCACATCAGCAAGGCACGAACCAGGCCCCAGCAGGACTGCAACGATCACCTGGGCCGCAGGGCCTGCAAGGCACTTCCAAGCTTCGGTTTTCTTCATCTGCTGTCTCACACCCGTGTAATCGCAGCACTATACCCCGCCAAACTGCGCTTGAGCAGCCCCCTGCTTGCCAGACAATGCGGCTATGTACAAACATCTTTCTGGCACCACAGGGCATCAGCGTTTGGTCTATGGTTTGGCCGCCGGGGGTGTAGTCGCCCTGTTGCCCTTGCCACTGACTTGGATGTCGCAAGCCTTGTTGGCGTGGTGCGGTGGCGCTTGCACTTTTGTGGTGTTGGCATGGTGGTTGGCGTTGGTGTCGGATGCCGCACGCACGCGCCAACACGCGCAGTCGCAAGACCAGCCCAGCGTACTTTTGTTTATCCTGCTTTTAGCGTCGGTGTTTGCCAGCGCGGGTGCGATTGCGGTGATACAGCATCAGTCGGCGGATCTCAGCGCGGCTGCGCTAGTCGGGCATTTGGCTTTGTCGATGGTGGCTTTGGCGCTGTCGTGGTTGTTGATGCAAGCCATCTTTGCGTTTCGCTATGCCCATCTGTATTACCAAGAGGAGTTACGCGGCCACGCCACGGGTGCGGGGCTGGAGTTTCCGGGTAAGTTGCCACCGGATTATTTTGATTTTTTGTATTACGCCCATGTGGTGGGCATGACGTCGCAGGTGTCGGATGTCGTGGTCACTTCGCGCAAGATGCGGCATCTGACTTTGTTGCACAGTGTGACTTCGTTTGCGTTCAATATGCTGGTGTTGGCGCTGAGTATTAATGTGATGTCGGGGGCGATTAAGTTTTAGGTTTTTGGGTGCTGTGGTGCTCGCGCCGATGCGGCCGGGGCGGACGTTCTGCTTCGTGTCCCTCCGCCCTTCGGGCTCCCTCCTTTTACCTACGCAGAACGCCCACCCCGGCCGCATCGGCGGGGTGGTGGCACATTGAGACCTTGCGCTTGTTACGTCGCTTGTTGGGGCAGGCTGGCGTGGCGCTCAGCGCTGCGGCATCAAGGAGGAGCTAGCGGCCCTAGGCCGCAGCGGGGGACAGCCGCGGAGCTGAGTGCCACGTCAGCCTGCGATCGCCCACCACAGAAGCTACATGCAGTGGGCGACCGTTGGGGCAATATTCAATGCCGCCGAAACACTACCAAGCCGGTAGACAGCGTGGTCCCAGCGATGATGACCAACCCGCAACCCACCATCCACGGCGTCACCACCTCACCTAGCAATACAACGCCGTACAACACTGCAAACACCGGTATCGCAAATGTCACGGTCAAGGCCTTGGCTGGGCCTGCGCGCTCAATGATGCGAAAGTACAGGATGTAGGCCAGGCTGGTGCACACCACGCCCAAGGCAATCACCGCGCCCCAAGCCTTCCAGCTGATGGCTTGGTCGGGCCAATACATCAGCGCCAGCGGCAACAGAAATACGGCTGCGCCGAGCTGGCTGCCGGTGGCGGACACTAATGAGGGTAGGCCTGTCATGTAGCGCTTGGTAAAGCTGGCCGCCAGGCCGTAGCACAGGCAGGCGACCAAGCAGGCCAGCACGGCCCAGCCGGTGGTGATGCCACTGGCGTTGGCCGTGAAGCTGGATTTGTTCCAGGCCAGCATCGCCACGCCGATGAAGCCCACCACCAAGCCCACGGTACGTGAGCCGGTGGGCCGGTCTTTAAGCCAGACCCAGGCCACGACCGCGCCAAACAGCGGCACCGTGGCGTTCAGGATGGATGACAAGCCTGTGGAGATGGACAACAGCGCATAAGAGAAGCAAACGAAGGGAATGGCAGAGTTCAAAACGCCGACAAAACCGGTCAGCTTCCAGTGGGTTTTAAGCGTAGCGCCATGGCCGCGGGCCAGCGCCAGCGGCAGCAAAAACAGCGCGGCAATGCCGACCCGCAATCCGGCGGTGGCAAATGCGCCCAACTCGGCCACGCCGATGCGCATGAACAGAAACGAAGCACCCCAGATGGCCGCGAGCAAGATGAATTCGGGCAGCCAGGCGGGCAAAGACGATGTGGATTTCAAAACAAATTTCCTGAGATGGGTGCGAGTGACGGACGCTGATTCGCGTGCAGATCAACACGCTCCAGTGTCAGCAGAGCGACCTTGCGGTCCAGCCCGCCCGCGTAGCCGGTGAGTGCGCCATTGGCGCCGATCACGCGGTGGCAGGGCACGATGATACCGATGGGGTTGCGGCCCACCGCGCCGCCCACGGCGCGCACCGCATTGGGGTTGCCCAGGCGCTGGCTGATGGCGCCGTAGGTGGTGGTGCCGCCGGTGGGTATCTCGCGCAAGCATTTCCACACCTGCTGCTGAAAGGCCGTGCCGTAGGCCATATCCAGCGGGATGCTGAAGTGGAAGCCTTTGCCTGCAAAGTAATCGTCCAGTTCGCGGGCGGTTTGCAGCAGCACCGGGTGGTCGGTTTGCACCGGCCAGGGCGCGAGCTCGGGCAGATGGGCTTGGTCGCCAAACCACACGCCCACCAGGCCGCGCGGGCTGGCGGCCAGGGTCAGGGTGCCCAGTGGGCTAGGCGTGGTGGTGCGCACAGTGTTGGGTGGGAATTGCATGGTGATGTCCAGTGATTTGCTATTAAAAAAGGAGCTTCTCCCGCACTATCCACGGGCTAGGAACGCGAAATGACTTGTAAAACGGGGCATAAATGAATCGGTTGAGGCAGTTTGGGCGACTTTGGAGGCACTGGGCGCTCAAGTGGCGTTCAGCCGCGCCCAGGCGCGCAGCACGGCGTAACTGCGCCAGGGCCGCCAGCGTTGTGACGCTGTTTCCGCCGCCAGTTGCGGATTCGGCTGGCCCTGTACGCCCAGGGCTTTGTGTAGCGCCACATCACCCGCCGGAAACGCATCGGGCCAGCGCAGCGCCCGCAAGGCGATGTAGTGCGCGGTCCAGGGGCCGATACCGGGTAGGGCTTGCAGCGCGGCCATGGTGGCGGGCACATCGGCACCAGGGTGGAGACTGAGTTGGCCCTGCACCACGGCTTGTGCGATGGCCTGGATGGCTTTTTGGCGTTGTTTGACGATGCCTAGTTGGCCTAGCACATCGGGGTCTGCCTTTGCTAGGGCGGCGGCGGTGGGAAAGAGTCGATGGGCGCTCGCAAGAAAGCTGAACGGCCAAGCGTTCTGCTCCGTGTCCCCCGCGCCCTTTGGGCGCTCCTCCTTTACCTGCGCAGAACGCTTGGCCGCCCAGCTTTCTGGGTGTGTGGCTAGCGGTTCGCCGTAGTGCGCCACCAGCCGCGTACCCAGCGTGCGCGCCGCCGCCACGGTAATTTGCTGGCCCAGCACCGCCCGCACAGCCAGCTCGAAGCCATCCAGCGTGCCAGGGACGCGCAGCCCCTCAGTACCGGGAAAGTCGGCTAAGAGCAGGGCGTTGATGGCTTGCGGGTCGGCATCCAGATCCAGCCAGGCGCGCAGGCGGGCCAGCACGGTGGGCAGGGCAGGGCCTAAGCTGGCGCTGATGCGCAGGGTGACGTTGCAACTGCCTTGCACAAACTGGGCTTGCACCCAGCCGTGCAAGGGTGTGTTGCCTGGACTCGCCAGGGAGTGGCCAGATGGGGCGGCGCTGGCCTTTGTTGGGGTGATGCTCAGCGTGCGGGTGATGGTCTGCGTGGCCAAGTCAACATGCTCCACACCTTCAATCTGCCGCGTCGCAAAAAACTGCAGCATCGCTGCCACGTCATAGGGTGGGCGGTAGGCGGCGCGCAGCACCAGGGCTTCATCGCCAGCGCCAGTCAGACCTTTGCCGCCCGCTTTGCCGATCTCTTTACGCAGTGCGCGTGGTTGCAGGCGGTAGTGGCCCACAAAGGCATCGTTGAACCGGCGCACACTGGCAAAGCCGCTCAAGCCAGCCACTTGGGCCACGGGCAGGCGGGTGTCGGTTAGCAGTTGCTTCGCGGTCAGCAAACGGCGCGTTTGCCAATACTGCAGCGGCGATACGCCCCAGTGGGCTTCAAAAATGCGGCGCACATGGCGTTCGCTCACGCCTAGGCGTTCAGCCAATTGGTTCATGGAGGTCAGCCCATCACTCCAGGCATCGGGCGCGTCCAACAGGCGGGCGGCTTGCTGGGCCAGGATGCTGGAGGCGTCTTGCACTGACCACACCGCCGCGCCGCCCTCGGCCCAAGCGCCTTGCAGCGCGCCAGAGGGTGCCAACTCCGGCCGGCAGCGCAGGCAGGGGCGAAAGCCCGCCTGCTCCGCCTGTGCCGCCAGCGGGAAGAAGCGGCAGTTCTCCCGCTTGGGGCAGCGCACCTTGCACACCGGGCGGCAGTAAATGCCGGTGGAGGTGACGGCGGTGAAGAAACGTCCGTCAAAACGCGCATCCCGCGCTTTGAGCGCCAGGTAGCAGGCGTCGTCGCTGGCGCTGCTGTTGGCATCGGCATCCGCAGTGATATCGGTCGTGATGGCCTTGGGGCGGGGGGCTAGTGAGGGTGTCGGCATGCTGCGGATAATACGCATCCGCCGCTGCAAAAGTAGCCATTTTCGGACCTATTGCTG
Source organism: Burkholderiales bacterium PBB3 (assembly GCA_002256115.1). Lineage (GTDB taxonomy): Bacteria > Pseudomonadota > Gammaproteobacteria > Burkholderiales > Burkholderiaceae_C > Allorhodoferax. The sequence goes on from NKIK01000025.1 coordinate 20,319, forward strand.
CCAACCCGCCCGCCTACAATGCCGCCGTTAGCCTGCGCGCTTCCGTTACTCCACCCCAAGGGAACACAAAAATGCAAGTCTCCGCCAGTATTTTCAAAGCCTATGACATTCGCGGCATCGTGCCCAGCACCGTCACACCCGAAGTGGCGCGTGCACTTGGCCGCGCCTTTGGCACGGTGGCTTTTGCCCAGGGTGAAAAGACCGTGGCCGTGGGCCGCGATGGGCGTCTGAGCGGCCCCAGCCTTTCGCAAGCTTTGATGGACGGCTTGCAAGAGGCGGGCATCACCGTCATCGATGTGGGCATGGTCACCACGCCCCTGCTGTACTTCGCGGCCAATACCCTGTGCAACAGTGGTATCCAGGTCACCGGCAGCCACAACCCCAAGGACTACAACGGTTTCAAGATGGTGCTGGGTGGCCGTGCCATTTATGGCGATGACATTCAAAACCTGCGCACGATCATGGAAGCCGAGAGCTGGGTGCTGCAAGCCGGTGGCCAGCGCCAGACGGCGGACGTGTTGCCCGCCTATGTGGCCCGCATCGTCGGCGATATCAAATTGGCCCGCCCGATGAAGATCGTCGTGGATTGCGGCAATGGCGTGGCCGGTGCGTCGGCCCCCGCCATCTTCCGCGCCATCGGCTGCGAAGTGACTGAGCTGTTCAGTGAAGTGGATGGCAACTTCCCCAACCACCACCCCGACCCGAGCAAGCCCGAAAACCTGAAGGACGTGATTGCCGCGTTGAAGAGCGGCGATGCAGAACTCGGTTTGGCGTTCGATGGCGATGGCGACCGACTGGGTATCGTCACCAAAGACGGCACCAATATCTACCCCGACCGCCAGATGATGCTGTTTGCGCAGGACGTGCTGTCGCGCGTGCCTGGCGGCACCATCGTGTTTGATGTGAAGTGCTCGCAGCGCCTGGCCCCGGCCATTGAGGCGGCGGGTGGCAAGGCGCTGATGTTCAAGACCGGTCACTCGCTGATCAAGGCCAAGATGAAGGAAATCAACTCGCCCCTGGGTGGCGAGATGAGCGGCCACATCTTCTTCAAGGAGCGCTGGTTTGGATTTGATGACGGCACCTATGCCGGTGCGCGTCTGCTGGAAATTGTCAGCAAGGCGGCCGATGCTTCGGCGGTGCTGAATGCATTGCCCACCAGCTTTTCCACCCCGGAGTTGAATGTGAAGTGCCATGAAGGTGAGCCACACGGCTTGGTGGACCAACTCGTGGCCCTGGCGTCTCCTGCGGGCACCGGTGCGGCCCCTGTTGTGCGTGCGGCCATCGCGGCAGGCCAGGCGACTTTGAACCCGATTGATGGCCTGCGTGTGGACTGGTCGGATGGCTTTGGCTTGATCCGCGCGTCCAACACCACGCCGGTGCTGGTGCTGCGCTTTGAAGGCCACACCCAGGCTGCGCTGGAGCGAATTCAGGCTGCGATGCTGGAGTTGCTGCATGCGGTGAAGCCCGATGCGTCCTTTGCTGAGGCTGCGCATTGAGCCTGAGAATTCTTGTTGTTAAGTTGTCGTCCTTGGGCGACGTGGTGCACGCCATGCCCGCCGTGCAAGACCTGCGCGCCGCGCACCCGGACGCACGCATCGATTGGGTCGTAGAAAGCGCCTTCGTGTCCTTGGTGAGCCGTTGCGAGGGCGTGGGCCGTGTGATTGCCTGCGATTTGCGCCGTTGGCGCAAATCGCCCCTGTCTAGCAGCACGCGCCGCGAGTGGGGCGTGTTCAAAGCCGCGCTGCGTCAAGTCCGTTATGACGTCGTTATCGACCTGCAAGGCTTGACTAAATCTGCCTTGGTGGCCTGGCTGGCTCACACCACGCAGACGGGCCGCCGCATCGCCATGGCCAACCAGACCGAAGGCTCGGGATACGAAGCCCCGACGCGATGGGTGGCGGACAAAGCTATACAGCTGGAGCCGCATGTGCACGCGGTGCAGCGCTCGCGCCTGCTGTGTGCCGCAGCGCTGGGCTATGCGGTGCAAGGCCCCGCAGAGTTTGGTCTAAGGCCTGCTGCCGGGGCCTTGTCGCGCGCGGTGGCACTGCCCGTGCAGCCCAGCTTGGGGAGCAATCCCTTTGTGCCGCGCAAGCCCGTGGTGGCCTTGGTGCATGGCACCTCGCGCGCCGACAAGCAATGGCCCGTATCGTCCTGGGTCGCGCTGGGCCAACGGCTCAACCACAGCGGTTTTACCGTGGCACTGGCCCACGGCAGCGCAGCAGAGCTGGCCACCTCGCAGGCCATTGCCGCCGCGTTAGACGATGCCTGGGTGTGGCCCCCCATGACGCTGGACGCACTGGTGGACACCATGGCTGCGTGTGCCGGCGTGGTGGGCGTCGACAGCGGCTTGAGCCACATCGCGGTGGCCTTGGGCCTGCCGCATGTGCAGATTTATAACTTTGACACCGCCTGGCGCACCGGCCCCGGGTTTGACGCTTTGGGTGACCCGGCCACCGCCGCCAAACAAGTCAGCGTGTTTGCCGCGCCCCAGCCCGAGCTCAACGCCGTGTGGCAGGCGTGGGAATCCCTGGAAACCCCGGTGTTCTGCCGATGATGCTGACCCTGTACTCGCTGGTGATGCGCTGCCTTCAGCCGCTGGCGGTGCGCAGGCTGAAGCGGCGCGCGCGCGCGGAGCCTGGGTACGGGGTTGCCATCCCCGAGCGCTGGGGCCGCTACACCACGCCCAGCGTGACCCCAGTTTCCAGCGCTGCACCGCTGGTGTGGGTGCATGCCGTCTCTTTGGGTGAAACCATAGCCTGCGCCGCTCTTGTTACTGAGCTGCGCGTATTGCTACCCGGCATGCGCCTGCTGCTCACCCACGGCACCGCCACCGGCCGCGCCCGGGGGGCTAGCCTGCTGCAGCCGGGCGATGTGCAGGTATGGCAGCCTTGGGACACGCCGCATGCGACGCAGGCTTTTTTAACGCACTTCAAGCCCGCCATCGGGCTGCTGATGGAAACCGAAGTCTGGCCCAACCTGGTGGCCGCGTGCCAACGTCAAGGCGTGCCGCTGTGCCTGGTCAACGCCCGCCTGAGCGAAAAATCCCTGCGCCAAGCCCGCCGCCTCGCTTGGCTGGCGCGGCCCGCCTACGGGGCCTTGCGCGCGGTGTGGGCCCAGGCTCCAGCCGATGCAGAGCGTCTGCGTTCGCTGGGTGCGCCGGTGGCTGGGGTTTTTGGCAATCTGAAGTTTGATCTCAAGCCCGACATAGACCAATTGGCGCAAGGTCGAGCGTGGAGGGAGCGCCTAGGAAACCGGGCGGCAAATCACTCTGCTCCGTGTCCCCCGGCCTCCGGCCTCCTCCTTTTACCTACGCAGAGCGCTCTGCCGCCCAGTTTCCTAGGCCGACCGGTGGTGACTCTTGCCATCTCCCGCGAAGGCGAAGAGGCCATGCTGCTGCAGATTCTGCAAGCCGAGCATTTGCAAGCCAAAAGTGCCTTGCAGCCCATGGATAGTGCGGGAGCAGCTCCTGAAAACATAGTAAGTAGCGTGCAGTGGATGATTGTGCCGCGCCACCCCCAGCGTTTAGACGAAGTGGCCCAGCTGTGTGAAAGCCATGGTTTTAGCGTGCTGCGCCGCAGCCAGTGGGGCAAGCGGGGGCCTGCGGATGCGGTGGCCGCTGAAGATGCTGCAGATGCGCCAACGGGCCGCCCGGTCATCTGGCTGGGCGACACGATGGGTGAGATGGCGCTGTACTACGCGTTGTCCGATATCGCGCTACTGGGTGGCAGCTTTGCGCCGCTGGGTGGGCAAAACTTGATTGAAGCGGCGGCCTGCCGCTGCCCGGTGCTCATGGGCCCGCACACCTTCAACTTTGCCCAGGCCGCCGAACTGGCATGCGCAGCGGGGGCGGGCTGGCGGGTGGCGGATATGAGCGCGGCTGTCGCGCTAGCGCATGAATTGCTGCTGGCTCCCGCACGGCTTGAGCAAGCAGCCCAGGCTACAGCCACGCTGTCAGCGGCCAACCAAGGCGCCGCCCTGCGCACGGCGCAGGCGGTGCAGGCCTTGTTGATTAAGGCTTCAGCAAGCCATTAATCGGCTGCAAATCCTCAGCCTTCAGCACGCCACCGGCTTGGCGCAGGCGCAGGCCGCCTACCAGCACGTCGTAGCGGGCCTTGGCCAGCTTGGCCTTGGTGTCAAACAACTGGCTTTGTGAGTTCAGCACATCAATGTTGATGCGTACGCCCACTTGGTAGCCCAGCTTGTTGGCGTCCAGCGCGCTTTGGGTAGAGGCTTCCGCCGCTTCAAAGGCCTTGACCTGGGCTGCGCCCGAAATCACGCCCAAGAAGGCAGCGCGCGTGCCTTGGGCCACGCCGCGTTGTGCAATGTCCAGGTCGGACTTGGCTTTGTCTTCCAAAGACACAGTTTCGCGCACCCGGTTTTGAATCGAGAAGCCAGCAAACAGTGGCAGGTTGAAGTTGACGCCAATGGCGGCGTTGTTCACACGGCTGTCGGCTGCGCCACCGCCAAAGGTGCCGTTGTTATTCACCATGGAATAGCTGCCCACCAAATCGACTGTGGGCTTGTGCCCAGCGCGGGCCTTTTGGGTTTCCAGGCGGGCTACTTCCAGGGCCACTTTGGCTTGTTGGATGCTGGGGTGGTTGTCTTGGGATTGCACAACCCACTGCTCCATATCCGCCATAGGCAGAGTGGGCAATACGGCGGGCAGAGCCAGCGGCTGGGGGCTGGTGTTGGAGCGGCCCACCAGGGTATCCAGCGCCAAAGACTTTACGCGCAAATCGTTATCGGCAGCCAGTTCTTGGGCAATCACCAGATCGTAGCGGGCCTGGGCTTCGCGTGAATCGGTGATGGTGGAGGTGCCCACTTCAAAATTGCGCTTGGCCGATGCCAATTGCTCAGAGGTGGCGGTCTTCAGGCTCTTCAGGTAGGCCAGGCTGTCGGTGGCGGCCAGCACATCAAAGTAGGCTTGGCACACGCGCACGATCAAATCTTGCTCGGCGGCGTTCAACTGCATCTGTGCCAGTTCGGCTTGCTTTTTGCCTTGTTCGTAGGTCACCCAGTTGGCCGGGCGGTACAGCGGCTGCGATGCGCCCAAAGTCACGGTTTGCGAACCATAACCTTGCTCCAGTTTGGAGATCGCTTCGGTGTTGGTGCGGTTGGCATTGGCGGTGAGCGAAGCTGATGGCAGGATGCCTGCCCGGGCTTGGTCGGCGCGGGCCAGCGTGGCGTCGGCATTGGATTTGGCGGACTGGAAAGTAGCGTCATAGCCGCGGGCAGCGGTATACAAATCGACCAGACTTTGCGCCTGCACGGCAGGGGAGATCACGGCAGCCAAAGCGGCCAGCATGGGGATCAAAGTGAAGCGATGAAGGGCTTTGGAGTTTTTCATGGTGAGCTCTTGGGGTCAAAAAAAAGAAGGCCGGGTTTAAAACTGAAAGCGCGAGGGTTCAGCAAAGTTGTGCAGGCGCGGGGCCACGATGTCCCAGTTTTGCACGCTGCGCAGTGCGGTGGTGCTAGAGCGGGTGACGATGGTGGCACGCATCACTGGCTCATCCCCCACGATGCCGCACAGGCGGCCACCCACATTCAGCAGGGCCAGCAGGGCGTCTGGCACCATGGTGACCGAGCCACTGAGCATGATCACATCAAACATGCCATCGCCTGCGCGCAGGGCCGCACCATCGGCCTGCCGCACTTCGACGTTTTGCACGCCGGCTTTGCGCAGGTTTTCGCGGGCAGAAACGGCCAAGGCGCTGTCAATTTCTAGCGTGACGACACTGCGGGCTTTGTGCGCCAGCAAGGCGGCCATGTAGCCCGAGCCGGTGCCGATTTCCAACACCGTCTCATGCGGCTGCACCGCGGCGTCTTGCAGCAAGCGGGCTTCCAGGCGCGGTGCCAGCATGCACTGGCCTAGGCTCATGGCCAATTCGCTCGGGGCGCTCAAGGGGATTTCCAGGTCGGCAAAGGCCAAGCCGCGATGGGCCGTGGGCGCGAAGTCTTCACGTTTGACCACGGACAATAACTGCAACACGCTGGCGTCGAGCACGTCCCAAGGGCGGATTTGCTGCTCAATCATGTTGAAACGGGCTTGTTCAAAATTCATCATCTTCTCCAAAGTCGGTCGTGGGTCGTGTTCAGTGCGCCGGGCGGTGTTTTAGCGCGAAGCCGCCATTATTCCTTGTGCAGCAACGCCTGGTGCCGGTTTGGCGCCGGGTACGCATAAACCATTGAGCAAGGTGTCGAGCTGGGTGGCCAAAAATTCATCGGGTCGAAGCTGATCGCAGGCATCGTCCAGCGAGCCAAAAGAGTGTGTCCACAGCGCCAAAAACAGCAGGGGGGCCAGCACCACATAGACCGCTTTTTGGGCATCTATGGGGCGAAACTCGCCACGGTCTATGCCGCGCTGGATCAGGCGCTGGATCAGAAGATTGCCGGGGCGAATGACTTCGGCCTTGTAAAACTCGGCCAGCTCGGGGAAGTTGCCCGCTTCGCTCATCATCAATTTGGTAATGCCCGACGCTTTGGTAGAGCCAATGCGCTCCCACCAGGAGTGCATACAAAACTTCAGCATCTCAGGCGTGGTGCCAGGGAAGCAGTCAAACATCGCATTCCACTCAGTGAACTGGCCCGACAAGTTCTCGCGCACCACGGCCTTGAACAATTCTTCTTTGCTGCTGAAGTACAAAAACAGCGTGCCTTTGGATACACCGGCGCGCTTGGCCACTTCTTCGGCGCGTGTGGCAGCAAAGCCTTTTTCAACAAAAAGCTCCAAGGCAGCGTCTAACAGTTCGCCCGGACGCGCGTCTTTACGGCGTTCGCGTTTGGCACGGACTGTGGCTGCAATTTCACAAAAGTTGATGGGACTGGGCATTCTTTACTGACTGATGGGTTATTAATATAGCCGCCAGGCGCTTTTATGTCAATGGAAGGGCGGGGGCTATGCGACGAATCGACATTATTGGGGTTTGAAGTGTTCCCCGTAAGATTGGGCGTCGCGGGCCGACCCATGTTTTTACCTTTTTTGCCCACCGGAGAACCCCATGACATCTTCTTTTGAGACCATCACGCTGGGTGGAGGTTGCTTTTGGTGCACCGAAGCCGTTTTTGTTCAAGTGCGCGGCATTGTGGATGTGGAGTCGGGCTACAGCAATGGCCATGTGCGCCAGCCCAGCTACGAAGACGTGTGCACCGGCACCACCGGGCACAACGAGGTGGTGAAGTTGGTCTATGACCCGGCAGTGATCTCTACGCGCGAGGTGCTGGAGATTTTCTTCGTGATCCACGACCCCACCACTCTCAACCGTCAGGGCAATGACACCGGCACGCAGTACCGTAGCGGCATCTATTTCAGCAGCCCCGCACAGCAAGCTGTGGCCCAAGAGGTGATGGCCGAGATGGCGGCCAGCGGCGTGTACAGCCGCCCCCTGGTGACTGAGGTGCTGCCGCTGGACAACTATTCAGCCGCCGAGGATTACCACCAGGATTTTTTTGCGCGCAACCCCAACCAGGGCTATTGCATGGCGGTGGCGGCACCCAAGGTGGCCAAATTCCGCAAGACGTTTTCCCGGCTGCAAAAGCCTTGAGGGAAGCGCAATAAATTACCTGCGTCAGCCAAGCTGCGGCCATGGCCTTACAGTCTCGCTATTGCGTTGGCCCTGCGTGGGCCCTTAGAAAAGGTGAAACCATGAACAGCACAGCCCATCGCCCCCATTTTGTAACCGCTAGCCCTGCCCGCCGCTGGGTGGGTGTTGTCGTGGGCTTGGCGGCCTTGTTGAATGCGGCTTGGGCGGCGGAACCGGCCAAGACCACTGCGGCCCCTAGCTCCACTGCCGCCGTGCCTTTGAGTTCCCCTATCGCTGGCGGTGGCAATGGCGCTAGCGGCATTCCGGCGGGCACCGGTGCCGGTGTGCACAGCCCCAACAGCCCGTTTGCACCCCTGCCAGCGCGCGTGGATGTATTGGCCTGGTCGATGCTGACGGCGGTGAAAACCAAAGTAGAGAAAAACCGGGTGCTGCCGGTCTTCCCCAGTGATATTCAGGCGCTGAACAAGAAAACCCAGCGCGTGCAAGGCTTCATGATGCCGCTGGAGCCCGGTGAGAAACAGCGCCACTTCTTGTTGGCATCGGTACCCCTGACGTGTTCGTTTTGTACCCCTGGTGGTCCCGAAAGCATGGTCGAAGTCAAAACCAAAACGCCGGTGAAATATTCGCTGGAGGCGGTCGTTGTTGAGGGCGAGTTTGCCGTGTTGCAAGACGACCCCTACGGCCTCTACTACCGCATCACCGACGCGGTGCCGGTGAAATAATTTTTATTGGTGCTGCGCTTGCCTCTGTCTACCTCCTTACCGCACCGCCAGGCTAGCCGTGTCGCCAGCGCGGCGATGCTGGTCTTGGTGTTGCTGTGGGCGCAGATCTGGGGGCAATGGCACAGCGTGCTGCATGCGCAGCACGGCTCCACTGGCTTGGCACAGGCTGCGGCGCTGGGGCATATCAGCCGGTCTGCGGCTCCAGAGCAAGCCTTTTTTGACCACGACGCGGGCGATGCCCAGTGCCGTTTGCTAGATCAACTCAGCCACGCAGACAGCTTGCCCTGCGTGCCCTTGCTGGCCTTGCCAGTGGCGTTCTCCGCCGCCCTGGTGGCGCAGAGCGTGGGCTTGGCCGTGGCCCGCTGGGCTGCGCTGTTTCAAGCCCGCGCACCTCCTTCTTTCCGCTGAATCTTCTGCCAGTTTGATGTCGCGGTACGGCCCGGTGGTCGGCCCGCGCGTTTGTCTTTTCTCGATTCAACGGATATTTCATGACCCCCTATTTCAAGTCCCGCGTGCTTGCACGCGCGCCGCGCATTTCTCGCGCCGCTCTTCGCAAATCTCTGGCTGTCAAAACGCCACTTGCGCTTTCACCTTTGGCGCTTTCACTTTCCTTGGCACTGACGAGCTTGGTCACGTTAACGGGGACACCAGCCTTCGCGCAAAGCGCGGCCCCTGCCGCAAAAACCACTGCGACACCCAACCGCCAGTTACCCGAAGTCACCATCACCGGCAACCCACTGGGCACCACCGATTTGATTGCGCCCGCCGAGGCCTATGCAGGCGATGCGCTGCTGCTACGCGCCCAAAGCACGCTGGGTGAAACCCTGGATGGCACGCCGGGCGTGAGCAGCAGCTACTTCGGCCCCAATGCCAGCCGCCCCATCATTCGCGGGCAAGAGGGCGACCGCATTCGCATCCTGCAAAACAGCGGGGCCAGCGTGGATGCATCAGGCCTGAGCCACGACCACGCCGTGCCGGCCGACCCCATCAGCATGGAGCGCATCGAAGTGCTGCGCGGGCCGGGTGCGCTGCTGTACGGCGGCAGTGCGGTGGGCGGCGTCGTCAACGTGATTGACAACCGCATTGCGCGTGAGCCGCAGTTTGATAACACGGGTGGCGTCAGCGGCAAGCTGCATTTGGGCTTGTCTACAGGCAGCCAAGAGCGCACCGGCGCGGTTTTGCTGGAAACTGGCACCGAGCGTTTTGCCCTGCATGTGGATGCGTTTGACCGCCGCAGTGGCGATGTGGTCGTGCCCGTGGCGCTGGACTGCAGCAAGCCCGGCGCGCCCACGCGTGCCAACGCGATCTGCAACTCTAGCGCCACATCCCGCGGCGGCGCAGTGGGAGCTGCCGTGTTTTTTGACCAGGGCCGCATCGGCGCATCGCTCAGCACCTACCAATCCAACTACGGCACCGTGGCCGAGGACGAAGTGACGATCAACATGCGCTCAGACCGCGCTACTGTGGAGCTAGATTTGGATGCGCTGCCCGGCCCTTTCAAAAGCCTGAAAGCGCGTATCACCCGCAGTGACTACCAGCATACCGAATTTGAGGGTGCAGAGGCTGGCACGGTGTTCAAAAACGCGGGTAATGATTTGCGCCTGGTGGCCCAGCATGTGGACCTGGGCCCCGTGCAGGGTGTAGTAGGCCTGCAACTGGAAGACACCCGTTTTTCGGCCGACGGCGAAGAGGCCTTTGCGCCCTATAGCCGTACACAACAAAGCGCCGTGTTTGCGTTAGAGGAACTACCCACCGCCTGGGGCCGCCTGAGCTTGGGCCTGCGGCTGGAGTCGGTCGATGTCGAATCCATGGGCAACCCGCTGGTGGATCGCTTTGTGCCCGGCAAGCGCAGTTTTAGCCCTGCCAGCTACGCGCTGGGTGGGCTGTGGAATGTGGCTCCTGGCTGGAAGCTGACTGCCCACTTGGCCAGTAGCGAACGTGCGCCCAAAGACTACGAGCTGTTTGCCGATGGCCCGCACATTGCCACCCATGCCTACGAGGTGGGCGATAGCGCGCTGGGGCTGGAGCGCTCTAGCAATCTGGATGTGGGGGTGAAGTGGAAGCAGGGCGCGCACAGCTTCGGCGTTAGCGGTTTTGTCAACCAGTATGACAACTACCTGTCACTGGAATCGACAGGCAGCCGCGATTCCGAGAGTGATTTGCCGGTGTACGCCTACACCCAGGTCAAAGCACGCTTTCAAGGCCTGGAGGCCAGTGGCAATGTGCGTTTGCTAGACGGTGCGCAGAGCCTGGATCTGGGCCTGCGGGCGGACCTGGTGCGGGCGGACAACGCCAGCACCGGCCAGCCACTGCCACGCATTGCACCGGTGCGCCTGGGCGCGTCACTGGCCTGGGCACAAGGCCCCTGGAGTGCCAAGCTGGATGCAAACCACGTGATGGCGCAAGAGCGCGTGCCGGTGGGCGACACCAGCACCGGCAGCGCCACTTTGCTCAATGCCTCGCTCAGCTACCACCAAACCTTGCAGTCCGCCAACCTGCTGTGGTTTGCCAAGCTAGACAACCTGAGCGACACGCTGGCATATTCGGCCAGCTCCATCCTCACCCAGACCGCGCCGGGCAAGTCACCGCTGCCGGGGCGCTCACTCAAGCTGGGGGTGCAGGTGAAGTTCTGATGCCCTGAGCCCTTGGGCCACTAAGATCAGAGACTCCGGAGGATTGATGATTGCTTTAGACCATCCCGTTGTCTCGTCGCTGTTGCCCGTGGTTTTGCTCATTGTGGTGGGTTTGGTCACGGGCAAGCTGCAGCTCATTCGCCAAGCGGCGGTGCGTGATTTGTCCAACCTGGTGTTCTTGGTGCTGACGCAGGCGCTGCTGTTTCGCACCATGAGCACGGTGCATGTGGAGCAGCTCGATTTTCAGCCAGTGTCTTTGTATTTTGCAGTGGCGGTGGGGCTGTTTACGGCCTTGTTGCTGGTGCAGGGGCCTAGCAGCCGCGCGGCGGTGCTGGCGCTGTCGGGCACTTTCAGCAATACCGTGATGATCGGCATTCCGCTGATCGGCTTGGCCTACGGCAAAGAAGCGCTGGTGCTGCTGTTCACGCTCATCTCTTTGCATGCCCTGGTGCTGCTGACCATGGCTACCGTGGTGCTGGAGTTGTTGAGTGCCCGCGAGCAGGCGCAGGCAGGCGGCGGTGCCCCGCGCAATCGCCTGGCCACCATTGGTATGGCGGTGCGCAATGCGGTAGTGCACCCGGTGCCCATGCCCATCATTGCGGGGCTGCTGTTTGCCCAAACCGGCTGGGTGCTGCCCGAGGTGGTGGACCGCCCTTTGCTGCTCTTGGGCAATGCCTTTGGCCCGGTGGCGCTGGTGCTGGTGGGGGTCACGCTGTCGCAGGCATCCTTTGGGCGCGATTTCAAAGGCGCCTTGATGATTGCGAGTGTCAAAACCGTGCTGCACCCGGCATTGATGGCGGCGGCGGGCTGGGCCATGGGCCTACGCGGTATGCCGCTCACAGTGCTGGTGGTAGCCGCGTCTTTGCCCATTGGGGCCAATGTGTTTCTGTTTTCGCAGCGCTACCAGAAGGCCGAAGACCTGGTAACGGCCAGCGTGGCCGTGTCCACGCTGATGGCGTTGCTCACCGTAACGCTGGTGATGACCTTGGTGCCTTACATTGCTTAACCTCGTGCCGACGTTTTAGATTAAATTGCTATCAAAAGAGAAGCTGCTCCCGCACTATCCATGGGCTGCGCGGTCGATTTGACCTTAAATCACGGCGCAAGACGTTCCCGCAGCCAATTCCCATCGTTTTGCTGTGTGTAGCGCAGCCGATCATGCAGACGGCTCTTGCGGCCTTGCCAGAATTGCCAGTTGTCGGGCTTCAGGCGGTAGCCGCCCCAGTGCGGTGGGCGGGGTGGTTGCAGCATGAACTTGGCGGCGTATTTGGCGGCGCTGGTTACCAGCTCGGTGCGCCCGGCAATCACCTGGCTTTGCGGCGATGCCCAGGCACCAATGCGTGAATCGAGCGGGCGGCTGTGGAAGTAGGCGTCGCTTTCGACATCGCTCACCTTTTGCACTACGCCCTCTATACGGACCACGCGCTCCAGCTCTACCCAGTGAAATTGCAGCGCCGCGTAGGGGTTGCCGGCTAGCTCCTGGCCTTTGCGGCTGTCGTAGTTGGTGTACCAGACGATGCCTTGCGCGTCATAGCCTTTGATCAGCACCACGCGGGTGCTGGGGCGCAAGTCACTGCCTACGGTGGCCAGGGTCATGGCGTTGGGTTCGGGCACTTCGCTGCGGATAGCTTCCTGGAGCCAGCGGTCAAATTGTTGTAAGGGGTCGGCGGCCGAGGCGGTTTCGTCCAGCTCGGCGCGTTCGTAGCTTTTTCTAAGGTCGGCGATGGAGGTCATGCTGGATGCTAACTCGGAGTGGAAGGCCTTGTGCTTGTTGGTGTTCACGTGTTGGTGCTCGCGCCGATGAGGCCGGGGTGGACGCTCTGCTTCGTGTCCCTCCGCCACGGCCTAGGGCCGTGGGCTCCTTCCTTTACCTACGCAGAACGCCCACCCCGGCCGCATCGGCGGGGTGCCTGAGCACGTTACAGGGATTCAGCGCTACTCTGCGTATGGGAGCCGATTTGCGTAGCGCTTCAAGGTCTAGCGCAAACCACGTACTCGCCGCAGAGGCTGGGGTGGGCGTTCTGCGTAGGTAAAAGGAAGGAGCCCGGAGGGCGGGGGGACACGCAGCAGAGCGTCCACCCCAGTCTCTTCGGCGCGAGCACCAACAGGCCTCACTATCCCGCCTCAATATCGGGAAACCTCAACCAAGAACTGTCACACTACCGCCCATGTCATTCACACAATTCGGCCAAACCATCGGTCTATCAGCACCCCTCTTGCGCGCCGCCGCAGAGCTGGGCTGGACCATCCCCACCCCTGTGCAAGTGCAGGCCATGCCCGCCATATTGCGGGGCGCAGACGTACAAGCCCAGGCCCAAACCGGCTCGGGTAAGACCGGTGCCTTCGCACTACCGCTCTTGCAAGCCCTGCAAGGCCAGGCACCTAACGCCCCCCGGCGCGTGCGCGCTCTGGTGCTAGTGCCCACGCGCGAACTGGCGGCCCAGGTGGGCGAAGTGCTGCGTAGCTTGGCCCAACACCTGCCTGCACCGTTGAAGGTGGCCGTGGTGTTCGGTGGTGTGTCTATCAACCCGCAAATGATGGGTCTGCGCGGTGGTGCGGATGTGGTGGTGGCCACGCCCGGCCGTTTGCTCGATCTGGTGAACCACAACGCGCTGAAGTTGGGTGCGGTGAACGCCCTGGTACTGGACGAAGCCGACCGGCTGCTGGACCTGGGCTTTGCGGATGAGCTGGCTGCGGTGCTGGCGCTGCTGCCCGCGCAACGGCAAAACCTGCTGTTTTCGGCCACTTTCGATGGCGCAGTTCAAAAGTTGGCCGACGGCCTGCTGCGCGAGCCATTGAAAATTGCGGTGGAGTCCACGCCAGAGCTTGACCCCATCATCCTGCAGCGCGCCATTGCCGTAGACACCGCCAAGCGCACGCAGTTACTGCGCCACCTGTTCAAGACCGAAGGGTGGACGCGGGTGCTGGTGTTTGTGGCCACCAAATACGCGGCCGAAATCGTGTCAGAGAAGCTTTACAAAGCTGGTATTTTTGCGACGCCTTTTCATGGCGAGCTGAGCCAGGGCGCGCGCACCCAAGTCATTGAAGAATTCAAGGCCGAACGCTGGGAAGTGGTGGTCACCACCGATCTGGCTTCACGCGGTATCGACATTGCCCAACTACCCGTGGTGGTGAACTACGACCTGCCGCGCTCGGCTACCGACTACGTGCACCGCATTGGCCGCACCGGCCGGGCCGGGCAGAGCGGCCAGGCTATCAGTTTTGTGACGGCAGATGCCGAAGCGCATTTTCAGTTGATTGAGAAGCGCCAAAACCTAAGCCTGCCGCGCGAGCAGATCGTGGGCTTTGAGTCGACCGAGGTGGCTGCTGTGGTGGCAGCTCCCGTTGGCCTTGCAGGCCCCGGCAATGGTGGCATCAAAGGCAAGCGCCCCAGCAAAAAAGACAAGCTGCGCGCGGCGGGCAAGCTGCCGATGCCCCCAATCGCCTAGCAAATCGACTCAGTCCCCATTTGGGGCCATCGGAGCGCCATGCCCTCAGGGCTGTAGGTGCCGGACCAAAAAAGCATCCAGTGTCCGGTACAAATGCAAGCTGGTCTTGCGCCCCGCAATGCCGTGTGCCTTGCCGGGGTAAATCATCAGGTCAAACAGCTTGCCCTCGTTTTGCAGGGCCTCCACCAGCTTCAGGCTGTGGTCAAACAGCACATTGTCATCGGCCGTGCCATGCACCAGTAGCAGGGGCTTGGTCAATTGGGCCGCACGCAAGGTCAGGTCGGCGTGGCGGTAGGCGGCACTGGGTTTGCCATCCGTACCCAGCGGCATGCCCAAGTAGCGTTCGGTGTAGGCGGTGTCGTACAAAGTCCAGTCGGTCACCGGGGCAACCCCAATGGCTGCGGCAAAGGGCGTGTCCGTGTCCAGCATCACGCGTGCTGCCAAAAACCCACCATACGACCAGCCAAAGAAGCCCACGCGTGCCGGATCGACGCCGGGCACTTTGGCAGGGAGCTGGCGCACGGCGGCATACAAGTCGTCCACCTCCACCTGGCCCACACTGCGGTAGTGGGCGCGGGTGAACGCACGGTCGCGGTGGGCCATGCCACGGGTGTCTACCATCAGCACGCCAAAGCCACGGCGCTGCCAATAGGCCAGCATGGCGTTACTGCGGTTCCAGCGCCAAGCCACGGTTTGGCCGCTGGGGCCGCCATAGGCCAGGGTCAGCACCGGGTGCATTTGGCCCGGGGCTGCGCCAGGTTTTAGGGGCGGCAGGTAAAAAGCATTCAGCAGCGTTTTGCCATCCGCCGCCAGCAGGTCCAGCGCCTGCGGCACAGGCACCACGCTGATCAGCAGGGCCGATGGTGCTTCGCCAGGCAGTGCGATCACAGGGGATAGGTCGCTCAGGCCGCGCAGTTCCATGCGGCTGGGTTGGGCCCAGGCCGACTGCTGCACCAGCAGTGTTTTGCAGGCTTTATCACCCGTGGCAGAGCGCCACTGCTGCGCAGCCGCACCACCCAGCGGGCGGGTACTGCCGTCCACGGCGGCAACAAATAGCTCTTGCCCCCGGCCACGCTCCGTAGCACCAGTGAATACGACTTCATTGCCACTGGCGCACACCACGCCCGTAACGGCTTCTGGTTGCGCGGTTAGGGCCCTGCGTGCGCCGCTGACGCGGTCCACCAACTGCAACTGACGTCGACCCGATGCTTCGCTGGACCACAGCAGCGCCGGTTGGCCAGACAGCACCAGGCCCGGCAGCTCGGTCAGGTCGCTATGGGAATCTACCCATGCCGGGTCTTGCTCGGTGAGTACCGTGCGGGCGGTGGTGGCACCCGTGCTGGTGGAGCTGGTGTATTCCGTCAGCGTGAGTTGGGTCTGGTCGCGGGTGAACCATTGCAGCCAAGGCGTGCCATCTTTAAACCAGCCCGCACGGGAGATGTATTCGGCCTGCGCTGGTAGGGGCAGTGCTTGGCGCGCGGCGCTCTTCACGTGGATCGTCCACGCGGTGACCTTTGCGTTGGCTTCTCCCGCAGCGGGGTAGCGCTGCTCGGTCATCGCGACGCGGCCTGCAAATATTTGGGCCCGCACTTTGACGGGGACGGGCGACTCATCCACCTTCAGCACCAAAATACTTTGCCCGTCTGGCGACCACCAAAAGCCGCGCTGGCGGTCCAGCTCTTCGGCGGCAATGAATTCGGCCAAGCCGTATTGCACCAGGGCCGTCGCGTCGGTGGTGAGCTGCCTCGCAACTGCGCCAGCATCGCCCACCAGGCTTTGCACCCAGAGGTTGCCGTCTTTGACATAGGCCACCTGCTTGCCGTCTGGCGCGCACATCGGATCGCGCTCCGGCACTGCTTCGTCGTGGGTCAGGCGTTGGGTGACTACGCCAGTGGGGCCAAGCGTGGCCAGGTACAAGTCGCCAGAGAGTGGGAAAAGGAGGGCCGTGTCGCCATCGCCGCACCACTGGTAGCTGGTGATGCCGCGTTGGCTGATGCGTTTGCGCTCCAGGGCCATTTTTTCGGCCTCCGTGAGTTGCTGGGCGCGCCCGGCCAGCAGGTCGGCAGCCGCCACCACTTTGCGGGCGGCACCGCCGCTGCTGGGCTGCATCCACAGCTCCAGCACCTCGCTGTCTTGGGCGGCAGGGCGCAGATAGCTCAGCCAGCCGCTACCGGGCGACACCACGGTCTGCCGCGGTTGGCGGCCCTCTAGCGGGGGTTCGCCATAAATGCGTTCCAGCGTCAGCGTTTCGGCCTGGGCGGCACCGCCCACGCACAGCATCCACCCCATGGCTCCCAGGAGCCCAGACAGCCAAATTTTCTTCATCAAACTCTCCCGCCAGGTCTGCGTGTGTTTTAGTCTTCGTGGGCGTCGTCGTCTTGGGCCGAAGCGGGTTTGGCTGTGCGCTGGCCGGGCTTGGCCAGCAGCTCTACATACAGCTGTGCCCCACCAGCGGCCGCTACATCGTTGATCAGCTCAGTGAGCGTGGCTACGTGGCAGGCTTGCGCGGTGTCTGCAGTGGCACCAAAACGGCAATCAAAATCCCAAAAATCGACGCCCGGCGGCAAGGCCTTGCGGCGCTCGCGCTGCATGTATTTGCGAATGTCGTTTTTGACGGCTTCCACCACGCGGTCGCGGTTTTTGCCTTCAATGGTCAGTGGGAATGTTTTTTTCATGGGTGCAAGACGCCTGCGCGCCGGATAAATCTGTGCCAAAAGTGGTTGGACATTATGCGGTGGGACAATCGCCCGCATGATTCGTACGCAAACCTTGCAATACCACTACCCTGGCGGGCAGCCGCTGGCGTTTCCGGATGTGGAGGTGCCCCAGGGTGGCGTGCTGCTGCTCAGCGGCCCGTCGGGCTGCGGCAAATCTACCTGGTTGTCCTTGGTGGCAGCCTTGGTGCCGCCCAGCTCCGGTCATTTAATGGTGGCCGATCAGGCCTTGGGGGCGCTGAACCACGGGGCACTGAAAAACGCCGCCGCCGACGCTTGGCGTGCCCGCACCGTGGGCTTCTTGCCGCAAAAACTGCACTTGAGTGCTGCGCTCACCGTCCAGCAAAACCTGGCATTGGCCTTCTGGGCGGCGGGTCTGCCCGAAGACGCATCTGCCATCCATACGGCGCTTGAGCAACTCGGCGTTTTGGCCTTGGCCGCGCGCAAACCCGCACAGTTGTCGGGTGGCCAGGCGCAGCGCGTCGCGCTAGCGCGTGCGGTGCTGCTGCGCCCCCGCGTGCTGCTGGCCGATGAGCCCACCGCCAGCCTGGACGACGCCGCAGCGGCCGACGCCATTGATTTGCTCTTGACCACGGCCCAAGGCCAGGCTGCCACGCTGGTGATTGCCACCCACGACGCGCGCGTGGGGCAGCGCATTGCGGCCCACCACCAAGTGCCATTTGGGCTGCAGCGCTTGCAGTTAGTGCGGGAGCAGCTATCAAATCCAGAGCAATTGGCCACAACTGCAACTACAACTACAACCCCAGGCGCTGCGCCATGACCACACTCGTACTGGCCTGGCGCTACCTGTGGTCGCGGCCTTTGGGCGCAGCGCTGAATGTGCTGCTGCTCAGCCTGGGTTTGGCATCCATCACATTCCTGATGCTGATCGGCTTTCAGTTGGCCAAGGCCTTTGACCGCGACCTGGCAGGCATTGACGTGGTGGTGGGTGCCAAGGGCAGCCCCATGCAGCTCATTCTGTCTGGCGTACTGCACATTGATGTGCCGCCGGGCAATGTGCCGCTCAAAGCCGTGAAAGAGCTGGCCAAGAACCCACTTGTGGACAGCATCATTCCTATTAGTCTGGGCGACAACTTTGCGGGCTACCGCATCGTGGGCACCTCGCTGGCGTATATCGACCATTACGACGCCAAGCTGGCCCAGGGCCGCGTGTGGGACGCGCCCATGCAAGTAGTGCTGGGCGCCACCACGGCGCGCAAGCTGGGCCTGCAGTTGGGGCAAAGCTTTGTCGGTTCGCACGGCCTGGGTGCGGGTGGCCACAGCCATGGTGACAACCCCTACACGGTGGTGGGCATCCTGGCCCCCACAGGCAGTGTGCTGGACCGGCTGATCCTGACCGATAGCGCCTCGGTCTGGAAAGTGCATGAAGACTACACCGCAGTCGACGCGGACGACCGCAAGGTGATGGAAGAGGAGCGTGAAGTCACCATGGCCTTGGTGAAGTACAAAACGCCCATGGCCGCCCTGAGCTTTCCGCGCTATGTGAACACCAGTACCGAGATGCAGGCCGCCGCCCCGGCGCTAGAGATCACCCGGCTTCTGAAGATGCTGGGCCTGGGCACCGATGTGCTGCGTGCCTTTGCCGGTGTGCTGCTGCTCACGGCGGGCCTCAGTGTTTTCATAGCATTGTGGAGCGCCGTGCGCGAGCGCCAGGCCGATTTGGCGCTCTTGCGTATGCTGGGTGCTGCACCGGGCAAGGTGGCTGCGCTGCTGATGTGTGAGGCGCTGTGGCTGGGGCTGGTGGCATCTGCCTTGGGGCTGATACTGGGCCAGGCTTTTGCGCAGGCGCTGGGCTGGTTTTTGCAGCTGGACAATTCACTGCTGATTGGCGGTATGGTGTGGCCGGTGGAGCTGTGGGTGGTGCCGTGTTTGGCACTGGGCGTGTCCTTGGTGTCGGCTTTGTTGCCCACGTTTTCCGCCTACCGTGTCAGTGTTTTAGCGCTATTGCAGTCCCGTTAATCCCCAACCCCTTCTGGAGAAATTGATGAAAAAAAGTTTGTTCGTATTTGCGTTGCTGGCGCAAGCCGCTGTGTGCGCCATGGCCGCCGAGACCGACAAGGAAACCAAAGAAGACGTGGCAAGGCACCGCGCCATGGCCGCCGCCCACGAGGCCGCAGCCAAATGCCGTGAGGCGGGCAAACCCGAAGACGTGTGCAACAAAGAGCTGGCTGCGGCGTGCAAAGGCATTGCCATCGGCAAGTTTTGCGGCATGAAGCACGAACACTGATAGGCTTGCACTGTGAGCACACCCACCCGCAACTCCGTTAACACCACGGCGGTACCCGCTACGGGCAATACGCATATTGATGCGCTGATTGGCGGGCGTAAGTGGGGCGATGGGCTGGGTGCGGCCGTGCGCCTGGACTACAGCTTTGCCACCTCTAGCACCAACTGGCTCAGTGGCTATGGCGATGGCGAGCCCGCCACACTGACGCCGCTGAACGCCACCCAGCAGACCGCCTTTACCGGTGCTCTGGCGGCCTGGGCTGCGGTGGCCAATCTGCAGTTCACCAAGGTGGTTGAAACCACCAGCCTGGTGGGCGATATTCGTGTGGCATCTACCCAGGTCAGCGGCATTTTGGATGCACAGGCCTATGCCTACCTGCCCGGCGGCAGCCCTGCGGCTGGAGACGTGTGGCTCAATACCTCGGCCTATTGGGATGGCTACACGCCGGGCTCTTTTGGCTTCATGACCTATGTGCACGAGTTGGGCCACGCGCTGGGTTTGAGCCACCCCTTTGAGGGCAACAAGGCGCTCACCTACCCGGCCGGTGAAGAGAGCTACGACTTCACGCTGATGAGCTATTCCGCAGTGGCGGGGTTAGCCAATTCGGACGTGGACTTTTACCCCACCACGCCGATGATGAATGACATCGCCACCATGCAGTATTTGTACGGTGCCAACACCAGCTACCACAGCGGCGACGACACCTACATTTTCAAGCAGGGCCAAAACTACTACCAGACGATTTGGGATGCCGGTGGCAATGACACCATCCGCTGGGATGCCTCTGCCAGCGGTACACCAGAAGGCGCAACGATTGACTTGCGGTCCGGCCGTTGGAGCGATTTGGGTAACTCGCTCACGCGCTTTGACAGCAATGGCCGCACCATCGGCAAGTCCGACAACACGGTGGCGATCTACACCACGGTGGCTATTGAAAATGCCATGGGCAGCTACGGCAATGACACGCTCATTGGCAATGATCTGGTGAACCGCCTGACCGGTGGCGGTGGCAATGACACGCTGGTGGGGGGGGCCGGGTACGACATGGCCCTGTTCTCCGGGCCACGCTCGGCTTACTCTGTGGCGCGCTCGGGCAGCCAGCTCAGCGTGCTGGACTCCACCGCCAAAGACGGCGCAGACCAATTGAGCGAAGTGGAGCGCCTGGGATTTGCGGATGGCTACGTTGCCATGGACCTGGGCAAGGGCGAGGCCGCTGGGAAAACTGCGCTGTTGGTCGGGGCTACTTTGGGCCTCGCGGGGTTGACCAACACCCTGGCGCTTGGGTATGTCATCAGTTACTTTGAGGCCACCAGCAAACCAACGCTGCTGATGGGCGCGCAGATCATCGTGGACAACGGCATCACCGCGAGCCTGGCCGGCGGCCCCGGCAATGCCAAGTTCGTCAACCTGATCTACAACAACGTAGTGGGCGTGGCACCCGATGCTGCCACGCTGGGTCTGCTCACAGGCCTACTGGATAGCGGCCAGTACAACCAGGCGTCGTTTTTGGCGGCAGTGGCTGAGCTACCTCTGAACCAGGATCACATTGGCTTGATCGGGCTAGCGACTACCGGCCTGCTGTACCTGCCCTTTGGCTAGGAGCGTGGGCGGCTAGCTTCCAGCACTTCAATGGCGCGCTCCAAAACCCGGTCTTTACCGTCTATCAAGTCTTGGCGGCTGGGGGTGGCGCGGTGGTCGGGCACGACGCCCGTGCCTTCTATGCGCTTGCCGTGTAGCGGCGCAAAATCCAGCTCGCTGTAGGCCAAAGCACCACCGCCAGGCACGTTGGCATAGCCCATATAGCCCAGCAAACAGCCGCAGCTGGTGTCACCCACGATCTGGGCCCGGCCAATGCCTTGCAAAGAGCTGGCAAAAAACTCACTGGCGCTGGCACTGTCCGCATCCACTAGCACCGCCACGGGGGCCAGGTAGGGCGCTTTGACACCCGCCAACTCCAGCTCCATATTGCCCATGGGCAGCAGGCCCATAAACAGGCTGGGCGGGCGACCACTGCGGGTCACTTTTTTGCCCAGTGGCACTTTGCCCTGCACCAGATATTCCATCATGCTGGTCGCCAGCTTTAGCGCACCACCGCCATTGCCGCGCAGGTCAATCACCAGGGCCGGGGTGTCCTTGATTTTGTTAAACGTAGGCAACACTTCAAACAACAGCTTCAGGTCAAAACCCGTCAGGCGCATATAGCCGTAGCCGTTGGGCAAAAATTTTGCGCTCAGGCTGTCCTTGCGTGGCAGCACGGTGCGCGTTAACGTGGTTTGAAGCTGCGTGCCGTCATTGCGCTCCAAGCCCAGCACCAAGGTATCCGAAGGGGACTCGGGGTCGCCACTATTGAGGATGCGTCTGACTGTCTTTTGGCGTGCCCGTTCGGTGGAGTTTTTGCGCGCCTTGAGCGATTGCAATTGCCACCACTCAGCCGTGGGTGTGCCGTCTATCGTCAGCAGCTTGTTACCTTTGACGATGCCCGCTTTCTCGGCGGCAGAATCCTTGGACACTGCCATCACGATGATGTCATCGCCCAGTTGCGCCAGAGTCAGCCCCACCGTGTTGCTCTGCTTATTCTTGTCATACGCATATTGCTTGGATGACAGCACGCGGGTGTGTGCATCGCCCAGCTCAGCCACCATGGTGTCCAGGTCTTTCCAGAAGATGTCGTCGTTGGCGGCAGACAAAATTTTGGGCCGCTGCGCATCCCCCACTTGCCGCCAATTCACACCATTGAGGTTGGGGTCTACATAGGCCTCGTTGATGCGATTCCACACAAAGTCAAACGCCTGCTGCCGGGTGTACGGGTCCATCGCCGCGCCGTCTGCGGGGGCCTCGTTGCCTAAGCGCCGGGTCAGTACATGGTTGGGGTCTATGGCGGCGCAGCCCACCATAGAGACCAAAAATACCGCGATGCTTAAAAAATGAAAGATGCGGCGCATAGATGGGCTGGCTTTGAAAGGGTGCGTGTGCATTGGCATAGTTCAAAAGTATCGCACCCCCAGTTCGTACCCTGTCGGTAACCTGGGAGCCCCCCAAGAGGGTGTTTCCCAGTTACCATAGAACATGTAATTTTGTTACACGTTTTCACCCATTCCTATGACCGCCACACTCCACCCCGTTGTTGATGCAATCACCCGTCGCATCATCGAACGCAGCGCGCCCACCCGCAGCGCCTACCTGGCCCAGATTGACCTTGCGGCCCAGCGCAAACCCGGTGCCGACCGCATGGGCTGTGCCAATGTGGCCCACGCCTTCGCCGCCATGCCCGATGGCGACAAAGCCCGCGTCACCGGGCTGGACAAATTCAAAGTGGTGGCCGAGAAGGGCCCCAACATCGGCATCGTCAATGCCTACAACGATTTGCTCTCGGCCCACGCGCCGCTGCAGCACTACCCCGACCTGATCAAAGAAGAATCCCGCAAGCATGGCGCCACCGCCCAGGTGGCTGGCGGCGTGCCCGCCATGTGCGATGGCGTCACCCAAGGCACCCCCGGTATGGAGCTCAGCCTTTTCAGCCGTGACGCCATTGCCATGGCCACGGCCATATCGCTCAGCCACGATGTGTTTGATGCCGCGCTGATGCTGGGCGTGTGCGACAAAATCGTGCCTGGCCTCTTGATCGGCGCGCTGCACTTTGGCCATCTGCCCACGGTCTTTGTGCCCGCTGGGCCTATGACATCGGGCTTGTCCAACAACGAAAAATCTAAGGTGCGCGAGAAAGCCGCACAAGGCCTGGTGGGCCGCACCGAGCTGCTGCAGGCCGAGTCCGCCGCGTACCACGGCCAGGGCACCTGCACCTTTTACGGCACGGCCAATAGCAACCAAATGCTGCTGGAAGCCATGGGCCTGCACGTGCCCGGCACCGCCTTCATCAACCCCGGCGAAGGCGTACGCCAGGAGCTGACGCGCGAAGCGGTGCGTACGGTGTTGGAGATCACCAAGACCAAACGCTTCGCGCCCATTGGCCATGTGGTGGACGAACGCTGCATCGTCAACGCCATGGTCGCTTTGCTGGCCACTGGCGGGTCTACTAACCATTTGATTCACTGGGTGGCCGTGGCACGCGCGGCGGGCATTGTTATCGACTGGAATGACTTCTCAGCATTGTCGGATGTGGTGCCTTTACTCACCCGCGTGTACCCCAATGGCAGTGCCGACGTAAACCAGTTCCAGGCCGCAGGCGGCCCCGGCTTCGTGATCCGAGAACTGTTGGATGCAGGCTATATGCATGCTGAAGTGCTGACCGTGCGCGCCGGTGGACTGCGCGAGTTTGTGGGCATCCCCAGTGCAACTGCCAATGGCGCTCTGCAATGGGCCGACCCCGGTGCCAGCAAAGACGACAGCGTGGTGCGCCCGGCCAGCAGCCCGTTTAGCGCCAGTGGTGGTTTGAAGTTGCTCAAAGGCAATTTGGGCCGCAGCGTCATCAAGGTATCTGCCGTGCCGGACGACCGCCACATCATTGAAGCACCATGCCGCGTGTTTGATTCGCAGGATGCTTTGCACAAAGCCTTTAGCGCCGATGAACTGAACCAGGATGTCATTTGCGTAGTGCGCTGGCAAGGCCCGCAGGCCAATGGCATGCCCGAGCTGCACAAGCTCACGCCGCCGCTGGCCGTATTGCAAGGCAAGGGCTACCGCGTGGCACTGGTGACCGATGGTCGCATGAGCGGCGCTTCGGGCAAGGTGCCCGCCGCCATCCACGTATCGCCCGAAGCCGCCGCTGGTGGCCCCTTGGCCCGTGTGCAAGACGGCGATGTGATCCGCCTAGACGCAAACGCCGAGACACTGCAAGTGCTGGTGAGCGACGCCGAATGGGCCGCACGCCCTGTGGCTACGATGCCCGAAGAACTGCGCGCCGCAAACGGCATCGGCATGGGCCGCGAGCTGTTTGCCAACTTCCGCCGCAACGCATTAACCGCCGAAGAAGGAGCCTGCACATGGCTGTAACCCAAAACTCATTGACCGCCCTGCAAGTGATGCAGGATGCCCCCGTGATCCCCGTCATTGTGTTGAACGACGTGGCCCACGCCGTGCCCATGGCCCGTGCTTTGTTGGCAGGCGGTGTGCGCATGCTGGAAGTAACTCTGCGCACACCCCAGGCGCTGGCCTGCATTGAAGCCATTGCCAAAGAAGTGCCCGAGGCCGTGGTGGGCGCAGGCACCATCCGCACCCGCGCCGATGCGCAAGCCGCCGCCAACGCGGGCGCACGCTTTGTCGTCAGCCCCGGTTACACCAGCGCCGTGGGCCAAGCCTGCCGCGATGTAGGCCTGGCCCTGCTGCCCGGCGTAGCTACTGGCAGTGAAATCATGATGGCGCAAGAGGACGGCTTCACCGAACTCAAATTCTTCCCGGCCATGCAAGCCGGTGGCCCGGCAATGCTGAAGGCCTGGAGCGGCCCGTTTTTTGACGTGAAGTTTTGCCCCACGGGCGGCGTCACGCTGCAAAACGCGCCCGACTTTTTGGCCTTGCCCAACGTCATCTGCGTGGGCGGCTCGTGGATCGTGCCGGCGGATGCGTTTGCCAGTGGCGACTGGGCGCGGGTGACGCAACTGGCCAAAGATACTCAGGCTTTGAGCAAGTAGGGTCTATTGGCGTTTATAAGCCAAATCGGCCACTCAAGCCGTGGATAGTGCGGGAGCAGCTACTAAAGTTGTAGCGAAGAAGAGTTAAACCTCTGCTAACAGGCTATCCAGTGCCGCATGCCTGTGCCGTAGAGCAGACGTGCCAGCAACCCAGTCACACCCTCCATTTGGGAAAACATGCTGCCAACTTCCTCGCGGGTCAGCACCGAGGGAATCCGCTTGGCAGGCACAGGCCGACCAATCTCTTGCAGCCAGGGCAGCTTTTGCGTCAGCACTTCTTTGTATAGATACAAAATTGCACTTAAAGCCTGTCGATGAGTCGATGGTGCCGCTTTGCGCACATTGGCCAGCATGGTCAAGAACTGTTCAACTTCGGGTCGACCCATATCCCGTGGGTGGCGCAAGCCATGAAAGCGGATGAACCAGCGCACCCAGTACAAGTAGGTTTGTAAGCATCCGGTGCAGACCACCCTTGTCCCGCCGACGCAATTCGTTTATCGACTTGGTTAGGCTTGCGGCTGCCACCGCGTAGGCAACAACTCCTCGATACGGCTATTGGGATGCGTAGGCAAACGCGTCAACACATCGGTCAGATAGGCCAGCGGCTCAATGCCATTCATCTTGGCCGTCTGAATTAAACTCATGATGTCAG
Source organism: Burkholderiales bacterium PBB3 (assembly GCA_002256115.1). Classification (GTDB taxonomy): domain Bacteria; phylum Pseudomonadota; class Gammaproteobacteria; order Burkholderiales; family Burkholderiaceae_C; genus Allorhodoferax. The sequence continues at coordinate 45,863 of NKIK01000025.1, forward strand.
CGGCGCGCCCACCAGCGCCCAGGCTGCCACTGAAGAGCCAATTCTTGCGCCCCAGCGCCCAGGGCCGAATCTGGTTCTCAATGCGGTTGTTGTCCATGGGCAATCGTCCGTCATCGGCGTAACGAACCAACGCAGGCCAACGCTTGAGGGCATAGTCCATGGCCTTGGCAGTGCCTGTGCCATCGGTGATGCACTCGCGCTGAGCCAGGAGCCAAGCATGCAGCGCCAATAACCTGGGTTTTGATTCCTGCTGCCTGCGCGCCGTGGCAAGTTTCACATCCAGGCCCTCGTCCTGGATCGCACGCTCAACCCCATACAACGCCCCGATGTGATCCAGCGCCACCTCAGCCAAGCTGCTCTTGGCCGCCACATGCAGCTCAAAGAACTTTCTCCTGACGTGCGCCCAGCACCCCACCTCGATGATGGGCTGCGCATTGGCATTGGCATCGTCACCGCTGGCCTGGCCTATGCCCGGCGCAAGCAATGACTTGAACAATGCTTTGTAACCCCCGTAATCGTCCACCACCAGGTGACCACTCCAACGCTTTATCTTGGGCGGATCATCGACCTCCTGATCGATGCGACGCATTGGCGGCTCAAACTGCAGGAAGTCTTTGGCATGCTTACCACTGCGACCCTCCTTGATTTGGTACACCACCGCGCCAACGGCTTCATGCACCCCAGTGGCATAGGCCCAGATGTAGCCACGCGTCTTGTGGCCCTTGCGCGCCAATATGGTGATCGGGGACTCGTCGGCATGCAGCACCTGGGCCTGCAACAACTGGGCCTTCAAAGCCTGTGCAATCGGTGCCAGCGCAGCCCCGCAGGCACCCACCCAATCGGCCAGGGTCGAACTGCTGAGCTGAACACCGGCACGCTCGTAAATCTCACCCTGGCGGTACAGCGGCAAATGGTCATCGTATTTGGCGATCAGCACCTGCGCCAGTAGTCTTGCCGTGGGAATGCCGCCATCGATGATTTGGGCAGGCATGGCTTCTTGGCGCAGGTGCGCGCAGCACTTGCAGGCCCACACCCCACGGATATGACGCTCCACCCGAAACACGCCCGGCGCATAGTCCAGCCGTTCAGACACATCCTGGCTGATACGGCTCAGGGGTGAGCCACAGCCACAGGTGGTGTTGGCCGGCTCGTGGGCAATGTCCACGCGGGCAAGGTTGGCGGGCAGTGGCTGACGCACAGGACGGCCCTTGGGTGCAACGGGTGGGGTCTTGATGCCCAGTTGGGCCAGCTGGTGTTCTGCAGCGCCTAGGTCTTCTGCATTGGCTTCTTCAAACAGCTTGGCCTGCACGGCATCCATGGCCTCGGTCTTGGCCCCAAAGCGCAGGTGACGCAGCAGGCGAATCTCCACGGTGAGGGCGTCAATCTTGGCTTGGCGCAGTTGGAGTTCGCTGCCCTGTTGGTCGATCTGTTTAGAGTCCTTGGCGAGGCGTTCGATGAGGCTTTGTGCCAGTGCGCGCAATTCGTTTCTATTCAGGGCGTCAAGGGTGCCGATGTCAGGCGATGCAGTGGCTGCAAACGGTGTGGACGAAGGCTCCAAGGGCATGCGGGCGATTGTGCAAAACCACAAGACAAAGGGCAATGGGTGGATGCACCAATTGCCCTTGTTCAGCCCTTGCAGCGCCTGTGGTGATGCGTTGCTTTACGTCAAGGCAATCCCCCTGTCTGGCCCCAGCTTGCGCCACGGCAGGCCCACGGTGAGGGCCTGCCATTGCTGCTCGTTTAGGCTGATGTGGGGCTCTTGGCCACTGGGCCAGTGCAAACTGCCTTCATGCAGGCGCCGGGTGCAAAGCCACAGGCCAAAGCCGTCGTGCAAGAGGACCTTCATGCGGTTGGCACGCAGGTTTGCGAAGGCGTAGGCGGTGTGGGGTTGGGCGGCACCGAAGACTGTCACTACGCGGGCCAGTAGGCTGTCCATGCCGCAGCGCATGTCCACGGGCACCACTGCCAGCATCCAGGAGTCGATGCGCATCATGCGAGTACCTCGCGCAGCCAGGCACCGCAGGCCTGTACGGCATCCAGCGGCCAATCGATGCGGGCGTGTAGCGCGCTGCCTTCTTTGCCAAGCACGATGCGCACGCAGGCGTCTTGGGTTGGCATAGCGTTGGCGTGTTTGGCGTGCTTGATGGGTACGGCTCGCACAAAGGCTGTGTTGGGCGGGGCTGTGTTGGGCGCTGGGCTGGGTCGAGTGCCTTGCGCCAGCGCCGCTCCCAGCTCAGTTGGGCTCGCCAGTGGCTGAGTTCTTCATTGCGTGACTGGGCATAGGCTTTGAGTTTCATGCCGCTGGCCCGCCAGGTGTCAATGTCTTGGAGGGCGCGTGCGATGCGCGCTCGGCGTGTTTCTGTCATGGCAGTCCTCGTCGTTGAAATCAACGAGAGTGGCAAAGCTGGGGGAATACCGCAAGGACCGTCTGCACCGGTCGCTTACGTAGGTTTTCTCGGTATTCAGGCTGTAGTGCATATAGCGAAGCCGCTCGCGCATCTGGTCCAGAAGCCGCTTGGATTGCAGCGGAGGGCGATCCGTCGCTTTAGCTAGATTTGCGAATTTGTTATTACTGTTCATAAAAACAGTATATGGATGCGACCCAATGAATTCAAGTGTTTCCGGCGTAATGGTGTTCCAGTTCAACAGCAGATCAGAGGTTTTATCAGCGTGTTTGCAGGGTTTGTACTCAATTTATTGAGCGACATGGAGAAGTGAAAGCTCAGGTTCAGTTATAAATCAACGACTTACAAAAACTGGGAGCGACATCATGGTTCACACCAACCTTGTTGATAAGACAGGTTTCACTCATATATCAAGTTAGCCCGCACAGACACCAATATTTACATGAGTTGCATGATCAGAATATCCGGTGAAGCACTCGATATCGAGGCTTTGCTTTTGCACCGAAGCCTTGCGCCGTATCGCACATGGCGCAAGGGGGATGCACGAACGATCAAGGCCAAGATCCATTCCGACAGCGGAGTAAGCTTTGTGGCAAGTGATGCAGACTTTGATGAGTTTGAGCGCCAATTGACAGACGCAACTGAATTCCTTGAGACGCACGCGTCAGAGGTTGCGTCTATGGCAGCGACTCCCGGCGTCAAACTTGCCACTCTGGATTTTGGAGTTTCTCTTTATGAAGATTCAGTCGCGCAGTTTTGCTCTTTCCCCCCGAAGTTTGTTCAGCTTGCAGCCAGTGCTGGCCTTGGCTTAGAGGTTTCCATATATGCCTGCAGCAAAGACGCCAGTGAGGGCTAACAGGTTGCCCGTCGCGGACACGCAGCCGCAGGTTGCCGCTTCGCGGCGCCGGCTGCGCGCCGGACAGCGCCAACGTTAGCCGCCATAGGTGCCCATGCGAGTCGACCTAGTTTCCCAGCCACAGTACGATGCTCTCGTCGAGCTACTGTGCGAGCTGCACACCTACTACAACGAAGGGTCCTGCGTGTCGCAGGAGATGGTGCGCTCACACCTCATCGACAATCTGCTCGGCACAGACTCACCCCTTCGCCTGGTCGTGGCCTACGACGATGTCGGGCGAGTATTCGGCTTTGCCGCCATCTCACTGACCTACTCGCTTGTCGACCCCACTCCCGAGCAGCGTCGCCACTGTCAGTTGAAAGAGCTTTATATCCGGTCATCGCAGAGAAGTCGCGGCGTTGGCAGTGCCATCATGTCGTGGGTTGCGCAATATGCGGCAGCTAACGGCTGTCGTCGCCTTGACTGGCCAGTTAAGGCGACAAATTCCAGAGGCATCTCTTTCTATGAAGGGCTTGGCGCGCAGCAGGTTGTCGAGAGGCTCAGCTTCAGGCTATCCGAGCCAAGGCTTGGCGAACTGGCCAGCCAGAGTCAGGGTGTGCATGGCGGCTAACAGGTTGCTCGTCGCGGACGCGCAGCAGCAGGTTGCCGCTGCGCGGCGCTTGCTGCGTGCCGTACAGCGCCGACGTTAAGCCTCATCAGCCACCATGGCCTCCATATTCGCTTTCAAATGCACATGCTGCGGCGAGATCCATGAGGGATCCCCGAGCATTGGATATCGAATGCCCGATCAGTACGCTTGTCTTTCCGAAGAGCAGCGCGCGGCAATGGGCAAGATCAGCAGTGACTTCTGCACCATCACGCACGAAGAGGGAATCGACTACTTCATTCGTGCCGTCCTGGAGGTTCCAATTCACGGGGTCGAAGATCCATTCCTATGGGGGGTCTGGGTTTCGCTGAGCGAGAAGAGCTTTACTCGCTATGTCGAAACGTACGATGCGCCAGTTGAGGGAGAAGGCTTCTTTGGCTGGGTCTGCAACTCGATTCCGGCCTATCCATACGAGAGGTCTCGTGCGGCTGATGTTGTCGTTCAGCTTGGCGGTCAGCGTCCGAAGGTGGTGCTGCACCGAGGCGACCCTGAAGACGACTCGTTAGTGATCGATCAAGTCCATGGAATTTCTGTGTCGCGAGCCCAGCAAATAGCGGAGCGTGCATTCCATGAGGCTTAACCATTCGCTCCACCGCACGGCCTTCGGCCGCCTGTGAGCTCAAACGTTAGAAGTCATGCGAGCCCACAATCCTTTGTTTCTGCTTCCGGCGCTGTTGTTCTGTACTTCAGTGGCAGCAGCCAGTTGCCGTCCTTCTGACGTCGTCGGACAATTGCCGAAGTACGCTTCAGACGAGGCGCTAGTGCAATATGCACGCGTCGTCGTGCGTGGCATTGCCAAGGAATCTCCCAGCCCTGGGCACATCAGGTTCCTAGTTCAACGTTGGGAAAAGGGCGCTGGACCTGCAGAGATAATAGTCAGCGGGTTCCCGCACGGGTACACGCTAACAAGTTGCGCTTCGTTGCGCGATGAGATCGAGTTTGATGTTCCACATCTTCTGGTACTCGAGGATTTGCCCAAGGATGGAGAAGCGCGCCTCTTTCGATCGGGTGGCATCCCTGCCGGGGAGGTCTTTCGCCGGGCAATTCCTCAGCCCTCAAACTAACTTGATTTCTAACGGATAAGGTTAGATCGTGATCGCGAAGCGGGCCACGATCTGAACCGGTTGTTGGACAAGCCCGGTTCCGAAGCACCCCCCCTGGAAATATGTCTCACTGTCCCACCGGCGGCGGCGACCCCAACCCCCGTTGCAAGGGCTGATTGCCCAACTGGGTTCAATCCTGTTGGCCCATCAAACTGCTTCCCACTATTTTTGAGCGAACGCTGCCACCACACCCGCTGGGCGTGCTTCTCGCGCAGGTGGTCTCGCTACTGTCTGTACTTAAAGCGCCAGCTCCTGTTGCCGTGTTTCGCCGGGACGATGAACCTCAGCCGGCAAGATGCGCCGCCGGATGATGACCATGGGCGCGCCACAGCAAGTACACAACAACTGCGGGCGTGCTGTCGGCGTGGATGCAATGGCTGGCGCCAGTTTGAACACCAACAGCTTGAGCAACGCCATCAAGCGCTTGCTGTTGGCATACAAAAAGCCATAGTTGCGCGAACGCCGAAACCCCTTGGGCAGCACATGCTGCAACACCAGCCACAAGAAGGTGGCCCCGTTGACCGTACGCAGCACAAATCTCTTGGTCTTGCTGTCGCGGTATCGATAAGTAACCTGGCCGTTCTCGCAACGAATGATGTCTTTCTCCTGAATTACACCCCGGTACAAATAGCGCCCCAGGTAAACCAAGGCCTTCTCACCATTAGCCACACTCTTGCAGTCCACCACCCATTTCTCGGGCAGGTCTGGCGGCAGTGGCAAACCTGCATTCAGCAGGGCTGCCAGCAACTTGCCGCGAAACACCTTGGCCAACGCCTTGTGGTTGAACAAATAGCCGTCACCCTTGGCGCTGCGGCGCAGACTGCGCCACAAGCCCTGGTCTGCGTCCAGCGCGGCCGCAGGCATGGTCAGATGCACATGCGGGTGAAACTGCAGGCGGCGCGAATGCGTATGCAGCACCGCCACTGCACCGGGGCTACCCTGTAGGTGTTTATGGTTTTGGCTGAAGGTGCTCAGCGTGGCCCAGGCACACTCCATCAACGTGGCATACACCGTGCGCTGGTGGTGCCAAGCCAAGCCCCGCAGTTCGGCGGGCAAGGTGAAGGTGATCAAGAAATAGCTGCCCGGCACCAGCAGCCGGGTTTGCCGCTCAATCCACCGCTGGCTCTCAAAATGCTGGCAATGCGGACAGTTGCGATGCCCACAGGAGTGCGGAACAAAGCGCTGTTCATCACAGCTGCTGCATTGCGCCAACATGTGCACGCCCGAGCTGGTGCGGCAACGCTTCATCGCCTCCAGCGCGCGGCGCTGGCTGGGCAAAATGGCGTTCTGGTATTGGTTGAGGTAATCGGTCTCGAAACGCTCAATGATGGAGGCCATGGCAATCATTTGACACCTCCTCAATCGATGCTGAAACGCTGCATCAAGGCATCGATGCGAACACTGGCCTGGTCGTTGGTGTGGCTGGTCAGGTGGGTGTAACGTGCGGTGGTGAGAATCGAGTAGTGGCCCAGGATCTTCTGCACTTCCAGCAGATCGACTCCGGACTCGATCAGGTGGGTTGCATAGCTGTGGCGAAGACTGTGCGGGGTGATCTTTTTTTTAGGCCGCAATCGATGGCCACTTGGTGCAAGGTCTTTTGCACCCCACCCCGGTCCAGCGGTGTGCGAGCGCTGGCGGCGCCGCTCAATCCACCATGGCGATTGGGAAACAGCAGCTCGGGGTTATGGTGGGTCTTCCAGAACCGGCGCAACACGCCCAGGGTTGCCTCAGGCAAAGGCACAAAGCGGTCCCGATTGCCTTTGGAATCACGAATATGCACACGGTGGCGCACCGCATCAATGTCGGAGACCGTCAAGGCCAGACCTTCACCCAGGCGCAAGCCCAGGCTGTACAGCGTGAAATAGAACACCCGGTAGCTCAGCGTGCGCGTCGCGGAAAACAGGGCCTGTGCTTCCTCGACGGTGACGATATCGGGCAGGCGTGAAACCTTGGGCGGCTTGATGAAATGGGGCATGGTCCAGGGTTTGCCCAACACATGTAGGGTGTAGAACTTGAAGGCATACAGATCAAGCTTGACCGCGCTCCAGGAGTGCGAGGCAATCAGGTCACTGAAGTAATCGGTCAGTTGAGCGGCCGACAAATTGTCGATGCGGTGGTCGAAGTAGTCACCCATGCGCCGGATGCCACGGGCATAGGCGTCAATGGTCTTGGGTTGCAGGCCTTTGAGTTTGAGGTGCTTGAGGTGGGTTTGGTAGCGCTTCTCGAAGTCTGGGGGGATTGGCGTGTTCATGCTGCTGTGTCCTCACGAAATGTTGATGCAGAATCACCCCACCGGAATTGAAGGGGTGAAAGTGCAGAATAGATCGTGTCAGCGCTGGGGAGGACTACTCCGCGTAGCGGCTTCGTCCAACCTGCCAATCGACACGGCCCCACAACAGCTGGAGGCGGCTTCGCCGCTCATGTTGGTGGTCCGGTCATCTTCACGTTAGGGCGCATAGTGCCAGTCAGTGCCGCGCAGAAATCCCGCCTCAACGAAAGCTTGACCTTCCAGGTTAAGGTCGTGCCGAATGATCTTTGGTGGAGCATGCTTGCCGCGCAAGACAGGTCGCTGCCCTGGCACGAAACGGTGTTGCGCCCGATCTTGCAGAGCGCGACGGAGGCCTGGGCTTATGAGCTTCCCCAAGGTTCGGCGGTGCACCGCTCCGCCGGCGCCATCGTCACAGAGAAGCAAGGCAAGTTCGCGCTCGACCTCTCAGCGGAGTTGATCCATGGGCACGAACTGTTCTGGAATGCATCTGGAGGCAAGCGCGGCTCTATCGTCATCGTCTCGCCTCTCGCAGACTTCCCTGCGAACAAGGTGTTCCCTCACTGCTACAAGGCACTGGTGGTAGGCAACCCAAATGTGGCGCATTCGCCGTCGGCCCTCCGTTTCGCCAAGGCAAAGCTCGCGCGTGGAAACAACTTGGTCTGTGTCTTTCCCCGCAACAACGGCTTCGAGTACTTCGATCTCTACGCGTCCCAACAAGAGATCCTTCCTCTGTTCGCTAAGGCATTGGCCCTCGTACCAGGGGACCCAGCCCAGAATGCGCCCTAACCCTTCGCTCGAGCCGACCCGCTCCGGCAAGGCAGCCCGGCCGTCAAGGGCGGAGTAGCATGTTGCCCTTGTCGGCCGGGCCGCCTTGCCTCCACGGTCGGCTCAGCTCAAACGTTAAACATCAGAATGTCCCCAGCCACCATTCGTTCGCTTTACTGGTTGCCCGGTCCCCTGCTGGCAATATGCCTAGTGGCATTTGCTGTCGTTGGACGAGGTGGTCCGGGGTTCTTCTTCATGTCGCTTTATGGCTGTGTCCTCTTCATGTTCGGGGCTCCACTGTTGCAGTTCATCTTGCTTCGAACGGAGCGATTTCGAAATCGCTACTCAAAGGCTTGCAGGGTGGCACTTCTTGTCATGGTTGTTGCGCTCTTGCTTCCAGCATTCGCTGGTGTGTTTAGTTTCTGGTGAACGGAACACTGCTGTTTAACATGCCAATCGACACGGACCTACAACAGCAGAAGGCGGCTTTGCCGCATGCCAGTGGCCTTGAACGTTAAATGAGAATGCCCAAGATGACGCCAGAGGAGTTTGAGAGCGTTCTTCCCGGGGTTCAGCTCGCGGCGTTTGAAGTTCTCTGGCCAGCCATTCCGGCACTTGAACTTGTAGGGGCGAAAGTTTGCGGCGGCGGCTTAGAAATTCGCTGCGAGCCCAAGATGAGCCGCGATGACGAGGAAGCTTGTCGAGGGCTTTTGGACGATATCTGTGGAGTCGCTTTCCCTGGGATACCTGTTGATATCCGATTCGAAGTGGTGGAGCGAGGCAGCGAGTGGCGAACGGTAATCTCCGAAGACTTGTTGAGAGTTATCGCGGCGGATGTAGCTCCGTGGCAATTGGAGCAAGGGCGGTGAGCGCATTTAACAGGTCGACCCATCGGACCGCCTTCGGCGTTCGCCGGCCTTTGCGTTATGTCGCACCCACCCACGGTCGTGGTTGACTTCAGAATATTGGTAGCTACAATAAATTGTGCATTTCATATTCGACCCAAACAAAGACAAGCTGAATTTGGCCAACCATGGCCTATCGCTTTCGTTGGCGGAGAAACTGGTTTGGGATGAGGCATATGTTTGGGTTGACCCACGTTACCCGTATGACGAGTTGCGAATGATTGGACTGGTTCCCGAGGGCAACACGCTGTATTACGTGGCATTTGTTGATCGTGGCGATGTGCGCAGAATCATCAGCCTGCGCCTTGCCGAGAGACGAGAGGTGAAAAAATATGTCGAAAATATCCAGTAAGCGCATCATCCTGATGCCGTCGGTCAAGGACAACGCGAGAATTGTCGAAGCGGCCAAGGCCGATCCAGATGCCAAGCCCATGACGAAGGCGCAGCTAGATGCGCTTGTACCGATCAGCGTTGCGAGAGGCAGGCCAAAATCCGAGAACAAGAAGCTGCTTCTCTCGGTTCGTTACAGCGTCGAGGTTGTGGAGTATTTTCGCTCTACTGGCGATGGCTGGCAGGCACGCATGGACAGTGTGCTCCGTCAGTATGTGAGCAAGCATGTACCCCGCAGCAAAGCACCATAACTGGTTGCTCGTCCCGGATACGCAGCAGCGGGTTACAAGAGGTGGCACCTTATGAAAGCTAAAAAGTTTGAGCAACAGTTTGATGAGGGCGTCGACATCTCGGCTTCTTTGGACTTGTCCAAAGCCAGGCGCGTGCTGCAAGAGCAGAAGCGAGTGAATGTCGATTTTCCAACATGGATGATTGACTCGCTAGATCGCGAAGCTAGCAAACTGGGGGTTACACGGCAGTCTGTCATTAAGGTCTGGCTGGCCGAGCGCCTTGAGGCGACCGGTTCTAACTTGCCACTCCAACGGGGGCGCGCAGATGCTGCGCGCCGCTGAACTCTACGTAGAGATCACTCATGCTTGATTACGACGATCCGGAAATTGAGGCTCAATGGTTTGAGGTGCGGCGCAATGAAGTTGCGGAGTACTTAGGGCGCGAAGGGGTCGCGCATGGTGAAGTCGGCAAGGCGCCTGCTTGGCATCTTTCACCCTACGTCTCAATTTGGGCTGTTGAGAGCCTCAAGAGTCCCGGTAGTGTTGGTTGGCGGGCAATTTCAGGTGACTTACCAACTGACTATGTATCTGCAAAAGAAATCAAGCACCCGAGGGATGCAATGCGCGCCATAGCGACGCTGTGGAAGGAAGCCAGCGAGTACATGTTGCGCGGCGAAAAACACCCAACTTTCGCAATTGGTGCCGGTGACTCTAATGGCGAACTGGCACCAATGCTTGCGTCAAGGGCAGAAACTCTGCTTGGCTGGGCGGATGATCCAGAAGTTTGGGAGGATGATGATCTTTAACATTTTGCTCGGCACGGACAAGCAGCAGCAGGATGCCGCTTCGCGGCGCTTGCTGCGCGCCTGGCAGCTTCGCCGGTAAAGCACATCAAATGCAGGCCGCTCCAATGAAAGCTGATTTGATCGGTCACGTTTTGGCGTTCTCCGCATTGATTTTCATCGCGAGTGGCGCTGCGTACTTTGGGGTGGCGTCTTGTGGAGGGTATGTGTGGCACAAGCAAATGTTTTGCTATGTAGCTCCCGTCATCGCTATCAGCGCAGTCATAGTTCCCGGCAACCGCCTGCCTAGTTTCGGCAGCAGAGTTGCGTTTCTTCTGGCACTCTTGGTTGGCTACTTCGTGATTGAAGCAGTGGGTTCGATGATCTACTTTGGTGGAGAAAATTGGCGCGAATATGGCAATCTTTTCATTCGGGCTTTGGAGTACGGCCCATGCTAAGTTCTCACATTTCGCTGGGTGCGGATACGCAGTCGCAGAATGCCGCTTAACGGCGCATACTGCGTGCCGGGCAATTTCGACGTCTGGCCGCATACCCGGTTATGTACCGATTCTTCCTTAGCCTCGCCATCCTGCTTTGCTTTCAGCGATCTGAGGCAGCTGCAACTGAAAGCCAGTGTTACGGCACAGTCAGCAATGGCCGAGTCGAAGACAGCGTCAAACTTCCACTCAGTGGTCCGAACTTCTCCGCCTACAGCATTCTCGGGGCCACAGCAGGTCGCACGCATATTCACTCCAAAGTCGCAGACATCATTCTCTCGGCATACTCTGCCCTTGCAGCGGTCAGCCCTTCCACAGTCTTTGTCTATGACGAGACAGGTTGGCCTTCCGGTGGTCGCATTCGTCCTCATCGCACCCATCAGAACGGCCTATCCATAGACTTCTTTGTGCCGGTACTAAACGCTGAGGGAAAATCTGTACCGCTTCCTACCAGCATCACAAATCGGCTCGGCTACGACATTGAGTTCAATGCGGATGCGAAGTACGAAGGGCTCACGATTGACTTTCCTGCTATTTCCGAGCACCTATATCAGCTGCACGTAGCCGCCAAAACCAAGGGGGCAAGCATCTCCTTGGTCATCTTCGATCCTGTCTTCCTGCCCAAGCTCTTTTCTACGCCACGTGGTAAGTACCTTCAAGACAACCTGCCTTTTATGAAAGGCAAGCCGTGGGTGCGTCACGATGAGCATTACCATGTTGATTTCGCAGTTCCTTGTAAGCCCAATGCTGCCTAAATCAAGCATCAACAGCCATGCAACTGTAAGAAGTCATCGCCGGATATTTGGCATTTGGCCCATCGTCGCGCTCGCGCAGACCAAACACTGACAAGGCTGCAGTCGCAAGTATCCGCAAATGGCTAGAGCAGGACGGAGTTGAACCATGAACCTAATGACGGTTGACGATTTTCACGCAACGATTGAATTTGACCCTGATCTCGATCTCTTTCGGGGAGAAATTCTCGGCCTCAATGGTGACGCTGACTTTTATGGGAAAAATCCAAAGGAGTTGCGTGCTGAATTCAAGCGCTCCCTGCAAGTTTTTTTTGAGGTTTGTGCGGAGAAGGGTATCCAGCCGCGGCGGCATTTTTCAGGCAAGTTCAATTTACGAATTTCTCCGGATCTGCACGAAAAACTTGCCATTGCCGCGCAGGCGCAAGGCAAGAGCATCAACACGCTGGCCCAGGAAGCGTTGCGCGATTGTGTTGCTTCATGAGGACACCATGGGACTCTTAACCTTCAGTATCAACGTCACCCTGGACGGCTGCATCGACCACCAGGAAGGCATCGCCGATGACGAGACACATGCCTTCTTCACCCGCCTGATGGATGAGGGCGGGGCGATGCTGTGGGGCCGTGTCACCTACGAGATGATGGAAAGCTACTGGCCAGCGGTCGCCCGCGGCGATGTGGACGCACCGCCAGCGATACGCGAGTGGGCGGTCAAGCTGGAGGCCAAGCCTAAGTACGTGGTGTCGTCTTCGCGAACGGACTTCCCCTGGACCAACAGCCACCACATTGCTGGCGACTTGCGCACTGGCGTACAGCAGCTCAAGGACGCGACCCCGGACGGCGTGCTGCTCGGTAGCGGCAAGCTCGCGGCCGCGCTGGACCGGCTGGATTTGATCGACGAGTACAAGTTTCTCGTCCACCCTAGGATCGCTGGCCACGGCCCGACCCTGTACGAGAGCGGGCTGCTGAGTACGCGGCGGCTTGAGCTACTCTCGTCAACGCCGTTGCGCAACGGCGCGGTCGTCCTGCACCACCGGCGCGCTAAATAGTAGGAATGTTGTCTTCCTCAACCAGTACGGTCGTTTTCTTTTACAAGCCAAATATGGCTTTCAGGCCGTGGATAGTGCGGGAGCAGCTATCATAGTTGTAGCGTTCAGGCTCTGCGCTTGGGTTGATTTTTCACTAACGTGTTTGCCTTGCGGACAGGCCGCTTGATCCCCGAGAATGCAGGCATGCTGAACACCGATGAATTGACACGCATGCTCAGGGATCAATCGGGCACGGCACTGGTTGCCGATTTCGGGCGCGTCCAGGAAGGGGCAGCATCGTGGTGCAGTTTCCGCAGGCGGCGTGTGGGTGTATCCGGCAGGGGCTCGCAGACTACGCATGAAACCCAACTTGCTCTGGATTGACTGCTCGGCCGCTGCCCTAGCGGGTGTGGCGGTGATATTTCTGGCCGATTGGCTGAGCGCAGTTCAGGCCTTGCCACGTTCGTTGCTGCTCTGCATAGGGGCCGCAAACTTGGCCTACGCTTGCTACTCATTCACGCTGGCCAATTGGGCCAACCGTCCGCAACACCTGATCGATTGCTTGGTGGCGGGCAATGTGTTGTGGGCCCTGGTGTGCCTTGGGTTGGCCGTGTATTTTTGGTCGATAGCCACGGTTTGGGGTCTGCTTCATCTTATCGGCGAGGCGATTTTTGTGGCTGGGCTGGCGGCACTGGAATGGCGGTGGCGTTCGCACCTTGGCTCCGCCGCACACACCATATAGGCACCCCATGAACAACAGCTTTGTCGTCGTCCTTGTCGCCATTCTTGCGGCGGTGGCCGCTTGGAAACTCAAACCCGAGAAAGAGCAAGCACCGCAGCAAGCGCCGCTGGTGAGTGTTCAAGAAATGGGGGCGCTGGTTTCATTGAAGGTCAACTATGCGAACGTCATCGAGTTCAATGAACGCGTGACCCAAGACATACCCTGGACGCAGTGGGAGCTGCGGTTTGGTGGAACCCGCGTCTTGTTGGTAGCGCGCGGGGAATGCCTCATAGGAACCGACTTGAAATTGGCCCAGTACGAACAATCCTCCGCGGATACCAAAACGGCAACCCTGGTTGCTCCCCAGCCTAAGGTCATTTCAGCCCGCCTGAACCATGACGCCAAGAATGGTGGTTCTTATTTCTACGCCATGAGCAGTAGTGGCATAGTCGCTCTGGTGCCCGGAACTGAGCAGCAAACCAAAGCCATGAATAGCGCGCTACAGAAAGGGCAGAGTGAATTGGAAGCGAGCTGCGCCCGGCCTGAACTGATAGAGGCGGCCCGCAAGAGTGCCGAGGCTGTACTGGTGCCAACGCTCTCCGCCACGGGCTGGAAAGTTGCAGTTGTTTGGCGATGATGTTCTTAGCGCTTACGGTCGTTGCCTTGGCGGGCTTGTTTTTATTCGGGCTGGGGCTGCTGGCATTGGCGTGGCCCGCCAAGGCGCGCAGCTTTTTGCTCGGTTTTGCAGAAACAGCAGCAAAACATTACCTGGAGCTTTGTGTACGCCTGGCGATTGGGGCTGCGTTTATTTTTGCAGCGCCGCGCATGGCAGGCCCGGCCGTGGCGGAGTTCGCAGGCTGGGTGCTGGTACTGACTACCGCACTGATGTTTCTTGTGCCCTGGCGTATGCACCGTGCCTTTGCCCAGCGGTCTGTGCCCCAGGCATTGGCGCAATTACCCTTGCTAGGGTTTGCATCCTTGGCGGGGGGTACTGCAATCCTTTGGTCCGTTTACACGGGAAGCGCGATCTGATGCAGCGCGCGCACAGCCCTTCATCCCAACACAATCTCATCCTGGTGATTGGCAATGTGAAACACATGCGCCTGCGCAAACTCCGCTTTACTTAAAGCGCCATACGCAAAATGCGGTTTCAGCGGGCCGGTGTTGGCTTCAAACCGCGCAATGGCTGCGCGCAAGCGGTTGGCGGCGGGTTTCCAATCACCTTGAGGCGTGAGGGCTGGGGCGCCGGGGATGGGTTCATCCAGCCCATGGCTCATCTTGCCGCGCCACTGAAACACGGCGAATGCCGCAGCGCCAATGGTGTGCTGAAACGCAGCGCTCTTGGGCTGCGGAAAGCCGTCCAGGCTCATCTCTATGCTTTGCGACAGGTGCTCCAGCACCGACACCAACGGCCACGCGCCGGTGGTCTTGGCGGCGGGGGCTTTCTCCATTTGGTCGAGCCAGAGGCGTGCTTCAGACAAGGTTTGCACCTTGGCGGGGGCCGCCGATACTAGGCCGGGGCCGAGGGCCAAACCGGACACCACAAAGTCGCGTCGTTTCATACGGGTCCCCTCAGTGAATTAACGCAAGCCAGCGCCCGCACCGTCTTCGGCGCGTTGGATCAGTTCAATCTTGTAGCCATCCGGGTCGGTGACAAAGGCGATGACGGTGGTGCCGCCTTTGACCGGGCCGGCTTCGCGGGTTACGTTGCCGCCAGCGGCCTTGATCTTTTCTACAGCGGCGTAGGCATCGGGCACGCCCAGCGCAATGTGGCCGAAGGCGGTGCCGATGTCGTAGCTTTCCACGCCCCAGTTGTAGGTGAGTTCAATCTCGGCGTGGTCTGGGTTGCGCCCGTAGCCGATGAAGGCCAGCGAGTATTTATAGTCCGGGTTTTCTGAGGTGCGCAGCAGTTGCATGCCCAGCACCTGGGTATAGAAATCGATGGAGCGTTGAAGGTTGCCAACGCGCAGCATGGTGTGTAGTAGTCGCATGCTGCAAATTGTGCATGAGAAATGGACCCCACGCTCCGCCGCTGCGTGGGTCGCGGCCCTGCGGGGAATTGCGTCTGTCTTTCCAGCAAATTCACCGCTTCAGTTCGAAAACCAAGCAGGTGGTGGTGGCATGGGCGTAGAGCGTGCCATCAGGGCCGACGATGCGGGCTTCGGCGGTTGCCAGTTGGCGACCGCAATGGATCACCTTGCCCTCGGCGCGTACGCGTGGCGTCTTGGCGGGGTTGATGGCCTTGACCAGATTGACGCCCAACTCGGCCGTGGTGTAGCCGCGCCCCACGGGCATGAGGGTGTGTATCGCGCAGCCCAGGGCGGAGTCGAGCATCGTGGCGTACCAGCCGCCGTGGATGCCGCCCATGGGGTTCAGGTGGGCCGGGCCAGGGCTGCCCTGAAACACGGCGCGCCCCTCAGATACCTCAACGATGGTGAAGTCCAGCGTTTTGGCAATGGCCGCGTAGGGCAGCTCACCGCGCAGCATGGCTTGCATCAGTTCGATGCCGGTCAGGTGTGCCACTTGGTCCGGGCGGGCCACGCCGGGGCCAGGGCCTGCGTTCAGGCGGGCAATCACGTCGGCTTCTTCGGCCAACCAGGCATCCAGGGTGGAGGGGGTGGTCATGGCATTCATGGTGTGTCCTTTTCAATATACTTGCATATGCAACAGATGTAGGTACAATAATTGACATGAAAACACTTGTCAAGCCAGCCGCTGTCACAGAAGTTCCAAAGCCACAGGGCTGTACCAACCTGAAGCTGCGCCAGCTGATGCGCCGCGTGGCCCAGCATTACGACGCGGAGGTTGGCAAGACCGGCCTCAAGGGCACGCAGTATTCGCTGCTGTCCTATGTGGTCAAGCTCGGGCCTATTCGCGCGGTGGATCTAGCGGCGGCCATGCGGGTCAGCACCTCCACGCTGTCACGCAACCTGCAGCCGCTGATCACAGCCGGTTGGATCGAGGTGAACGCAGGCGACGACGCGCGCAGCCGCCTCATCAGTGCCACCGAAGCGGGCCAGACCAAACGCACCGAGGCGCAGCGCAAATGGCGTATTGCGCAAGAGGGCATCAATGCCACGCTGGGTGCGGAGCGCGTGATGGCGCTCCATGCGCTGATTGACGAATCCCTGGAATTGCTATCGCCCCTGGAATCTGGAGAAGACGATGTCTGATACCTCTGTGACAACGATTCGTACGCATGCAGTTTGGGTGATCCTGCTGGCTGCGGCCGGCGCGTTTGCGCTGACCATGGGCGTGCGCCAGACCATGGGCCTGTTCCTGAGTTCGATGAATACCGCCACGGGTCTTGGCGTGGGCAGCATCAGCTTAGCCTTTGCGTTTGGGCAACTGTGGTGGGGCTTGACACAGCCCTTTGCGGGTGCTTTTGCCGACCGCGTCGGCGCTGGGCGCGTGCTCTTGCTGGGTATCTTTCTAGTAGCGCTGGGCACCTTCATCACGCCTTTTATGACCACGACGGCCGGGCTAATTTTTGCGATTGGCGTGCTGGCCGCCGGCGGCGCAGGCATGGCTGGGCCAGCAGTATTGATGGCGGCCACCACACGCCTGCTGCCCGCCGACAAACGCGGTATGGCCACTGGCATCGTTAACGCGGGCGGCTCGTTTGGCCAGTTTGTGATGGCCCCCATTGCCGGGGCGCTGATGGTCAGCGTGGGCTGGGGCAATGCCATGCAGGTCATGGCGGGCCTGGTGCTGGTCGCGCTGCCAGCAGCCTTTTTCCTGAAGGGCAATAACGTGCAGGTGGCGGTGCCGGGCGTCAAGGCTATGGGCACGGGCGATGCCATACGACTGGCCTTGCGCACCCCCAGCTTTTTGTTGCTGGCGACAGGCTTTTTTGTCTGCGGCTTTCACGTCGCATTTTTGGCCACGCATTTGCCAGGTGTGGTGGCGGCCTGCGGCCTGCCTACACAGTGGGGTGCCTGGGCGCTGGGAATATTAGGACTGTTCAACATCGTGGGCAGCATCGCCATGGGTTGGGCTGTGGGGCGTTGGCGCATGAAGTCGCTGTTGTCGCTGGTCTATGCCGTGCGTGCCGTGGCGGTGTTGGTTTTCCTGTTCGCACCCAAGACCGGCCCTGTTGTGCTGGTGTTTGCGGCAGTCATGGGTGTGAGCTTCTTGTCCACGGTTCCGCCCACCGCAGGCTTGGTCGCCAAGTTCTTTGGCACATCGCATATGGCCACGTTGTTTGGCTTGGTGATGCTGACGCACCAGGTGGGCGGCTTCCTGGGGGCGTATCTGGGTGGCAAGGTGTTTGACGCCACCGGTAGCTACAACTGGATCTGGTACGCCGATATCGTGCTGGCCGTGGGCGCCGCGCTGATCCATTTGCCGATTAAAGAAGCCGAGCTGCCACCGCGTGTGGTGGTGGCATGAGCGCGCTCCGGGCCGTCCCCAAGCAAGCTCGCACCGCAGTGCGAAGCACGAAGGTTTCTCAATGAGCGCCGCAGTTGCAGGGCAGGGCGCACTGGACCCACGCACCCGCCTGCTGCTGGAAGGCCCCATCGTCCCCACGCTGTTGCGTCTGGGCGCGCCCATGGTGCTGGTGATGGTGGCGCAAGCCGCAGTAGGGTTGATCGAGACCTGGTTTGTCGGCAAACTGGGCACCGATGCGCTGGCCGGCATGGCGCTGGTGTTTCCTGCAGTGATGCTGATGCAGATGATGTCGGCCGGTGCCATGGGCGGCGGCATTGCGTCGGCCATTGCCCGCGCTTTGGGCGCGCGCCGCCGGGACGATGCGAATGCGCTGGTGTTCCACGCGCTGGTCATCGCGTTGCTGTTTGCCGCCGCATTCACCTTGGCGCTGCTGCTGGGTGGGCGCTGGCTCTACACCCGCATGGGCGGCACCGGCGCGGCTTTAGAAGCGGCCATGGAATATTCCAACTGGGTGTTTGCCGGGGCGGTGCTGGTGTGGATGTTCAACTCGCTCTCCGCCATCATCCGTGGCACTGGCAATATGGCGGTGCCTGCCGCCGTCACCGTGGGCGGCTTGGTGTTGCTGGTGCCGCTATCGCCTTTGTTGATTTTTGGCTGGGGCCCTGTGCCTGCGATGGGTATTGCCGGTGGCGCGTTGGCGCTGCTGATTTATTACGGGGTGGGTACCGCCGTGCTGGTGGCCTATATGCGCTCCAGCCGCAGCCTGTTGCGACTCGAATGGGCGCATAGCACGTTGCGCTGGCCGCTATTCGCCGACATTCTGCGGGTCGGCATCATCGGTGCGGTGTCCACCGTTGCCACCAATGTGTGCATCGGCATTGCCACCGCGCTGTCGGGGGCGTTTGGGCCAGCCGCGATTGCGGGCTATGGCACAGCGTCACGTCTGGAATATCTGCTGGTGCCGTTGGTCTTTGGCCTAGGCGCGCCGCTGGTGGCCATGGTGGGTACCTGCATGGGCGCAGGCCAGCGCGAGCGGGCCATGCGCGCCACCTGGATTGGCGCGGGCATGGCTTTTTTGCTGTCCGAAGCCATTGGCATTGCAGCCGCGCTGTTTCCCGCAGCGTGGTTGTCTTTGTTTGATAGCGATCCGGCCATGATTGCTGCAGGTTCGCGCTACCTACAGATCGTCGGGCCGTTTTATGGCTTCTTTGGTTTGGGGCTGGTGCTGTACTTTGCGTCGCAGGGGGCGGGCAAGCTGTTGTGGCCAGTGATTGGCAATGCGGCCCGTCTGCTGGTGGCTGCGGTGGGCGGCGGGTTGGCTTTGCGATGGGGTGGCAACCTCGGCATTGTGTTTGCAGCCCAGGCGACGGCGATGGTGGTGTATGGCGTTGTGAACGCCTATTCGATTGCCGGCGGAGCTTGGTTTGGTCGGCCCGGATGGCCGCGGTTACCGGGGGCTTGGGCTCGGGCGTAATAGGCCGTGGCAGGGCGTAGTAGTAAGCTAGCCCGATATGACCACCTTCATCAAAATAATTCTGTTCACCGACACCGATGGCCGCGCCAAGTTTCGCGAAGAGGCAGTCGCCCTGGACCAAGGCAACCCCCAATCCATGCTGTCCGAGGTGTTTGCCTCCGGTGGCTACCAGTTGCGCACCAGCCCGGTGGGCTTTCGCAGCCAGTTTCACTGCTCGGGCCACACGCAGTGGTGCTTTATCTTGCAGGGGCAAATGGAGATTGGGGTGCAAGACGGCGTGTCGCGCCTCTTCAAACCGGGCGAGCATTTTTATTCGGCCGACCTGCTGCCCGAGGGTGCCACGTTCGACCCGTCCGTTCACGGCCACTGGAGCCAGCAAGTAGGCCCGGACGCGCTGGTCACCTTGTTTGTGCGAGGCTAGGCCGTGACTGCTCTAGAGTCAAGTTTGCTATAGATTTAGGAGCTGCTCCCGCACTATCCACGGCCTTAGGGGCCGATTTGGCACTCCATTGAATTGCTGAACGCTCAAGACCTGGCAGTAGCAGCGCCTTGCAAAGCACCCGACAACACACGGTGCACACCTGGCTTGCTGGCGCGCACGGCTCGGAGTAATCCAGCAGCAACGTCAGCGGCTCGCACAGAGCGGTAGTTGGCAGGTATCAAAGGCTTGAGCCAGCGGCTGACGCTAAGCGCAAGGCCTTCGCCACTGCGAGTCGGTTGGTCCAGCGCCGCACGGTCGCCTGCCAGCATAGAGGGCTGGGCAATGCTCACGCTGGCATAGCCCAGTGCAGACACGGCCGCTTCCATGTCGCCTTTGACACGGTTGTAAAAAATAGGAGAGTGGGCTGATGCGCCCATGGCGCTGACCACGCCCAAATTGCTGGCGCCCTGGGCGCGCGCCGTGCGAGCCAGGGCCACGACTGCCTCAAAATCGACAGCGCGAAACGCCGCCTGGCTGCCCGCCACCTTGATGGTGGTACCCAGTGCGATAAGCACGTCATCGACGGGGGGTAAGTTTTTGAGCTTGGCAAAATCGACCACATGCTGCACCAGCTTGGGGTGCTGCAGGTCGATCTTGCGACGGCCTACGCTGTGGACCGCCGTATAGGACTTATCGGCTAAAAGGGCCGCGAGGATTTCCCGACCCACGAGTCCCGTTGCCCCCGCCACCATAGCCACCCGAGCGTGATCCGCCATTGCCGCCTCCGTTTCCACCGTTTCCGCCGCGGTTACCACCGCCATAGCTGCGCCGCGCGCCGCGCTCAGCCATCATATCCACGCTAGTGCGCATGGGATCTGGTTGACCTGCAGGTGTACGTGGAGCCCGTGGCTCACTCGCAAAACCTGCCGGTTGCTGCTGACCCATACCAGGTCCGCGGCCACGGCCCTGGCCTTGTGGAGGACGCGAACCTTGTGGGCGTGGAGGTTGAAACTCACCATTGCGGTCGTTGTCACGGGGCGCACCGCCGCCGTTGCGGCCACCGCCATTACCTTGGGCGCGCTGGCCTTGTTGGCCACCACGTCCGCCGCCGCCATTGCCACGGCCCGCGCCTTGGCCGCCGGAGCTGGCTTTGTTGTCACGCACACGCTGCAGCATCTCGGTGCGGGCGGCCTTGGCGGCCGCCTGCATTACGTCACGGCTTGGTGGCTTGCCGGCGCCGCCCCAGATGGTCTGGCGACCCATGGCGATAGGCTCCGCGCGCTCGCCCGCTTCCGGTCCAAAGCCTTCCACAATCTGGACGGGGATGGTTTGCTTGGTAAAACGTTCGATGTCCTGCATGAAGCCTTCTTCGTCCAGACACACCAAGTTGACGGCGGCGCCGTCGGCACCCGCGCGGCCCGTGCGACCAATGCGGTGCACGTAGTCTTCGCTCACATTCGGGATTTCGTAGTTCACGACGTGTGGCAGGTCGTCAATATCGATGCCGCGGGCCGCAATGTCGGTGGCCACCAGGGCACGCACTTCGCCGGTCTTGAAGCCCGACAAGGCTTGCGTACGGGCCGACTGGCTCTTGTTGCCGTGCAGGGCCATGGCGGTGATGCCGTTCTTTTCTAGAAACTCGGCTACGTTGTTGGCGCCAAATTTGGTACGGGTGAACACCAGTACTTGGCTCCAGTTGTGCTCGTTGATGATATGGGCCAGCAAGGCCTTCTTCTTGCCGCGACCCACCGGGTGGATCACCTGGGTGATGCGCTGCACCGTGGTGTTGCGTGGCGTCACTTGCACGCTTTGTGGGTTCTTGAGCAGGCCATTGGCCAGGTCACGGATTTCATCACTGAAGGTGGCCGAGAACAGCAGGCTTTGCTTTTCTTTGGGCACTGCCGCCAGCACTTTTTTCACGTCATGGATGAAGCCCATGTCCAGCATGCGGTCCGCTTCGTCCAGCACCAGCATTTGCACCTGTCCCAGATCCAGCATGCCTTGTTGCATCAGATCCAGCAGGCGGCCCGGCGTGGCCACCAGAATGTCGACGCCCTTTTTTAGTTTGGAGATTTGAGGGTTCATGCCCACGCCACCAAACACTACGGTGGAGCTCAGTTGCAGGTATTTGC
>NKIK01000026.1 GCA_002256115.1 Burkholderiales bacterium PBB3
TCATGACGGATGCGGATGTGCCGTTTACGAACAACTTGGCCGAGCAGGCGCTACGCATGGCCAAGGTGAAGCAGAAGGTATCGGGCTGCTTTAGGACTGAGCATGGTGCGGATACGTTCTTTACGATCCGCTCTTATTTGGCGACGATGACTAAGCAGAAGGGCAATCTGTTTGAGTGTCTGGTCAGCGTGTTCAACGGCAAGACGATTCAGCCTTGCTTCACAGGGTGAGCTGAGTAGTTACAATTTTGGCGGCCTGCGTTTCCACCACGCAAAAACTGGCAGCGTAGTCGGTTTCATCGGTCACGGTGATGTGGGCTTGCAGGCCCTGGGCCTCAAACCAGGTTTTTAAGCCCCCGTGCAGCACGATGGTGGGCTTGCCGCTGCGCACATTGGCCACTTCACACAGCTTCCAGCTCATGGGCATGCGCATGCCCAGGCCGATGGCTTTGCTGAAGGCTTCCTTGGCGCTGAAGCGGGTGGCCAGGTAGCGCACACCGCGCGCCGGCCAGCGGGCGCTGCGGGCCTTCCAGGTGGCAAATTCGGCCTCGCTCAGCACCTTGGCCGCAAAGCGGTCGCCGTGCTTGTCCAGGCTGGCCTGGATGCGGCGGATATCGCAGATGTCGGTGCCGATGCCGTAGATCATGCGGATATGGCCCCCACGCTTGTCACTGCGTGTACTGCGCTGCCCCCCGAGGGGGCCCTCACGCCTTGGGGCGGCCCGGCGGCGTTCAAGCCTGTATTCCTAAGCAATCCAGATAGGCCTTGACCGTGGCTTCGTAGCCCAGCTCCAGCGCGTCGGCAATCAGCGCGTGGCCGATGGACACCTCTTGCACGCCGGGCACCTGCTGCACAAAGGCGGCCAGGTTGTCGCGGTTCAGGTCGTGCCCGGCGTTGACGCCCAGGCCCACTTTCAAGGCGGCACGCGCCGCACCGGCAAAGCGCTGCAATTGCACGCCCTGCCCTGCCGTGCCCCAGGCGGCGGCGTAGGGCTCGGTGTAGAGCTCGATGCGGTCGGCACCCACATCACGTGCGGCCAGCATGGCGTGCGGATCGGCGTCCATGAACAGGCTGACCCGCAAGCCCCAGGATTTGGCGTGGGCAATCAGCGGGCGCAGACGGTTGGCGTCATCCGGAAAACGCCAGCCGTGGTCGCTGGTGAATTGCCCCTCGGAGTCGGGCACAAAGGTCACCTGGTGCACCGGCAGGCCGCGCTGGCGCAGGTCGCCCACGCAGTCCATCAGGTTGTGAAACGGGTTGCCCTCGACATTGAACTCGCGGTCGGGCCAGGCCTTGAGCAGCTCGGCCAGATCAATCACGTCTTGCGGGCGAATGTGGCGCGCATCGGGCCGCGGGTGCACGGTGATCCCCGCCGCACCGGCTTGCAGGCACAGCGTGGCTGCACGGGTAACGCTGGGGATACCCAAGTGCCGCGTATTGCGCACCAGCGCGACTTTGTTCAGGTTGACGGAGAGATGGGTTTTCATAGCGTGGGGGTCATTATTTACCGCCGGGCCGCCCCAAGGTAAATTGCGCCCCTTCGGGGGGCAGCGCAGTACACGGAGTGACAAGCGTGGGGGTCATTGTCCCCCGCTGGGCCGCCCCAAGGGGAATTAGCCCCCGTGGGGGGCAGCGTACTACACGAAGTGAGAAGCGTGGGGGCCACATTACAGGGCTTGGATGTCGATCATCATCTGCCGCGTGCGCAGGGTTTTTACGCCGCAATGGTAGTGCAGCAGGGTGCGCAGTTGGGGTTTGAGCTCTGACATCACCCCCGCGCAGGCGCGCAGCGTGGTGGTGAAGGGGGCGCTGTCGTGCAAAGCCGCCTGCAACTCCGACCACTGCCCGCCGCTCAAAGAACCGCGGTCCTCGCTGTGCGCCAGACGCAAGCCGCCTTCGGGCACCAGGCAATATCGGGCATCCGAAGCCAGCTCCCCCAGCGTCATGGTTTGCTGGTCCAGTTGGGGCAACAGGCCGATCTCGCGCAACAGCAATAGCTCATAGGTGCGCAGCGCCGCCTGCAAGGCCTCGCCATGTTCGCTGGCCAACACCGCCACCACATTGGCGTAAACATCAAACAGCACCGGATGCGGATCGTCCCGGGCCAGCAATGCGATTAACAGCTCGTTGAGGTAATAGCCTGACAGCAGCGCGTCGCCCGTGGGCATCACATGCCCGCCCTGCCATTCGGCGCTTTTGAGGGTGCGGATTTCGGCGTCACCACCAAAGGCTACATGCAGCTTTTGCAGGGGCAACAACACCGGCCGAAAGCTGGAGGTGGGCCGCTTGGCTCCTTTGGCCACCAGCGCAATACGTCCGTAGTGGCGGGTGAAGACTTCCAGAATCAGGCTCGACTCGCTCCAGTCGTAGCGGTGCAGCACATACGCGGGCTCGTCGGAAATTCGTTTGGTGGCCACTTACTCGTAACCGAAGGACCTTACCCGCGCTTCATCGTCAGCCCAACCGGAGCGCACTTTGACCCACATCTCCAGAAACACCTTGGCGTTCGCCAGTTTTTCCAGTTCCACGCGGGTTTCCATACCAATGCGCTTGATGCGTTCACCCTTGTCGCCGATGACCATGGCCTTGTGCGTGTCGCGTTCCACCACGATGGTGGCGGCAATACGCAGCAAACGCTTCTGGCCCTTCTTTTGTGGCGGCTCTTCTTCAAACTTGTCGATGATGACGGTCGAGGTGTAAGGCAGCTCGTCACCGGTGAGGCGGAACAGTTTTTCACGCACCAGCTCGCTGGCCAAAAACTTCTCGCTGCGGTCGGTCAACTCGTCTTCGGCGTACCACCAGGCCTGCTCGGGCAGGTACTTTTCGCAGATCGTGAGCAAACGCGGAATGTCTTTGGCGTTCTTGGCCGACATGGGGACAAACTCGGCAAACTTGTGTTTGTCAGTCATGGTTTGCAGCCAGGGCGCAATATCGCCACGGCGGTGGATGTTGTCGAGCTTGTTGGCAATCAGCAGCGTGGGAATGTCTTTGCCCAGCAGCGCCAAGACGCGCGCGTCGGCGGGCGTGAAGCTACCGGCTTCCACCACAAACAGAATCAAATCCACATCCGCAACGGCGCCTTGCACGGTCTTGTTCAACGATTTATTCAGCGCGTTGGCGTGCAGGGTCTGAAAGCCAGGCGTATCCACAAACACAAACTGGGTGCTGCCCAGGGTGTGCATGCCGGTAATGCGGTGGCGCGTGGTTTGCGCCTTGCGCGAGGTGATGCTGATCTTCTGACCCACCAGCGCATTCAGCAACGTGGATTTACCGACATTGGGCTTGCCCACAATGGCCACCAAGCCGCAGCGCTGGCCGTCTGCCTGCGTGCCGGGCTGGGCCAGCTTGGGCGTGCTCTTCAGCAGGCCTTCGAGCATGCTGTCCAAATCAGATTGCGGCTCCAGAGCAGCGTCAGCACCGACACTCGCGCCAACTGCCTCGTGTACTGGCTTCTTACTGGTCTTTTTGGCTACGGGGCCCGCGGATTGTTCGGGAGCAGCTATTCTTTTTGTAGCATTCATGGCTTCACTTTAGTTTTGATGGTTTGCAGCATGGCGCTGGCAGCGGCCTGTTCTCCGGCCCGGCGGGAGCCGCCAATGCCGCGCTCACACAAGCGCAACTCAGGGATTTCACATTCCACATCGAAGCTCTGCTTGTGCGCTGCGCCGATGGTGCCCACCACTTTGTACATCGGCAATTTCATTTTGCGACCTTGCAGCCATTCCTGCAATTCAGTTTTCGGGTCCTTGCCGATAGCATCCATCTGGGGGTTGATTTCCACGCTGGCAAACAAGCGCTCCACCAAAGCCTGGGCGGCGGCGTAACCTGCATCCAGATAGACCGCGCCAATCACTGCCTCCAGGGCATCGGCCAAAATCGAAGGGCGCTTCTGACCACCGGATCGCACTTCGCCTTCGCCCAGTTTGATGAGATCGGGAAGACCGATATCGACGGCCAACTGGTGCAGGGTGTCTTGCTTGACCAGATTGGCCCGCACCCGCGACAGATCGCCTTCGGGCAAAGAGCCCAAACGCGCGTACAAAAGGTGGGAAACCGCCAGATTGAGGACCGAGTCACCCAAAAACTCCAGGCGCTCGTAGTGGTCGGACGAGAAGCTGCGATGTGTCAGCGCTTGGCTCAGCAGTGCTGGCTTAGAAAACGGGTGTTGCAGACGCTGCTGCAACGCCAAAAGGCCATCGGTCACGTTATTTGGAGCGCCCGCTGTATTTCAGGGTCAAAAACGCGGGGCCGGTCAGGTGAATTTCGCGTTCGTAGGCAAAGCTAACGACCACTTTGTCACCTTCTTTGGTGACTTCCAGGTCATTGCCATGCACGGATTTGAAATCATCTACGGCGGCTTGCTTGTCAAAGATCGCCCGTACTTCTGGCACGGATCCGCCCGACGCAGCCTTATTAGCCGCCTTGGTGATGGCTTGAAATTCCAAAACGGTGGGGAAAACTTGGGCGGCAATGACCCCTGCAGCTGCTAAAACGCCTGCTACAAAAATGAGGCCGATGAAGGAGATCCCACGTTGTTGGGATTTGAATTGGAAAGCCATGTTGTCGCTCCTAATTGAAAAAACCGATGCGCTTGGGGCTGCTGAAGTTCATCCACACCATAAAGGCTTTGCCTACAATGTTTTTGTCTGGCACAAAACCCCAATAGCGTGAATCCATGGAATTATCGCGATTGTCGCCCATCATGAAATAGTGCCCTTGCGGCACTTTGCAAGTCACACCTTCGACCGTGTAACTGCAACCGTCTTTGCCCATGAAATCGTCAGCCCCTGGGATGAAAGCAGGCCGGTCACCATCGTTGAGCAAGCGGTGCTTCTTGTCGCCCAACTGCTCTTCGTACTGTTTGAAGTAGCGCATCGCGTCTTCGTCAAAAAACTCGGGCACCGTGTCCGTGACGACGGGCTGCCCGTTGATGGTTAGACGCTTGTTGAGGTAGGCCACGGTATCGCCAGGCAAACCAACGACGCGCTTGATGTAGTCCACACTGGGCTTGGGTGGGTAGCGGAACACCATCACATCGCCGCGGGCGGGTGCAGTGCCTTCGGTCACTTTGACATTGAGCACCGGCAGACGCAATCCATAGTGGAATTTGTTGACCAAGATCAGGTCGCCCACCAGCAAGGTTGGGATCATCGAGCCCGACGGTATCTTGAAGGGCTCAAACAAAAAGGAGCGCAACAGGAACACAGCAATGATCACGGGGAACAATCCGGCGGTCCAATCCAGCCACCAAGGCTGCATCAATATGCGGTGTTGGGCCTCTTGCAGGTTGCCATCGACTTCGGTAATGCCTTTGGCAGCCAAGTCCGCGCGGCGTTGAATGTCTTGGGTTTCCACTAACGCTGCGGCCTTCTGGCGCTGTGGCAAAAAGTAGAAGTGCTCGGCCAGCCAGTACAGACCGGTAACAACGGAGGCAACGAACAATAGCAATGCGAAGTTGCCCTCGACATAGCCCAGATACCAAGAGCCGGCGTAACCTACAAAAGCGGCCAATACTGCGGCGGTGAGTGCTTGCATCAGATGGTTCCCCCCACGCTTGTCGCTGCGCGTACTGCGCTGCCCCCCAAGGGGTCCCTCGCGCCTTGGGACGGCCCGGCGGCGCTGAAGATTGCTGCCCCCACGCTGGCCGCTTCGCGTACTGCGCTGCCCCCCACAGGGGCCTTCGCGCCTTGGAGCGGTCCGGCGGCGCTCAATCTTCCACCTGCAAAATAGCCAGGAATGCCTCTTGGGGCACTTCTACCGATCCGACTTGCTTCATACGTTTCTTACCTGCTTTTTGTTTTTCCAAGAGCTTCTTCTTGCGTGAAATGTCGCCGCCATAGCACTTGGCGAGCACGTTCTTGCGAAGGGCTTTGATTGTCTCACGCGCAATAATATTGGCACCGATGGCGGCCTGGATCGCTACGTCGTACATCTGGCGGGAAATGATCTCGCGCATTTTGGCCACCACCGCCCGGCCACGGTATGCGCTTTGGGCGCGGTGCAGCATGATGGACAGCGCATCGACTTTTTCGCCATTCAGCAAAATATCGACCTTGACGACATCCGCCGCGCGGTACTCTTTGAACTCATAGTCCATGGACGCATAGCCCCGGCTCACGCTCTTGAGCTTGTCAAAGAAGTCCAGCACGATCTCTGCCAGCGGCATCTCATAGGTCAGCACCACTTGGCGGCCCTTGTAGGCCATATTCATCTGCACGCCGCGCTTTTGGTTGGCCAGCGTCATCACCACACCAACATATTCTTGCGGCATGTAGAGGTGCATGGTGACGATGGGTTCGCGAATCTCGGCCATCTTGCCGACGTCCGGCATCTTGGAGGGGTTCTCCACCATGATGACTTCGCCGTCGTTCTTCATCACCTGGTAGACCACACTAGGCGCAGTCGTGATCAGGTCCTGGTCAAACTCGCGCTCCAAACGCTCTTGCACAATTTCCATGTGCAGCAAGCCCAGGAAGCCGCAGCGAAAGCCAAAGCCCAACGCTTGCGAGACTTCAGGCTCGTAATGCAGGGATGCATCGTTAAGTTTGAGTTTTTCCAGTGCATCACGCAGCGAGTCGTATTCGCTGGCTTCTGTCGGATACAAACCGGCAAACACTTGGGGTTGAATTTCTTTGAAGCCGGGCAGCGCTTCCGTCGCCGTAGCGGCGGCACCGCCGGTGCCCTGCTTGATCAGGGTCACGGTGTCACCCACCTTGGCCGCCTGAAGCTCTTTGATACCAGCGATGATGTAACCCACCTCACCCGCTTCCAGTGACGGGCGTGGCTGATTGGCAGGTGTGAACACACCCAGGCTGTCGGCGTTGTACATGGCACCCGACGCCATCATCTTGATGCGCTCACCTTTGGCCAAACGGCCATCGACCACGCGCACCAACATCACCACGCCCACATAGGGATCAAACCAACTGTCGATGATCATGGCGCGCAACGGGCCATCTGGATTACCTTTCGGCGCAGGCACCTTGGCCACAATCATTTCCAGAATCTCGTCGATACCGATTCCGGTCTTGGCAGAGCAAACGATAGCCTCGGTCGCATCGATGCCAATCACGTCTTCAATTTCGCTGCGCGCGTTGTCGGGGTCTGCGTTGGGCAGGTCAATCTTGTTGAGTACCGGCATCACCTCAACACCCAGGTCCAGCGCGGTGTAGCAATTGGCCACGGTCTGCGCTTCCACACCTTGCGATGCATCGACAACCAGCAGCGCACCTTCGCATGCGGACAGCGAACGCGACACCTCATAAGAGAAGTCCACGTGCCCCGGCGTGTCGATCAAATTGAGGTTGTAGACCTGCCCATCTTTGGCCTTGTATTGCAACGCGGCGGTCTGCGCTTTGATGGTTATCCCACGCTCTTTTTCGATATCCATCGAGTCCAAAACTTGGGCCTCCATCTCGCGCGCCTCCAATCCACCACAACGTTGAATCAAGCGATCCGCGAGCGTAGATTTACCGTGATCGATGTGCGCAATGATGGAGAAATTTCTGATGTGATTCATCAACGAAAACGCTTAAGTGATTGAATTGAAACGGAGTGACAAGAAAAAAGGGCGCGTCGAATGAGGACGCGCCCTGAACCAACAATCATTGGCAACTGCGATTGGTTGGAGCTTCATTGTAGGCAAAAAGTGTGGAGAGCAAAGTCCAAAAAATAGCTTTTGAACAAAGTTGCAAGTCCACAACAAAAAACTTATTCACAGCTTATTAACAATTCGTGTGGAGATTTATTGCACAACTTGTGCGTGTCCTGTGGAGCAGCTGTGTGGCGTTTCTGGCATTCCATATGGTGAATTTTTACAAAACCCATATAACCAAATTAGCCGGTCAGCTGGCTCTATTCTAACCAAAACCACTTCAGCTGATTAAAGTTAGCAAGCACACACATGCCAGTGTGGTTTGTCTTGCCCGGAAACTGCAGCGCAAAAAAAGTGCGCGCAACCCTAAAACCCATCAGGATAAAGGGTTGCTACTCCGGTTTACGACGCTATTTTTGGTTTCTGATCACCACAAACTGGGCCCAGTCACCCCGCCGAATCATGACGCTCAGGGGCTTTGTCTTGTCAAACTTCGCCAGCACTGCCTCAAAATCCTTAACGCTTGCGATCTCCACGTTGGCCAAGGTCTGAATGACATCGCCCTCGCGCAAACCCGCTCGCGCCGCAGCATCTGTTGCCGCATCCACGCGCACGCCGCTCTTCACTTTCAGTTCTTTGGATTGGGCTTCCGTGAGATCACTGACGGATAAACCAAAGTTTTGACCCACTGAAGAAGAACGTGGCTTCTCATCCCGACCCGCCGCTTTTACTACGGGCTTGTCGGCATCCATTTCAGCAACGACGATGGTCAGGTCTTTACTGCTACCTCTCCGAAACACGGTCACCGTGCTTTTGCTACCCGGCTTGATGACACCGACGATACGCGGCAAATCTGCTGATTTCTCAATCGTCTTTCCGTCAAAGCGGGTAATGATGTCGCCAGCCTCAATCCCTGCTTTTTCTGCGGGCGATCCGGACTCCACCGCGCTCACCAGTGCGCCGGCGGACTTACCTAAACCAATAGATTCGGCCACCTCTTTACTGACAGGTCCAATGGATACACCAATTCGGCCCCGTGAGACTTTTCCGGATGCCCGAAGCTGCTCGCTCACGCGCATGGCCTCATCCATGGGGATAGAAAAGGAAATGCCCATATAACCGCCAGACCGCGAGTAGATCTGGCTATTGATGCCGATGACTTCACCACGCATGTTGATCAAAGGGCCACCCGAGTTGCCGGGGTTGATCGCAACATCGGTCTGGATATAGGGCACGGACTCTCCGGTATCACGTTGGCGCGCGCTAACGATGCCGGCGGTGACCGTGTTTTCCAAGCCAAACGGCGAGCCGATCGCCAGCACCCATTCACCCACCTTGACGCGATTCACGTCACCCACTTTCACTGCGGGCAAGCCGGTGGCCTCAATCTTCACGACTGCAACATCGCTGCGTTTGTCTGCACCAATGATCTTGGCTTTGAACTCCCGTTTGTCGGTCAACGTAACGAGTACCTCATCCGCGCCCTCTACCACGTGGGCATTGGTCAAAATATACCCATCTGCAGTAAGTACGAATCCAGAGCCAACGCCCTTGGGTACCTCCTCTTCATCACCCTGAGGACGGTTGCGTTTTGGTGCTTGCTTGGGCACATTCGGCACCGGGAATCCAAAGCGCCGCATGAGGTCGAGCATGTCTTCGTCACCAGGCAAGCCCTGGACGTTTCTATTGCTCACTTTCTCCAGCGTTCGAATATTGACCACGGATGGGCCAACTTGGTCCACCAGTTCAACGAAATCTGGCAACGCACGTGCCTGCGCAAATGCGGATTGCGCGGGCACGAATGCGCCCGCACACACACCGGC
The DNA here is from genome assembly GCA_002256115.1 of Burkholderiales bacterium PBB3. GTDB lineage: Bacteria > Pseudomonadota > Gammaproteobacteria > Burkholderiales > Burkholderiaceae_C > Allorhodoferax. The sequence continues at coordinate 9,417 of NKIK01000026.1, forward strand.
CAAGGCCGTAGCCAACACCCAGGGACCCAAAGGACGCAGTAGTTTTGATGTCATCGTCGTACTTTCAAGTTGAAAAACACAGAGCTGCCGTGTTGCAAGAAAAAATAAATATGTGGCTCTATTTGTTGCGTTCAAGAGCTGCCACAAAAGCACGCAGGGTTGGTGCAGGAACCTCTCCCACAGCGGTAACCCACCAGTCCGCTAGCCGACGCGTAACGATATGCGTCGCCCCGCCGGTGTCGATGGCACCTTCGCGCTGATGGCTCTGCAAATCGAAGTTCTCGACAAACAGTGACAAGGTCGCGAGCCCATCGGTAAATATCCACTGCATCATGGCTGCAGAGGATGCAGGCTGGCCTTCGGTGTTGGTGATCGGTCTGCTAAAGCAACCCACCTGCCGAAAACCAGCAACAGGCACCATCAACCGCCAGCCCATGGACTGCGGTGTCACCGCGCGCAATGTTGGGCGGCTGACGCTATAACCTTTGGTGTTTTCCATTTGCTGGACGAGCTGCGCCATTTTGACGGGCGCATCCAATTGCAACTCAGAGAAAGCGGACTGCTCAATCACACGGCCCGTGGCATCCAGGGTTTGGAGTTGGATGACCAAGCCCGTGCGCTTCTCGCTCCATACGCGATAGCCATAGCGCCAAGCGTCTTTGGGGGTCAATCCAATACCATCCGCATCAAAACCCGCCATGCGCTCCGCACCCAAATCTTTGAATTGGTAGTTTTCAGCAATGTTGGCATCTGTGGACTTGAGCAACCCCGGAAAGAGCCCGAGTGATTCACGGGTCTCGATAACCGCAACTTTGGAGGCCGGATAGAGAGTGACAACTCTATCGTTTCGCCGGTAGGTGGCGCGCGGTACGCCGGTCAATGGCTCAACCCGCTCGACCTGCTGTGCACCATCACATACATGCCAAATTTTGGCGCTCGCAAAATTGCCACCCGACGAGACAACGAAAGTTCCGGTGTAGGTCCGTTGCTTGGATGCGTTATGCACCCGCAAAAGCCAACTGTTGAGGGGTGTATCAGCATCTAAGGCAAGGGCGGCAGTTGGACCCAACGCCAGCACCCAAAGCCCAAGAACAAATCGCCTAAGTTCCCGACGCATCCTGATCATCGACCTTTTCCGTCGTAGGTCGCGTTACGCAAAAAACCTGACGGCATTTGCAGCGCAGAGTGCCCGCCCAACTGTTGATGGGCACTTAAGAGTTGGTCCAAACGTGGATCCCTGATCATCCCGTCAGCGGTAACGGCAGTTGCTGCCATGTCGACACGAACATCCTGCACTTTTTCGGGAGCCGCCGCCATAGGTACGCTCGCCCGCCACGGATTCGGCTCAACGATAAAAACCGCCAGCACGGCCATCGCAAAAGTCAAAGTCCCACCGGCAACCATACGCCACCGAAACCTATCCGCATTGGCGCTGCTTTGGCGTTGACCATCTACCGGCAGCACAGCCACTTTTTCTGGCATCGCCGCAAATGGTGCCATAGTCTCTTGCGATAAGCGCGTCTCCAGCTTTGCCAAGAACTGCAGATCATGCGCGCCAGCTGCCAGCTCCTCACTTCGCAAAATGTCTCCTACCAGGTGATAGGCATGCCATGCCTCTCGGGCATGGGCATCGTCCAGCAACGCCGCGATAGATGCCTGCTGCGCACTACCCTGCAGCGCTCCATCCATCAGTGCGGAGACATGGTCGTCTGGTATTGATAAAGTTTGTGTCATGCTGGTTTCGTGAACGGGCTCACCACCGTTTCCCCATTTGGTGCTCAAGAAGTGGCTTTAATTTGGCAGAAATAGATTCCCGTGCTCTGAATATCCGGGAGCGAACCGTGCCGATAGGGCAATCCAATGCCAGCGCAATTTCCTCGTAACTCAAGCCTTCAATCTCCCGTAAAGTGACAGCGCGCCGTAAGTCTTCAGACAGTTCGGCCATGGCGCTGTTCACGACAGCCGCAATTTCCTTGGCGGCGAGGATCGATTCCGGTGTTTCCTCTGAGATTGGTTCACTTTTGCGCCAAGAAGTTTCATCGTCGTCGTCATTCGACATAAAACTTTCCAACACGGTGGGATTTCGCTTCAGCTCTAGCAAAGCTTTCTTGGCTGTGTTCACCGCAATGCGGTAAAGCCAGGTGTAGAACTGGGACTCCCCCCTGAATTGGGGCAGCGCGCGGTAGGCCCGTATAAAGGTTTCCTGGGCGATGTCTTCCACCAAATCAACATCGCGCACCATCCGCCCTATCAAACGCTGAATACGGCGCTGGTATTTGAGCACCAGCAGACCATAGGCGCGCTGGTCTCCCGCCACGGTGCGGTGCACCAGATCCATATCCGTGTCTTGGGGTGGTAAGGGGTCCATCACGGTGTGGCGGTGCGAGAGGCCGCCACCACGCCGCGGGCGCGATGGACTTGCTCAGGAGACGTGGCATGAACCACGGCACGACGCAATGCCAGCCACTGGAGAGCTTGCGCAGAGCGCTGCAGCCACAACCAGACCGGCGGGCCACTGGGGTGGTGCAGAGAAACGAGCATCAGGGTTTGAAAATCAAGATGCTGCTGCAGCGTACAAGCACTGACTGCAAAGCCCGACCACTGCCATTGCGCTCCATCCCAATGCAAATGGACCTTAACCGACCGCTGTGCCCAGCCCCAAGCCAGGCCCACCGCGGCCAAGAGACTGGCTCCCACCGTTACGGTTCTCCAGGTCAGCGTAGGGCTTGAAAGTGCGAACCAAGACACCTGGAGCACGGCAAGCATGCCGACCAACCCCAAAAGCCGTCGCGGCCAGAGCGAGCCATCCACCAAAAACCGGACCTCAGGGGGATGGTGCATGCGCTAGTGAACCAGGGATCTCACGCTTTAAATGCGTTTGAAGACCAGGGTTCCGTTGGTGCCGCCAAAACCAAAATTATTTTTAACCGCCACGTCAATCTTCAAATCCCGCGCCGTGTTGGCGCAGTAGTCCAGATCGCACTCGGGATCCTGATTAAAGATGTTGATGGTCGGTGGGCTCTTTTGGTGGTGAATGGCAAGGACCGTGAACACCGACTCAATACCCCCGGCTCCGCCCAACAAATGTCCGGTCATGGACTTAGTGGAATTCACCACCGTTTTGTAAGCGTGCTCGCCCAGTGCCGCCTTAATGGCATTGGACTCGTTGATATCCCCCAAGGGAGTCGACGTGCCGTGCGCGTTCAGGTAGTCCACTTGGTCCGGGTGGACCCCGGCATTGCGCATCGCGCTCACCATGGCGCGGCGCGGGCCATCCATATTAGGTGCCGTCATGTGCCCCGCATCGGCACTCATGCCAAAACCCGCCAACTCAGCATAAATCTTGGCGCCACGCGCCTTGGCGTGTTCGTATTCTTCCAACACCATGACCCCGCCGCCCTCACCCAGCACAAAGCCATCACGGTCTTTGTCCCAGGGGCGCGAAGCCGTAGTAGGGTCGTCGTTTCGGGTACTCATGGCGCGCATGGCGGCAAAACCGCCAATACCCAGCGGGGATACCGTAGCCTCGGAGCCACCGGCGATCATCACGTCAGCATCACCGTATTCAATCATGCGACCTGCTTCACCGATGCAATGCAAGCCCGTGGTGCACGCCGTAACGATGGCGATGTTCGGGCCTTTGAAACCATACCGGATCGATACATGGCCCGCCGTCATATTGATGATGGAAGCAGGGACAAAAAACGGGGAAATGCGGCGCGGACCACGGTTTGTATATTCGGTGTGGGTGGCTTCAATCATCGGCAAACCGCCAATGCCCGACCCGATCACGCAACCAATACGGACGGCTTCATCGTCGCTCAGCGCATCGCCGGTTTTCAAACCGGAGTCGGCGACCGCTTGGGCTGCTGCAGCGATGCCGTAGTGGATAAAAGTGTCCATCCCACGCGCTTCTTTGGCGGTGATGTAGCTTTCCAAATTGAAATCACGTACTTCGCCAGCAATCTGGCAAGCAAATGCTGACGCATCAAACTTGGTGATGCGCCCGATGCCGGAGCGTCCGGCAATGAGATTGGACCAAGCCTCTGGGGCTGTATTTCCAACCGGGCTGACAACGCCCAAACCAGTAACGACAACGCGACGACGGGACATAGAAATCAAGTTCCAGCGGTTTGTGAAACAAAACACCGCCCAGGGCGGTGCCATTGGGGCAGGCGGCGCGTGCAAAAACGCTGCAGCCTGCCATCACGCGAGGTGCATGGCGCACCTCCAGCGGGCATTACGCCTTCTTGTGCGTAGTGGCGTAATCCACTGCGTTTTGCACTGTCGTAATTTTCTCAGCGTCTTCGTCCGGAATTTCGATGCCGAACTCGTCTTCCAAGGCCATCACCAACTCCACGGTATCCAAAGAGTCAGCACCCAGATCAGCCACAAAGGCTTTTTCGTTGGTGACTTGGGACTCTTCTACTCCGAGTTGCTCGGCAATGATTTTTTTGACGCGTACTTCGATATCACTCATGGCTTCCCTCAAAGGGTGGTTATTGAATCCGTGATTTTACCCGCCCTAGAGTCGTTGCTCTAACCGGGCGGCCGAACGGACAAATCGGCCTATCTAATCAGTTGGGGACAGAGCTAAAGATCTGTCCCACAAAGTATCACATATACATTCCGCCGTTGACGTGCAGTTCCTGCCCCGTCACATAACCCGCCAAAGGCGAGGCCAGGTAGGCCACGGCATGGGCGATGTCGGCGGGCTTCCCAAGGTGGCCCAGGGGGATCTGACCCAAAAGCGCCTTTTGCTGATCTTCACCCAGGCCTGCAGTCATATCGGTCTCGATGAAACCGGGAGCGACACAATTCACCGTGATATTGCGCGAACCCAGTTCACGAGCCAGCGCCCGGGTCATGCCCGCCACACCGGCCTTGGCGGCCGCGTAATTGGCCTGGCCAGGGTTGCCCGAGGCTCCCACCACCGAGGTAATGCTGATGATGCGGCCATAGCGCTGCTTCATCATGGTCTTCATGACAGCCCGGCTCATACGGAACACACCCTTGAGGTTGGTATCCATGACAGCGTCCCAATCGGCATCTTTCATGCGCATGGCCAAGGTGTCGCGGGTGATGCCGGCGTTGTTAACCAGCACCTGGACGCCACCAAACTCTTTAACAATGGCATCTACCAAGGCTTCAGATGCTGCGCCGTCGGTCACATCCAGCGTGCGACCCACGCAGCCTTCAAATTCGGCTAAAGCGGTCGAAATGCCAGCCGCACCAGCGTCTGTAGTGGCCGTACCAATCACCTTCAAGCCCTTGCGGGCCAATTCCAGGGCAATGGCTGCGCCAATGCCGCGCGATGCGCCAGTCACTAAAGCGATCTGGCCTTCAAATTTCACATGGTTCATACCAACTGTCCTTGAACATCTTGCAGGCTGGCCGGGTCATACAGCGCCAACCCAGTCAACTCGGAATCGATCCGTTTGGTCAATCCAGCCAATACTTTACCGGGACCGCACTCTACCAAATGTGACACACCGCGCGCCTTGATGGCCTGCACACACTCCACCCAGCGTACCGGGCCAAAGGCTTGGCGGTACAGCGCATCACGCAATTTGTCGGAATCCGTTTCTACGGCCACATCAATATTGTTGACCAACGCGACTTGCAGAGGCGCAAAGTCGATGGACTCCAGGCGTTCTTTCAACTTCTCAGCCGCCGGGCGCATCAGGCTGGAATGGAACGGCGCAGAAACCGGCAGCGGCAAAGCGCGTTTGGCGCCTGCTGCCTTCAGGGCTTCACAGGCTTTCTCTACAGCGGCCTTGCTACCGGCAATCACCGTCTGGGCCGGGTCATTGAAGTTAACCGCCTCCACGATTTCGCCAGAATCCGACGCGAAGCTTTGACTCACTTCCAGACAACCCGCAATCACCTTGGTAGCGTCCATCCCCAAGATGGCCGCCATCGCGCCGGTCCCAACGGGTACCGCATCTTGCATGGCCTGAGCGCGCAGGCGCACCAGCGGCACGGCTTGGCTCAGCGTCAAAGCGCCCGCAGCTACCAAGGCAGCGTATTCCCCAAGCGAATGACCCGCAACAACAGAAGGCGCTACGCCAGTTTCTGACATCCACACGCGGTAAGCGGCAATGCCCGCCACCAACATCACCGGCTGGGTATTGGTGGTGAGTGACAAAGTTTCTTTGGGGCCCGTGCGAATCAAAGCGCCCAGATCTTCGCCTAATGCGTCAGAAGCTTCTATCAGGGTCTGTGCAACAACCGGGTGATCGCCCCAGGCATCGAGCATGCCCACGGACTGCGAACCTTGGCCCGGAAAGACAAATGCAAATGGTTTCATGGTCATTTTTAATGAAAAGTGGCTGGGGCCCGCACAAATAGTGCGGGAGCAGCTATAAATTCAGGAGCACCGCACCCCAGGTGAAACCGCCGCCCACGCCTTCCAGCATGAGGGTGTCACCGGGTTTGACCTTGCCCTGGCGCACCGCAGTGTCCAGTGCCAGCGGAATGGAGGCCGCGGAGGTGTTGCCGTGCTGATCAACGGTCACGACTACCTTGTCCATCGACAATTTGAGCTTGCGTGCCGTGCTTTGCATGATGCGAATGTTGGCTTGGTGCGGAATCAGCCAGTCAATGCCCGCTTCAGTCAGATTGGCTTTCGCCAGAGTTGCGCGCGCGGCCTCTTCCAACACGCCCACGGCCAGCTTGAACACCGCCTGGCCATCCATCTTTAATAGAGGGTCGCCCAGAATGTGGCCATTGGACACGTGCCCGGGCACACACAAGATACCCACGTGTTTGCCATCGGCATGCAGATCGCTGGCCAAAATGCCGGGCGTGCCCGAGGCTTCCAGCACCACAGCCCCCGCACCATCGCCAAACAGCACGCAGGTCGTACGGTCCTTGAAGTCCAGAATGCGAGAGAAAACTTCGGCACCCACGACCAATGCACGCTTGGATGATCCTGTGCGGATCATCGCGTCCGCCACCGTCAGTGCGTAGACAAAACCGCTGCACACAGCCTGTACGTCAAAGGCCGCGCCGCCGTTGGCACCCAGCTTGTTTTGCAAAATGCAGGCGGTCGAAGGAAAAACCATGTCGGGTGTCGACGTGGCCACAATAATCAAATCAATGTCTTGGGGCGTAAGTCCAGCGGCTTGCAAGGCGCTTTTGCAGGCCTCCAGCGCCAGGTCGCTGCTGAAAACGCCGTCGTCGACGAAGTGGCGGGCCCGAATGCCGGTGCGCTCCACAATCCACTCGTCAGAGGTTTCAACGCCTTGGAGTGCCAGCTGGGCAGCCAATTCGGCGTTAGTTAAGCGCCGGGGAGGCAGAAAACTGCCGGTGCCGGTAATGCGCGAATATCGGTTCATGGGATGGGTAAGACACCCACGCAGGTCAGACGACTGGCTCGGCAGGCACCAACAAAGGTGCTGCATGCGCAATACGGACCCGCACGCGGTCTAGTAAATTGAATCTGGCCGCATCATACGCCCGGTCCAAAGCGTTGTGAAACGCGAAGACATCAGCCGAGCCATGGCTCTTGAACACAAGCCCCCGTAGACCCAACAAAGCTGCACCGTTGTAACGGCGGTGGTCAACGCGATTTTTAAGAGCAGTTAAAACAGAATAGGCACCGATAGCTGCCATTTTCGTAAAAATATTGCGTGAGAACTCAGCCTTCAAAAATCCGCCAATCATCGATGCCAAGCCTTCGCTGGTCTTGAGCGCAACATTCCCGACAAAACCGTCACACACCACGATGTCGGCGACGCCCTTAAAAATATCATTGCCTTCCACATTGCCAACAAAGTTCAAATCGCCAGATTTAGCAGCTGATCGCAACAATTCGCCGGCTTTTTTGATGACTTCGTTACCTTTGATGACTTCCTCGCCAATATTGAGCAGACCCACCGATGGGGTTTCAATATTTTTGAGCACCGACACCAAGGCCGATCCCATCACCGCGAACTGCAGCAAGTGTTCGGCGGTGCAATCCACATTGGCACCCAAATCGAGCACCGTCGTGGCGCCACCGGTGGCATTGGGGATTTGCCCGGCAATCGCCGGGCGCTCGATCCCGTCCAGAGTCTTCAACACATAGCGGGAGATCGCCATCAAAGCACCCGTATTGCCGGCGGAGACAGCCGCCTGGGCTTTGCCTTCTTTGACTTGTTCGATAGCGACCCGCATGGACGAGTCTTTTTTTCGGCGCAGGGCAATTTCCAGCGGATCGTCCATGGTCACCACTTCGGTGGCCGTAACGATGGTGGCGCGCGGATGGGAGAAGGAGCCGATCTGGTCAGCCAAACCCACCAGGATCAGGGACGCATCGCTTTGCTGGTCCAGGAACTGACGGCAGGCCGCCAACGTAACCTTGGGACCGTGGTCACCCCCCATGCAGTCGACAGAAATTGTGATCAAGACGCTAGCACCCCAAAAATACGAAACCTGAAAGCAAAAAGCCCGACGCTACAGAGACTGCAGCTTCGGGCTTGGCACGAACCGACGCAGCTCCCTTTCAGGAACCGCAGGGGCTCAGGCTTCGGATTTGGTCTTCAAAACCTTGCGACCACGGTAAAAGCCGGTAGGGCTGATGTGGTGACGCAGGTGGGTTTCGCCGGTGGTGGACTCAACCGCAATGCCTGGCACGACCAGAGCATTGTGCGAACGGTGCATACCGCGCTTGGAAGGAGATTTCTTGTTTTGTTGAACTGCCATGATCGGCTCCTGGGCAAGGGTGCTGCACAGCTTGGCAACACGTAAAGGTTAGTAAAAGCGCAGCAAGATTTGCACGCGAAGCCTCAGATTATAGCCCAAACCCCGCGCATTAGCCAAGGTCGGTTTTCTTGAGCTGTTGCAACACGGCAAAAGGATTGGGTTTTTCCTCCGGCTCGTCCACAAAATCGGCATCGGCCACCTGCAGTTTTACCGGTTTGGGGCAGACATCGTGCTTGGGCGCCACCGGCAAGGCCATCAGCAATTCATCTTCAACCAGTTCGGCCAGATTAAAACTGCGGTTGAGCACTAAGACATCCTCTTCGGACTCTTCGTCTTCAATCGCCGCCAACTCTTCGGTGGCCACAAAACGGAATTCGCGGTCAACACGGACCGCCACCTCCACCGGCCCCAGGCAACGCTGGCAGGTCAGTGGCAAAACCACGTCGGCCTGCAAGGCTACCCAGGCCTCGTCCGTACCCGCAGCATCGGTGCGCAGCAGGCCAGTCGCCTGGTAGCGCAGAGGTGCTTCGGCACCCAGGCCCTGGGTTTCTTCCATCAGGCGCTCAAAGCGCAGCAGCCGTTCGTCGGCATGGAGGGAATCCCCCGCCTTGGCAAAGGCCAGCACGTTCACGTTTCTCGGGTCGTAGTCGGATTTCATCCGCGCAGTGTAAGAGAATCGCGGCATGTCCTCCGCCCAAGTGTCACCCTCCTCCCCGCAACGCGCCCTGATTTTGGGCTCGACCTCGGTCTACCGCAAAGAGCTTCTGGGCCGCTTGCGCATCCCGTTTGGCATCGTCTCGCCCGAGGTGGACGAAACACCACTGCCAGGCGAAAGCCCAACCGACCTGGCTCAGCGCCTGGCGCTGGCCAAGGCCCAGGCAGTGGCACAGCGCCACCCAGGTGCGGTGGTGATCGGGTCAGACCAAGTGGCTGATTTGAATGGCGAGCCCTTGGGCAAACCCGGCACGCACGCACGCGCGGTGACCCAACTGCAGCGCATGCGCGGGCAAACCGTAGTGTTCCAAACCGCGGTGGCCGTGGTCTGCCTGGAAACCGGGTTCAGCCAAATGGCGCTGGCCCCGGTGCGCGTGGTGTTCCGGGACTTATCCGATGCAGAGATTGAAAACTATTTGCAAGCCGAGCAGCCGTATGACTGCGCGGGCAGCGCCAAGAGCGAAGGCCTGGGCATTGCGCTGCTGGATGCCATCGATAGCGATGACCCAACCGCGCTGGTGGGCCTGCCCTTGATTCGCACTGCACGCATGCTGCGGGCGGCGGGACTGGAATTGCTGACAGCGCCGGGGGCAGCAGCATGAGCGCGCCCCAAAGCGGCAGCACCGCCCAACGTGGCAGCTTATTTTTAGTACCCGCCCCACTGGACTTTGGCTGCGCGCAGCAGGTGCCGCTGACGGACGTGATGCCCGCCCACACGCTGCAAGTGGCCGCTACGCTGCGACACTGGGTGTGCGAAAACGCAAAAACCACACGGGCTTACTTGAAGCGCGTGGGCGAGCTGTACCCGCTGTGCGCCACGCTGCAGAACATGCAGATTCAGGAATTGCCCCGAGAAGTGCACAAAAAAGGCGACCACTTGGGCGGCTTTGATGCCAAGCCTTTGTTGGCCGCAGCGCTGCAGGGGCGCCACGTGGGTCTGGTCAGTGAAGCGGGTATGCCCGCGGTGGCTGACCCCGGCTCCTCGGTGGTGCGGGCTGCACATGATTTGGGCTTGACCGTGGTGCCGCTGGTAGGCCCGGTGTCCTTGCTTTTGGCGCTGGCCGCCAGCGGGCTGAATGGACAAAGTTTCGCCTTTGTGGGCTATATACCAAGCACACCCGCCGAGCGGGTGCAGCGGATCAAGGAGCTGGAGTCTTTGGCGCAAAAAACCGGGCAGACACAACTGATGATTGAGACACCCTACCGCAATACCGCGCTCTTGCAGGCCCTGCAGCAAACCCTGCAACCCCACACCCGCCTGGCAACCGCCAGTGGGCTGACCCTGCCCCATGCCCAGTGCTACAGCGACTTGGTGAAGAACTGGAAGGGCCGTGGATGGACGGCGGACAATGCCCAGCCCACGGTGTTTGCCATCGGCAAGTAGGTTTTTAACGCAGGCCGGGCGCGTTGCGCACAGCGCGCATGGCACCTTCGCCAATCGATGCGCCAAAGCGCTTGACCAGGCGCTCGGCCACATTGTCTTTGCGGGTGTAGTCCACCAATTCTTCAGCCTTGACCACTTCGCGGGCCACGTAATTCAAATCGCCCAGTTGGTCGGCCAAGCCCAATTCAATGGCCTGCTGGCCGGTCCAGAACAAGCCACTGAAGGTCTCCGCATTCTCTTTCAGACGGCTACCCCGACCGGTTTTGACGACGCCAATGAATTGCTGGTGAATTTGATTCAGCATGGTCTGGGCGAACTCGCGCTGCTTGTCCGTTTGCGGGCTAAACGGGTCCATGAAACCCTTGTTTTCACCAGCCGTCAGTAGGCGGCGCTCAACACCCAGTTTGTCCATCAGCCCCGTAAAGCCAAAACCATCCATCAACACACCGATGCTGCCGACCACGCTGGCTTTGTCGACATAAATTTTGTCAGCTCCCACCGCGATGTAATAGGCGGCGGACGCACAGGTTTCTTCCACCACGGCATACACCGGCTTTTTGTGCAGGACTTTCAAGCGCCGAATTTCATCGTTGATGATGCCGGCTTGCACCGGACTGCCGCCCGGGGAATTGATCAGCAAGACCACGGCTTGCGCGCCTTTGTCTTCGAAGGCACTGCGCAGGGCCGCGCCCACCAGCTCAGCACTGGCTTCGGCACCGGACGCAATTTCCCCCTGAATTTTGACGACGGCGGTGTGGGGCGCGGTGGGATCGGTGGTCGCTGCGTTCCGGTCCATACCAAACCACACCAAGGCCACCAAAAACACCAACCATGCCAATCGGATGCCATTGCGCCAACGGCGGGCCTGGCGTTGCTCGTTGACGACGGACAGGGCCAACTTTTCCAGGGTGCTGCGCTCCCAAGCTGTATCGGGTGCCACCGCCGCATTTGCTTCTTTTTTTATAGCTGCTCCCGCACTATCCATGGGCTCTGAGGCTGTTTTCGCACTATTTTCAGGTGCACTGGGCTGTGTCGAATCGGTCATTTCAAAACTCTAGAGGTAACAGGTTGTGGGCAGTATGCCAGTGCACGACGCCGTCGCGCTCTGTCAGGGCAATCTTCACCAGCTTGCCGCGGCAGGGGCCGCCCGCGCATTCGCCGGTGTCCGGCCGGTAAATCGCGCCATGGGTGGCGCAAATGATCCAATTGCCGGTCATGTCAAAAAATCGGTTCGGCTGGTAATCCATCTCCATGGGCACGTGCAGGCAGCGGTTCAGGTAGGCGTAGGCCTGCGCACCGTAGCGCACGGCAAAGCCCCGGCAGGTTTGCCCGCAATAGACCACATCGAAAGGCACAGCCTCGCCGCGGTCGACCAAGTCGCTACTGTTGCACAGCGCAATCACCTTGCCCAAAGGCTGCTCCACCGGTTTGCCATCGCGCCAGACTTCACGCATGCGCCAGCAACCACTGGTGCAAATCGGGCACCGAATGCGCCACATGCCGCGGCTTGAGCACCTCAAAACTGGCAGGCTCGTGCGCGCCGTAGCTCACGCCCACGCTGGCACAGCCGGCATTCACCGCCATTTGCAAGTCGTGGGTGGTGTCACCAATCATCAGCACCCGGTCTTTGCTGACCCCGAACTCTGCCATCAACTCCTGCAGCATCAGCGGATGCGGCTTGCCCGCCGTCTCGTCTGCGGTGCGGGAGCCGTCAAATACGCCCTGTAGCTCTACGGCCTGCAAGGCGTCGTCCAGCCCGCGGCGGCTTTTGCCGGTGGCCACGGTCAGGATGTGCTGTTGCTCTTTGAGCGCGGCCAGCAGGGGCAAGACCCCTTCAAACAGGCTGATGTCGTTCTGGTGCAGCGCGTAGTGGTGCTTGTAGCGCGCGCCCAGCTCGGCGTATTTGGCGGGCGGCACGTCGGGCGCGGCGTGGGCCAGCGCCTGCATCAGTCCCAGGCCAATCACATAGGCGGCCGCCTCGCGGGTGGGCACGGTGCCCCCCACATCGCCCACCGCCAGCTGAATGCAGCGGGTGATGATGGCGGTGGAGTCAAACAGGGTGCCGTCCCAATCAAAAGCGATCAGGTCAAACTGGCGGGCGGTGCTGCGGGGGCGGGTGGAGGACATGACGGTACAAACAAAAGTTCAAAAATCGGCGGCAAGCCTCATGCGCCGTCGGCCGGCAGGGCGTGCACCAGAAACTGGGACAGGTCGTAAGGCAGCTCGCACTGCAGCTCGACCTTTTTGCCGGTGGTGGGGTGGCGGCACTGGAAGCGCCAGGCGTGCAAAAACATGCGCTTCAGAGGCACGGCCTGGTCGGGCTTGGCCAGGGCTTTGTTGAGGTCGAAGTCGCCGTACTTGTCATCCCCGGCAATCGGCATGCCTTCGGACGCCAAATGCACGCGGATCTGGTGGGTGCGGCCGGTTTTGATGGTGACTTCCAGCAAGGAATACCCTGGCTCGGTGGCACCCGGCGCAGTGCCACTGTGAGCGCGCACTTTCACTAGGGTCAACGAGGGCATCGCGTCCGGATCGTCCCGGGCAACGACCTTGACCCGGCGCTCGCCCGGCTCGCCATTTTTTCCCTGCAGCAGGTATTTGTGCAGGGATTTGTCCAGCACCTTCTTGTTGGCAGGCCATTGGCCTACGACCAGGGCTAAATACGTCTTGCCGGTTTCACGCTCGCGGAACTGGTCTTGCAGGTTTTTCAGCGCGCTGCGCTTCTTGGCCACCAGCAAAATACCGCTGGTTTCGCGATCCAGGCGGTGCACCAACTCCAAAAAAGTGGCGTTCGGACGGGCCATGCGCAGTTGCTCTATGACCCCAAACGTAACGCCCGAGCCACCATGTACCGCCACCCCTGCGGGCTTGTTGATGGCAATAAAGGCCTCGTCTTCAAACAAAACCGGGAAATCCTTGGCCGGCACCGGAATGCCGCCGGAGGCCATTGCTTCGGCCTTGTCAGCCGCCCGTTCGGACACCCGCACCGGTGGCAGACGCACCACATCGCCAGCCTCAATCCGGGTGTCGGCGCTCGCCCGCCCCTTGTTAATACGTACCTCGCCGCTGCGGATGATTCGGTAAATATGCGTTTTCGGCACGCCCTTGAGGTGGCGCATCAAAAAGTTGTCCAAGCGCTGCCCAGCGCTGTCCTCATCGACGGTCACCGATTTGACTTCCGGGGCGGTTGGGGCTGGATTGCCCCCTATAATGTGTTTCACTAGCGATGTGCCGTAAGTGGTTGATTTGTCTGGAGTTTAGTCCACACCCCACCCAACGCCTTGCTAGAAGGTCTGTGCCGTCGTATGGCACCACCGGCAGATCCCGCGCCCAATGCGTCGGATGGCAGGTGGACTGTACGGCCAAACCGACGAACTGAATCATTGATACGGAATACCCCAAGTTCGCATTCCCTGGATTGCGAACGGAATGAAACGAGATGTTTGTGTTGTGGAGTCTGATCACCTTGTGCCTACGGAGCGTTTGCGCGCCGTTTTTTGGTACAAACCAGCCCATGGCCCTTGTCAACATTGCGCAACCAGCTACTAAAACAATAGCAGGTTCACAAACGCATCCCCTCGTCCCCATCCACGCGCCCACGCTTCGACGTCTGATTTGACGTCGTAGTTCTCCGGCAATTCCTCCTCACTTCAGTCCGTCTGTCAGGCACCGTTTGCTCCCAGTGGGCATGTGCAATTTGAAGAAGGAGGCAATCCCATGAAACGGATGCTGATTAACGCCACGCAGGCTGAAGAACGCCGCTTGGCAATCGTCGATGGACAAAAACTCCTCGACTACGAAATCGAAATTGAAGGGCGCGAACAGCGCAAGGGCAATATCTACAAGGCTGTCGTCACCCGCGTCGAGCCCTCGCTAGAAGCCTGTTTTGTCGACTACGGCGAAGACCGCCACGGCTTCCTGCCATTCAAGGAAATCTCCAAGACTTACTTCCAGCAAGGCGTTTCCGCCGGCAACGCGCGCATCCAGGATGCGATCCGCGAAGGCCAGGAACTGCTAGTCCAGGTCGAAAAAGAAGAACGTGGCAACAAGGGCGCAGCCCTGACCACCTTCGTATCGCTGGCCGGCCGTTATGTGGTGCTGATGCCCAACAACCCCCGCGGTGGTGGTGTGTCCCGCCGCATCGAGGGTGAAGACCGCGCCGAGCTCAAAGAAAACATGGACCAGTTGGAATACCCCAACGGCATGTCCATCATCGCCCGCACCGCCGGCATCGGCCGCAGCGCGCCCGAGCTGCAGTGGGACTTGAACTACCTGTTGAAGCTGTGGACCGCTATCGACGGCGCCGCCAAGGGTGGCAAGGGTGCTTACCTGATTTACCAAGAGTCTTCTTTGGTGATCCGCGCGATTCGCGACTACTTCAACCACGACATCGGCGACATCCTGATCGACACCGACGACGTGTACGAGCAGGCCCAGCAGTTCATGGCCCACGTGATGCCCGAGCACGCAGCCCGCGTGAAGCGCTACCGCGACGACGCTCCGCTGTTCAGCCGCTTCCAGATCGAGCACCAGATCGAATCGGCCTATGCCCGCACCGTGACCCTGCCTTCCGGTGGTGCCATCGTCATCGACCACACCGAAGCCTTGGTGTCCGTGGATGTCAACTCGGCTCGCGCCATCAAGGGCGGCGACATCGAAGAGACTGCTACCCGCACCAACTTGGAGGCCGCCGACGAAGTGGCCCGCCAGATGCGTCTGCGCGACTTGGGCGGCCTGATCGTCATCGACTTTATCGACATGGAAGAGTCCCGCAACCGCCGCGAAGTGGAAAACCGCTTGCGCGACGCGCTGCGCCAGGACCGTGCGCGCGTGCAGTTCGGCACCATCAGCAAATTTGGTCTGATGGAAATGAGCCGCCAGCGCCTGCGCCCTGCGTTGTCGGAAGGTGCATCGATTCCCTGCCCCCGCTGCGGCGGCGCAGGTCATATTCGCGATACAGAATCCAGTGCCTTGCAGATTCTGCGAATCATCCAGGAAGAGTCGCTCAAGGACAGCACGGCCTCTGTGTTGTGCCAAGTACCCGTGGATGTCGCTTCCTTCCTGCTGAACGAAAAGCGCTCCGAGATCGCCAAGATCGAACTCAAACAACGCATCAACGTGCTGCTGGTGCCTAACAAGACGCTGGAAACGCCCAACTACAAGCTGGAACGTCTGAAACACGACGACCCACGCCTGGACAACATCGACGCCAGCTACAAACTGGCCGACGAGATGGAAGACCCTACGGGCGTGACCCGTCGTTCGCAAGAACCAACCAACAAGCAAACGCCCATCATCAAGGGCGTGTTGCCCGATGCACCGGCGCCGATTGCACCGCCCAAACCCGAAGTCGCCAAGCCTGTGGCCACCGCACCCGTGCAGCCTGCCAAGGTGGCAGCACCCGTGCCTGCCAGCTCCGGTTTCTTCGGTTGGATCAAAGGCTTGTTTGCCGGCGAAACACCGACACCGGCCAAGCCTGTAGCGCCTGCCGCACCAGCTGCCAGCAACCGTGATGGCCGTGGCCGTGATGGTGCACGCGACGGTCAACGTGATGGCCAGCGTGGCGGTAACCGCAATGCAGAAGGTCGCCCCGCAGGTCGTGGCGACAACCGCAATGAAGGCCGTGGCCCCCGCCCGGAAGGCAATACCGAAGCGGGCCGTGAAGGCGGACGCGAGGGTGGACGTGGCGGCCGCGGTGGTCGTGGCGGCCGTGGTGGTAGTGGCGGACGCGGCGAAGGCCAAGGACCATCACAAGGTCAAAATCAAGGCAGCCGCGAACGTTTTGATTCTGAAGGCAAGCCACAGGGCGCAGACGTGAGTTTGCAAGCCGCTGGCGCACAAGACGCTGGCCGCAACGAGCAGCGCCCCGAACGCGCGCCGCGCGGTGAACGTCCAGAGCGCAACGACCGTGGTGACCGTGGCAATCGCCCACCGCGCAATAGCGAACGTGGCGACAATGCTGAGCGTACATCCGAAGTCCGCAATGAGGCCGCTTCCGCAGACGCATCTGCACCCAACCAAGAGGGTGGAAACGAGCCCCGTGAAAACGGCCGTGAGGGTGGTCGCGGTGGTCGTGGACGTGGACGCCGTTCCGAGCGCGGCCCACGCACTGACGAAAGCGGTCAACCGCTGGACAACGCACAAGCGCCTTTGGGCTTTGCAGAACCCAACGGTGACGCTCATACTGGCGAAGCAGGTGCAGACGGAACCCAGCCCGGCGCCGAAGGCAACGCTGCAGGCGAAGGCCGTGAAAAACGCTCACGCGACCGCTATGGCCGTGAACGTGGCCCACGCCAAGACCGCGGCGACCGCCCGGACCGCGGTGGCAATGAGCCCAGCAACCGTGACGATGTAGCGCCCCAGTCCGACGCTGAATCCGCACCGGTCGCGCCTGTGGCCGTGGCCCCTGTTGCGGATGCGCCCGCCCCCGCGGCAGTCCCAGCTGCGGTGGCCAAACCCGCTCCTGCAGCCGTAGCCACCTCGGTAGCTGCCAGCAAGAGCGCAGGCATGCCAACCATCACCAGCTACGCTTTGCCCACCGATTCCTTGGTGCAAGTGGCCCAGGGGTCCGGTTTGCAATGGGTGAATTCAGACCCTTCCCGCATTGCTGCGGTGCAGGCTGCTATTGCGGCTGAACCCAAGCCCGTGCATGTACCCCGCGAGCGCTCCGCTCCTGTGGTGCTGGACCAAGGCCCGCTGGTGCTGGTCGAAACCAAGCGTGATTTGGGCAATATGACACTGCCGTTTGAGCAGACGCCCAACGCGTAATTGCGCCGCCCCTTCGCCGGGGCACACCAAAGAAAAAGGGCCTCACGGCCCTTTTTTCATATTGCAGCGTTAGTTCAAAACAAATCGACCGCACCCACCTTCGGCAAATCGCCAAACAGCCCCTTACGCACCAAGTCCGGGTGACTCAAGACTTGGTTGCGCCCTTGCTGCTGCGCAAAATCTACGGCGCGTTCTGCCCGCTCCAGAGTCGTGCTGGGCGAATCGTCTGCTGTTACGCGCGTGAAGCCTGCGCAAGCGGTCAAGTTACCCACTTGGGGGAAATAAAGATCTCCGCCCCAAGGGGCGGGGTATTCAGAACAGCCCTGGCTGAAAGTCCGAATGTAGTTGCTGATATTCTTGTCCCTGATTCTTTACGTACTTGCCAATCGTTGCCTCGTCTCCGTGCTTGCCCACTGTGCTCGCAAAATACCCATCGGTCCAGAACTCACCGCCCCACAGCCTCTTCTTCACCTGAGGGCAGCGCTTGAAAATTTCTCTCGCCGTTATGCTTTTGAGCATCGTCACAATTTTCGTCACGCTGTATCTGGGAACCGACTGCACAAGAAAATGGACGTGATCTTTGTCCGTACCAATTTCCAAAAACTTGATTTCATACCTCTGCTCTATCCCCAGACACACCTCTTTGAGTACCTCATCAACGTCATCGTCAAATACGGCCCTCCGATACTTCGCGGGAAACACTACGTGGTACAGCAGTGCCGTAACGTTGTGACTCTTGTGTATGTATTCGCTCATCCGCCAAGATTACGCCCCAAGGGGCGGGGAATTTACCCCCAGTGATTAAATTTCTCCATATTGACCCTAAAACGCTCAAAGGCTGCCAGCACCAAAGCCTCGTCCGGGCAATGCATCAACACGGCAAACTGCTCTCCACCCAAGCGATACAGTCGGTCGTAAGTTCGAAACGTATTGTTCACAATACGGGCTACCAGGATCAGCACTTCCTCGGCGATCAGATGCCCGTTCTTGTCGTTGATGGCGCTGAAGTTATCTACGCTGATGGTGCCCAACCAATAGTTGGGTGGCACACGGTGGCGGCGCTCTTGGCCGGGCAGCGTCGCAACGTTGGTATCGCGCGCGCCACCCTCACCCAGTTCATCCAGCACGGCGCTGTAGAAGGTGTCATCCAAGGACTTGCGGTTCAAAAGTCCGGTCAGAGGATCACGGTCGCTGTAGGCCAAAAGGTTGTACATATTCCGGTACACATGCAGCAAGTCGCGTACGATTTCTTGCTGCCCTATCTGCAACGCCCCACCCGAGTGGATTTCTACGATGCCTTGGTCATCACCACTGTCATCGGAATACAAGGGGGTATAAGAAATACGAGGGCCTTCTTCTCCTGCCCAGGCAATTTCCAGCAAATTTCGGTCTTGAAGGCAGCGCCAGCGGTCACGCATATCCTCAAGCGCTGGCAAAGTCTGAAAATCAACCCGCAAGGGATCCACCACTTTGCCACCACCACGCCCATCCAGCGCCACCACATCCAACCAGCGCTTGGTGCCCTCCTCACTGACCACCCGCGCCAGCACAATCCGGTCTATTCGCAATAGATCCAACACTGCCTTTGCAAGGGTGAGTTCCAAAAGATTGCGATCACGGTGATCAGTCAACTTAATGGTGTGTTCGGTGAGTGTAGACATGGCTGGAAAATAGCCCTGGAACTCAAATCCGTCACCTTTTTGCAGCCTCGCGATAGGCCTCAGTAGCCCCCTGAATATCATTACGTTGCTCTGCCAGTTGGGCCATGGCAAGCCACGCATCACGCTGCAATTCCCGATCCTGCAAACGGGGTAGCGATTGCTTGATCAGCTGCTGCGCCTTGCCCCAAAGACTCAAGCGCATGCAGATGCAACCCGCCAGATATTGCAGCACAGCATCGCTGGGTTTGCCCATTTGCGCGCTTTCTATGCGTGCCAGCCAAGCGGCATCGGGCACAGCGTTGGCCGCACTGAAACCCGCCTCCAGTATCCTGACGAGCTTCACTTTTTGCACCATCGTCAGTGCATCGCCCGATTGCACCATGCGGCTCCATACCGGCAACACCCACTGATGGGCCAGCGCAGTATCGCCACCGACCTCGATGAGGCGTTCCGTCGCTTCCAGCGCGACGTCGGTAAGCGCCTGCTCCTCCTTGCTCAGCGCATTCCAGGCTGCCTGCACTTGCACTTGGTCATGGGCTGAACGCAGCATTTCTATCGCCAGGCCCCGGGCAATGCTTCGGCCAGCCGCTTCCGAAAAAGACCGGTGCTTGGTCAATTGGCGTGCCGTCTCCAATGCCAACTGGGCCTTGCCGGCATGGCGGGCCGCCTTGAAGCGCAAGCGCAGGGCCAAAGTTCGCCGCGCAGCACCATGGGGGAGCTGGTCCAGCCATTGCATGGCCGAGCCCGCATCGCGGTCATCGAACGCCCAACGCGCAGCGCGCATTTGCATCCCTTCACGGGCATCTTGCGCATCCCGTTTGCTGGTTTGCTTCAGCGCCTCTTGAAAATGAAAGTCGCGACGGGTTTTGTCTTGCACGGCGTGGGCACCTTCTGCCGCCAAAAGATGCGCAATCGCCCGCAACCGCCCCGCTTGCGGAAGCTGCTCACCACTGCGCTGTACCGACTCCTCTAAGGATGCCATCAACTCCCCGGCCTTGCGTGCCCGAACAAAACGGCCCGATACCAAATGGAACCACGCATCAAGCAAGGAGGCGTAAATGGCACGCTCGCGCTGCGACAAACGCCAATCACGCGCACGCTGGGGAATGCGCAACAGCGCCGACAAAGCGCGCAAGGCTAGATGAAGCAGCAAAAACCCGATGGCCAACGTCAATAGAGCCAAATTCAGTGAAACATCCACGCGATGGGGTGGCCAATACACCGTCACGGTTCCGTGGTTATTGCCAGCGAAGAGCGCACTCACCGCAGCAACCGCGAACAGAGCCATGAGCCACAGTGCCGCACGCATGCTCAGCGCCCTGCCGCCGCAGTCGAGAGCGCGGCCAAGGTATCGTCCATACGCGGCAGTTCCAAGGACTTCATTTGTACTTGAACCTGTTGCAATAGATTCAAGGCCGTTTGTGTCTTGCGCGATCCGTTATCAAAATAGCGTGACAAACTCATAGCAGCCGTTGCGAGATCGGCACGGGCCGAGTCCGTCTGGCGCGCCAGAAGGCCCAATCGGGCGTTCAATATCTTCAACTTCAGGTTCTCGCGCAAGAAAAACACCTGTTCGGGCGACAAAAGAGCGGCCTCGGGCGTTTCAACGCGGCCTACCCGCACCAGGGTGCGCAGCTCATCGCGCACGGCAATCCCCAAACGCCCCCACCAGCTGGATACCGACTCTTCTGCTTTGCGCTTGAGCGGTTCCGTGTTTCGCTGGGGTAGCAAAGCATTGGCAACGGGCACGTCATCCGCCAACAAAGCCAGTTCATCCAGCTTGACCAGCAATGCGGGCGTGTCTGCCAGAACCGTGGCTTTAATGCGCGCCACGTCCCGGGCCAAGGCGCGCTGCAATGGGGTCAAGCGGGGCTGTGCTGCCCGCGTGACGCGCTGCTCAGCGGTTTTCAAAGCTGCCAGCAGCGGCTCCACGCTGCCCGTCAATTGCGCCTGCTGTTGCGCCAAGCGCACGGCGGACTCAATGTCAACGACCAAGTTTTCGTCCCGAGACCGGGAGAGGCTTTGCATCAACTCTTCAAGCTGGGTGCGCTGCAGGGACACTTCGCTCAAGCGCGCCTCTGCCACGGCCAACTTGGCAGCCGTGTCCAAGGCTATTTCTTGCGCTTGTTTGGCCATGGCGTTGGCGGCTGCAGCTACAGCTCCGGCATCCGCGCTTTGCCGGGCCAACTGTTCTTGTATGCCGTTGAGTTTTTGCCACAACAATACGCAGCCCACCAATGCCAGAAAGGCGACAACCGTTGCCAGCCAGGTCAAGCCGTAGCCAGGTTTAGCCAATGCGGGTGCCGCGCCGGTAGCGGATGCCGCGTTGACCGCAGCGTCCACCGCCGCTTCATGGGGAGGAGATGCAGAGGTCATTGCATGGACTCAATGGACGCCAACAAGGACGCCAGACTGGGGCGAGATTCACAGACATGAACAAACCCCGCTTTGCGCGCGGTATCGCCAATGCGGGGGTGTGTGACGACTGCCTTTGCCGCACGCCAATCTTGGTCGGGGCAACTGGCCACCAGGTTGGCAATGGCCTCGGAGCTGCTGAACATCCATACCGAACCATCGGATGCCGCCTGCTGTGCCGTATTCAACGCATCACCTTGGAGCCTCACGGGCACGCGCTGGTAAGAAACCACATAGTCGACACTCGCGCCCGCCAGCTTCACTTGCTTGGCAAACCAGTCGCGTCCATGCCCCTCACCGGACAGCACCTCCGTGGCACTGGTGCCAGCACCACGCACAATCAACACACGAGTACCCGCTTGCATTTTGGAGCCGATAACCGCCCACAAGGCTTCCGAGTCAAATTGCTGTGAGTCTTGATCCGGCGCATCAATCCAGGCCGACTCAGCCCCAGCCCGAAGCAGTGCCGCAACCGTACCCGGGCCCGTGGCAAATGCTCTTGTTTTAATAGCTGCTCCCGCACAAAACACGGGGCCTACAGCCCGATTGGATGCAAAAAAGTGCTCCACAGCATTGCCACTGACGAACATAGCACCGTCGTACTCTGCCAGACGCTGGCCCGCGTCTGCCACGGCCTGGGTGTCTGCAGCGGCAGCCACCTCAACCAGGGGCAATGCCACCGCTTTGTAGCCGGTATCCATCAGTGCGGCGGCCCACTTGTTGGCCTCGCGCAGGGGGCGGGTAATGATCACGCGCATCGTGTCAGGCTCCTGATGTGACAGGAACTCGGGCTTGCAGTGCCCGCGCCACCTGTTCGCCCAAAGCAACGGCTGACGCCTCATCAGACACCAGGCCCTGCGCCTGCTCGGCGACCAAGGGCAGTTGTCCCTGCGGGTCTCCCCATGCCGCACGGATGGACAGCACAGGCCCTTGCAAAGTTGCAAAAGCCGCCAGTGGCATGGAACAGCTGCCACCCATGACACGGCTGACTGCGCGTTCTGCGGACACGGCCAAAAGCGTGGGCAGGTGCCGCAGGGAATCCAGCGCCGCACGCACATCTGTACGGTCGCTGCGAATTTCAATGCCCAAGGCACCTTGGCCGGCGGCTGGCAACATTTGCTCTGGCTCGAACGCACTGCGCAATCGGTCTTCCAGGCCCAATCGTTTCAAACCTGCGGCGGCCAGCACAATGCCGTCGTACAAACCCTCGTCCAGTTTCTTCAAGCGTGTATCCAGATTGCCGCGCAAGGGCTCTATGCGCAAGTCAGGCCGCAAAGACTTCAACAGCGCCATACGACGTAAGCTGGATGTTCCGACCACCGCCCCGTTGGGCAGATCGTCCAGACTGGCATACCGGGGTGATACCCAAGCGTCACGCGGATCTTCGCGTTCCATCACACAGGCCAGGCTGAAACCGGGTGGCAACTCCATGGGCACATCTTTGAGTGAATGCACGGCCAGATCAGCCCGTCCGTCTTCCAAAGCGAGCTCCAATTCCTTCACAAACAGACCCTTGCCACCCACCTTACTCAAGGAGCGGTCCAGGATCTGATCGCCGCGCGTGGTCATACCCAAAAGCGTTACGCTGTGTCCGCGTTCTTGCAGCAGTGTCTTGACGTGTTCTGCCTGCCACAGAGCCAGTCGGCTCTCTCGGGTGGCGATCGTGTAGTGCGACAAAGTCGTAACCTGTGTGTAATCGTTTTAGGGGCTTCAATGCTAGCATGGGCAGCGACGCCAACCCGCCCGCCCCAACCCCTAGCCCCCACCCACCGCCATGAAAAAAGCCGCCCCAGACGCGCCCGCCAAACGCGCCAAAGACAACGAACGCCCACTGATTGAAGACATCCGTCTCTTGGGTCGTATTTTGGGCGATGTGATTCGCGAGCAGGAAGGCGTGGACGCGTTTGAGCTAATCGAACGCATTCGTACCTTGTCGGTGGCCTTCCGGCGCGAGGCGGACCATGAGGCCGACAAGGCACTCAAGAAACTGCTCAAGGGTTTGTCGGGCGACCAGACGGTGAGCGTGATCCGCGCATTCACTTACTTCAGCCATTTGGCCAATTTGGCCGAAGACCGCCACCACATTCGCCGCCGCGCCATCCATGAACGCGCGGGTGACACCCAAGAGGGCAGCCTGGAAGTGGCGATGTCACGCCTGCGCTGGGGTGGCATTGCGCCCAAAGCCATTGCGACCATGTTGCAAAACAGTTATGTGGCACCCGTGCTCACCGCCCACCCCACAGAGGTGCAACGCAAAAGTATTCTGGATGCCGAGCGCGGTATTGCCCAACTGCTGACCCAGCGCGATGAAATCAAACTGCGCGGCAGCGCCTTTGATCCGAAGAAGGACGCCCTGACGCCGCGCGAACTGGCGACTAACGAGGCCCACATGCGTGCCCGCGTGATGCAGCTCTGGCAAACCCGCTTGCTGCGCTTTAGCAAGCTCACAGTGATGGACGAGATTGAAAACGCGCTGAGCTACTACGAATCTACTTTCTTGCGAGAGATTCCCAAGCTCTATGCCAACCTGGAACAGCTCTTGGGCCAGCAGCCAGTGCACAGCTTTTTGCGCATGGGGCAGTGGATTGGCGGCGACCGCGACGGTAACCCGAATGTGAGTGCGCAGACGCTGGAATACGCGCTGCGCCGCCAGTCCGAGGTGGCGCTGCGCCACTACCTGACCGAAGTGCATTACCTGGGTGCTGAGCTATCTATCTCGGCCATGCTGAACCAGTACACGCCCGCGATGCAAGTGCTGGCCGATAGCTCACCCGATCGCAACGCCCACCGCATGGATGAGCCCTATCGCCGCGCGCTGACCGGTGTCTATGCGCGCCTGGCCGCTACGCTGAAAGACTTGACCGGGACTGAAGCCGCCCGGCATGCCGTAGCCCCACAAAACGCCTACGCCACGGCCGAAGAATTTGGTGCTGAACTACGCACCATTGAAGACTCCCTGAAGGCCAACCATGGCCAAGCGCTGGTGGCGCAGCGCCTGCATCCGCTCATTCGTGCGGTTGAGGTGTTTGGCTTCCACTTGGCGACCGTCGATCTGCGCCAAAGCTCTGACAAACACGAAGAGGTGGTGGCTGAACTGTTAAAGACGGCGCGTATCGAAGCTGACTACAGTGCGCTGGATGAAGCGGCGAAGCGCACGCTACTGCTAGGTTTACTGAACGATGCCCGCACGCTGCAAGTGCAAGGCGTGGAGTACTCACCACACGCCCAGGGCGAACTGGCCATCTTCCGCATGGCCAAGGTCATGCGCCAGCGCTTTGGCCACCAGGCCATTCGCCACTACATCATCAGCCACACCGAAACGGTGAGCGATTTGCTGGAAGTGCTGCTCTTGCAAAAGGAAGTCGGCCTGATGCGCAGCACGCTGGACGCGCAGGCCATTAACGACCTGATCGTGGTGCCTTTGTTTGAAACGATTGAAGACTTGCGCAATGCCGCGCCCATCATGCGCGAGTTTTATGCGCTGCCGGGCATCAAAGCCATGATCACGCGCAGCGGTGCCGAGCAAGACATCATGCTGGGCTACTCGGACAGCAACAAGGACGGTGGCATTTTTACCAGCAACTGGGAGTTGTACCGCGCCGAGATTGCGTTGGTGGACTTGTTTGACGAGCTCAACGCCAAAGGCCCCAGTGAAGCAGTCGCACCGACCACCATCCAGTTGCGTATGTTCCATGGCCGTGGCGGCACCGTGGGACGCGGCGGCGGTCCCAGCTATGAGGCCATCCTGGCCCAGCCGCCTGGCACGGTGCGCGGCCAGATTCGACTAACCGAGCAAGGCGAAGTGATTGGCTCCAAATACGCCAACCCAGAGATCGGCAGACGCAATCTGGAAACCCTGGTAGCGGCCACACTGGAAGCTACGTTGCTGCAACCCACCAAGCCTGCCACCAAGGCCTTTTTAGAAGCTGCGGCAACACTGTCCAGCAACAGCATGGCGGCTTACCGTACCCTGGTGTATGAGACTCCAGGCTTCACGGAATACTTCTTCAGCTCCACCCCCATTCGCGAAATCGCAGAGCTGAATATTGGCTCGCGCCCTGCATCGCGCAAGGCCAATCAACGCATTGAAGACCTGCGCGCCATTCCCTGGGGCTTTAGTTGGGGCCAATGCCGCCTGACACTACCCGGCTGGTACGGCTTTGGCTCGGCCGTGCACACCTTCATCAACGCGGGCACGACCGAAGAGGTGAAAGAACGCACCGCATTGCTGCAAAAAATGGTGAAGCAGTGGCCCTTCTTTCGCACGCTCTTGTCCAATATGGACATGGTGATGGCCAAGAGCGACTTGGCGCTGGCTTCCCGCTATTCCGAACTGGTGAGCGATGCGCGCCTGCGCAAGAAAATCTTTGCGGCCATTGAAGCCGAATGGCACCTAACGGCACAGGCCCTGTCCACCATCACCGGTGAGAAAAATCGCCTGGCCAATAACGCGGCGCTGCAGCGCTCTATCCGCCATCGCTTCCCCTATATCGACCCGCTGCACCACTTGCAAGTGGAGCTGGTGCGCCGCTACCGCGAAGGCAAAGCCGACGAGCGTGTACAGCGCGGCATCCACATCTCGATCAACGGGATTGCAGCGGGACTGCGCAATACCGGCTAGCGAACAAGAAAAGCCTGCGACCCACGCAAAAGAGCCCGGCATGCCGGGCTCTTTTTTTGTCCGCTGGATGCACTCCAGCGGAGCTACTTCGCCGCAAGGCCTACTTGGCGGCCTCGGTCTTGGGGGCTTCCGCGGCGCGCTTGGCAGCGGCCACAAAGTCACCGGCGTACACATTCACCAGCTTGGCCGGGTCGATGTATTTGGCGATAGCCGCATTCACTTCAGCCAATGTGGTGGCAGTGAGCTTGGCTTCGTTGTCGGCCACAAACTTCATGGTGCGCCCCTGGAACATCTGGCTGCTCAAGGCATTGGCCAATGAGCCGTCTTGCGAGCGGTTGATCATATTGTTTTGCAAAATACCGCTCTTAGCATCGGCCAACTCTTGTTCGGTAATACCGTCTTTCACCAGGCGCGCAATCTCTTCCGCCACACCGGTCTTCAGCTTTGCCAGATTTTGCGGGGCATAGATGGCATACAGACCCAGAGTGCTATTGGCGTCATACGGATTCATCTGCAAGAACGATCCTGCACCATAGCTAATGCCTTCTTTCTGGCGCAAGCGGTCGATGATGCGGCTCTTCAGGCCACCCCCACCAAACACCCGGTTGGCCAGGGCCAGGGCTTGGGCGTCGGGGGCATCATCTTTGACGGGCAATGACACGCCAGCAATGTAAAACGCATTGGCTTTGTCTGGAGTCTCAAAACTCAATGTAGTGCCCTTGGTGGGGCGGTAGGGGTTCACTACGCGGCTGAATTTGGCTTTGCTCTTCCAGTCACCCAACAAGGTTTTGATGGATTCTTGGGTCGTCTTGGCGTCAAAGTCACCCACCAGCGCCATTTGCCCGGTCGCGCCACCATAGAACTGCTCATGGAACGCCTTGAGGTCCCCCACCTTGATGGCTTTCACGGCTTCAATTTGCTCCGCAAAATTGGCCGCGTAGCGCACGTCGCCCTTTTTGAAAGGATTGTCGTAGCGGGTCAATTCGTTTTGGGCAATCGCATCCGGCTGGCGGCGCTGCTCTTCCACGCCGGTCACCCATTCATTGCGAAACTGCTCAAATTCAGCGGCGGGGAAGCTGGGGCTACGCAAAATCTCACGCAGCAAGGCCAATGTTTCAGCCAACTGGTCGCGGCGCGTTTCAAAACTCACGCTGAGCGTGTTGCCATCTTGCGTACCGATATTGACCTTGGCCTTGAGTTCTTCCAGGCGATCTGCGATCTGCTGGCGGTTCAGCTTGGCCGTGCCACGCAGCACCATTTGTGCAACCACCTGGGCCGTTTCGCGTTTGCCAAACAGCGTCTTCTCATCGCCCATACGCAGGATGATTTGGCCGTTCACCGTGTTGCCCCGGTTGGACTTGGTCAACAGAGCCACCTTCATGCCATTGGGCAACTCGAAACGCACGGTGCGCTTGTCGATATTGGCAGGGCTGGGGTCAAACACTTCGCCCTGGGCCACGGCCGCTTTACCTTTGTAATCGGCCAGCAGCGCAGTGAGATCGGGTGCCGCTGGTAGCACGGCACGCGCCGGCTTTTCAGTGGGCAAAAACTGACCAAAAGTGCGATTGCTCTCCATCAGGTAGTTTTCAGCAAACTTCTGCACATCGGCAACCGTGGCTTTTTCAATACGGTCACGGCGCAAGAAATACAAACGCCAATCCCCCGTGGCCACCGCTTCTGACAGACCCACACCAAAGTTCACGGGGTTGGACAAGGCTTTGTCAAATTCGTTCAACACCGATGTTTTTGCACGCTTCAGTTCAGCCTCGGTAATGGGTTCTTTCTTGAAGCCTTCCACCACGCTGAGCAAGACCTTCTTGGCTTCCTCACGCGACTGGGTTTTGTTCAGATTGGCGAAGAACATCAGGTAGCCGGGGTCGCGCAACGCTAACGCATCCGCGTTGATACCAGCAGCCTTTTTCTTGTCCACCAAGGCCTTGTGCAAGCGCCCTGTGGGCGTGTCGCCCAAAATGAAACCCACCAGCTCGGCATAGGTCGCGTCTGCGTGCGCGCCAGGGGCAATGTGGTAAAGCGAACCGATCAAGTAGCTGTCTCCCACGCGGGAGACCGACACCTCACGCGAACCATCTTGCACCGGGTCTTGTGTGTAGAGTTGCGGCAGCGCACGCGTGGGTTTGGCAATACCGGCAAAGTACTGCTCTATGCGCTCCAGCGTCTTGGCGGCATCAAACTTACCCGTCACGATCAGGGTCGCGTTGTCAGGTTGGTAATAGGTGCGGTAAAAGCCTTGCAGGTTGTCGATCTTGACGTTTTCTACATCGGTACGCGCACCAATGGTGCTCTTGCCATAGTTGTGCCACTGGTAGGCAGCGGCGGTCATGTTTTGCCACAACACGCGGCCGGGGTTGTTCTCGCCCGATTCCATCTCGTTGCGCACCACGGTCATTTCGCTGTCCAGATCACTGCGGGCAATGAAGCTGTTGACCATGCGGTCGGCTTCCATCTTCAGCGCCCAGTCCAGGTTCTCGTCGCTGGCGGCAAAGGTTTCGTAGTAATTGGTGCGGTCGTAAAACGTAGTGCCATTGAAGCGCATGCCACGGCGCGCAAACTCTTCCACAATCGTTTTACCCGGCAAGCTGGGCGTACCCTTGAAGACCAAATGCTCCAGCAAGTGGGCCATGCCGGTTTCGCCGTAGTTTTCATGGCGGCTACCCACCATGTAAGTGATGTTGACGGTGGTGGTGGGTTTGGACGCATCGGGGGCCAAGAGCACGCGCAGGCCGTTGGACAAGCGGTATTCGGTGATCCCCTCGACGCTGGTGAATTGGGTAGCCTTGCTGCCTGCAACGGGCTTGGCCACCGTAGCGCCAGCGTTGGCCACGGGGTCGGCGGCGATTACTGGAAGCGATAGACCCAGGGCGGTAACCAGGGCCAAACTCAAAGTTGTCAAACGCATTCAGGTTCCTCAGAGGAAGTAATTGAGAGCGCGATATTACCCGCCACGCAGAGCGTGGGGCCGCCCAGACTCGCCGCAGGGCCGCCCCAAGGCGAGCTAGCCCCCTCGGGGGGCAGGGAGCCACACGCAGTGGGCGAGCGTGGGGGCGACAGACTACCTCCCCAACAAAGCGCGCACGCTAGCCAACTGCCGCCTTGAAACCGCCACGGGCTCCTCTATTCCCAACAGGCGCACAGCCCAGCCTTCACCTTCTTCAGGTTCGTAGTGCTTCTCTAAGGCCCGCACGGCGCGGCGCGCTATCAGGGCATTGCGGTGCACGCGCAAAAAGAGCTCGCCATACTGCGCTTCCAGCTCGTTCAGCGAACCATCCAGTATGTAAGAGCGTTGCACAGTGCGCACGGTCACGTACTTCAGCTCGGCTTTGAAATACGCCACATCACGCACAGGCACACGCTCGGTGCGGCCCCGCTCTTGGATGATGAGCATGGGCGTATCCGCATCATCCAGCACCATGGCACGGGACTGCAAATAGCGCTCTGCTTTGGCCAGTGCCGCCTGCAATCGCTCCAAACGCACGGGCTTGGTCAGGTAGTCGACCGCATCCACTTCAAAGGCATCCAGGGCGTGCTCGGCATGCGCGGTCACAAAAATAAGTGCCGGTTTTTTACCCAATTTTTGCAGGCTGCGCGCCAGGCTCAGACCGTCTTCGCCCGGCATATGGATATCCAGCAACGCAACATCAATCCGCTCCCGGCCCAGCAGCTCTTGGGCCTGTGCGGCATGCCCCGCTTCCCCCACACAATGGGCAGCAGGTGTCTTGCAATCGCCCAACAAAGTACGCAGTCGACTGCGGGCCAGTGGCTCATCGTCCACCACCAGTACGCGCAGCGCCCCAGAGGCCAGCGCCGTCATAGCGGCACCTCAATGCGCACTTGGTAGATACCGTTTTTCAGGCCGCTGCGGAATTGCCCCTGCACGTCATGCATCAGACCCAAGCGGTCACGCACATTGCGCAGAGCAATACCCTGCCCCTGATTGCCCTGCCCCGCCGGTACCGTGTTGGTAACTTTGATCACCACGACTGACCCCCGTAGTTGTGTGGATATGTGCACCTCGGCACCCAAAGCGCTGGGCTCCACCCCGTGGTGAACGGCGTTCTCTACCAAGGGCTGCAAGAGCAAGGGCGGCAACTTGGCCGCGTTGGCCCGCGGGTCCAGCGACCAGCTTAGTTTCAGGCGATCACCAAAACGCACTTGCTCTATGGCCAGGTAGCGTTGGGCCAAGCTGATTTCATCGGCCAAAGTGGCGGTGTGGCCCGAATCGACCAAGACATAGCGGAACAAGTCACTCAAATCCTCTAACAAAGTCTCCGCTTTTGCAGGCTCGGCCCGAACCAGCGCAATGGCGCTATTGAGTGTGTTGAATAAAAAGTGCGGCCGAATGCGCGACTGCAACTCCGCCAGCCGGGCCGAGGTGTCCGCCGGTCCGCGCCCCTTGGCCCGCAACACCAAGCCCGCCACCAGCACAGCAGACAGCAAGGCACCACTAAAAATACTGGCCATCCAGGGCCCATCGACCAGCAGGCCCGATACCGTCAACATGGCGCAACCATAGGCACCTGCAACACCCCCCAGAGCCCCTGCCATGGCGCATTGCGCGTACAGGGGCAAGCGCCCCAGCCATTGTTTGGCCAAGCAAGCCGTAATCAACCACGCCAACGTAGCGGGTAGCGCAGCCCCGGTGACCAGTGCAAACCCCACCATCCACTCGACCAGGCTGCGCGCGCCATACATCACGCCCACCGCCACCGCCAACTCCACAAACAATACCGCGCGCAGCACCACACCGATCTGACAGGCATCAAACACCAAGACCGGCCCGGCCCGCACCGCGTCAGGCGCTGGGGCCAGCTCCTGGAACGTCGATAATATTTGGGTGTCGTTCATGTCCACCGGATTTTGACTCCATTCTGAGAAGCGCTTCCCATGTCCCAAAACCAATTCGATAAAAAGTCCCAAGCGTGGTCCGCGCTGTTTTCTGAGCCCATGAGTGATCTGGTCAAACGCTACACCTCCAGCGTGTTCTTTGACAAGCGCCTTTGGCAGGCCGACATTACCGGCAGTCTGGCGCACGCCGAAATGCTGGCCGCGCAGGGCATCATTGCCGCCGAAGACCATGCCGCCATCCAGAAGGGTATGGCCCAGATCTGGGGCGAGATCGAATCCGGCGCGTTTGAATGGAAGCTGGACCTGGAAGACGTGCACCTGAACATCGAAGCGCGCCTGACCCAGTTGGTGGGCGACGCTGGCAAGCGCCTGCACACCGGGCGCAGCCGCAACGACCAGGTCGCTACCGACGTGCGCCTGTGGCTGCGCAGCGAGATTGATTTGATTGACGGGCTGCTGGTGGACCTGCAAAAGTCGCTGGTGGAAGTGGCCGAGGCTAATGCCGAAGTCATCTTGCCTGGCTTCACGCACCTGCAAGTGGCCCAACCGGTGAGCTTTGGCCACCACATGCTCGCCTATGTGGAAATGTTCAGCCGCGATGCCGAGCGCTTTAGCGAAGTGCGCCGCCGCACCAACCGCCTGCCGCTGGGCAGCGCCGCACTGGCCGGTACCAGCTACCCGCTGGACCGTGAGCGGGTGGCCAAGACCCTGAGCATGGACGGCGTGTGCCAAAACAGCCTGGACGCCGTGAGCGACCGTGACTTTGCCATTGAATTCACCAGCGCCGCTACCCTGACCATGGTGCACATCAGCCGCATGAGCGAAGAGCTGATCATCTGGATGAGCCAGAACTTCAGCTTCATCAAGATCGCGGACCGCTTCACCACGGGCTCGTCGATCATGCCGCAGAAGAAAAATCCCGACGTACCCGAACTGGCACGCGGCAAGACCGGCCGCGTAGTCGGCCACCTGATGGGCCTGATCACCCTGATGAAGGGCCAGCCCCTGGCCTACAACAAGGACAACCAGGAAGATAAAGAACCGCTGTTCGACACCGTGGACACGCTGAAGGACACGCTGCGCATCTTCTCCGAGATGATTGGCGGCCAAGTGAACGCAGCTACCGGCCTGAAGGAGGGCGGCATCAGCGTGAACGCCGAGGCCATGGAGCGCGCCGCCCTGAAGGGCTACGCCACCGCCACCGACCTGGCCGACTACTTGGTGAAGAAAGGCCTGCCCTTCCGCGATGCGCACGAGACCGTGGCCCATGCCGTCAAGGCCGCCCAGTCCCACGCCTGCGACCTGTCCGAGCTGCCCCTGACCGTGCTGCAAGGCTTCCACGCCAGCATTGAAAAAGATGTCTATGCGTGTCTGAGCCTGCGTGGCTCGCTGAATGCACGCAACATTCTGGGTGGCACGGCACCGGCCCAGGTGCGCTTGCAGATTGCCCGGCATCGGACACGGCTGGCATAAGGCCGGAGCGAAATTCCGG
Source organism: Burkholderiales bacterium PBB3 (assembly GCA_002256115.1). GTDB lineage: Bacteria > Pseudomonadota > Gammaproteobacteria > Burkholderiales > Burkholderiaceae_C > Allorhodoferax. The sequence goes on from NKIK01000026.1 coordinate 42,023, forward strand.
TAAGTAACCTGGCGAGTCATCTGGCGGAGAACCCATGGCAGAAAAAGAGATCTTTTATGAAATGCTGTGGGACTGCGCCCAGTGCAACACCGTGGGCCTGCTGGGCGACACGCACCGCCACTGCCCCACCTGCGGTGCAGCACAAGACTCGGGCAAGCGCTACTTCCCAAAGCCGGGTGAAGAGCAAGAGGCCAAGGATCACCAATTTGTAGGTGCCGACTGGCGCTGCGCCTATTGCGACTCGCCCAATTCCGCCGCGGCCGCCCACTGCACCAATTGCGGGGCCGGCCAGGATGGCACCAAGCCGGTGGCTATCGTGGTGGATACCGCCGCAGCCCCCGCACCCGTGGCCGAACCCGCAGCGCCGCGCTCCAAGCGCTGGCTGTGGGCTTTGGCGCTTATCGCCTTGGTGATCGTCGGCTTGGGCATCCTGTTCACGCGCACCTCTGAGACCATTGCCAGCGTGTCCGGGCGCACCTGGCAGCGGGAGATTCAGGTCGAGAAGTTCGGAGCGGTGTCGGAATCCGCTTGGTGCGACAGCGTACCGGGCGACGCCTATGCTGTCACCCAAAGCCGGGAGCAGCGCTCTACCCGCCGCATTGAAGACGGCCAGGTCTGCCGCGACGAACGCATCGACAAAGGCGATGGCACCTTTGTGAAACACCGCGAATGCACTCCGCGTTACCGCGAGCAACCGGTCTACGACAACCGCTGCCGCTTCCAGGTCAACCGCTGGCGGAGCTACCGCACGGTCAAAGCCGGGTCAGAGATCGCCGCCATGCCCATATGGCCCAGCCTGGGGCCGATGAATGGCATCAATAATGCTCCAGGTTTTGGCCAGGACCTGGGGCAAACCGCCCAGGGCAATGGCATGCGCAACGCCCTGGGGGCCGAGCGCGAGGGAACGCGGAATGAGAACTACGTGCTATCGCTGCAATCCGGCGGCAAAACTTGGACTTGCGATGTGCCTTATGCGGTATGGACCAAGTACCAAGACGGAGCCAGCTTGCCCATCCAGGTTCGTATGACCGGTGGTGTGGATTGCAGTAGTCTGAAGTAGCCAGCCTCAACCCCATAGAACTACTTGGGAATCTCAAACACTTCGCGCGCTTGCGCGGCTCTGGCGCGCGCATTGCACCCCTCCAGGTGGTCATTCACCAGCCCCATGGCCTGCATAAAGGCATACATGGTGGTAGGGCCGACAAAGCTCCAGCCGCGCTTGCGCAGGTCTTTGGACAGGGCGATGGACTCGGGCGACGTGGTGACGCCAGTGAGCGTCTGGCGGGTGATCTGGCTGGGGCGTGTACCAGGCTCGGGCTCGTAACGCCAAAAGTACGCAGCCAAAGAGCCAAACTCTTGACGCAAGGCCTGCGCGCGCTTGGCATTGTTGATGGTGGAAACGATCTTGCCGCGGTGGCGCACGATGCCAGCGTCCAACACCAGGCGCTTCTCGTCGGCTTCATCGAAGGCGGCTACTTTGTCCATGTCAAACCCGGCGAATGCAGCGCGGAAGGCCTCGCGTTTGTTCAGGATGGTCAGCCAGCTCAAGCCCGCCTGAAAGCCTTCCAAGCAGATTTTCTCAAACAAGCGCGTGTCGCTGCCCACGGGAAAGCCCCATTCCTGGTCGTGGTAGTGCTGGTAAAACGGCGTGGCCCGACACCATACGCAGCGGGCTACTTGGGCGTCGTCGGTAAAGAGACCGGTGGGCGCAGGGATGGGTTGCAAGCTGTCGTCAAACATGGGGGCCTCCGCTGGGTGAATCGATACTGGTTTTAACACCAGTATATTTGAAAACTCCCAAACAAATTGTGCTCTGGATGACAGACCAGCGATTGAGTGCCAAATACGCCTTTCAGGCCGTGGATATTGCGGGAGAAGCTCCTTATTTAATAGCAAATCTACCAAGGCACCGGCGTCAGCCGCTCCACCAAAAAGTCTAAAAAAGCGCGCACGGCCGGTGACAGATGGCGGCGTGAGGTGTAGAGCGCGTAAATGGTCATGCGCGGCACCTGCCACTCTGGCAACACATGCACCAGGCTGCCCTGGGCCAGGTGCGGATTGGCCAGGTAGGTGGGCTGCAACGCCAGGCCACCACCAGCCAATGCGGCCTGCAGCAGTGCGGTCGCCTCATTGGCGCTGAAGTGGCTGGCCACGCCCACCTGCACGCTCTCATCGCCACGGGTGAACTGCCACACGCTTTTTCCAAAGTTGGCAAAACTCAAGCAGCGGTGGGTGGCCAGATCAGAGGGGTGGGCCGGCATGCCGTGCTGCGCCACATAGGCCGGTGACGCAACCAAGACCGAATCGCAGGGTGCCAGTGCACGCGCAATCAGTAGCGGGTCGGGGTCTGAGGTGATACGGATGGCCAAATCAACCCGAGCGTCCACCAGATTGAGCGCGCCCTCGCTGGCATTGAGGTCAATTTTGAGCTGCGGGTGCAGCTGCAAAAAGTCAACCACGGCGGCGGCCAATTGGGCATAGGCCAGGGATACGCTGCAGGTGATGCGCAACTGGCCGCGCAACGCACCCTCTTGCTGGGCGGCCTCCTCTTGCACGTTTTCCATCAGCGCCAGCATTTGCTGGCTGCGGCGCAGGCAATGCTCGCCCGCATCCGTGAGCGTGACGCTGCGCGTGGTGCGCTGCAATAGGCGCGCGCCCAGCCACTGCTCCAGCTCCGCCACATAGCGCGTCACCATGGCACGCGACATATCCAGCTTGTCGGCCGTGGCGCTAAAGCTGCCACTGTGCGCCACCTCCACAAATACCTGCATGGCGGTTTATCGGTCCATGATTTGCTCGTTTTATGAAACAGTAATGGCTGAATTATCGGGTTTATCTGCGTGAATATTGCAACTAAAGTTCATTCCAGCGCTGCAGAGCGTTTCTTAACCACCCACTGGAGTTCCCCATGATCCGCACCACCGTACTCGCCGCATCCCTCGCCATCGCTTTCACCGGCGCGCAAGCCGCCCAGCCGCTCACCGTCAAGGTCTACAACGCCGATGGCAACAGCTTCAACGTCAACTCCACCTTGGTGGTGGGCGAAAAGGAAGCCATGGTGATTGACGCTGGCTTTACCCGCGCCGATGCGCTGCGCATCGCGGCCAACGTACTAGACAGCGGCAAGCAGCTCACCACCATCTACGTGAGCCAGGCCGACCCTGACTACTACTTTGGCGTGGAGACGCTAAAGGAGTTCTTCCCCAACGCCGACGTAGTAACCACGCCCGCCGTTCTGGCAAAGCTGTCGCCCAAGCTGGCTGGCAAGGTCGCGTTCTGGGGTCCCAAGATGGGTGCCAACGCACCGCGCAAACCCGTCGTGCCCCGCGCACTGGAAGGCACGACCCTGACGCTGGAAGGCCAGACGATTGAGATCCGTGGCACCCAAGGCCTGCTGGCGCACCGTCCCTACGCCTGGATTCCATCCATCAAAACCATCGTTGGCAACATCGGTGTGTTCGGCAATATGCATGTGTGGACGGCCGACACCCAAACCGCCGCCGAACGCGCCGCCTGGGTTGCGCAGCTGGACGATATGGCGGCGCTGAAGCCTGAGCTGGTGATTCCCGGCCACATGAAGGCGAGCACCAAGGTAGACGCCAGCGCGATCACTTTCACCAAGGACTACCTGCAGACCTTTGAGAAGAATCTGGCCGCCAACAAGACCAGCGCCACGCTGATCCATGCCATGAAACAGTCCTACCCCGCGTTGACCGACGGAGCCCTATCACTGGACATTGGCTCCAAGGTCAACACTGGTGAAATGAAATGGTAAGCATCAAAGTTACCTATCTATTTGACCCGCTGTGCGGCTGGTGCTATGGCGCGTCGCCGGTGATCCAGCAACTGGGGCAGCAAGCCAATATCCAGCTGGAGCTGGCCCCCTCGGGCCTGTTTGCAGGCGGCGGGCGCACCATGGACGCCGCCTTTGCGGACTACGCCTGGTCCAACGACCAGCGCATTGCCAAGCTCACCGGTCAGCGTTTCACCGAGGATTACCGCAGCAAGGTTCTGGGCCACTTCGGCAGCCGCTTCGACTCGGCCACCACCACGCTGGCATTGACCGCCGTGTCCTTGACCGCGCCGCAGCGCGAGCTGGAAACGCTCAAGGTTTTGCAGGAAGCCCGCTACGTGCAAGGGCTGGACACCTGTGAAGTGTCGGTGGTGGAGAAGCTGCTGCGCGATATGGGCTTGACAGTGTCCGCTGACCGTTTGGCGGTAGCCGACGCCGAGCTGCTGGCAGCCAACGCAGCGCGCATCCAGAGGGCGCGGGGCCTGATGCAGACCTTTGGCGCACAGGGTGTGCCAGCTTTGGTGGTCAGTGGTAACCAGGGCAGCCGACTGGTAAGTGGCAAGGCGCTGTATGGCAGCTTTGAAGACCTGCTCAGTCAAATTACTGTTGCTACCTGACCATTGCTGCGGAACGTGTAGACCACAAATAAAAGGAACTTGCCATGAGCATTCTTCGCCAAGTCCTGGTTCACCAGCGCGCGGGCCGCTGGGTAGAGGCGCACAAACTCGTGCAAGACGATGGCTCCGAGTTGGCCGCCTGGCTGCACGGCATCCTGCACATTCAGGAGGGTGATCTGGAAGATGCGGAGTACTGGTACGGCAAGGCCAACCGGCATTTCCGCAGCCGTGGCACGCTGGACGAAGAGCTACAGCGCTTTGAGGCGGCGCTGCTGCTTGGTGATGGCCCGACATAGCTGGCAGTGCCAGCCAAAACTCTATTGAGCAGAGAAGGGTTTCAGAGACCGTCGAGTGGACCGAGATGGCGGGCTTCCAATGTGCCGGGACATGGATCGGTCCGCAAGCGGTGATCGACAACGTTTTCAAGGTCCTGGGCGCCGCCTGGAAGAACTACCGCTTCGCCCTGGGGTATTTAGTGGATGGTGGCGATGCCATTGTCGGCATCGGCCGCAGACGGTTGGACTGGCTATCAGCGCAGCCCGCCGCTGGCGGTAATCTCTTCACCGGTCACGAAACGTGCATCGTTGGACGCGAGAAACGCGACGACCCGCGCAATGTCGTCCTGCTGGCCCGCACGGCCAAGCGGCGTTTGTGAGACGATGCCCGCCTCCATTGCAGAGCCAACGATGCCTGCTGTCGTTGTGCCCTCGGTCACTACAAAGCCAGGACTGACCACATTGACACGGATGTTGCGCGGAGCGAGCCTCTTAGCGAGAACGCCCGAATTGTTGACCAGTATGTCGAGGCGGCCGAAATGCGCCACGGCCGCCGCAATCAAGCCTTGCGCCTGCGCAGCGATGGAGACGTCGCCCTGGATAGCAACGGCCCGTCCTCCAGATGAGGTGATGGCATTGACGACGGCGTCCGCGCCGGCTTTGCTCGACGCGTAATTGACGACTGCCGCGCCATCGCTGGCCAGCGCCTTCGCAGTATTAGAGCTAGGGAATCGGGTCATCCCGAAGTCGTCGCTGTCCAATCACTTCAAGGTTTTACGTGAGGCCGGGTTGATCCGTAGCGAACGCTAGGGTAAGGGGATGCGGAACCATTCGCGTTTTGCCGAAATCGATGCGCGTTTTCCAGGTTTGGTGGTGGCGATCATCAATGCCTACGCTGCGGACATCGTTGACGGCTTGCCCGTGTCTCGCGAAGAGCCATAACTGCAAGGACGCAGAAAACACTCGCTTCTCAGGGGCTGGCCCGCTTCCACTCACCCGGTGCCAGACCGCATCGCGCTTTGAAGGCGCGTTGATTCAAGCCATGAAGCACGACCCCTAATGGCAGGCCGCACGCGCGCGGGAACGGCCTCTCCTTTGATAGCACAATGTCAGTCTTCAACAATTTCAAAGGAGTCTGGTATGCGTAGCGTCACTGTGCCGTTTGGTTTGAGGTTTGTGGTGGCGATTGCCGCTGTGGTTTTGCCGCAGGTGGTTAGCGCGCAGTCCAAGGACGCGTTTGTCCGTGAACGCTCATCCGGTCTGATCGCGGGCCAGGATGTCATGCAAAAAAATGACATGGATGCCGCGATGAGCCGCAGCGTGCGTTCCATGATTTCCATCCCGTTGGTGGATGCCAAAAAACTCATTGCCTCCAAGGACTTGAAAGGCGCACGCGACAAAATCGTCTTGGCCCAGCTGGTGCCGGATCGCTCGGGCTATGAGAACCATGTCATTGCGCGGGCCAAGTTGGCCCTGGCCGCAGCCAGCGATGACGCCAGCCAAATCGCGGAGCTGTATGACGCTACCGCTGAAGGCACCTGGTACACCAAAGAAGAAAAAGCCCAATCGCTACAAACCGTAGCGGGCGTGTTTTACAACGCGGGCCAATACAAGCAGGCCATCGTCTGGTACGACCGCTACGCGGAGTCGGGTGGCAATGACTCGGTGACCGGTCTTTTGCGCGGCCAGGCGTACTACCTGGCGGGAGACTTTGGCGGTGCCGCCAAAGTGTTGGAGACCGAGGTTAACCGCGCCACACAAACCGGCAGCCAGCCACCCGAGATCATGCTCAAGCTCTTGGCAGACTCCAGTGCCAAGACATCAGACGTAACCCGCTTTGACAAGGCAGCCCAATTGCTGGCGCGCTACTACCCGACCAAGAGCAATTGAGCTGCTGACCCTTACATGGACTTGTAGAAAATGTAGTCGGCCATGTACTGCACGACCTGCTTTTCGTTCTCATTGGTCTTGCCGCACACGGCCTTGGGTGCCGTGCCGCCCACGGTCGCCACACGCTGGATGTAGCTCACGCCCTGCATGGCACCCGCGCCCACGGCGGGGTTGGCTTTGACCAGTTGGTTGGGGATATTGCCTTCGCCATTGGGGGCTACGGCCACTTGCGCGCCCGTCACCTTGGAGCCATCCATGCTGACCCAGGTGGCGGGTGGGCCGTAGTAGCTGCCCACCGCTGCGCCCTTGCGATCCTTCAGGCCGGCCGCAGGGCCAACAAACACCCACTCAAACTGGTCGGCCATGTCTTTCTTCGGGCGGCACTGGTAGGTGATGTCACCCGCAGCAGCGGTTTCCATCACCACGCTGTGGCCAGCGGGTACCTTCACCGCGTCCGGCAGATTGGCTTGGCTGTAGGGGGCCATCATTGGGCCTTGGCTGGCGCAGGCGCTCAGAGCGGCAATGGTGACAACGGAGAGTAAAAGACGGTTGCGCATGGGTAGTTTCCTTCTGGAGGTTGGGGTTGAGATTCGAGGTGGGATTGGGTTAATGCTGAGTGGGGCTGCGTTTGGGCAATGAAGCCAGGTAGGCCACTACGTCCTCCCGGTCGCGGGCGGCATCCAGGTGGAAGTTCATTTCTTGCCCTGGCACCACGCTTTCGGGGTTGGTCAGCCAGGCTTTGAGCTTGGTCTTGTCCCATACATGGTTGGCTGATTCCAGGGCCTCAGAATAAAAAAACTCGGGGGCCTTGCCTGCCGGGCGGCCTACCACCCCGCGCAGCGCAGGCCCTGCACGGTTGGTGTCTAAGGCATGGCAGGTCACGCAATGCGTTTCAAACAAGACCTGCCCGCGCTTGATCGATTGCGCGCTGGCGGGCGCGCACAGCAGCAAGGCAAGCCATGGCAATACCAATGCCCAAGGGCTTGCCCAGCGAGGAGCAACGGTGTGAGAAGTGCGGTGGTGCATCAGTGTTATGGCGGGGTGGCTAGGTGCTACAGGTGAATACGCAAGCAAATGCCCCTTGGATTCAAAGTAACCCTTGGCTTTACTCGGATTAAAAAACTGCATCCAAATCACCCGAGGACGCGTATTCAAAGCATGACGCTCACGCTCCACTCGCCCTTGCAACTTAGTGCCATATTGGCCTCTAAGGCCCATGGAATGTGCGGGAGCAGCTTCTTTTTTGATAGCAGTCGGTATGCAATGAAGACTATGGCCCACTGCCTAACCGGGACAAAGGCCTTCAAGCACAATGCCGCGATGAACACTGACCACCACGATGCCACGCTGATCGCTCTGCTTGACCGCATTGCCCAGCAAGACCACGCTGCACTGAAAAGCCTCTACGAGCTGTGTGCTTCCAAACTGTATGGCCTGGCCCTGCGCGTGGTGACCCACCGCGATTGGGCGGAAGACGTGCTCCAAGAATCCTTCCTCACCATCTGGCGATCTGCCGGTGACTACCGCGCTTCTCTGAGCCCCCCCATGGCCTGGCTGGGTCTGGTGGTGCGCAGCCGCGGGCTGGACATGCTGCGCCGCCGCGCCGCCGACCGCAGCCACCTGACCCAAGAGCTGGACGAGGTACTGGCCGACACATTGGAGGGCGACTCCGCCAGCCCACTCGACACCGCCCAGGCCAGCGAACAAGCCTGGGCCTTGCACCAATGCCTGGTGCAACTCGACAAACGCCAGCGTGAAGTAGTCAGCCTGGCCTATGTGCGTGATCTGAGCCACAGCGAGCTGGCCACGCAACTCCAAATTCCTTTAGGCACTGTCAAAACCTGGATTCGCCGGGGGCTAGACCAACTGCGCACCTGCATGTCGCGCTTTGCCTGAACACCGCCACCCATCACCATGAACCTACTCCAACACCCCGAACTGCTAGAGCGCATCGCCAGCAGCTACGCACTGGGCACCTTGCGCGGTGGAGCACGCCGCCGCTTTGAGGCCATGGCCCGCGAGCAGGCACCCGTGCGTGCCGCCGCCCTGATCTGGCAGGCCCGCCTGTCGAGCCTGACCGAGCTGCAAACCCAAGCGGCCCCCAGCACCAGCGTCTGGACCCGCATTGACAACTTGGTGCGCGGCGACCTAGATGCGGCGGCCATGGCCGCACGGCGCGCAGCGCCCAAGCAAGACACCTCTAAAGCACAGGGCGGCCTGACCGGCTGGCTGCAAAGCCTGTTGGTCTGGCGTGCAGCCACGGCCTTGGCCATCGGTGCCACCGTGGTAGCGGTATCCACAGGCATAGACATGGGCGAGCAAATGGGTGCCCAAATCGGGCAGTTGCAAGCCCAGCTACAAGCCACCCCGCAAATTGAATACGTGGCTGTGCTGGCCGATGACAAGGCCGCGGCCACCATGCTGGTGACCTTTGACGCCAAGAGCAAGAAGCTGACCCTGCAACGCGTAGGCGGCTACCAAGAGGCGAATGACCGTTCGCTGCAGCTCTGGGCCTTGCCACCCGCAGGCGGCCCCCGCTCACTGGGGGTGCTGGGGCAAGACAAAGTGCTGCGCCTGACGGCCAACGATGGCGATGTGCGCGAAGTGCCCACACTCGCCATCAGCCTGGAGCCCAAGGGCGGCGTGCCGGGTGCCGGTGGCCCCACTGGGCCGGTGCTGTTCAAGGGTGCTTTGATTCAAAAGGTGATGTAAGCGCCTGGGCGGCAATTGCGCATCGATGTCGGGCCTGCGGGCCCGAAAACGCACCCGGCCTTGGTCATCAAAAAAGCTCAACAACTGTACGCCGCGCCTGCAGGCGCTGCGCCAAGGCGCGATGCAAAGACTAGGACATCCAGTAGCCGCCCGCAACGGCAGTCATAGCGTCGAAAGGCCTGCATTCGGCCTTCATTCGGCTTGGATACGCCCTAAATACGACGTCTGCGCGGCACGACATCCAGCTGAAAACTCACCGTACCCGGCGTCGCCGAGATAGTGATGGACTGCGGGGCTTTGTCCAAAATTTGCGCGCTGTGCCACACCTTGACGGTGGCTAGACCTTCAGGCAAGTCGTCAAAAGTCACCACGCCGGTGTCGCCGGTTTTTACCGTCCAGGGGGAGTCAGCCACATAAATGTGCCCGCGCATAGAGCCATGAATAAAGCAACCCAACAAAGAAGCGCCAGTAGCGCCCACGCGGTCCATCACCAAGTCGGCACCGCTGGCGGCTTTGCCTTCGGTCTTGCCGGGCAACAGCAGGGCATTGCCCTCAGCAGCTGCGCTCACCGCGCCCAGCGCGGAGCCGGGCAGCGACATGCGCACATGGTGGTTCCAGGCGTCGTTGTTCACAAAGCGCACGGTAGCGCCCACGCTCACCACGGTCACGGCGGGTATGAACTGCATTTTTTCTTGGTTGATGACCGCTGCCATCGGCGGGCGGCTCTTGGGCGTGCCACGCACCACTGGTGTCACGACCACCACCGCATCGGGTGCGGGCTTGCCATCGCGGTCTAGCACCGTAATCTGCAGTGTGGCGGCCTGGGACACATCCCAGGCCAGGCCAAAAAATCCGAGGGCGCACAACAAAGGCAGCGCCCTCCCCCAGCGCAAGCCCGGCCCGCGCGAAGCAAAGTAGGTCATGCTGGTTTACTTCACGGTAATGACATCACGGTGCATGGGCGCAAGCAGCGCCAGCAACTGGTTCTGTGCCGTAAATGGAATGCCGCGTGCGTCCATAGACGCTTGCAACACCTCAACCAACGCATTGAAGTCGGTCTTGGTGATATCCATGCTGGCATGCGCAGATTTCATGTCGGCACCCTCATAAACGCAGGGGCCACCGCTGAGCTTGCAAAACTGCTGGGCCAGCATCAGTTTGAGATTTTTGTCATTCGCGTCCTTAAAAGCCGGGGCCAGGCGCGCATCCGTCTTCAGCCGGTTGACGAAATCGTCCGTCAGCAGAGTAATACCGGATTTTTCACCCAAAGCCATGTACAGCGGCGCGGCCTGCGCAGTGCTGCTGGCCGTTTGGGCCTGAGCAGCCCAGGGAGTGGCAGCACCGAGCAACAGCAGGGCGGCCAAAACGGGAGAGTAAAGTTTTTTGGTCATGATCAAGTCTTTCAAATACAGATTAAATCGAGAGCGCAACAGCTAGGAACTTGGGCGACTGAGCGTTTTGCGTAGGTAAAAGGAGGAGGCCGCAGGCCGGGGGACACGGAGCAAAACGCTCAGTTGCCCAGGCTCCGGGGCCGCTCCAATCAAAAAGCGACCTGTGCCGACAGGTAGTAGCCCGTCTGCTGCCGCTGCGCCGTGATACCCGGCACCACGCGACCCAGATCTACATAGGCCAAAGTGACAGAGGTGTTCTTGTTCGGCGCCCAGGCAACGAACAAGTCTTTCCAGGCATCCTCTGCCAGCGCATTACCCAAACCAGCTGCGCGGCCCAGGTCTTCCAGATTGTTGGCTTTGGCCCGGTATTCGGCACCCACCGCCCAGTTCTTACTCAGCAAATACGCGACCGACACCTCTGGCAACCAAGTGGCGCTGTCTTTACCCGGCGCACCCGCGCCAAAGCCCAGCAAACCGTTTTGGTTGGCGCGGCTGTAGCGCAGCGTACCGTTTACCAAAATGCCCTGGGCCAAAAACAGTTTGGTGGCACTGACATAAAAATCGGTGTCCTGGGTTTTGGCATCCAGAAATTTGAAAACAGAACCTATAGAGCCAGGGTCTACGGTCTTGTACTGCAAGCCCACTGCAATTTGCGGCATCAGGGTGTCGCTGTCGAGCACGGCATCACCGGCCACCCGCAGCTTCAGGCCCAGAATGTCCATCTTGATGTGCTGGCCAGGCTGCACGCCAAACGCGGCAATGCCGTTTAACGCAGTGGCGGGGCTGGCATCAAAGTCTTGGCGCGCGATAGACAGCTCAAACCGGTCTTTGTAGCCCAAAGCGGCACCCACAATGTTCAGCGAATAGTCTTGGGTGGCAGTGCGGGTGAAGAAGGCGCTGGTACCGATCTCACCGTCTGTGGCATTGGTGCCGATAGTGGCCCAGGGGGTCAGGCCACCGCCGGCCGCGCCGTCAATAGAACTGACGCCGCCGGTCAGTAAAAGTTTGCCTGTATCGGCCGAGGCCGCGCCGCAGGCCAGGCTGGTGGCGGCCAGCAGCAGTGCAGATTTCAAGTGTTTCATAGTGAGGCGTTCCATCAAAAAAAGTCGGTTGACAGGAGTAAGAGGCTAGCAGCAACCAGGGTTTGTCGCAGCAGCGCCCTCTTTTAATACGCACGCGCGAGGGGGTTGGATTCAGCCAGATTCACCTTTTTGTGATTTTTTTTGTAAAAAGTGCAACTCAAGTGCTCGCGCATCCAAAAGTTGGGTGCGCAAGGTGTCAACCACCTCAAAGCCTAGCCACCCAAATCGGCTACGCTTGCGGCCTGAACTTGGGAGTCCGCATGCGCCACATATTTCTTAGAACCTGCCTAGCAGGCGTCACCGCTTTGGCCTTGCAGGCCCAGGCGGCCCAAGTGGTCAGCGTGTCGCCCCAGGGCGAAGTGGCGCAGGTCCGCCAGATCGTCGTCAAGTTCGACGAGGCTGCCGTCAACTTTGGCGACCCTAAAGCAGAGGCACCGGCCAGCTTGAGTTGCAGTGACGCACAGGTCAGCAAAGGCACGGGCCGCTGGATTAGCGATCGGGTGTGGGGCTATGACTTTGATGCCGACCTGCCCCCTGGCGTGCGCTGCACGCTGCAAATGAAGTCTGGGCTCAAAACACCCGCTGGCGCACTAATAACAAGCGGGAGCAGCTATCAATTTAATAGTGGCGGGCCTTTTGTTCAGATGATTCAGCCCTACCAGGGCAACCGTATTGATGAGGAACAGTTCTTCACACTGCGGCTCAATGGCCCTGCCACGCTGGCCAGCGTGCAGGCCAATGTCTGGTGCGCGGTAGAGGGCTTGGGGGAAAAGGTCGCTGTGCGCCTGCTAGAGGGCAAAGAGCGTTCGGGTTTGTTGGCCGCACAAGGACTGGAGCCCGCCGCCAAGGCCAGCCCGCTGTCCATCGTCACCCTGGCCTGCAACCGGCGGCTGAGCGCCAATGCCAAGGTCCAGTTGGTGTTTGGCAAGGGCGTGGTTACCCCGGCCATCGCGGGTACTGCGAGCGGTGTGGCCAATTCGGTTGAAAAGCGTTTTGCCTTTCAAGTGCGCGAGCCGTTTGCCGCCACCTTTAGCTGTGAGCGTGAAAACGCCCAGTCTGCCTGCCTGCCCATACGCCCTATGCGCTTGAGTTTCAATGCGCCGGTATCGGCCAAACTGCTGGCGGGCATACGCCTGGTGTCGGCCAAAGAAACCCTGAAACCCAGCCCCGACAAAAACAGCGATGCCGCGCAAGACGACGAGAACGTCCTCACCCAAGTCACTTTTTCGGGGGTGTTTACCGAAGACACGGCTTTTACGCTGGAACTGCCCAAAGGCTTCAAAGATGCATCCAACCGCAACCTGCAAAACGCCGACAGCTTCCCGCTGAAGGTCGCCACCGGGCCTATGCCGCCGCTTGCCAAATTTGCCGCCGCGCCATTTGGCATCGTCGAACGCTTTGCGGAGCCCAATGGGGTGGCCTTGCTACCCGTAACGCTGCGCAATGTGGAGGCGGCATTGTCAGTTCAGGGGCTGGGCAGCGACGGTAATTTTGGAAAAACGCCTGCTGGCAAGGTCAGTACGCTGAGCCCAGCCACGGACGCCGACATCATTGCGTGGTTTACCAAGGTGCGCGCCATGGACAACAACGCCATGCAGACCCGCACCGAGTCGCTACTCAGTGGCAAGCCCAACGTCAAAACCCTGGACTTACCCAAACCGGCCAACAACGACCCGCGCCCCTTTGAGGTGGTCGGTATTCCGCTGCCGCCGGGCTTTCATGTGGTGGAGATAGCGTCGCAAAAGTTGGGCAAGGCACTGCTGGACGACAAGCTGGGGCCACAGCGCACCATGTATGTACGCACCTCCGCGCTGGTGACGAACTTGGGCGTGCACTTCAAGCTGGGCCGCGAAAACGCGTTGGCCTGGGTGACGACACTCGACAAAGGCACGCCCGTGGCCGGTGCCAGTGTGCGGGTGTCGGATTGCCGGGGCAAAGAAATCGCTACCGGCACCACCAACGCGCAAGGCATTGCCACACTCAACGGTATTGCACCTGAAGCGCCCACGTGCAACGCACAAAACAACTATACGCAGGCGTATTTCATCAGCGCCCGCGCGGTGCAGCCTGCGGGGGAAGGGAGCGACGTGAAGGGCACTGTGCAAGACATGGCCTTTACCTGGAGCGATTGGAACCGCGGCATCGAGTCCTGGCGTTTTAATTTGCCCACCAGCAACAGTGTTTTACCCGACGAAGTGGCTCACACCATTCTGGACCGCGCCCTGTTCCGAGCCGGTGAAACCGTGTCGATGAAACACCTGCTGCGCACGCAAACCAGCCAGGGCTTTGGCCTCAGCACCAAAGAACCCACGGAGCTAAGCATCACCCATGTGGGCAGCGGCCAGCAGTACACCCAGGCCCTGAGTTGGCGCAAAACCGCTACGGGTGGCGTCAGCGCCGTTAGCAGCTTTGCGATACCGCCCGGTGCAAAACTGGGCGTGTACCAAATAGAGCTGCGCAGCGGACGCAATGACGGCAGTTTTTCTACCGGACAGTTTCGCGTTGAAGAGTTCCGCCTGCCGGTGCTGGAAGGCCGCGTAACGCCCGCAGAGAAAAAGGCGCTGGTGAATGTGGACAAGCTGCCGGTGGACGTGCAGATCAACTACGTCTCTGGCGGTGGGGCCACGAATCTACCCGTGCGGGTGTCCGCATTGGTGCGCAATAAAACCTTGAACTTTGATGACTTTTCAGAGTTCAGATTCACCGCTCCCCAGGGCAACCGCCAGGCCTCTAGCGGTGAAGGTGAAGAAGCCCCCAGCGCCATCAGCGATGCACGCGTGATTGCCGACAAGCTGCCCATCACCCTGGACAAGAACGGCGCAGGCAAGGTCGCTATCGACAAAGTCCCCAAGAGTCGACAGCCACAAGACCTGTTGCTGGAAGCCACCTACTCCGACCCCAATGGCGAGGTGCAAACCATCCGCAGCACGCAGACCTTGTGGCCAGCGGCTGTGGTGGCAGGTATCAAGACCGAAGGCTGGGTGTCTAGCAGCCAGAAGATCAAGTTCCAGGCCCTGGCGCTGGATCTGAGCGGCAAGCCGCAGGCTGGCGTGGCGCTGGAGGTGAAAGCCACCGCCCGCATCACCACCACCACGCGTAAGCGCATGGTGGGCGGCTTCTACACCTACGACAACAAAACCAGCACCAAGGAGCTCGGCAGCGTGTGCAGCGGCAAGAGCGATTCGCGCGGCCTGCTGCTCTGCGAAACCGCGCTGAACGAAGCCGGTGAAGTGGAACTGGTGGTAACCGCCAAAGACACCGCCGGCAACAGCATCCAGGCGGCCAGCAGCGTGTATGTCACCAAGCAGGGTGAGCTGTGGTTTGGTGGCGAGAACACCGACCGCATTGACCTGCTGCCCGAGAAAAAGAGCTACCAACCCGGCGAGACCGCCAAGTTCCAGGTGCGTATGCCGTTCCGTTTTGCGACAGCACTGGTGTCTGTGGAACGCGAAGGCATTGTGCAAACCGAGGTGGTGCAGCTCAACGGACAAGACCCGACGATCAGCCTGAAGATTCAGGAAGGCTGGGGCCCCAATGTGTATGTGAGCGCGCTGGTGCTGCGCGGCCGCCTGCGCGAGGTGCCGTGGTACAGCTTCTTCACCTGGGGCTACAAGGCCCCGCGCGAGTGGTGGACCAGCTTCTGGTACGAGGGCCGCGAATACGTGGCCCCCACGGCCCTGGTGGACCTGAGCAAACCCGCCTTCCGTTTGGGTGTGGCCGAGATCCGCGTGGGCACCAAGGCGCATGAGCTGGCAGTGAGCGTGAAGGCCGACAAGGAAAGCTACGCCGTGCGCAGCCAGGCCAAGGTCACCATCACCGTGAAACTGCCCAACGGCCAGCCCGCGGCCAACGCCGAAGTGGCACTGGCCGCCGTGGACCAGGCCCTGCTGGAGCTGATGCCCAACAGCAGCTGGAATTTGCTGGATGCCATGCTGCAGCGCCGAAGCTGGGGCGTGGAAACATCGACCGCGCAGATGGAAATCATTGGTCGGCGCCACTATGGCCGCAAGGCCGTGGCGCCCGGCGGTGGCGGTGGCCACAGCGGTGCGCGTGAGCTGCTGGAGACCCTGCTGCTGTGGAACCCCAGCGTGAAGCTGGACGCCAACGGCCAAGCCGTGGTGACCGTGCCGCTGAACGATGCACTCACCACCTTCAAGATCGTGGCGGTGGCGGATGCCTTTACCGGCATGTTTGGCACGGGCTCTACGAGCATCCGCGCAACGCAAGACCTGCAGATCATCAGCGGCCTGCCGCCGCTGGTGCGCGAGGACGACCAGTACCGCGCGCAACTGACCCTGCGCAACACCACCAAACAGGCCATGAAGGTGTTGGTGACGCCGCGTGCCACGCTGCTGGAGCTGCCACCGCAAACGGTGGACATTCCCGCCGGCGATGCGCGTGAGGTAGCCTGGAACGTGACCGCACCGGCGCAGCTTGCGCTGTCGCGCAACGAAGCCATCCTGTGGGAGATCGAAGCCAAGGACACCATCAGCGGCGCACGCGACGCGCTGAAGGCACGCCAACGCATCATTCCTGCCGTGCCGCTCACCGTGCAGCAGGCAACTTTGGTTCAAGTGGATGGACCGTTCACCTTGGACGTGAATGCCCCAGCGGACGCCCTGCCCGGCCGCGGCGGCCTCAAGATTGCTCTGCAGCCCAAGCTGGCCGAAGGCCTGCCCGGCGTGCGGGACTGGTTTGCGCTCTACCCCTTTGCCTGCCTGGAACAAAAGACCAGCAAGAGCGTGGGCCTACGCGACGGCAAGCTATGGCAAAGCGTGGCCGCGCAAATCCCGAGCTACCTGGACAGTGATGGCCTGGCCAACTACTTCCCGCCGCGCGATGGCGAGGCCAACCGTGGCAGCGACACGCTGACCGCCTACCTGCTGGCCGCGACACATGAAGCGTCCACCATCACCCCCGCGTTTGCACTGAGCGACGAAATTCGCGCGCCCATGGAGCGTGGCCTGATCGCCTTTGTGGAAGGCCGCATCCAGCGCGAGTTCTGGAGCCCCCGCAAGGACCTGGACATGCGCAAGCTGGCTGCCATCGAAGCGCTATCGCGCTACGGCAAGGCCCAGGGCCGCATGGTCAACAGCATCACCATTGCGCCCAACCAGTGGCCCACACACGCGGTGATCGATTGGCTCAACATCCTCAAGCGCGTGAACGACGTGCCCGAGCGCGACAAGCGCATTGCGGAGGCCAACCAGATCCTGCGCAGCCGCATCAGCTACCAGGGCACCAAGATGATCTTCAGCAGCGAGAAGGACGACTACTGGTGGTGGCTGATGCAAAACGGCGACGTGAACACCGCGCGCCTGATCCTCAGCGTGCTGGACGACCCGGCCTGGAAGGACGACATGGGCCGCCTGGCCAATGGCTTCATCAGCCGCCAGCAAAACGGCGCCTGGCACACCACCACGGCCAACTTGTGGGGTGGCCTTGCCCTGGAGAAATTCAGCGCCAAGTTTGAAGCCGTGCCTGTCGCCGGCACCACCAAGGCATCCATGAAGAGCTTGGAAAACGCCGCTGGCGGCGTGGGCACCGCCAGCGTGGACTGGAGCAAGGTGGAGCGCATCAAGACGACGGATGCATCCGGCGCGGCGCACCAGACCACCATGTTTGGCGCGCCAGCATCGCCAGGCAATCTGAGGAACAACACCATGTTCTTGCCCTGGGGTAAAGCTGGCGAGAAAGGGGCCATTAAGGACACGCTGAACGTGACTCACCAGGGCGCGGGCAAGCCCTGGCTCACGCTGCAATCGGTAGCGGCAGTGCAATTGAAAGCGCCCTTCTTTGCCGGCTACCAGATCAAGAAGACGATGACGCCCGTGGAGCAGGCCAACAAGAGCCTGCCCGCCGGCAGCTACACGCGCGGAGACGTGCTGCGCATCAGCATCGAGGTGAACGCCAGCGCCGACATGACCTGGGTCGCCATCACCGACCCCGTGCCCGGCGGTGCCACCATTTTGGGCAGTGGCCTGGGCCGCGACAGCGAGATTGCTACGCAGGGTGAGAAGAATGAAGGCTACGGCTGGGCCGCATTTGAAGAACGCAGCTTCGAATCATTCCGCAGCTACTACGAGTACCTGCCCAAAGGCGTGGTGAAGATGGAATACACCATCCGCCTCAACAACGTCGGCGAATTCTCGCTGCCACCTTCACGCGTGGAAGCGATGTATGCGCCGGAGATGTTTGGGGAGGCGCCGAATGTGAAGGTTAGGGTGGAGGCGGCGAGGTGACTGCGGGCTGGGGCGATCGGACTTCTAAGCCCACATCGACCAATCAGCGTGGGCTATCAATATTGGTAGTAGGAGCGCAGAACGTAAAACACTGTATAAAATAACAGAATGCCTACCTCCCCTGCACCGTCATTGTTTGGAATTGCTCGCAGCAACAGGAATTTTGCTGATCCCTACTACTGGGGTAAGAATCAGTTCAACTCTGCCTTCCCTGTGGCACTGGCTTGCTACATGCGCTCCAAGGAATTGCCGCTGGTGTATGTGAAATTCAAAGATACCAGCCACACCGAAGTGGGCGAACTCGCAGTTAGTGAACTCTTTGGCAGTGAGTTGCCCAACGAACAGCTTCACTTTGCCTTTGAAGCTCGGTTTGATCACTTCCGATCATTTGTCCATGATGAGCTGCCTGCAATTGACCTGGTTGTAGGTACTGGTGATCCGGTTCAGCAATTGCGTCCTATTGAAGTCAAGCTGACCACTTTGCCGGACAACACCACTGAAAGTCTCTCGGAGGACAAGTACGGTGCTGAGTTGGTGATTCGATCTGCGACTACACGCTACATGGCGCTGTCAATGGCCCAGGCTGTCGAACCCTATAAAGCAAGAGTTCAGCAGATTTTTGATCCGGTTTTTGCCAAAGTGCGGAACTTTGACTCAAAAGTGGAGATGGCGAAAGTTGTGCCCTTGGCGGTCGCAGCATTGGAGCTATTTTTGACGGAGTTCAAGCACTTGCAAACTCCGCTTTTGATGCAACCCATTTGGAAAACAGTAGGCAAATCTCCCGTTTTAGCCAACAACTGCCTAGATGTTTTCGTGTGGAGCGACTTTGCATTGACGCATCTGTTCTTGGAGTCCGCCCGCAATCCACGCGACGCTCTTGCGATCTCTCGGTATGCGCGTGCTGCTTTGCGTTTGTCACGTTTTCTTTATGAGCGCTCAAAATCCAACAAGGTATTTCAAGCACCCATTTACGATGGCATGACGTTTGACAACCAGAACGACAAAGAATTTTCCATAGCAGGAAGTCGCTCGCGGGAGCTAATGGCGTGCCCACGGTTGACTAGGCCAGCGATCTCAAAGGATGAGATTAAAAACATCATCTTGGGCGGTGGGCAGAAGCACCTGAGCCCTGAGCGGCGCTTCGATGCCATCTTGTACTTTTCAACTGATTTGTTCGGAGGTACCACGTGACCTTAAAGACTATTGACTTTTTTGCCGGTGGGGGGGGGCTCAGCTTGGGCTTTCAGCAAGCAGGCTTCAACGTTGTCTGTGCCGTGGAAAACTGGCAGCCCGCGCTTGATGTATATCGCGCAAACTTTCCTGGTCACGAAGCGGTTTCCTTGGATTTGTCCAACGAATACGAGACTCTCCAATTGCTGGACAGCTATCGACCAGACCTCATCATTGGCGGCCCGCCATGCCAAGATTTTTCAAGCGCGGGCAAACGTGATGAGGGTGGTGGTCGGGCCAGCCTGACGATCAACTATGCCAATGTGATTTCTCAGTACCGCCCGTCATTCTTTCTGATGGAAAACGTAGCTAGAGCGGCCACTTCCAACGCATTCAAAGCTGCTTTGGACATTTTCAAACGTGCTGGCTATGGCCTCACCATTCAGCTCCTCAATGCGGCACATTGCGGTGCACCACAATCACGCAAGCGGCTCATAGTGCTCGGTCAGCTAAACGGGAAAGATGGTTTTTTGGATCACGCATTGACGAGCGGCCTGAGTGATCAGCCGATGACTTTGCGGCAGTACTTTCGCAACAAACTCCCCTTTGAGCACTACTATCGCCACCCGCGATCCTATGCACGGCGGGCCGTTTTTAGTATCGACGAGCCGAGTCCGACCATTCGAGGCGTGAATCGTCCCATTCCAAAAGGGTATCCAGGACACGCGGGTGACCCCGTGCCAGTCGGCGAGGGTATCCGTTCTTTAACAACACAAGAACGGGCACTGATTCAAACATTCCCTGCAAAGTTCAAGTTGCCTGGCTCCAAGTCCGATGTGGAGCAAGTAATCGGCAATGCAGTGCCGGTCAAGCTCGCTGAATACGTGGCCAAAGCATTGGCGCACTATCTGACCCAATGCGAAGACGCGCAAACCCTGCCAATGAACGGTCAGTTGTTTGAACCAAGGCGAGTTCTACGGGCCGCTTGATTGCAATGGTTTTGTACCAGATCGGCTTCTGATCGGTACTTGATTCTTTCTTGTACAGACCATTCGTTTTTCATTTTTTTGGCTTATCAAGTCACTACGCCTGCAACACCACCTCACTAAATCGCAGGTGGTGCAAGCTCTCCCGCAGAATCACCATCGCCGCATAAAACTCCGGCGACGTAGGCAAGGCTTCCTGACCCATGGGGCGGCCCTCGCTCACCATGGCGATGCGGTTGAAGAGGTCTTCCACTTCATCCAAGCGCCAGCGCAGGGTTGCATCCGGCGCAGCACCCATACCTTGCAGAATCAACGCAGCACCGTCCCCGCGCAGAAGCAACTGTTCTGTGCGCTCCAGCTTGGCTGCCAAGGGCATCACCTTGTCTTCGGTCTGCTCGATGGCGTGTTCGATGTCCAGTGGAGTGGGCGGCGTGTGGTGCATCCATTGGCGCGCCAGGCTTGCGTAGCCCAAGGCAAGGGGGTGATGGTTCACGAGGCTACTTTCAGCACCCAGGTGAAGCGTTACTTGTGCGGCCATATTGCGTCCTATGTGAGTGGCTATGCTACCGCACAGGTACGAACGATACTATGGTGGCTGTTTTTGTCCTCAAATTGGCATTGATACGCCTTACGCGCAATATCCGTATGGGCTACAGTAGATTCATTACATTTCAATAGTGTCCTCAAATGTCCTCATCTGCCAAACCCAAAGCCGCCCTCATCATCATCGATGTGCAAGAATCCTTCGCCCAAATGCCCTTCTGGTCGCAGGGCATCCATGCGCCGTTTCAGCAGGCGCTGCTGAAGCTGGATGCGGGCGCCCGCGCAGCGGGTGTGCCGGTAGTGCACATCTATCACGTGGGGCGTGCAGGACCGTTCTTGCCTGAGTCCGGCTTTGTCAAACCCTTGCCGTGGTTGCCTGGTGACCCCACTGTACGTTTTGACAAACACACGCACAACGCGTTCACCGACACCGGCCTGGACCTGTGGCTGCGCCGCCAGGGCGTCACCAAGCTCATCATCAGCGGCATCCGCACTGAGCAGTGCTGCGAGACCACCGCCCGCGTGGGCGCAGACCTGGGCTATGACGTGGACTTTGTGTCCGAAGCCACGCTGACCTTTCCCATGACACACGCTGGCAGTGGCCGCACCTTCAGCGCCGAAGAGATCACCACGCGCACCGAGCTGGTGTTGGCGGACCGCTTTGCGCGCATCGTGGATGTGGATACTTGCCTGGCCGATCTGGCCGCATAAAAGGAATTGCCATGCTGCAACTGCGCCCCAGCTGTGAATGCTGCAATGTGGACCTGCCACCCTCAGCCACCAACGCCCGCATCTGTTCATTTGAATGCACGTTTTGTGCAGACTGTGTCGACACCCACCTGCTGGGCGTGTGCCCCAACTGCGGCGGTGGCTTTGCGCCGCGCCCCATTCGCCCTGCGGGCAAGCTGGCGAATAACCCACCATCCACCACGCGCGTGTTCAAGCCGCAGGGCTGCGCCACACCGCCACAGGCGGCGGCTGCGTGAGCGACAGCCTGCCCATGCGGCCCAAAGACCTGGCGCTGGCCCTGCTGGTCATCCTGGTCTGGGGGATCAACTTTGCGGTCATCAAGGTGGGCGTGGTGGGCATCCCGCCGCTGCTGCTGGGCGCGTTGCGCTTCATGCTAGCGGCGTTCCCCGCGCTGCTGTTCCTCAAACCGCCCAAGGTGCCGCTGCGCCTGTACCTGGCCTACGGCCTCACCATCTCGGTGGGGCAGTTTGCGTTTTTGTTCAGCGCCATCCATGTAGGCATGCCTTCGGGCTTGGCCTCGCTGGTGTTGCAGTCGCAGTCCTTCTTCACACTGCTACTGACAGCCTGGTGGCTCAAGGAGCGCTGGCAAGGCAATCAGATGGCGGGCCTTTTGCTCGCCGCCGTGGGGTTGGTGCTGATCGGCAGCGCAACCGGAGTCGCACAAGGCGTGTCTATGCCGCTGCTGGGCTTTTTGCTCACCATCGCGGCTGCTGTGATGTGGGCCTGCGGCAACATCGTCACCCGCGCGGTGGGGCGCTACGGGCCCATGAACCAGTTGGCGTTTGTGGTCTGGGCCAGCCTGGTGCCACCGCTGCCGTTTCTGGGCCTATCCGCCTGGCTGGAAGGACCAGACGCGATGCTGCGGGCGCTGCAGCACATCGACCTGACCGCCTTCGCTGCCATCGCCTACCTGGCTTGGGCCGCCACGCTCTTGGGCTATGGGCTGTGGACATATCTGATGTCCCGCTACCCCACCAACCGCGTGGCGCCGTTCACGCTGCTGGTGCCCATCGTGGGGCTGACCACGGGCTGGCTGGTGTTTGGTGAGGCACTGCGGCCCATTCACTTTGCAGGCGGTGCGTTGCTGATGGCGGGGCTGCTGGTGAATGTATTTGGAGCACCCTTATTTGCGCGTTTCAAAACATCGACTCCAACGCAATGACATGGAAGAACTGAAGCTGTCCATCTACCTGGTGCTCACGCCCAATGTGCTGATGCTGGACTACGCGGGCCCGGCCGAGGCGCTGCGCATGGCGGCCGACATGGGCGCGCCGATTGCACTGCATACCTGCGGGCCGCAGGCGCATATCAGCACCTCCCTCGGCACCGGTTTGTCGGGCCTAGAGCCCTTGCCCGCACAACTGCCGCCGCGCAGCCTGGTGCTGATCGTGGGCAACAGCAACGAGGCCGAAGACTACGCCACCGAAGCCGCCCGCAGCGTAGTGCAGTGGCTCAAGACGGCGCCGCAGGCTGACACGCGCCTGGCTAGCATTTGCTCAGGCGCACTGCTGCTGGCGCAGGCGGGCTGCCTGGACGGTCGACACTGCACGACCCACCACACGCTGATTGCCGATCTGCAAGCCTGCGCGCCCACCGCCCAGGTGGTGACGGATCGCATCTTTGTCGACGATGGCCGCGTGCTGACCAGCGCAGGCATCACCACCGGCATTGACCTGGCGCTCTATATCGTGGAGCAGGCGGCGGGCCCCGAACTGGCCGCACGCTTGGCGCGCCGGCTGGTGATGTACCAGCGCCGTGGCGCACACGATCCGCAAATGTCGCCCTGGCTGGCACACCGCAACCACATGCACCCCGCAGTGCACCGCGCGCAAGACGCCGTGGCCCGCGAACCTGAGCGCAGTTGGACCCTGGAAGAGCTGGCCGAAGTAGCCTGTGTGAGCGCCCGCCACCTGAGCCGCCTGTTTGCGTTGCACACGGGTATCAGCACGGTGGCTTATCAGCAGCAACTGCGTATTGCGCGTGCGCAAGAGATGCTGGCGCAGAACCCCACGCTATCGCAAGAGCGCTTGGCGCAGGCCTGCGGTTTTGGCTCGGCGCGGGATTTTCGGCGCGTGTGGAAAAGCTGCAAGGGCTGAGAGCCTGAGAACTGGGCAGGCAAAGCGGTCTGCGCAGGTCAAGGAGGAGCCCGCAAAGCGGGCGGGGGACACGGAGCAGAGCGTTTTGCCTGCGCAGTTCTCCTGGCCGCGGGCGGCGAAGTGACCTATTGACGTTTTCGTAAATCATGACATCACCACAATTTTGCCTGCGCCCAACAAGCGGCGATGATCGTGGGGCGTCTTTGCGCACTCTTGAGCTTGTTGCGCGCGGTTGTCTGCAATTCGCTCAGGTTGTTCGGGCAGTAGTTGGCCATAGCGTGGCGTTTGAGCCAGGCCCACAAATACTCCACCGGATTG